>NZ_JBSFDG010000010.1:0-78662 GCF_053593775.1 Streptomyces sp. NPDC002092
CTTGATCTTCCAGGGCATCACGACGCCGAACTTCCAGAGGTAGATCCCGACCAGCACGCCCACGACCACGAGACCGATCGCCGTCAGCGTGATGTTGCGGCGCCGCACCTCGGGGTCGAGGGCTCGCTGTGCCGCCTCGGTGACCTTGCGTTTCGTCCAGCGGAGCACCAGCTGGGCCCAGACGAACTCGGTCGCCCAGATGGCCATGCCGCCGAAGATCACCACCCAGCCGGGCCCGGGCAGCGGCAGCATGACGATGCCGGCGGCCACGACCGCGAGACCGACCACGAAGACCCCGACCTGCCAGCTCAGATGCAGGGCGCGACGCCTCTTGATGAACGCCGGTGCCTTGGAGCCGAGCCCGTGCTCGTCCTGCGGCCCGTCCGGCCTCGTCTCGTGCGATGCCACGGCAGCCTCGCCCGGCACTCCCTCGGTCCGGTTACTCCCCGTATTCATACGGCCAAACTTTACCTTACTTTACCGAGCGGAAACCAGTCACTGGAATGGCCGTACCGCGCGAACGACCCATCGGCCGGAAGAGTTACGTAAAGGCACGCAAAACACTCAGAGGGGTTTACAACGGCACCGTAGGTGGCATGTCGATTTCGCCGACGTGCGAATCCCCGAGCGCACACTGAGCGAAAGGCCCTGGCGCTTATGAACACCACGGTCAGCTGCGAGCTGCACCTGCGCCTCGTTGTGTCGAGCGAGTCCTCCCTGCCTGTCCCCGCAGGCCTGCGGTACGACACGGCCGACCCCTACGCCGTGCACGCCACCTTCCACACCGGAGCCGAGGAGACCGTCGAGTGGGTGTTCGCCCGCGACCTCCTCGCGGAGGGGCTGCACCGGCCCACCGGCACCGGCGACGTCCGTGTCTGGCCGTCGCGCAGTCACGGTCAGGGGGTCGTGTGCATCGCGCTGAGCTCCCCAGAGGGCGAGGCGCTGCTGGAAGCCCCGGCGCGGGCGCTGGAATCCTTCCTGAAGCGAACCGACGCCGCTGTGCCTCCCGGCACGGAACACCGGCACTTCGATCTCGATCAGGAGCTCTCGCACATCCTGGCGGAGAGCTAGGCGAGGCACCACGAAGCCGCCCGGCGCCGTCGACTCGGGGAGACGGCTCGGGCCAGAACAACTGCATACGGTACGCATCAGCGCCGCCGCCGCGATCGAGTCGTGGGGGCGGCGCCGGTGTGTGCGACGGGGCAGGGGGAAGGTGCCCCGGTGGCAGGACCGCCCGCAGCCGGGCGGCGAGCCACTACCATCGGCCAGCATGAGGCGGGCGTCCGCCCGACCCCCAGGCCAGGGAGCGAAACGTGCTGATCACCCACGACACCCGGTGCGCGCTCGACACCGTGGTGGATCTGGTGAACACCGCACCGGAGGACCACGCGGCACCGGACGGACTGCCCGACGTCGCGGCTCTCGAGGATTTCGTACGAAACCACGACATCAGTGATGTGGGGGCGCTCTCGGAGTTCGACCTCTCGGCCGTGCGCAAGATCCGCGGCCGGTTCGCCTCGGTCTTCGCGGCGCACGACGCCCGGACCGCCGCCGGTGTGATCAACGAGCTGGTCGCCGCCGCGGGGACGACTCCGCGCCTCACGGACCACGACGGCTACGACTGGCATGTGCACTACTTCGCGCCCGGCGCCTCCGTCGCCGACCATCTGGCGGCCGACTGCGGGATGGCGCTCGCCTTCTTCGTGGTCGCCGGTGAGCAGGAACGGCTGCGCCGCTGTGAGGCCCCCGACTGCCGGCGCGCCTTCGTCGACCTCTCCCGCAACCGCTCGCGCCGCTACTGCGACAGCCGCACCTGCGGAAACCGGCTGCACGTGGCCGCGTACCGGGCACGGCGCAAGGAGGCGGCGGGCTGACGCCCGAGCCGCCGGACAAGGATGTCGACGTGGTCCCCCGCGGGTGTCGCCGGGGACCACGGGTACGGCTCACAGCATCAGCAGGTCGTGCAACGAGGCCATGAGCAGCAGACACCCGATCACCGCAAGGAAGATCATCAGCGGTGGCTGGGAAAGGGCGAAGAGGCATCCGCGCGGCTCGTCCTTCGGCGGCGCGGTATCGCCGTGTTCCGTGTCCAGCATCTCGCGGCGATGATGGCGCACTCCGCAGGTCCGGTGCGCTCAACACGCCCGGAATGACCAGCAGTTCGCCGAATTCCGTGAAGTCCGGTTCAGGTCGTGATCATTTCACGCCACAGCCTTGATCCACTGTGTCGTTTCAGTCGTCATGCGCGGGTCATATGCCGTGCTTCTTGAGGATGGCCTCGATATCGCTGAAGTCGTCCGCCGACTGAGTGCGGGGCGTGCTCGCGGGCCGGGTCGCCGGACGGGCCCCTGGGCCGAGGGAAGGCGCGGAAGCCGTCGGAGCGACCGCATCGCGCTGCCCCGCCGCCCTGGCTTCCCTGCGCTCCTTGCGGGTGCCGCCCCGGCGGCGCTCCACCGCGCGCGTGGCGGAGAACAGCAGCCAGGCGGCGCCGAGCACGCCGAAGCCCGCCCAGGCCGTCGGACTGAAGGCGGTGTCCGCCAGCCACTGCACGGTGCCGGTCATCACCAGGCCGATGGGGACGAGTGAGTAGGCTGCGATGCGGGCGGCCGCGAGGAAACGCTTGCGGTACGCCGTGACCACCGCGATGCCCAGGCCTGCCGCGGACACGGCGGAACAGACGGTCTCGGCAATCATCCGGTCCTCCAGGCAGGGCTCGATCGGGCAGGGGCACTTCGTCCCTTCCATCCTGCACCGCCCGGACCCCGCGCGGCCATGGTCCGGGCGGACATCAGGGACATCTCCGGGTCGGCTCCTCCGAAGGTGCCGGTCCCGGGCACTCCCCCGGGTGTGGATCAGGATCCCGGGCTCAGGTCACCGAGGCCGGGCTCCGATTGGGTCGACCGCGGCCGAACTGGAAGACTGACGGCATGAGCGACTCCTCCCACGCGCTTCCCGCCGCGCCCGTCCTCGACGTCTGGTGCGACCTCCAGTGCCCGGACTGCCGTAGCGCCCTCGACGATCTGCGTGCCCTGCGCGCCCGCTACGGCGACCGGCTGGAACTGCGGCTGCGGCACTTCCCGCTGGAGAAGAACAAGCACGCCTTCGCCGCCGCACAGGCCACCGAGGAAGCCCTCGAACAGGGCAAGGGCTGGGCCTACGCCGAGGCCCTGCTGGCGCGGGTCGAGGAGCTGGGCCTCAAGGGAGAGCCCTTCCTGGTCGAGGTGGCCGCCGAACTCGGTCTGGACGCCGAGGAGTTCGACACCGCGCTGATCGACGGCCGGCACATCCTGATCGTCGACGCCGACCAGGCCGAGGGCAAGGCGATCGGCGTGACCGGTACCCCCACGTACGTCATCGACGGTCAGCGCCTGGACGGCGGCAAGAGCCAGGAGGGGCTGCGGGAGCGGATCGAGGAGATCGTCGACCGGCTGCTGGCCGAGGCGGGGGCCTGACAGGCTGCTCGGCGCTCCCGCGGTGTCTGCCCGCCATGGATTGTCGTCTGCGGCGCCGTCGCGGCCCGCGGCGGAGCGCCGCGCCCTTCAGGGGCGCGGGTCCGCTCAGAGAAGCGGCTTGTACAGGGCGTACTGCGTCGTCCGGTAGCCGAGTGAGTCGTAGAGCCGCTCGGCCGGGGTGTTTCCGGCGAACACGTTCAGAGTGACGACCTCACGTCCCGCCGCGAGCGCCTGGATCTCCGCCAGGAGCATGAGGGTGCGGCCGTGGCCGTGCCCGCGGTGTGCGGCGTCGGCCTCCACGTCGCACACATGGGCCTTATCCCCCCGCAGCGCCAGCCACAGGGTGCCCACGCGCGTGCCCTCATGTTCGAGAACGCTGAACGTGGCGTTCTCGGTCGCCAGCCCCTCCGGCAGCAGCTTCTCGTGGTCGCGGCGTGCCCTGTCATACGCCTCGGCCTCCGGCACGCCCCGCTCGATCAAGGTGCGGGCGTAGTCCTCCGACTCGTGCTCCTGCCAGGTGACGAACTCGGCCTCAGTCATCGGGCGGGCCCGGCTGCCCTCAGGCAGTTCGGGTGGGGTCGGTGCGAGGCGCTTCTCCATTCCGCGATTGCGCACGACGTAGCCGAGCACCTCGCTGAGCCGCAGCCCCGCCCCGGCCCCACCGGGGACGGTCGCCTCGATCCGTGCGCACCCCCACCCGCGCGCCACCTCCTCCGCGGCGAGCGCGGCCACGGTGCCGCGGCCGCGGCGGCGGTCCGGCTCCTCGATGCGCAGGTCGAGGATGTGGGCGACCTTGTCACCGAAGGCAGCGGACGTGCCCAGGTGTATCGCGCCCACTGGTCGGCTGTTCACGCACACCTGGAAACGGCGCGAACGCGTCCCGTCGGCGTTGTGCTGAAGCGGCTCGCTCGGCCGCAGGGTCGTGGTCATCAGAGGTGTTCTACCCGCCTCAGCCGCCCGTCGGCAGCCCGTTTTCCCGGGCTCTCACGGATCCAGGTCGTCGCCGGACCGCTCGTTGAAGATCCGCATGGCCTTGGCGGTCACCGGGCCCGGTGCGCCCGGCAGTTCGCGGTCGTCGACGCGGTGCACCGCCTGGACGTCGCGCAGGGTGGAGGTGAGGAAGACCTCGTCCGCACGCTCCAGGACGTCGAGCGGCAGGTCGGTCTCCTTGGCGCCGGTCCATTCGACGGCCAACGCGCGCGTGATGCCCGCCAGGCAGCCGGAGGCGACCGGCGGGGTGTGGATCTCGCCGTCGAGGACGACGAATACGTTCGAGCCGGTGCCCTCGCAGAGTTGCCCGACGGTGTTCGCGAACAGGGCTTCCGACGCGCCGTGTTGGTGCGCCCGGGCGAGGGCGACGACGTTCTCGGCGTACGAGGTCGTCTTCAGCCCGGTGAGGGCGCCGCGTTCGTTGCGCGTCCACGGCACCGTGATCACGGCCGTGGAGTCGGGGCGGCGGGTGGTCTCGCCGAGTGCGACGACGAGGGTGGGGCCGTGCTCTCCCCGGTCGGAACCGAGGGGGCCGTGGCCGCCGGTGTAGGTGATGCGCAGCCGGCCGAGCGGCATCGGGTTGGCCTCGAGAACGGCGGCGCAGGCGCGGCGGATCTCGGTGTGGTCGGGGTCGGGCAGGCCGAGGCCGCGCGCGGAGCGGGTCAGCCGGTCGAGGTGCCGGGTCAGCGCGAACGTCTTCCCTTCCGTCGCCTTCACCGTCTCGAAGATGCCGTCGCCCACGGTCAGCCCGTGGTCGAAGACGGAGACACGGGCGGACTCGATGTCCTGCAACCCGCCGTCGAGCCAGATCTTCACGTCTGTAGTCCCTCTCCACTCACCTCGTACGTCCCAGACGCTACCGCGAGCAGTCGGGCCGCCTTCAGCTCGGTCTCCCGCCACTCGGCCTCCGGGTCGGAGCCCCAGGTGATGCCGGCGCCCGTCCCGAAGCGCAGGACGCCCTCGGCGCGGTCGATCCAGAAGGTGCGGATGCCGACCGCCAGCTCGCCGGTTCCCTGGTCCGCGTCGACCCAGCCGATGCCTCCGCAGTACGGGCCGCGGGGCGCCGTCTCCAAAGCGTCGATGATCCGCAGGGCGCTCGACTTGGGTGCACCGGTGACCGATCCGGGCGGGAAGGCCGCAGCGAGGAGTTCGGGCCAGCCTGCGTCGGCGCGCAGCTCGCCACGGACCGTCGACACGAGATGGACGAGCCCCGGGTGCTTCTCCACGGCGCACAGATCGGGGACGCTCACGCTGCCTGTGGCGCAGACACGCCCGATGTCGTTGCGGACCAGGTCCACGATCATCACGTTCTCGGCGTAGTCCTTCTCCAGCAGGTCCGCCTCGGTGCGCCCGGTCCCCTTGATCGGACCGGATTCCACGACACGGCCGCCGCGCCGCACGAACAGCTCGGGCGAGGCGGTCGCTATCTCGACCCCGTGCCCGGGCAGCCGGATCGTTCCTGCATACGGTGCGGGGTTGCCGCGGGCCAGCAGCGCGGTCAGGGCGTCCACGTCCGCGTCGGGCGCGACGGGCGCGGAGAGCACCCGGCAGAGGTTCGCCTGATAGACCTCGCCGGCCGCTATGTGCTCGCGGATGCGGCGCACACCCGCCGTGTACGCAGCACGGTCGAGCGAGGACGTCCAGTCACCGGCGGCCGGTCCCCGCCACTGACCCGGCACCGGGGCGGGCACGGGCTCCACTCGTACGTCCCTGAAGCGGGCGCAGGTCAACCGGCCCTCGAAGTCCGCCACGACGGCCCAGAAACCGGTGGAGTCGAGGGCCGCGGGATCGCTGGTGAGGTCGAGGAGTCCGGTGGCGACGCGGTCACCGAAGCGGGCGAGAGGAGGGAGGTCGAGCACGCAGTCGAGTCTAGGGCGGGTGTCGTGAAGGTGGCCCTGGCGTGTCCCTTCAGGGGCCCTGACCACGTACGCGAGCAGGTGCAACGCAGCACGCTGCGCAAACGCGTTTTTGTGCTGGCCCCGGAATCCGCTAGAGTTCAGTTCGTCGCCGGGACGTGAGAGCGGACCGAAACGACAAGCGGACGTAGCTCAGTTGGTAGAGCGCAACCTTGCCAAGGTTGAGGTCGCGAGTTCGAGCCTCGTCGTCCGCTCGATGGAAACAGGGGATCTTCCCGAACCCCTGCACTCCTGGTGGAGTGGCCGAGAGGCGAGGCAACGGCCTGCAAAGCCGTCTACACGGGTTCAAATCCCGTCTCCACCTCCAAGGACGATTAGCTCAGCGGGAGAGCGCTTCCCTGACACGGAAGAGGTCACTGGTTCAATCCCAGTATCGTCCACTGGATCTTCCAGCACGTACGGCGAGATCCATACCCGCGCGATTAGCTCAGCGGGAGAGCGCTTCCCTGACACGGAAGAGGTCACTGGTTCAATCCCAGTATCGCGCACGCAGTACGCAGCACATGCAGGTTCACCTGCGCGATTAGCTCAGCGGGAGAGCGCTTCCCTGACACGGAAGAGGTCACTGGTTCAATCCCAGTATCGCGCACCAGCCGAAGCCCCCGGCCGTCTCGTACGGCCGGGGGCTTCGTCGTGTGCCGTCAGCTGGAGAAGAGCATGTGGCCGAAGCTCTTGTGGCGGTGGTGACCGCCGTGGTGGCCTCCGTAGTGACCTCCGTGGCCGCCGTGCTGGGCGCCCCAGGCGGGGGCGGGCGGGGCCGGGTACGCCTGCGGGGCGGGCGGGGGCGGCGGTGCGGGCTGGGACCACTGGGACTCCAGGCGGGTCAGCGCCTCCAGCTCGCCGTAGTCGAGGAAGATCCCGCGGCAGCCGCTGCACTGCTCGATCTGGACACCGTTGCGGTTGTACGTGTGCATCGGCGCATGACACTTCGGACACTGCATGGTCGGCTCAACTCCTCGCCGGTCGGTCCTGCTTCGCGTTTCGCCAGGACAGACTCTGTCAGGGTGCGGTCGGTTGCACCCTACTTCGCGAATTCCGGGGTCAACTGCGGCGGGAGCGAAGCCATTCGGGCACATGCGTCGATCATGGACAGTTCGACCTCGTCCAGGGGGCGGTCCTCCGCTGCCGCCTTTGCTGTGGCGCGGGCGGCCGTCTGCACCGTGAGGGCGCGGGCCGGGACGTCCAGGGCCGGCCAGGGGTCGCCGTCGGCGGGGACGGCCGGGCCGCCGGCCGTGCGGTAGGCGGTGAGGAAGCGGGTCCACTCGTCCGGCAGGAGGAGGCCGCAGGCGTACCAGGCCGCCGGGCGGGCGAGGTCCCAGGCGGGGACGCCGGTGCCGAGGTCGTCGACGTCGATGAGCAGCCAGGGGCCGTCGGGGGCGGGGTGGCGGACGAGCTGGCCGAGGTGGAGGTCGCCGTGGCACAGGGTGGTGGTGTCCGGCATGGGGGCTTCGGCACGGGCCCAGGGCGGGAGGGTGATCCAGGCCTGCAGGACCGGGCGGGTGGCGGGGTGGTCGGCGGCCGTTGCCCTGAGGCGGTCGATGGCCCGGGCGGCCTTGGCGGGGCCTCGCATGGGCGGTAGGGGTGTGGGGGCGGGGGTGCGGTGGAGGCGGGCGAGCAGGGTGGCTGCGGGCTCCCAGGGGGCGGCGTCGGGGGTGTCCGGGTCCACGGGGGTGCCGTAGGGCCAGAACGTGACGAGGCGGCCGTGCAGGTCGACGGGGGTCGGGGCGATCGGGGGCAGAAGGATGCCGGAGAGGTGGGTGGCGGCGGTGAGGCGGGGGGTGAGGTCGGTGCGGGAGGTGTGGGGGGCGTGGGCCTTGGCGACCGTGTCGGCGTGGCGGACGACGGTGGCGTCGGGGCGGTCGGCGAGGGTGGCTGCGCCGCAGGGGCAGGTGTCCGTGCCGGCGTGGGCCTTGGCCTTGGCTCGGGTGGTCAGTTCGGCGAGCAAGGGGGTGGTCACGGGGCTCCCTGGGGGCGGCGGGTCTCTCGCGAGGGTACGGCGGGGTGGTGGGGTGTGTACGGCGCTCGGCGGTGGCGTGGGTCTGGGGCTGCCCGCGGCGGTGACCGCGGATGGATGCGCCCCCGCCGCCCCTACCCGTCCCGTCCCCAGGGGCTCCGCCCCTTCGACCCCGCCAGCGGATCCGCCCCTGCACCCCGCCACCCCGGCGGGGACTGCCGGACTGCGTCCCCTGCACCCCTCGCGGGGCTCCGCCCCCGCACCCTGCTTCGGGGCTGCGCCCCGGATCCCGATCGGCCTGGACGGCCTCGTCCTCAAACGCCGGACGGGCTGAGAATGCCTGACCGGCGGCTTGAGAGTGCACCCGCGGGGTGGTTGTGGAGGGAAAAGCAATGCCGGCGCAGCTCCCCAGCTGCGCCGGCATTTTTGCCGTCCGCCGCACCCCCGTCCCCACGGGGTTTCATGGGTGGATGTCCCCGCCCGGACCGCTCTTCCGGGCCTGGGGTCGCCGCTCAGCGCCCCAGCATCACGCCCACGGACGACGCCTGTGTGGCCACTGTCTCCCAGCCGTCGAAGACGAAGAAGAGCAGTGCCGCCAGGGGGAGGACCATGAGCGTCGCCACCAGGGGGTGGCGGCGGCCCGTGCGGCGGCGGAGTGCGGTGCGCTCCTGGGTGCGGATCAGTGTCCGCGGTGCCGTCATGGCCATGGTCCCTCTCCTGACCGTTCTCAGTTGTCGTTGGCAGCGGCGGGTGTCTGACCTCGGGGGACGAGTGCTGCACCCGCCGCTTGACCTCAAATCTAGGCGTCCGGCGCTCGCCGCACGTCATGCCCTCGTACCGATTGCCGGGCCTCCCGGAGGATGAGCCATGAGCTGGGGCGTACTCCCCTGGGTGGAGACGAGGTCCTAGGTCTCAGGGTCTTCCCGGAGGGGACGCCCGGTGTGCCCGGCCTTCTCCGAGCCGTCCTCCCTGGGGATCGGCTGCTCGACCAGAGCCAGCACCCGGTTCGCCATGAAGCGGGCCGTGCGGACCACGGACCCGTTGCGGGTGACTTCGCTCACTTCCACGACACCTCGGCGTACCGCAGTCTCCACCCGACGGCCCGCCCTGCTCGCCACCACCTCGTAGGTGCGGGTCGTGTCCCCCGCATCCACGACTATTTCCACGCGATCACCCTTCACGTGTTCAATCCCCCTTCTTCGATGGGTGGTTGAGGTCGCAGGACCGCTGAAGTCCGCCTGCTCGACGGGCCCCTGACCACCCTTCAAGTCTCGCATCCGGCACTGACAATCGATCTGGGCGAGAGGGCGCGGCCTCTGCGCGCGGGCGGCCGTGGAAACGTAAGCTGTGCCACGTCACACGGACCGGGCAGCGGGGATGAACATGGCGATGATGCGCCTGAGGCGCGAGGACCCGCGCGTCGTCGGCTCGTTCAGGCTTCACAGACGGCTCGGTGCGGGTGGGATGGGCGTCGTGTACCTGGGCTCCGACAAGAAGGGGCAGCGGGTCGCACTGAAGGTCATCCGGCCGGATCTGGCGGAGGACCAGGAGTTCCGGTCCCGGTTCGCGCGGGAGGTCTCCGCCGCGCGGCGGATCCGGGGCGGATGCACGGCTCGGCTCGTCGCCGCCGACCTCGACGCCGAACGGCCCTGGTTCGCCACTCAGTACGTGCCCGGTCCGTCGCTGCACGACAAGGTCGCCGACGGGGGGCCGCTCGGTGCCGCGGACGTCGCGGCGGTGGGAGCCGCCCTGTCCGAGGGCCTCGTCGCGGTGCACGAGGCTGGCGTCGTGCACCGGGATCTCAAGCCGTCGAACATCCTGCTGTCCCCGAAAGGGCCGCGGATCATCGACTTCGGTATCGCCTGGGCGACCGGGGCATCCACGCTGACCCATGTCGGTACGGCCGTCGGCTCCCCCGGTTTCCTCGCGCCGGAGCAGGTGCGCGGTGCCGCCGTCACCCCCGCCACGGACGTGTTCTCGCTGGGGGCGACCCTGGCGTACGCGTCGATGGGTGACTCGCCCTTCGGACACGGCAGTTCCGAGGTGATGCTGTACCGGGTCGTACACGAAGAGGCGCAGCTGCACGGCGTTCCGGACGCGCTGGCTCCGCTCGTACGGGCCTGTCTGGCGAAGGATCCCGAGGAGCGGCCCAGCACGCTTCAGCTGTCGCTGCGCCTCAAGGAGATCGCCGCCCGTGAGGCGCAGGGGCTTGCCGACCCGCGTCCGCCCGCGCCGCGTTCCGGGGAGGCGGACCGGCCCACCGGGCGGCTCGTCGAGACCTATCCGGAGCAGCAGCGCGAACACCGTCGTCCCCCCGGCCCGCAGGGGGGTCCCCCGTCGCGGGGCGCCTCCGCCGGGTCGCGTGGGGCCCCTCCGGTGCGAGGCGGGGCCGCTCCTGCGCGGGGCGGCAACGTCTCCCGCGGTGGCCCCCCGCCGCCCCAGCGTTCCGGGTCCCGGCCCGCACCGGGGTCGCGGAACACGAGCCGCCAGGGCACGGGGGCCCGGCCCGCGCCGCGCAGCGGTACCGGTCGTCCGGCGCCCAGGCCCACGGGGACGGGACGGCGGCCTGCCAATCCGCGGCTGCTGCGCCAGCGGCTGTTCGTGTTCGTCGTCGTGACGCTGCTGGTGGCGCTCGGCATCGCCGCGGCGCAGGGGTGCCAGGGGCCGTCGCGGGGACTGGGCGGTGGCGACGGCGTCGAACCGCAGCGGCAACAGCATGTGGAGCCGGGGCGCGCCCACGTGGACTGAGGGGTCACAGCCCCGGCAGGATCCGTTCGAAGAACTCGCGGTCGCCGTCGAAGACCGGGCTCAGCGCCAGGAACTCCTCGGGGGTGACCCAGCGGGCCTCGGCGACCTCGACGGGGTCGGGGACGATCTCGCCGGTGGTCGCGTCCGCCGTCCACCAGTGGAGGCGGAAGAGACCGTCGTCGGTCTCCGACTCCCAGACCTTGGCGAGGGGCGAGACGGTGAGGCCGACCTCCTCCCTGACCTCGCGGACCACGGCCTGCTCCTGGGTCTCCCCCGGTTCGACCTTGCCGCTGAGGGGCTGCCAGTAGCCGGGGCGGGGGACGCCGGGGCCGCGGCGGATCGCCAGTACTCGGCCGCCCCGGCGCAGCACCGCGACGATCGCCTCCCGCTTCGGCACCGGACTATCCCGTCGGGCGGCCGGTGGCCACCGCGTAGAAGGCGACCGCGGCCGCCGCGCCCACGTTGAGGGAGTCGACGCCGTGGGACATGGGGATGCGGACCCATTCGTCGGCGGCGACCAGGGCCTGGGTGGACAGGCCGTCGCCCTCGGCGCCGAGCATCAGAGCCACGCGTTCCATCTTGTGCGGGGCGGCCTCGTCGAGGGACCTGGCCTTCTCGTCGGGGGTGAGCGCGAGGAGCGTGAAGCCTGCCTCGCGGACCGACTCCAGGCCCTTGGGCCAGGTGTCGAGGCGGGCGTAGGGGACGGAGAAGACCGCACCCATCGAGACCTTGACGCTGCGGCGGTACAGCGGATCCGCGCAGTCCGGGGAGAGCAGGACCGCGTCCATGCCGAGGGCGGCCGCCGAGCGGAAGATCGCGCCGATGTTGGTGTGGTCGTTGACCGACTCCATGACGACGACCCGGCGGGTGGTCTGGAGCAGGTCGGCGGCGGTCGGCAGCGGTTTGCGCTGCATGGAGGCGAGCGCGCCGCGGTGCACGTGGTAGCCGGTGACCTGTTCGGCCAGGTCCGGGCTGACCGCGTACACCGGGGCCGGAAGCTCGTCGATGACGTCACGCATGACGTCGACCCACTTCGCGGACAGCAGCATCGAGCGCATCTCGTACCCGGCGTCCTTCGCCCGGCGGATGACCTTCTCGCCCTCGGCGATGAACAGGCCCTCGGCCGGTTCACGCTTGCGGCGCAGCTCCACGTCGGTCAGGCCTGTGTAGTCGCGCAGGCGCGGGTCGTCGGGATCCTCAACGGTGATGAGATCGGCCACAGGGTGATACTGCCTTGTCCTGGGTGTGGTGCCAACGGCTGTGTACGAGTTGGGTTACCCGCGGTTACGCAGATGTCCGCGGGCCTACGCCGACGACCGCGCCGATGACGATGACCGCCGGCGGCTTGACCTCCTGCGTACGCACGGTCTCGCCGACCGTCGCCAGGGTCGCGTCGACGCGGCGCTGGGCGGCCGTGGTGCCCTCCTGGACCAGGGCGACGGGGGTGTCGGCCGGCTTGCCGTGCGCTACGAGCGTCTCGGCGATCTTTCCGATCTTGTCGACGCCCATGAGGATCACCAGCGTGCCGGTGAGCTTGGCCAGAGACGCCCAGTCGACCAGGGAGCGCTCGTCGTCGGGGGCGACATGGCCGCTGACCACCGTGAACTCGTGCGCGACGCCCCGGTGGGTGACCGGGATGCCGGCCGCGCCCGGGACCGAGATCGAACTGGAGATGCCGGGCACGACGGTGCAGGGGATGCCGGCCTCGGCGAGGGCGTTCAGCTCCTCCATGCCCCGGCCGAAGACGTAGGGGTCGCCGCCCTTGAGCCGTACGACCGACTTGCCCTGCTTGGCGTGCTCGATCAGGGCGTTGTTGATGGCCTCCTGGGCCATGAAACGGCCGTACGGGATCTTCGCCGCGTCGATCACCTCGACATGCGGCGGGAGTTCGGCGAGGAGGTCGCGGGGGCCGAGGCGGTCGGCGATGACGACGTCGGCCTCGGCGAGGAGGCGGCGGCCGCGGACCGTGATGAGGTCCGGGTCGCCGGGGCCGCCGCCGACAAGGGCGACGCCCGGGGTGCGGGTGCGGTGGTGGGGGGCGACGAGGGTGCCGTCGCGCAGGCCCTCGACGACCGCGTCGCGGATGGCCGCGGTGTGGCGGGGGTCGCGGCCGCGGGCCTCGGTGGTGAGGACGGCGACCGTGACGCCCTCGCTGTGGCCGGTCGCCGGGGTCCAGGCCGTGGCGGCGTCGGCGTCGTCGGAGCGGACGCACCACACGCGGTGGCGTTCCGCCTCGGCGGAGGCCCGGGTGTTCGCCTCCGTGTCGCCGGTGGCGATCAGGGCGTACCAGGCGTCCGCGAGGTCGCCTTCTGCGTACGGGCGCCTGTGCCAGGTGATCTCGCCCGTGTCGGCCATGGCCTCGACGGAGGGAGTCGCCTCGGGGGATACGAGGAGGATGTCCGCGCCTGCTGCGATCAGGGCCGGGAGGCGGCGCTGGGCGACCTGGCCTCCGCCGAGGACGACCACTTTGCGGCCGGTGAGGCGGAGGCCTACGGGGTAGGCGGGGTTTTCGGCCATGAGGTGCGGCTCCTCGTCCTGGCAATGCGATGGGTGCTACGGCGCTGGAGCAGCCCTGACGTGCGGATTTCAGTGGTGGGTTCAGCGTACGGCCGGGGTGGGGTGCACGCAGGAGCGCATACCCCACCCCGGTACGGGGCTACTTCTCGGTGACGCCCGCCGAGTCGAAGGTCGCCACCTCGTGCATGGCCCGGGCCGTGCTCTGGACCAGCGGCAGGGCGAGCAGGGCGCCCGTGCCCTCGCCGAGGCGGAGGTCGAGGTCGACCAGGGGGCGCAGGCCCAGCTTGTTGAGCGCCGCCACATGGCCGGGTTCGGCGCTGCGGTGGCCCGCGATGCAGGCCGCGAGGACCTCGGGGGCGATGGCGCGCGCGACCAGGGCCGCGGCGCCGGCGCTGACGCCGTCCAGGATCACCGGAGTGCGGAGCGAGGCGCCGCCCAGCAGAAGACCGACCATCGCCGCGTGTTCGAAGCCGCCGATCGCGGCGAGCACGCCGATGGGGTCGGCCGGGTCCGGCTGGTGGACCTCGATCGCGCGGCGGACGACCTCGGTCTTGCGGGCCAGGGTCTCGTCGTTGATGCCGGTGCCGCGACCGGTCACCTCGGCCGGGTCGGTGTCGGTGAAGACCGAGATCAGGGCGGCGGACGCCGTGGTGTTGGCGATGCCCATCTCGCCCGTCAGCAGCGCCTTGTTGCCGGCCGCCACCAGGTCGCGGGCCGTCTCGATGCCGACCTCGATGGCCTGCTTGGCCTCCTCGCGGGTCATCGCGGGCCCGGTCGTCATGTCGGAAGTGCCCGCGCGGACCTTGCGGGGCAGCAGGCCGGGGGTGGCGGGCAGGTCGGCCGCGACGCCGACGTCCACCACGCACACCTCGGCGCCGACCTGACCGGCGAAGGCGTTGCAGACCGCTCCCCCGCCGAGGAAGTTGGCCACCATCTGGGCCGTCACCTCCTGCGGCCACGGGGTGACGCCCTGGGCGTGCACGCCGTGGTCGCCCGCGAAGATCGCGACGGCCGCGGGCTCCGGGATCGGCGGCGGGCACTGGCGCGAAAGCCCGGACAGCTGCGCGGAGATGATCTCCAGCATGCCGAGCGCGCCGGCCGGCTTGGTCATGCGCTTCTGCCGCTCCCAGGCCTCGCCGAGCGCCTTGGCGTCCAGCGGGCGGATCTGGGCGACGGTCTCGGCGAGCAGGTCGTGCGGCTCCTCGCCGGGCAGGGCACGGCGGCCGTACGTCTCCTCGTGCACCACCCAGGACAGCGGGCGGCGCTTGGACCAGCCGGCCTGCATCAGCTCGGGCTCGTCCGGGAACTCGTCGACGTACCCGACGCACAGGTAGGCGATGACCTCCAGGTGCTCGGGCAGGCCGAGCGCACGGACCATCTCGCGCTCGTCGAAGAAGCTGACCCAGCCGACGCCGAGGCCTTCGGCGCGGGCGGCGAGCCAGAGGTTCTCGACGGCGAGTGCGGCCGAGTACGGCGCCATCTGCGGCTGGGTGTGGCGGCCCAGGGTGTGGCGGCCGCCACGGGTCGGGTCGGCGGTGACGACGATGTTCACCGGGGTGTCGAGGATGGCCTCGATCTTCAGTTCCTTGAACTGCTTCGCCCGGCCCTTGGGCAACGACTTCGCGTATGCGTCGCGCTGGCGCATGGCCAGTTCGTGCATGCTGCGCCGGGTGTCGGCGGAGCGGATGACGACGAAGTCCCACGGCTGCGAGTGGCCGACGGACGGGGCCGTGTGCGCGGCCTCCAGGACGCGGAGCAGCACCTCGTGCGGGATGGGGTCGCTGCGGAAGCCGTTGCGGATGTCACGGCGCTCGCGCATGACCTTCATGACCGCCTCGCGCTCCGCGTCGTCGTAGGCGGGCGCGGCCGGGCCGGTGGACTGTCGTACATCTTCCACTGCGGCCGTGCTCTCTTCTTCCTGGTCGGCGGCCCTGGTGTCCAGGTCCTCCGCGTGCTGTACGAGGTCGGGGTCGGCCTCCCGCGGGGCGGGCACCTTGACGATCGGCTCCGGCGCCTGCGCTGCCTCCGGGGGGAGGGTGAGTGCGTGCGGCGGGGTCGGGGCGAGGTGCGGGGTGGTCGGCACGGAGCCGCCCACGAGGACGAACTGGCCGAGGGACGCGTCCGGTTGCGGGTCCGCCGGCTCCGCGGCGAGCGGCTGGAGGGGCTCAGTGCCGTGATCCGCTTGGGCCGGGTCCGCGGCCTCGTCGGCCGGGAGTGCGGGCGGGGCCTCGGCGGAGACCACGGCCGGCTCGGGTGCCGGGGGCTCTGCGGAGTGCGCCTGGTCCGTCGGGGAGCCCCCCTCGGCCGGTTCGGCGGCCGGGACGGAGGGCGCCGGAGGCACGGCGGCGGGGGCCGGGTCGGCGATGGCAGCGGCCTCGGGCTGCACTTCGGCCTCCGGCACGGGCGTCGGTGCGTGGGGCGCGGCCTGGACGGGACTGCTCTGGTGCTCTGCTGCCGCGAGGTGGGGGGAGGGCTCGGGGGCGGTGCTCGCGTCTCCGGCCGGCGCCACGGGCTGCGCGGGCTGCGCCGCTTCCGGGAAGGGGGTGGCTCCGGCGGCCTCCACGGTCCCGGGCACGTGCGCGGGCGCCTCGGCAGTGTGCGTGGGCTCGACTGCGACAGCCTGGGCGGGTTCCACAAAGATGGGCTGGGCCGTCGCCAGGTCGGCGGGGTGGGCAGCTTGGCCGGCATCCGGTGCCAGGGCCTCGGGTGCCTGTGCGGCCTCGGGGGCGATTGCTTCAGGCGCCTGCTCGGTGTGCGGTGCGGGCGTCTCGGGGAGCTGTGCGGCTTCCGGTGCGTTCGTCTCGGGGAGCTGACCGGCCTCGGCGGCCACTGCCTCGGGGAACTGCGCGGCCTCGTGAGCGACCGCCTCGGGGAACTGCCCGGCTCCTGGCGCGACCGCCTGCCGGCTCTCGGGCGCCACGGCCTCGGCGACCTGCGGCGCTTCGGGCGCCGCGGCGGCGGGCTGCTCACTGCCGGGCGCAGCGGCCTCGGTGAGCGGTACGCCCTCTGACGTAACGGGCTCGATGATCGGCGCGCCCTCTGGCGCAAGCCCCTCGGCGACCGGGGCAACCGCAGGTGTAAGGCCCTCGGGTGCGCCCTCGACCGCCGGCGCTCCTTCCGGCGCGTGGCTCGCCTCCGGGACCTGGACGGCCTCCGGGGCAGGTGCCGCTCCGGGAACCGGCGCGGCTTCGGGCGCAGGCTCCGTAGCGGGTACGGCCTCCACACCGGGCACGGCTGCATCGGGCTGCCCGCCTTCGGGGGCGACTCCGGCAACGGGCGTCTGCGCGGCCTCAGGCGCAGAACCGTCCAGTGCCTCCTGCCCGGCGTCCGAAGCCACCGGGCCCTGCTCCACGTCTTCAGTGGCTCCCGCGGGAGCCGGCTGCGCGCCGTCCGCGGCGAACTCGCCCGGAGCCCCGTGCCCGCTCTCCGAGGCGGCGAACCCGCCGGGAGCGACATGCCCGTCCCCGGCAACCGGTCCACCGGCAGCGCCCCCGGCAGTCTGCCCGCCCTCCACGGCGGACACCCCCACCGGAACGTGCCCGCCCTCCGGGCCGTGGGCCACGCCGATGTCACCGTTCTGCGCCGCCGGAGCGGTCTCCGTGGCGATGTGGGCCATGACGGGCTGTGCGGCGGCCACCGGCTCCGCGCCCGGTTCGGCCGCCGGAACAACCGTTTCCGCAGCCGGTGCCTGGGCGTTCACCGGTGCCGCTGCCTGCACCGCGGCCTGCGCCTGGGCGCCCCAAGGGGCCGCGCCCTGCGGAGGCATCTGGTGCAACTGGGGGGCGTCGTAGTACTCGGGGCCGGCGGCCGGCGCGGCGGGCTGGCGTACCGGTGCGCCCGCGGGGCCGCGGTCGGCGAGGGAGCGGACCGGGCTTGCCGAGGTGTCGGGGATCGGCGGGCCGAGGTGCAGCGGGCGACGCGGCGTCACCGGCGCCGGGGCGGGCGTCGGGCCCGGGAGGCGGACGCCGCCGAGGTCGACCGAGCCGCTGTCGCGGCCCGCCGTCTCGTGCGGGCCCGGCTCATGGACGGCCTCGACGACCGGCTCGGGCGCGGGCGGCGCGACCTCGTTGCCCCACGGGCTCTGGGCCCCCGGCAGCAGCAACAGGTCTTCGTCCTCGGCGGTGGTCTCGGAGAGGTAGGTGTACGCACCGTGCGCGTGGACGCCCGGCTGTTCCACCATGCCTGCGCTCTCCGGCAGTCCCTCGCCCGGGACCTGGCCGGTGTCGGTCATGCGTACCCCTCGCCCATCGGTTAGTGCTTCCACGTACAGCCCACCGGGAGCGGCGCACCGACCGCCCCCGCAGTGAAGAACGAGCGTGCCTGCCCAGCGGCACGAACGACCCGCCCGCAAAAGGCGACAAAGCCATTCAGTGGCATTGTCCCGGCCGTTCCGCCGTCACGACAGGTTGATCCGTGACGACCCGCTGTGGACTGCGCCACGTTGCGCGTCCTCCGGTTCTGCCGTACCGCGCCCACCCCAAAAGGGGTGCGTTTTCCGGACATTGACGAACGAACTGCCGGGCCACCTGGTGCGGTACAACGGTCGGCCAGCCTACCGCGAGCGGTACGACTACAGGATCACCGGGACGGCAGAAACCAGGATCACTGGGACGGCGCCAGGGTCACGACGTGCGCCCCGGGAGTACTCCGCTGAGCAGGAACGCGACGCTCCGCTCCGTCTCCGTCCAGGCCCTGGTGTCGAGTTCGACGGACTGGATCAGGGCGCACTCGACCTGGTAGCCGTGCTCGGTGAGGTCCCGGCCGATCAGTTCGGCCGCGTCGCGGGTGGCCGCGTGGGTGACGATGCGCTGCGGGCGGCGGTCGGCGACCGCGGAGACCACGGCCGCTCCCCCGCCGCCGACCCGGACGACGTCCGGCTCGGGGAGGTTCTCCAGGACGTGCGGGGCCGTGCCCTGCACGATCTGCAACTGGACGCCGAAGTGCCGGGCGGCGGCGTCCGTGCGGGCACAGGCCTCCAGCGCACGGTCGACGGCGATGACGGCGGCTCCGGCGCGTGCGGCCTCGGTGGCGAAGGCGCCGCTGCCGCAGCCGATGTCCCAGACGAGGTCACCCACGCGCGGGCCGAGCCGGGCGAGTTGGGCGGCGCGCAGCAGATCCGTCTCGCCCTCGCCGAGCGGGCCGTCGTAGGCCTCGGCGGGCTGGGTCCAGCCGCGTGGTCCGGCTCCCGGGTCGCGTCCGGCGAGCCAGCCGCCGCCCTCACCGGGGACGCCGGATCCGGCGGGCCCGCCGATGACGATGACGACGTTCGGGTCGCGCCAGGTGTGGTCGGGGGCCTTGTCGGAGGTGACGACGGTGACCTGTTCGCGTTCGGTGCCGAGTTCCTCGCAGATGACGAAGGTGCGGTGGACGCCTTCGAGGAGGAGGCCGAGTTCGGCAGGACCTGCGCCGGGTGAGGTGAGGACGGCGACTTTGGTGTGGGCGCGGCACACATTCACTGCGCGTCGCAGGGTGCGGCGGTGTGCGACGACCACTTGGGCGTCGTCCCAGGGCATACCGGCGCGGGCGAAGGCGGCGGCCACGGAGGAGACGGCGGGGACGACCTCGACCTCGAGGCCGAACTCGGGTGCGCGCAGGGTTCGTACGACGCCGAAGAACCCGGGGTCGCCGTCGGCCAGTACGACCGCGGTGCCGCGGTGGCCGGCGATGCGGCGGGCGGCGAGGGAGACGCTGCCGAGGCGGATGCGCTCGGCGCGGGGCGGCACTTCGGGGAGCGCCAGGTGGTGGGCGGCACCGGCCACCAGCGTGGCGGCGCCCAGGGCGGAGCGGGCCGCGGCGGTCAGGGGCGAGCCGTCCCAGCCGATCACCGTGACACGGTCGGCCATCGTCGTCGGTCTCCAGGGGTTTTACGCAGGTCGGGCTCCGTGAGGGTACCTGGTGTCAGGTGCGGACCCTCGAGCCCCCAAGGTTCAGTTCCAGTCGGTGAAGGTCGTGAAACCGCCGCTGTCGGCCAGTTCCTCGCCCGCGCCGTCGAGGTCCTCCGGAAGCAGGCTCCACACGATGAAGTCGGTGCGTACGTCGCTCCAGGTCCCGTCCTCGGCGCGGACGTGGGCTATGCAGGCGTTGCGCAGGACGCCCTCGCTGATGCAGCCGATCTTCTGGGCGACCTGCTGGGAGGCGGTGTTGTCGGCGGCGGTGCGCAGCTCGATGCGCTCCAACTTCTGGTCGCCGAAGAGCCATTGGGCGGTGGCGAGCGCGGCCTCCGAGGCGTAGCCCTCGCCGCGCGCCCACGGGGCGATGATGTACGACAGTTCGGTGGACCGCACATGCCAGTTGGTCTTGGTGAGCTGGACGATGCCGACCAGGCGCTGGGTGAGGAACTCGGTGACGGCGAGATCGAGTCCGCGGCCCGCCGCCCGCTCGGCCGGCGCGTACTCGGTGATCCAGTGGCGGGCCTGGTCCTCGTCGAAGGGCTGGGGGACGTCGGTCCAGGCGCCGACCTGCTCGTCGTTCATCATCTCGGCAAGCCCGTTCACGTCGTCCTCGTCGAGGGGCCGCAGCACCAACCGCTCCGTGCTGATGGAGATGTTGGGGAAGGTGCTAGTCATGCGCCACTCCGTAACCTTCGGAAAACCTTCGGGGCCTGCTGAACTGCCCAGCATGCAGCATGTCGGCACGGAACCGCACCACGGGGCCGACTCCAGGTGAGCGAGTGGACCCCGTGCGTGGCGATACGCCGTATACGTGCCGTCAGGAGAGGGTTCAGAAGGACGGGATGACCGAGCCCTGGTACTTGTCCTCGATGAACTTCTTCACCTCGGGCGAGGTGAGCAGCTTGGCGAGCTTCTTCACCCGCGGGTCCTTCTCGTTGCCCTTCTTCACAGCGAGGAAGTTGCCGTAGGGGCTGTTCTTCGCGGGCTCCAGGACGAGGGCCTCCTTGGCGGGCTTGATGCCCGCGGAGATGGCGTAGTTGCCGTTGACGACCGCGGCGTCCACGTCGTCCAGGGAGCGCGCGGTCTGGGCCGCCTCGACCTCCTTGAACTTGAGGTTCTTCGGGTTCTTGGAGATGTCCTGCGGGGTCGCTTCGTTGCCGACGCCGGGCTTGAGCGTGATCAGGCCGCCCGCCACGAGCAGCTTGAGGGCGCGGGCCTCGTTCACGGCGTCGTTCGGGACGGCGACGGTGGCGCCGCTCTTCAGCGCGTCGGCCTTCTTGACCTTGTGGGAGTAGAGGCCGAGCGGCTCCAGGTGCACGGTGACGACGGGCACGATGTGGGTGCCGCGCTTCTTGTTGAAGTCGTCGAGGTACGGCTGGTTCTGGAAGTAGTTGGCGTCCACCGAGCCGTCCTCGGTCGCGGTGTTCGGGACGATGTAGTCCTGGAACTCCTTGACCTGCAGGTCGAGTCCGGCCTTCTTCGCCAGGTTCTTCTTGACGAAGTCCAGGATCTCGGCGTGCGGGGTCGGGCTCGCGGCGACGATCAGCGGTCCGCTGTAGTCGGAGGAGCCCGAGGCGGAGTCGGTGCCCGAGCCGCAGGCGGTGAGCCCGAAGGTGAGGGCTCCGGCGGCGAGGACGGCAGTGGTGAGCTTTGCGGTGTTACGCACGAAAAGTGCCTTTCCTTATGGGTGGAGCGACCCCGCGGTTGGTGGTGCGGGGAGTCTGTGGGGTGCTCAGGCGGCGTGGCCGGCGTCGGTCGAGGCCGGCTCCTTGGCCTTCAGCAGGCGCAGCCTCGGCGCCGGGCCGGAGCGGCCACCCCGTCCGTGGAGCGAGCGGGCCGCGTAGTCGCCGGCGAACTGGATGACCGAGATCACGACGGCCAGGATCGCCACGGTGATCCACATGAGTTCGGTCTCGAAGCGCTGGTAGCCGTAGCGGATGGCGATGTCGCCGAGGCCGCCGGCGCCGACCGTGCCGGCCATCGCGGAGTAGCCGATGAGGGCGACGACCGTGGTGGTGGTGCCGGCGATCAGCGAGGGCAGCGACTCGGGGACGAGGACCTTGCGGACGACGGTCCAGGTGTTGCCGCCCATCGACTGCACGGCCTCGACGAGCCCGCCGTCCACTTCGCGGACAGCCGTCTCGACGAGGCGCGCGAAGAACGGGATCGCCCCGATGGCGAGCGGCACGATGGCGGCCTCGCGGCCGATGGTCGTGCCGGTGATCCAGCGGGTGAAGGTCATCAGGGCGACCATGAGGATGATGAACGGCATCGAGCGGGCGACGTTCACGATCTGCCCGATGACCTTGTTGGCGAGGACGTTCTGCAGCAGTCCGCCCCGGTCGGTCAGGACGAGCAGAATGCCGAGCGGGAGCCCGCCGAGGACGGCGATCAGCGTGGACCAGCCGACCATGTACAGGGTGTCCCAACACGCCTGCGACAGCAGCGGCTGCATTTCCGTCCAGGTCACAGCTCGGCACCTTCCGTCAGCAGTACGGGCTCCTGGCCCAGGACCTCGATCTGCAGGCCTTGTTCGCGCAGGAAACCGATCGGCACGACGTTGTCCTCGTAGCGGCCGGGCAGTTCGATGCGCATCCGGCCGACCTGCAGTCCGCCGACGGTGTCGATGGCGGCGCCCAGGATGGAGATGTCGATGTTGTAGGTGCGTGAGAGCTGGGAGATGACGGGCTGGGTGGCGGCCTCGCCCTGGAAGGTGACGTCGACGACGGTGCGGTCGTCGCCGGTGGCCTCGCCGTCCACCGGGAAGAGGGCGGAGGCCAGCTCGGAGCCGGGGGTCGCGAGCAGTTCGCTCACCGTCCCGGACTCGACGATGCGGCCCTTCTCCATCAGGGCGGCCGAGTCGCAGACCGACTTCACGACGTCCATCTCATGGGTGATGAGCAGGACGGTCAGGCCCAGCTGCCGGTTCAGGTCGCGCAGCAGCCGGAGGACGGAGCGGGTGGTCTCCGGGTCGAGGGCGCTGGTCGCCTCGTCGGAGAGCAGCACCTTGGGGTCGCCGGCCAGGGCGCGGGCGATGCCGACGCGCTGCTTCTGGCCGCCGGAGAGCTGGGCGGGGTAGGCCTTCGCCTGGTCCGCGAGGCCGACCAGGTCGAGCAGCTCGAGTGCCTTGCGGGAGCGCTCCTTGCCGGACTTGCCGAGGATCTCCAGCGGCAGCTCGACATTGTCCTGGACCGTCCGCGTGGACAGCAGGTTGAAGTGCTGGAAGACCATGCCGATACGGCTGCGCGCCTGACGGAGTTCCTTGCCGGCGCGGGGTCCGCGCCCCGCGAGGGCGGTGAGCTCCTGCCCGGCGACGGTCACCGTCCCGGCGGTGGGCCTCTCCAGCAGGTTGACGCAGCGGATGAGGGAGGACTTGCCGGCGCCGGACTGGCCGATGACGCCGTACACCTCGCCTTCGCGGACGTGCAGGTCGACGCCGTCCAGGGCGGTGACCTCACGGCCGCGTGAGCGGTAGACCTTGGTCAGGCCTGAAGTCGTGATCACTGGGGTTCCGTCACTGTCGAGTACGCGGGCGTGGGTGTGCCCTGGTACGGAAGGGAAAGTCATGCGCGGGCGGCTCGGTCACATACGGCGGAAGGCGTACGGACATGCCGCGGCGGCTCGCTTCGGGGCGCGAGACTCAGGGGGTGGTGCAGGGGCCCTCTAGAAGGCGCGCATTCGACACATACAACGAGCACCGGGCGTCATGGTCGCCTCGGTCGCAAGGGTGCGGCAGCTCGTCGTGGTCATGTGATCAGTAAAGCAGACGCATGGTCCTGACCAACCGCGCTTGTCCGCATGCTGGACAGGCGTGGACGCTTTTCGGCTGGCAGCCGCAGACGTCCGCTTCCTGTCGGTGACCAGCGCGGACAAGGCCGGCAGATCCTTCACGGCCGCACCGGCGTGGAGCTCGCGGGGTCGGCGTGCTGTGGTCAATGCCACGGTGGCGCCTTGCCCTGGAGGGCGGCCCTGCCGGGCGGCGCCCCGGTCAGCGCCCAAGCCCGCATCGGACCCGAGGTGGCGGCGTTCGTCGCCGACGGCCCGGCCGGCTGACCGCCCGGGCCGGGCGCGGCAGGTCTTTTGGGCCGTAATAAGGTCGCTGCATGCTTGATGCCCTGACGCTGGCGACCGGTGTCGCCGCGCTGCTGCTCGCCGCCTGGTGCGGGTGGGCCGCCTATCGAGACCAGCCGACGAAGGACTGGCACTTCATCGGTATGGCCGTGGTGTCGCTGCTGGCCGTGGTGCAGCTGGTGATCGGGATCGTGCTGCTGGCGCGGGGCGAGAAGCCGGAGCAGGGCACGACGATCTTCGTGGCGTATCTGCTGGGCGCGTTCGCGTGTGTACCGGCGGCGGGGTTCATGTCCTTGGCGGAGCGCACCCGTTGGGGTTCGGTGACGGTGGCCGCCGGCGGTATCGTCCTGGCCGTTCTCGAAGTGCGGCTCTACGACATCTGGGGAGGCTGAGGTGACCTCGGTGCAGGAGAAGCCCACGAGGACGCGGCTGATCGGCGGGCCGGGGATGCTGCTGGTCTGGTTCTACGGCGTGATGGTCGTCGGGGCCGTGTCGCGCTCCGTCTACCAGATCGCGACCGAGTTCGACCGGGCACCGCTCGCCTACTCGCTGTCCGCCGTCGCGGGAGTCGTCTACGGCTTCATCACGTACTCGCTGGTCCGCGGCGGCGAAACCGCCCGCAGGGCGGCGCAGATCTGCTGCGCCGCCGAACTCGCGGGTGTGCTGATCGTCGGCACGTGGACGCTGGTCGACAAGTCGGCCTTCCCGGACGCGACGGTGTGGTCGGACTACGGCATGGGCTACGTCTTCATTCCCGTACTGCTGCCGCTGTCCGCGCTGTACTGGCTGCGCAGGAACCGCGCCGTCACGCAGTAGTCACGTACGCCCCGGCGGGCTTCTCCAGCACGATCATCGGCACCCCGTCGTTGCCCTGCGAGGTGCCCACCGCCTGGTAGCCCACCCGGCGGTACAGCCGCAGGTTGCCCTCGCTGCGGTGGCCGGTGTGGAGGCGGAACACCTTGGCGCCGCGCTCCTCCGCCAGCGCCGACTCGGCCGCGCGCAGCAGCCGCGCGCCGATGCCGTGGCCCTGCAGCCGGGGGTGGACGCAGAGCTTGCCGATGGAGGCGGAGCCGTCCTCGGTGACGCGGCCGCGGACCGAGCCGACGACCTCCTCGCCGAGCCGCGCCACATAGACGCAGTCGGCG
The DNA here is from genome assembly GCF_053593775.1 of Streptomyces sp. NPDC002092. Lineage (NCBI taxonomy): Bacteria > Bacillati > Actinomycetota > Actinomycetes > Kitasatosporales > Streptomycetaceae > Streptomyces > Streptomyces sp. NPDC002092. The sequence goes on from NZ_JBSFDG010000010.1 coordinate 24,685, forward strand.
GCCACCTCCTGGCGGACCGAGTCGAGGCTCTGGACGAGCGGGTCGATGCGGTAGTTGCCGTACAGCGCCGCCTCGCTCTGGAAGCACAGGTACTGGAGCCTGAAGATCTGCTCTGCATCCTGCTCGGTCGCCACCGAGATGGTCACGCTCATGCCCATGTGCGCACGCCTCCCGCTCACCTGATCGCCACGTTGTCCCTCACTCCTATCCCCGCGGTTCGCGGGCCGCAACCTCCGGCGAGAGCAAACGACGGAGACAACCCAGGCATCTGGAACGTTCCGGGCCGAGACTGCCCTGTGAGATACCCAACTCCCCCGCGATTTCCCGGTATGTCAGGTCCTTCGGGGACAGCAGCGCCTCCATCAGGCCGGGGCAGCGGCCGGGCAGCCGGCGGACGGCCTCCCGCAGGGCCCGGCCGCGGGCCGCCGCGAGGGCCAGCTGCTCGGGGTCGCGGCCGACGTCGTCGGCCGGCTCGATGCCGTACGGCCGTTCGTGTCGGGTGGTACGGCGGGTGCGGCGCACCTCGGAGCGGACGGCGCTGCGCAGCCAGCGCTGGGGGTCGGACGGTGGGCCGTCCACCTCGAGGTGCTCCAGGAGGCGGAGCCAGACCGCCTGTTCCAGGTCGCCCGGCTCGGCCCCGGAGGCATGTGCCTCGGCCGAGGCCTCGGCGGTGAGCAGCGGGCGCAGAGCGGCAACCAGGTCGTGCGTCATATGCGGTTCGACGCGGCCGCGCGGGGCCCAGTTGCCCGGACGGCCGACTGTTCACCCCAACCGGGGTCGGCCGCTCAGCCGTTGACGAAGTCCTCGCGAGCCAGCACGCCGGTGTCGGCGTTGTCCGTGAAGACACCGTCGATGCCGGTGGCGAAGTACGTCTTGAAGGCGCCGAAGGGGTCGCCGTACGCGTCCGCGGCCGTGCCCTTGCGGTACTCCGCCGGCAGGAACGGGTTCTCGTTGCGCATGGTGTACGGGTGCAGGATCAGGCCGACCTTGTGTGCGTCGGAGACGAGGGTGGTCGGCTTGTCGAGGCTGCCGTCCGCCTTCTTGGTGATGATCAGGTCGAGGGTCGGGCCGAGGCCCTGCGCGTAACCGGCGATCTCCCTGAGGCCCTTCGGGGTGATCAGGTCGGCGACGGTGCGCGGGTCGCCCGCCTCGACGAAGTCCCAGGGGCGGCTGCCCGCGGCGGACAGGAGCACCACCAGCGGGTTGTCGACCAGCTTGTTCAGGCGCTGGATGCTGCTCGGCTCGAAGGACTGCAGGATGACCGGCGAGTTCCGCCTGTCCTTGCCGTACTTGTGCAGCAGCTTGGCGACCCGCTCCTCCAGGCCCAGGCCCAGCTTGCGGAAGTAGGTGGGGTGCTTGGTCTCGGGGTAGATCCACACCTGCTTGCCCCGCTTGCGGGTCTGCTCGTCCTGCCACTTCAGGACCTCTTCGAAGGTGGGGATCTCCCAGCGGCCGTTGTAGAGGGTGTTGTGCGGGCGGTTGGCCGGAATCCGCTCGATCGCGCGCAGCGTCTTCAGCTCCGCGAGGGTGAAGTCCTCGGTGAACCAGCCGGTGGTGGAGACGCCGTCGAGCACCTTGGTGGTCTTGCGGTCGGCGAACTCGGGGTGGTCGGCGACGTTCGTCGTCCCGCCGATCTCCGGCTCGTGGCGGCAGACGAGATGGCCGTCCTTGGTGGGGACGAGGTCGCCGGCCTCGACGACATCCGCGCCCAGGTCGAGGGCCAGGTTGTACGAGCCGAAGGTGTGCTCGGGCCGGTAGCCGCTGGCTCCGCGGTGGCCGATGATCGTCGGCTTGGGCAGGCTCTTGAGTCCGCCGTGCGTGTGGTCGGCGCCCGCGGCTCTCGCCGTGCCGGACAGGCCGAGTACGGCACCGCCCGCGCCGAGTACCGCCGCTCCGAGGAGTGCCCGTCGTCCGGTGCCGCCTGTCTGCTCGTTCTCCTGCGTTCCCATGAGCGCCTCCCCTGACGTCGGCTCGGTCTGTTCTGTCGGCGCGCCGATCGTAGGGGCGTGGACATGACGCGAGGGAGGCGTTGGCCGGAACATGCGGGTGACTCGGGATGTCGTATGGGTCCTACGGGGAAGAAGATCCGACGAGCCGTGAGGGGGCCCGCGTGGCTCGCCCGTTCGGCGGCGAGTCGTCCGTCACATCGTTCCGGCCTGTTACCGGCAGGCAATCTGGCGTCACCCCAGGTAAACCCGCGTCAACAGTGCGTAAGACCTCGGTGAACCCGATGTGCAAGACCCCGGTGACCGCGAGTATCGTCCTCACCTGCACAGACTCATACCGAATCCCTTGACACCGGAGGGCCCGTTGTCCCGCTTCGTGCTCATCAAGGCAGTGCTCGGACCGATCATGCGCCTGATGTTCCGCCCACGGGTGGAGGGCGCGGAGCACATCCCGGGCGACGGTCCGGTCATCCTGGCCGGCAACCACCTCACCTTCATCGACTCGATGATCCTGCCGCTGGTCTGCGACCGCCAGGTGTTCTTCATCGGGAAGGACGAGTACGTCACCGGCAAGAGCCTCAAGGGCCGGCTGATGGCCTGGTTCTTCACCGGCGTCGGCATGATCCCGGTGGACCGCGACGGCGGCCGGGGCGGGGTGGCCGCGCTGATGACCGGGCGCCGCGTGCTGGAGGAGGGCAAGGTCTTCGGGATCTACCCCGAGGGCACGCGGTCGCCCGACGGTCGGCTGTACCGGGGGCGCACCGGCATCGCGCGGCTGACGCTGATGACGGGGGCGCCCGTGGTTCCCTTCGCGATGATCGGCACGGACAAGTTGCAGCCGGGCGGGGCGGGGATGCCCCGTCCGGGGCGGGTCACTGTGCGTTTCGGTGAGGCGATGGAGTTTTCTCGGTACGAGGGGATGGACCGGGATCGGTATGTGCTGCGGGCGGTTACGGACTCCGTGATGGCTGAGGTCATGCGCCTGTCCGGGCAGGAGTATGTGGACATGTACGCGACCAAGGCCAAGGCTGCGTAGTGCCTCCGGCGGTCGGGCGGCTTTTGGGTGCGGGTGCGTCGTGGTTGCTCGCGCAGTTCCCCGCGCCCCTTTAAGGGTGGTTTCCCAACCGCTCGTCTCGCAGCATGAACCAGGCTGCTGCTGCCGCCGCCAGCAAGACTGCCGCGCCCACGCCCACCGCGAGGTTGAGGCCGTTGACGAAGGCCTCTCGCGCAGACGTCAGCATCTCCTGCGCTGTTGGCGACGGCATGCCCGCCGCCGACTCCACCGCGCCGCCCAGTGACTCATGCGCCCCTGACGGCGTTCCCGTTGGAGCGGCGAAGCCGCGGTAGACGCCCGTCACGATCGAGCCCAGGATCGCGATGCCGAGGGCCGCGCCCAGCTCGTAGGCCGTTTCCGAGACCGCTGAGGCCGCGCCTGCCTGTTCCTTCGGTACGGAGGAGAGGATGACATCGGCTGTCACGGTGAAGGAGAACCCGGCGCCGACTCCCACGACCAGGAGCGCGGCGCCCAGTACCGGATAGCCCGTGTTCTGGTCCAGTGCCGTGAGGGCGGCGAGTGCGAGGCCCACCGCCGCCAGGCCGCCCGCGACCACTGCCCGTACCGAGAAGCGGCGCGCTGCGCGTCCTGCGATCAGGCCCGCGACCACCGCGCCCACCGCCGCGGGCAGTTCGGCCAGGCCCGCCTCGAACGGGCGCCTGCCCTGGACGAGTTGCAGGTACTGGGAGAGGAAGAAGACCAGGCCGGACAGGCCGAGGATGGTCAGCAGGTCGGCCAGGACCGCGGCGCTGAAGCCGCGGTTGCGGAACAGGCGCATGTCCAGCAGCGGAGCGGGGAGCGTGAGCTGGCGGCGGATGAACCGGTACAGCGCCGCCGCGCCCAGTGCCCCCGCGGCGAGCATGGGCCACTCGAAGCCGTGGGTCGCGGCCTCCTTGACCGCGTAGACGACCCCGATCACACCGACCAGTGACAGGGCGACGCTGGGCAGGTCCCACGGGCCCGGGTTCGGGTTGCGGGACTCGGGCAGCGTGCGGATGCCGACGAGGACCAGGACCGCCATCACGGGGAGGTTGATCAGGAAGACCGAGCCCCACCAGAAGTGTTCGAGCAGGAAGCCGCCCGCGATCGGGCCGACGGCCGTGCCCGCGGAGGCCGTGGCGCCCCAGATGCCCACGGCGAGGCTGCGTTCGCGCGGGTCGTGGAAGAGGTTGCGGATCAGGGCGAGGGTGGCGGGCATCAGGGTGGCGCCCGCGACGCCGAGCAGGGCGCGGGCCAGGATCATCAACTCCGGTGTCGTCGCGTAGGCGTTGAGGACGGATATCGTGCCGAACGCCGTGGCGCCGCCGAGCAGGATCCGCTTGCGGCCGATGCGGTCGCCGAGGCTGCCCATCGACACCAGCAGGCCCGCGATGACGAAGGAGTAGACGTCTCCGATCCACAGGAGCTGGGTGCCGGAGGGCTTGAGGTCCTCGCTGATGTAGGGGGTCGCGAGACCGAGGACGGTCGCGTCGACGGCCACCAGCAGCACGGCGAGCACCAGGACGGACAGCGCGAGCCAGCGGCCCGGGCGCTTCACCGCCTCGGTCGGGGTCGCCGGCTGCAGGGTGCTGGTCATGATTCCTCTCTCCGTAGCGCGCCGCCGAGCAGCAGCTCGGCGACCATGTGGGTGAAGTCCTTGGGGGCGACGCGGCCGTCGTGCATGGCCCAGGCACACGAGGCGATCAGGCCGTAGAGCGCCTCGGTGAGCCAGACGGGGGTGAGATCGATACGGAACTCGCCCGCTTGCTGTCCGCGGACGAAGAGCGCGCCGATGCGGGTGTCGAGCCGCTGCCAGCCCGCGTCCTGGCCGGCTTCCCAGAGCTGGCTCTCGCCGTACAGGAAGGCGAGCAGTCCGGCGGCGGGCTGGATCTCGCTCACCAGCCTGCGCACGGCCTCGCTCGCGGTTCCCTCGTCCAGCCGGGCGGCGTCCAGCGCGGCCTCGCACTCCGCGATGCCGAGCGCCTCGAGCGCCCGCACCAGCGCGTCGCGGCCGGCGAAGTGGCGGTGCAGCGTGGCGCGGCTGAGCCCGGCGGCCTTGGCGACCTCGTCCATGGTCGCGGTGGATTTGCGGGTCAGCAGGGCTGCGGCGGTGCGCAGTACGTGGTCACGGTCGACGGCCATGAAACGACCATAGCGCACATGAGACATTGGTGTCTCATTGTGGGCGCATGCGTCTCACGGAGGTGTGGTCCTGCTGGATGGACTTCAGTGCCAGGGCAGCTGTCCGCGCCGCTCCCAGTACGCCTGCGGCTTCTCCACCAGTTCGGCCAGGCGGGCCAGCTGGTCCTCGTCCAGGTCCACGACTGCCGCGTGCAGGTTGGAGGCGAGCTGGGTGGCGGTCGCCGCACCGGAGAGCACGACCCCCGCCCAGGGCTGGCGCAGGATCAGGGCGAGCACCACCGCGTCGCAGCCCAGAGACGTTTCTGCGGCTACGGCCTTGAGGGCGTCCGGTGCATACGGGTCCGCGAGGCGGCCGTTGGCCATGCCCTCCTTGACGATCACCGTGAGCCCGGCCTCGTGCGCCTCGGCGAGGGCGGGGCCGGCCGAGGTCTCCAGGACGTTGTACGTCGACTGGACGGTACGGAAGAGGGGCTCCCCGTCGACCGTCACGGCGAGCGCGGCGCGGATGGCGTCGGCCTGCGCGGGGCCGCTGGTGGAGAAGCCGATGGTGGTGCCCTGGGCGGCCGCCTCGGCCAGCTCGGCGTGGAGTTCCTTGTCGGTGAGGGCCGGGCTGTCGGGGGTCACCGAGTGGATCTGGTAGAGGTCGAGGCGGTCGCCGAGCAGTTCGGCGCTCTCGGCGCGCTGTCGCTCGTAGGTCCCCAGGCTGTGGTCCTTGACCTCGTGCGTCTCGGCGTCGGTGGTCCAGTCGGCGGTGTAGGTGTAGCCCCATTTGCTGCCCACGACGATGTCGTCGAAGGAAGGGCGGGCGTTCAGCCAGTCCGCGAGGAACTCCTCGGAGCGGCCGTAGGAGCGGGCCACGTCGAAGTAGCGGACGCCCTGGGCGTAGGCCGCGTCGAGGAGTTCGTGGGTGCGCAGCCGCAGGGCGTCGACGGTGCGCTCGGCCGGGAGGTCGTCCTCCCGGCCGAGATTGATGTAGCCCGGACGGCCGACGGCGGCGAGACCCAGTCCGATGTGCGCGGTGGGCGTGGTCGCGTGGGCCAGGCGGCTGAAGGGCATGGTGGCTCCCTGCACGATCGGTGGAGGAGATCCCGCGCCAGGAGCGGGATCCCGCACCAATCTACCCAGCCTCGATCGGTTCAGCCCGCCCTGGTCAGACGCAGCGCGGCACGAAGGCGGGGTCGGCCGGCCCCTTGCGTCCCAGGGCGTTGAGGACCCACTGCTCGACGAGCGGCGACTTGGGCGCCTGGTCGTGCTCGGTGGTGTCGAGCGGGCAGCGGTCCTGGAGGAGGACGTTGGTCACGTACGAGTTCGGGCCGTTCAGGAAGGCGCTGGTGTACGGCACCACGACCTCGTCGTACTTGGTGGCGATCGCCGTGTAGTCGGGGCCCACCGGGGTCTCCGGGTCGGCGTTGAGCTTCTGCAGGAAGGCCGAGCCGGCGGTCTGGTCGACGCAGGAGTCGCAGACGGTGGCGCCCGCCGCGAGGGCGAGGGGGTTGGTGGTGCCGTGGTTGGACGGCACGATCCCGACGAGGTCGTCGACCTTGGTCGCACCGCCGAGGAACTTCACGTAGTAGCGGGGCATCATGCCGCCCTGGCTGTGCCCGACGATGTCCACCTTCTTGGCACCGGTCGCGCCGAGCACGGCGTTCACGAAGTCCCGCAGTTCGGCCGCCGAGTCCGGGATCGGGGCGGTCTCCAGGCCGCCGTACTCGAAGGAGAAGACGCAGTAACCGGCGTTCGCCAGCACGGGCGAGAGGGTCAGCCAGTTCTCGTACGAGGTCTTGAAGGTGCCGTTCACCAGGACGACCGGCTGCGGATGGGCCGAGTCCGGCTTGCAGGACCAGTCGTTGGCACCGGGCGGGGGAGTGTCGGCGGCGCCCGCGGGGGCGGTGAGTCCGAAGGCGCACAAGGCGGCTATGGCGGTGACGGCGAGAAGGCGGGCTGTTCGTCTGGTACCTCGGGCGCGCATGACGTCCCTTTCATGCTCGGCTGCGATCGACCGGCGTTCGGCATTGTCGACCGGGTAACCGGAATGGTTACCTCCGAGTAGAGCCACGTCAAGGTTTCGGCCAGTGGCCGAATCTCATCCGTTACCAAGCGGCGATCCGTTCACCAAGCGGTCCGGGCAGCACGAAGGGCCCGGACGCGCTGTCCGGGCCCTGCTGTGCGCTGCGGTGCGGCCGTCAGGCCTGCTTCGCCGTGGCCCACGCGTGCTGTGCCGCCACGTCCGCCTTCACCTCGGCGAGCTGGACGGCGACCGCGCTGGGCGCCGTGCCGCCGCGGCCGCTGCGGGAGGCCAGGGCGCCCGGCACGTTCAGGACCGTGCGCACCTCGGGGGTCAGCTGGGCGGAGATCTTGGCGAACTGCTCGTCCGTCAGCTCGTCCAGCTCCTTGCCCTCGGCCTCGGCGGCCTTCACGCACTCGCCGGCGACCTCGTGCGCCACGCGGAACGGGACGCCCTTCTTGACCAACCACTCGGCGATGTCGGTGGCGAGGGAGAAGCCGGCCGGGGCCAGCTCCTCCATGCGCTCACGGTGCACGGTGAGCGTCGCCATCATGCCGGTGAAGGCCGGGAGCAGCAGCTCCAGCTGGTCGACGGAGTCGAAGACCGGCTCCTTGTCCTCCTGCAGATCGCGGTTGTACGCGAGCGGCAGGGCCTTGAGCGTGGCCATCAGGCCGGTCAGGTTGCCGATCAGGCGACCGGACTTGCCGCGGGCCAGCTCGGCGATGTCCGGGTTCTTCTTCTGCGGCATGATCGACGAGCCCGTGGAGAAGGCGTCGTGCAGGGTCACGAAGGAGAACTCCTTCGTGTTCCAGAGGATGATCTCCTCGGCGATCCGGGAGATGTTGACGCCGATCATCGCGGTGATGAAGGTGAACTCGGCGACGTAGTCGCGGGAGGCCGTGCCGTCGATGGAGTTGCCGACGCTGCCGCGCTCGAAGCCGAGGTCCTTGGCCACCGCCTCCGGGTCCAGGCCGAGGGAGGAACCGGCGAGGGCGCCCGAGCCGTACGGCGAGACCGCCGTGCGCTCGTCCCACTGCCGCAGGCGCTCCGCGTCCCGGGACAGGGACTGGGCGTGGGCCAGGACGTGATGGGCGAAGAGGACCGGCTGGGCGTGCTGGAGGTGGGTGCGGCCGGGCATCGCCACGTCGGGGTGCGCCTCAGCAAGGCCGACCAGGGCGTCCTGGAGGTCGGCGATCAGGCCGGCGATGGTGCGGGCGTGGTCCCGGAGGTACATCCGGAAGAGGGTCGTCACCTGGTCGTTGCGGGAGCGGCCCGCGCGGAGCTTGCCGCCGAGGTCGGGGCCGAGGCGCTCCAGAAGGCCCCGCTCCAGCGCGGTGTGGCAGTCCTCGTCGGCGATCGTGCCCACGAAGGAGCCGTCGGCCACGTCCGCCTCGAGCTGGTCGAGCCCGGCGATCATGCGGGTCAGCTCGTCGTCCGTGAGCAGGCCCGCCTTGTGCAGCACGCGCGCGTGGGCTCGCGAACCGGCGATGTCGTAGGGCGCCAGCCGCCAGTCGAAGTGGACGGAGGCGGACAGCTTCGCCAGGGCCTCGGAGGGACCGTCGGCGAAACGGGCGCCCCAGAGCCGTACGTCACCGCTGTTGCTGCTCACTTGCGTTGCTCCTAGGGAGGATTGGTCGGTATTGCGCACAGTCTCGCTCACGCGAGGTCACGTCAGGCTATGCCTGCGACTGACGCTGGGCCGCGATCTTCGACGACAGGCTGTAGATGTCGATGAAGCCCTTGGCCGCGGCCTGGTCGAAGCTGTCGCCGGTGTCGTAGGTCGCCAGGTTGAAGTCGTACAGGGACGACTCGGAGCGCCTGCCCGTCACGACCGCCCGGCCGCCGTGCAAGGTCATGCGGATGTCGCCGTTCACATGCTGGTTCGCCTCGTTGATGAAGCCGTCGAGGGCCCCCTTGAGCGGGGAGAACCACTGGCCGTCGTAGACGAGTTCGCCCCAGCGCTGCTCCACCTGCCGCTTGTACCGGGCGAGTTCGCGCTCGACGGTGACGTTCTCCAGCTCCTGGTGGGCCGTGATGAGGGCGATGGCGCCCGGGGCCTCGTAGACCTCGCGGGACTTGATGCCGACCAGGCGGTCCTCGACCATGTCGATGCGGCCGATGCCCTGGGCGCCGGCGCGCTCGTTGAGCTGCTGGATCGCCTGCAGGACGGTGACGGGCCTGCCGTCGATCGCGACCGGGGCGCCCTGCTCGAAGGTGATGACCACCTCGTCGGCGTCACGCGGGGTCGCCGGGTTCGAGGTGTACTCGTAGATGTCCTCGATCGGCGCGTTCCAGATGTCCTCCAGGAAGCCCGTCTCGACCGCACGCCCGAAGACGTTCTGGTCGATGGAGTACGGGGACTTCCTGGTGGTGGCGATCGGGAGGTTCTTCTGCTCGCAGAACGCGATCGCCCTGTCGCGGGTCATCGCGTAGTCGCGGACCGGGGCGATGCACTTGAGGCCGGGGGCGAGGGCGACGATGCCGGCCTCGAAGCGGACCTGGTCGTTGCCCTTGCCGGTGCAGCCGTGGGCGACCGTGGTGGCGCCGTGCTTGCGGGCGGCGGCGACGAGGTGCTTGACGATCGTCGGCCGGGAGAGCGCGGAGACCAGCGGATAGCGGTCCATGTAGAGGGCGTTGGCCTTGATCGCCGGGAGGCAGTACTCCTCGGCGAACTCGTCCTTGGCGTCGGCGACTTCGGCCTCCACGGCACCGCAGGCGAGGGCGCGCTTGCGGATGACGTCCAGGTCCTCGCCGCCCTGGCCGACGTCGACCGCGACGGCGATGACCTCGGCGCCCGTCTCCTCGGCGATCCAGCCGATGGCGACGGAGGTGTCCAGACCGCCTGAGTAGGCGAGTACGACGCGCTCGGTCACGGGGTCTCCTCACACCGCATTCACTGACATGCATGAGTATGCAGTGCTCTGCATGATTCGTCAATCGGCCTCGGATCGGAGCCGGGGCGTGGAGAAGTTCTGAAAGACGGTTGAACAAACGAAACCGCTTACCCGTACTTCACCCCGAACGCCGGCGCCGCGTCTGTAAACCCACTCCTGACCCAAGTGAGGCATCCGCATGTCCAGGGCTCTTCCGAAGTACAACAAGCGTCGCGTCGCGATCATCGGCGGCGCTGCCGCGGTGGCGCTGTCCGGAGCGGTGATCGCCGGTTCCGCCCTCGCCGGGACGCCGTCCAAGAGCGGCGCGAACAACGCCCGGACCCTGGCCGCGTCCCCCGGCACCATCACCTGCCAGGACGTCGCCTCCAAGCTCCCGGCGATCCCCGCCTCCGCGCAGGCCGAGGTCACCCGCAACCTCACCCTGCTGCAGACGCAGATCCAGGAGGCCAACAACCGGCTGCAGAGCACGGTCGGCCAGGGCGGCCCCAACTTCGTGAACAACGCCATCCTGGGGCCCCTCAAGGACAAGCGGGTGGCCACGATCAACCGGATCGCCACCGCCATCGGGCGTACGGCGGCCAAGCCGGCCGGCCTGGACGCGCTGGCGCCGTGCACCCTGAACGCCGGTGGCGCGAACGCCGGTGCCAACTCCGGCAACGCCGGCAAGGGCGGCGCCAACTCCGGGAACGCCAACAAGGGCGGCGCCAACGCGGGCAACGCCAACAAGGGCAACGCCAACGCGGGCAACGCCGGCTCCGGCGCCTCCGCGGTGGGCACCATCAGCTGCCCGGACGTCGCCTCCAAGCTCCCGGCGATCCCCGCCTCCGCGCAGGCCGAGGTCACCCGCAACCTCACCCTCCTGCAGACCCAGATCCAGGAGGCCAACAACCGGCTGCAGAGCACGGTCGGCCAGGGCGGCCCCAACTTCGTGCAGAACGCGATCCTCGGCCCGCTGACCGACAAGCGGAAGTCGACCGTCGACCGCATCGCGACCGCCATCGGCCGCACCGCGGCCAAGCCGACCGGGCTGGACTCCCTGGCCGCCTGCACGCTCACCAAGTAACGGGCGTGACAGGCGCTGCGGCCGCCCCGACTCAGCGCCGGCCGGGGCGGCCACGGCCGGGCAAGTGGAGCCCGTAATTCCTTAGACGGGCGAAAGGTTTGCCTCCATAATCGTGAGGCGTGGGAAAGACTTATGAACGCATAGACGGCAGGCTGCGCACGTTCATCGAGGCGCAGCCCCTCTTCTTCACCGCGACCGCGCCCCTCTCCGGCGACGGCACGGTCAACCTCTCGCCCAAGGGCCTCAAGGGCTCCTTCGCGGTGATCGACGAACTCACCGTGGCCTATCTGGACTTCGCCGGATCCAACGCGGAGACGATCGCGCATCTGCGGGAGAACGGGCGTATCACGCTGATGTGGTGCGCCTTCCAGGGGCCGCCGAACATCGTGCGGGTGCACGGGAGCGGCGAGCCCGTCTTCCGCGACGACCCCCGCTTCAAGGAACTGCTCACCCATTTCCCTGACATCGACCCGACCCCGCACGGTCTGCGGGCGGTCATCCTCGTGACGGCCGAACTCGTCCGCGACACCTGCGGCTATGCCGTGCCGTTCATGACCTACGACGAGGACCGCGACCTGCACGGCAAGCGCTTCGCGCGCGAGGACGACGCCTCGCTCGGCGAGTACTTCGCCAAGAAGGAGCACATCGCCACGAGCCTGGATGGCCTACCCGGGCTGCCGTTGCCGCTGCCCCCGTCTACGGTCTGAGCCATGCGATCAGCTCTCGTCGCCGGCGCCCTGGTGTGCGCCCCGCTCCTGGTCCTCGGTACCGTGCCGGCCTCCTCGGCCTCCGGTGCGCCGATTCCCGCCCGGATGGCCGACACGGGTGGCGGTACGCAGCTGATCACCGCCGTGGCCCCGAAGGCGGCCTCGACGACCGGCACGGTCACCTGGTGGGACCTGCGGGGCGGCCGGTGGGTGAAGGCCGGTTCGGCGTCCGCACGGTTCGGGGCGAAGGGGCTCGTGGAGGGGGCGTCGCGCAGGCAGAACACCAACACGACTCCGACCGGGCTGTACGACCTGCCGTACGCCTTCGGCATCGAGGCCGCGCCGCGCGGGACCCGGTACAAGTACCGTGCGGTGAAGCAGAGTGCGTGGTGGTGCGAGGACATCCCCTCGACGTCCTACAACCGTTGGACCGATCCACGTCCGGCCGACTGCCGTGCGTCCGAGTCCGAGCATCTTGCCTCGTACGGGACGCAGTACGCGTATGCGTTCGTCATCGGGTTCAACTACCACCAGCGCGTACGGGGGCGGGGCGCCGGCATCTTCCTGCATGTCAACGGGCGCGGGGCCACCGCGGGTTGTGTGTCCGTGCCCCGGTCCGCGATGCGGGCGATCCTCAGGTGGGCGGTTCCCGGGAAGCGGCCGCACATCGCCGTCGGAACAGCGAACGGGAGTACGGCAATCACACGGTACTGAGCCGTACGGAGAAGGTGGTCGAACCCGCTCTGCTCTCCAGGCCGACACTTCCCCCGTGTGCCTCCGCCACCGCCGCCACGATCGACAGGCCCAGGCCCGCGCCCCCGCCGGGGGCGTCCTTGCGGCGACGGTGTTCGGCTCGGGTGAAGCGTTCGAAGACGCCCGGCTGGATGTCCCCGGGGACGCCCGGGCCGTCGTCGTGGACCTTGAGGAGGACGGTCGTGCCCTCGGTCTCGAGGGACACCGTCACCTTCGTGCCGACGGGTGTGTGCACCCGCGCGTTGGTCAGCAGGTTGGCCAACACCTGTTGGAGTCGGTGGGCGTCGCCGTTCACCGTGACCGGTTCCTCCGGCAGCTCCAGGCTCCAACGGTGCTCGGGGCCCGCGGCCCGGGCGTCGGTGACGGCGTCCAGGACCAGCATGGTGAGGTCGACGGGTTGCCGTTCCAGGGGGCGGCCCGCGTCCAGTCGGGCCAGCAGCAGCATCTCGTCGACCATCTCGCCCATGCGGCCGGACTCGGCGGCGATGCGCTCCAGCGCCCGGGTGATCTCCGGCGGTACCGGGCCGGGATGGAGCAGGGCCAGTTCCGCGTGGCCGCGGACGGAGGCGACCGGGGTGCGCAGCTCGTGGCTGGCGTCGGCGGCGAAGCTGCGCAGTCGCTCCTCGCTGGCGTGCCGTTTGGTCAGCGCGTCCTCGACATGGCCGAGCATGCGGTTGAAGGCGCCGGCGACCTGTCCCACCTCGCTGCGCGGGTCGGACTCGGGGGCGCGCGGCGGCAGGGCCACCTCACCGCTTGCCAGGGGGAGTTCGCTGACCCGGGTGGCGGTCGCGGCGACCCGGCTCAGCGGTCTGAGGGACCAGCGCACCCAGAGGGCGCCCGCGACGCCGGTGAGGGTGAGGGCGGCGCCGAAGACGATCCCGGCGACCAGTTCGAGGCGGTGGACGGTGGCCTCCACGGGCTCCAGGGGCAGACCGGTGATCAGGACGTCGCCGTCGAGACCTTTGGACGCGGTCACCCGGTAGCCGTACAGCGCGGAGAGCCGGACGCTGTGGCCCCTGCCGTCGACCGGGACCGCGGCGAGCTGTCTGTTGTCCCTGGCTGTCAGCGTGACGTCGACGACTCCGCCGGTCCGGACGACCGCGGCGTTGGTGGCCGAGCCGTCGACGAGGCGGGCGCCGAAGGTGCCGGCGGCCTGTCTGCGGTCGTCGCCGTGTTCGTCGCCGTCGTGGTCGTCGGGCAGCTTGCCCCCGTGTTCCAGACTGGCGGCGAACCGGGGTCCGACCTGGCCGAGCTGCTCGTCGAGGCGGCTGGTGAGGAAGCCGTTCAGCTCGATCACGGCGGCGAGGCCCACCGCCGCGCAGCTGACCGCGAGGAGCACCACCAGGCCGACGGTGAGCCGGGCCCGGAGCGTCCGCGGCCGGGGCAGCCGCTTCCACTGCTCCCTCATGACGTCACCGGCTTGAGCACGTATCCGGCCCCCCGCACCGTGTGGATCATCGGCTCGCGGCCCGCGTCCACCTTCTTGCGCAGGTAGGAGATGTACAGCTCGACGACGTGGGCGCGGCCGCCGAAGTCGTAGGACCAGACGCGGTCGAGGATCTGTGCCTTGCTGAGCACGCGGCGTGGGTTGCGCATCAGGAAGCGGAGCAGTTCGAACTCGGTGGGCGACAGCTCGATCAGCTCGCCCGCCCGGGTCACCTCACGGGCCTCCTCGTCCATCACCAGGTCGCCGACCGTCAGCCGCGGGCCCTCGTCCAGCTGGCGTGCCATGCCGGCGCGGCGCAGCAGTCCGCGGAGCCGGGCGACGACCTCCTCCAGGCTGAAGGGCTTGGTGACGTAGTCGTCGCCGCCTGCCGTGATGCCGGCGATGCGGTCCTCGACCGCGTCCCGTGCGGTGAGGAAGAGGACGCACACATCGGGTTTCACAATGTGCAGGGAGCGCAGCACGGCGAAGCCGTCGGTGTCGGGCAGCATCACGTCCAGCACGACGGCGTCCGGCATCAGCTCCCGCGCCTCGGCCAGCGCGGAGGCGCCGTCACCTGCCGAGCGGACCTGCCAGCCCTCGTAGCGCAGGGCACCGGAGAGCACCTCGGCGAGATCCGGATCGTCGTCGACGACGAGGACGCGCAGCGCAGTGCCGTCGGGACGGGTGAGGGCGGGGCGGCCGGAGCGGGTGGTGTTCATCGCCCTACCAGGATCACCCCTCGCCGGGGCGGGCGGCGGCCTCCGGGGCTCTGAGTTTCCTCTGAGTGGGCTCAGAGGGTGCCGGTTTCAGAGGCTGCTGAGAGGTTGCGGCGGCACAGTGGCGTCCGGATCCAGGCGAAAGGACGCACTCATGACCACCGTGTACGAGCGGCGGGCGGCACCGGCCGTGGCGCCGGCCGCGCGGCGCTCCCCCGCGGGCCCCGTGCTCGCCCTGCTGTGGGCCGGGGCGGCAGCCGTGGTCGCCCTGTGGTGGACGGACACCGGGTCGGTGGTGGGGACGGCGGGCTGGCTGACCGGGGCCGGGCGGATCGCCGGGCTGCTGTGCGGATACGCCTGCGCGGTGCTGGTCGGTCTGATGGCGCGGGTGCCGCTGCTGGAGCGGCGGATCGGCTCGGACCGGGTGGCCCGCTGGCATGCGATGGCCGGCCGGTACACGGTGTGCCTGCTGGTCGCGCACATCGTGCTGATCCTCCTCGGGTACGCCGCCCAGGACCGCGCCTCGGTGTGGCACGAGACGCTCACCGTGGTCCTGGACTACCCGGACATGATGAAGGCCGGCTTCGGCACGGTCATCCTGTTCGCGGTCGGCGTCACCTCGGCGCGCGCCGCCCGCCGTCGGGTCAGTCACGAGTTCTGGTACTACGTCCACCTGCTCACGTACCTGGCGGTGTTCCTGGCCTTCTTCCACCAGCTCACCCTGGGCAACGAGTTCAACGGCCACACCGGCGCCACGGCCGCCTGGTACGTGCTGTACCTCGGCGTCGCGGCCCTGGTGCTGTGGTTCCGGGTCCTGGTACCGCTGCGGCTCAACCTGCGGCACCGGCTGCGGGTGGAGTCGGTGCACAAGGAGGCGCCGGGCGTGTACTCCGTCGTCGTACGGGGCGAGCGGCTGGACGAACTGGGCGCGCGGGCCGGGCAGTTCTTGCGCTGGCGGTTCCTCGGCGAGGGCATGGGCTGGACGTCGACGCCGTACTCCCTGTCGGCGACGCCCCGGCAGGACCTGATGCGGATCACGGTCAAGGCGCTCGGCGACCACAGCGCGGCCGTCGCGCTGCTGCGGCCGGGCACCCGGGTGTGGGCGGAGGGCCCCTACGGGTCGCTGACCCAGGACCGGCAGACCGCGCAGAAGTCCCTGCTGATCGCGGGCGGCGTCGGCATCACACCGCTGCGGGCGCTGTTCGAGACGCTGCCCGGCGACGTCACTCTTCTGTACCGGGCGCGCACGGCCGAAGACCTGGCGCTGGGCGGGGAGTTGGAGGCCATCGCCCGTTGGCGCGGGGCCAAGGTGCTGTATGCGCTCAACGGGCCTGACGGGCGCCGCCCCAGCCTCACCGCCCAGTCCCTGCGCGCGACCTTCCCCGACCTCGTGGGCCACGACGTCTACATCTGCGGCCCGCACGGCTTCGCCCGGGACCTGTACGAGGAGCTGCGCGACGCCGGTGTGCCGGACCGCCGTATCCACCACGAGTCGTTCGAATTCTGAGAGCTGTGAGGCCGTCAAGTGCACGCGCTGAAGAAGAACCGTCCGCTGCGCCGCATCGTGCTGGCGAGCGCCGCCACCGTCTCCGGCATGGTGCTGCTGCTGTCGCTGAAGCCGCACTCCTCGCCGGAGGCGGCGCTGGCGGTGCCCGCGCCCAGCAGCAGTTCGAGCACTTCGAGCGGCTCGACCGGGTCCGGCGGCTCCGGAGGATCGACCACGACCGGCACGAAGACCGTCACCGGCGACACGGTCCAGACCCGCTGGGGCCCCGTCCAGGTCCGTATCACCCTCAAGAACGGCAGGCTCACCGAGGTGACCGCCGTCACCTACCCGACGGACAACCCGCGGGACCAGGAGATCAACAGCTTCGCCCTCCCCCGGCTCAGGAGCGAGGCGCTGCAGGCCCAGAGCGCGAACATCGACACCGTCTCCGGGGCCACCTACACGAGTGACGGTTACCGCCAGTCACTCCAGTCCGCACTGGACTCGGCACGCGGCTGAACACACCGGCGTCGCGCCACGTATTCCTGGGCCAAGGGACCACGACAGCCCCCTTGCCCCCGCCCCGGAGGAACAGTGACCACCACGCTCGCAGGCGGCCGCGCCGCCCGCCGCCAGACGATGCGCCGCATCCGCCCGCGCCGCTCCCCGGCGACCGTCCTGCTGCTCGCCGTATGGGCGGGCGCGGTCGGTGTGCTGTGGCTGTGGTGGCACAACACGCCGTCCATCGCCGACCAGAACGGCAAGATCCTCAACGCGGGCCGGATCACCGGTCTGCTGGCGGGCTATCTGATGGCGCTCGTGGTGCTGCAGATGGCCCGGGTGCCCGCTCTGGAACGGCGCGTCGGCTCCGACCGGGTGGCGCGCTGGCACGCGATGAGCGGCCGCTACACGCTCTGCCTGGTCTTCGCGCATGTCTTCCTCATCATGTGGGGCTATGCGCTGCAGGCGGGCAAATCGCTCGGTGACATCGTCCAGCAGACGATCGACTCCATCAACCAGCTGCCGGACATGGGCAAGGCGGCCATCGGCACCGGCCTGTTCGTGCTCATCGGGCTGACGTCCATCGGCCCGGTGCGGCGCCGGATCCCGTACGACACCTGGTACCACGTCCACCTGCTGACGTACGGGGCCGTGTTCCTGACGTTCTGGCACCAGATCACCACCGGCAACGACTTCGCCGTCGAGCCAACCGCGAAGACCTTCTGGTACGTGCTGTACGGGTCGGTGACCGCGCTGGTGGTCTGGTACCGGATCCTCACTCCGATCCGGCTGAACCTGCGGCATCGCATGCGCGTCGAGGCCGTGATCGAGGAGACCCCGGGCATCGTGTCGGTGCTGATCGGCGGGCGGAAGCTGCACCGGATGGGCGCGGAGGCCGGGCAGTTCTTCCGGTGGCGGTTCCTCGCGCCGGGCATGCGGTTCTCCTCCCACCCGTACTCGCTGTCGGCGGCGCCCCGCCCCGACATGCTGCGGATCACCGTCAAGGCGATCGGCGACCACAGCGCCCGGCTGCGCGAGCTGACACCCGGCACCAGGGTGTGGGCCGAGGGCCCCTACGGTGCGATGACCGCGCAGCGGCGCAGCCGCGGCAAGGTGCTGCTGGTCGCGGGCGGCGTCGGCATCACGCCGATGCGGGCGCTGTTCGAGACGCTGCCCGGCGCCTCCGGGGACATCACGCTCCTGTACCGGGCCAACACCACGCAGGACCTGGCCCTGTGGGACGAGCTCGCCGCCATCGCCGACGACCGCGGCGCCCGGCTGATGTACGCGGTCAACAGCCCGGACGGGGAGCGCCCGGACATCTCGGCGGAGCGGCTGCGGCAGAAGCTGCCGGACATCGAACAGCACGACGTCTTCATGTGCGGGCCGGCCGGGTTCGCGCAGGGCGTGTACGAAGCACTGCGCGGGGCGGGAGTGCCCGCCCGCCGCATCCATCACGAGTCGTTCGAGATGTGAGCGACGGGACTTCAGGAGTCTGGGAAAGCGATGAAGAAGAGTCACCCCATCCGGCGTGTCGTGCTGGCCACCGCCGCCACCGTGTCGGGCGTCGTACTGCTGCTGTCGCTGAAACCGGCGTCCGACCCGAACGCCCAGGCGGCCGGCGCGGCCCCGCAGCAGACCGCGGCCGCGCAGGAGTCGCCCCAGGGCGGCGCCGCGGGCGCCGGGAGCGGCACGGTCGACGGCAGTGTGGCCCAGACCCAGTACGGCAACGTCCAGGTCCGGCTGACCGTCAGCAACGGCAAGATCACCAAGGCTGAGGCGATCCAGGCGCCCAAGGGCGGCACCAGCGACCAGAAGACCGCCCTCTCCGTTCCCAAGCTGACCCAGGAGACGGTCGCCGCGCAGAGCGCGCAGATCGACTCGGTCTCCGGGGCGACGTACACGAGCAACGGCTACAAGCAGTCGCTGCAGTCGGCGATCGACAAGATGAAGGCGAGCGCCGGTTCCTCGAAGGGCAGCACCAGCCCCTCCCAGGGCGGCGGTGGGGGCTCCTCCTCCGGCAACGCCCAGGGCTCGGGCTCCGCGAGCGGCCAGGCCAAGACCGTGACCGGCAGTGTCGCGCAGACCCAGTACGGGCCGGTCCAGGTCCGGATCACGGTGGCGAACGGCAAGATCACCAAGGCGGACGCGGTGCAGGCGCCCAAGGGCGGGCTCAGCGACCAGAAGACGGCGATGGCCATCCCCAAGCTCAACCAGGAGGCGGTGGCGGCCGGCAGCGCGAAGATCGACGCGGTGTCGGGTGCCACGTACACGAGCAGCGGCTATATGCAGTCGCTGCAGTCGGCACTGGACCAGGCCGGTGGCTGAGTCGGTGGCCGAGTCGGCAGAAGCTCCCGCCGCGGTGCGTCATGCGGAGGAGGTCATGGGGACCGTCTTCTCCTTCGACGTCCGCGGCGGGGAGCCCGGTGCGGTGCAGGCGGCGCTGGCGGAGGCGATCGCCGGGCTGCACCGGGTGAACGAGGTGTTCAGCACCTACCGCGACGACAGTGAGGTCTCCCGGCTGGTGCGGGGTGAGCTGACCGTGGAGCAGTGCGCCCCCGAGGTCGCCGAGGTGCTCGCCCTGGGCGCCGAGGCGGAGCGGGTGAGCGACGGCTGGTTCAGCCTGCGCTACGAAGGGCGGCTGGACCCGACCGGCATCGTCAAGGGCTGGGCCGCCGAGCGCGCGGCCCGGCTGCTGGCGGCCACCCCCGGCGTGAGCGGCGTGAGCATGAACGGCGGCGGGGACGTCCAGCTGATCGGCGTGCCCGAACCGCACCGGCCCTGGCGGGTCGGGGTGGCGGACCCGCTGCGCCCGGGCGGCCTCGCGGCGGTCGTCTCCGCGGCCGGCGCCGACGAGTTGGCCGTGGCCACCTCCGGCACCGCCGAGCGCGGCGCCCACATAGTCGACCCGCGCACGGGCCGCTCCGCGGTCACCGACCTGGTGGCGGTGACGGTGGTGGCCCCCAAGCTCACCTGGGCGGACTGCTGGGCCACAGCAGCCTTCGCCATGGGCTCCAACCAGGGCCTGGGCTGGCTGGAGTCCCTCCCGGACGTGGAGGCCTTGCTGATCACGGCGGGCGACGAGGTGAGATGCACGGGGGGCCTGGCTGCTCGCCTGGGCTGACCGGAGCGCCCTGAAGGGGCGCGGGGATGTGTCGATGTGCGGCTCCGCCGCGTGGGCGCGACAAGCCCCCACGGCTCGCAGTCGGCGAACAACCGCAAGCACCCCTCTCAGTGGCCGTTCTGAGCCAACCTCAGCAGATGCTCGGCCAGCGCATTCCCCCCACTGGGATCCCGACTGATCAACAACAACGTGTCGTCACCGGCAATCGTGCCGAGAATGTCGTGCAGTTCGGCCTGATCGATGGCCGAGGCCAGGAACTGCGCAGCCCCCGGCGGCGTCCGCAGCACCACAAGATTCGCCGACGCCTCGGCAGAGATCAGCAGCTCCTGCGACAACCGCCGCATCCGCTCTTCCTTCGCCGACTCCCCCAGCGGCGCCCGGGGGGTCCGGAAACCCCCCTCGCTGGGCACCGCGTAGATCAGGTCACCGTCGTTGTTGCGGATCTTCACCGCGTTCAGCTCGTCCAGGTCCCGGCTCAGGGTCGCCTGCGTGACGTTCAGCCCGTCGTCGGCCAGCAACTTGGCCAACTGGCTCTGCGAGCGCACCGGTTGCCGGTTGAGGATGTCCACGATCCGGCGGTGGCGTGCGGTGCGGGTCTGCGGCACGGCAGGCCCGGCGTGCTGTGCGTCGTCCTGCGCGTGACTCATCGTCGTCTCATTCTCCGGATCCGTCCCCGTTGGCCTGGTCCAGGATGCCGGGCAGCGCCTGGAGGAACGCCTCCACCTCGTCGTCGCCGAGAGTCAGCGGCGGCATCAGCCGTACGACGTCGGGGGCGGGCGCGTTCACCAGGAATCCGGCCTCCTGAGCCGCCTGGCGCGCCTGGGGCGCGAGCGGCTCGGTGAGCACGATACCCAGGAGGAGGCCCGCACCCCGGACATGGTCGATCAACGGGTGGCCCAGTGACTCGATTCCCTCCCGCAGCTTCTCGCTCTGCTGCTTGACGTTCTCCAGCAACCCCTCGTTCGCGATCGTGTCCAGGACGGCGAGCCCGGCGGCGCAGGCGACCGGGTTGCCGCCGAAGGTCGTGCCGTGGTGCCCGGGCTGCAGCAGCTCCGCGGCCCGCCCGAAGGCGACGGTCGCGCCCAGCGGCAGTCCGCCGCCGAGGCCCTTGGCGAGCGTGACGACGTCCGGCAGGACACCCTCGTGGGCCTGGTACTCGAACCAGTGGCCGGTACGGCCGACTCCGGTCTGCACCTCGTCCAGGACCAGCAGCGCACCGGTGGCGGCAGTGATCGCCCGGGCGGCCTTGAGATAGCCGGGCGGCGGGGTGACGACGCCGATCTCGCCCTGGATCGGCTCCAGGATGACCAGCGCGGTCTCCTCGGTGACCGCGGCCGCAAGCGCCTGAGCGTCGCCGTACGGCACATGCGTGACGTCTCCGGGCAGTGGCAGGAACGGCTCCCGCTTGCCCTGCTGGCCGGTCATCGCGAGGGCGCCCATGGTGCGGCCGTGGAAGGCGCCTTCGGTGGCGACGACGTGTGTGCGCCCGGTCAGCCGGCCGATCTTGAAGGCGGCCTCGTTGGCCTCGGCGCCCGAGTTGCAGAAGAACACCCTGCCGTCCCGCCCGAACAGCTGCAGCAGCCGCTCGGCAAGGGTCACGGTCGGCTCGGACATGAAGAAGTTGGAGATGTGGCCGAGCGAGCCGATCTGCCGGCTCACGGCCTCGACGATCGCCGGGTGGGCGTGGCCGAGCGCGTTGACCGCGATGCCGCCGACGAAGTCGACGTACTGCTTGCCGTCGGCGTCCCACAGCTTGGCGCCCTCGCCGCGCACCAGGGGCAGCAGCGGGATGCCGTAGTTGTTCATGAGCGCGCCCTGCCACCGCGCGGTCAGTTCCTGGTTGCTCACGACTCCCCCTGTACGTGCGGATTCTCGTCGGGCACGACCATCGTGCCGATGCCCTCGTCGGTGAAGATCTCCAGCAGGATCGAGTGCTGGACCCGGCCGTCGATGACGCGGGCGGTGGTGACGCCGTTGCGGACGGCGTGCAGACAGCCCTCCATCTTCGGCACCATGCCGGAGCTCAGCTCCGGCAGCAGTTTCTCCAGTTGGGAGGCGGTGAGGCGGCTGATCACCTCGTCGCTGTGCGGCCAGTCCTCATAGAGGCCCTCGACGTCCGTGAGGACCATGAGAGTCTCCGCTCCAAGCGCAGCAGCGAGTGCCGCAGCCGCCGTGTCAGCATTGACGTTGTAGACATGTCCGTCGTCCTGGCTCCGGGCGATCGAGGAGACGACCGGGATCCGGCCGTCGGCGAGCAGTGCCTCGATCGCGCCCGTGTCGATCGCGGTGATCTCGCCCACCCGCCCGATGTCGACCAGTTCGCCGTCGATCTCGGGCTGGTGCTTGGTGGCGGTGATGGTGTGCGCGTCCTCGCCGGTGAGGCCTATGGCCAGCGGGCCGTGCTGGTTGAGCAGCCCGACCAGCTCGCGCTGGACCTGCCCGGCGAGCACCATGCGTACGACGTCCATGGCGTCCTCGGTGGTGACGCGCAGGCCGGCCTTGAACTCGCTGACGATGCCGTGCTGGTCGAGGGCGGCGCTGATCTGCGGGCCTCCGCCGTGCACCACGACCGGCTTGAGCCCGGCGTGGTGCAGGAAGACGACGTCCTGGGCGAACGCGGCCTTGAGGTCCTCGTCGATCATGGCGTTGCCGCCGAACTTGATGACGACCGTCTTGCCGTTGTGCTTGACCAGCCAGGGCAGCGCCTCGATGAGGATCTGGGCCTTGGGGAGCGCGGTGTGCTTACGAGTGGTGCTCATGACGAATAGGCGCTGTTCTCGTGGACGTAGTCGGCGGTGAGGTCGTTGGTCCAGATGGTGGCGGTCTCGGACCCGGCGGCGAGGTCGGCGACGATGTGCACCTCGCGGTAGCGCATGTCGACCTTCTCGCGGTCCTCGCCGACGCCGCCGTTCTTGCAGACCCAGACGCCGTTGATGGCGACGTTGAGCCGGTCCGGCTCGAAGGCCGCCTTCGTCGTGCCGATCGCGGAGAGGACGCGGCCCCAGTTGGGGTCCTCGCCGTGGATGGCGCACTTGAGGAGGTTGTTGCGGGCGATGGAGCGGCCCACCTCAACGGCGTCGTCCTCGCTCGCCGCGTTGATCACCTCGACCTTGATGTCCTTGCTGGCGCCCTCGGCGTCGCGGATCAGCTGCTGGCCGAGGTCGTCGCAGACCTGCCGTACGGCTTCGGCGAACTCCTCGTATTTCGGGGTGACTTCGGAGGCGCCGGAGGCGAGCAGCAGGACGGTGTCGTTGGTGGACATGCAGCCGTCGGAGTCGACGCGGTCGAAGGTGGTGCGGGTGGCGGCCCGAAGTGCCTTGTCCAGCACGTCGCTTTCGAGGTCGGCGTCCGTGGTGAGGACGACCAGCATGGTGGCGAGGCCGGGGGCGAGCATGCCAGCGCCCTTCGCCATGCCGCCGACGGTCCAGCCGTCCTTGGTGACGACTGACGTCTTGTGGACGGTGTCGGTGGTCTTGATGGCGATGGCGGCCTTCTCGCCGCCGTGCGGGCTGAGTTGGGCGACGGCCTTGTCGACACCCCGCAGCAGTTTGTCCATCGGGAGGAGCACCCCGATGAGGCCCGTCGAGCAGACGGCGATCAGCCCGGCGGCGTGACCACCCGTCTCGTCCAGTCCCGCGCTGTTGAGGGAGTCGGCCACCTTCTCCGCTGTCGCGTGCGTGTCCTGGAAGCCCTTCGGCCCCGTACAGGCGTTGGCGCCACCGGAGTTGAGGACGACCGCGGTCAACTCGCCGCTCTTCAGGACCTGCTCGGACCAGAGAACCGGCGCGGCCTTCACACGATTGGAGGTGAAGACACCGGCGGCGGCGCGGCGGGGCCCGTTGTTGACCACGAGGGCCAGGTCGGGGTTGCCGTTCTCCTTGATTCCGGCGGCGATGCCCGCAGCCTGGAATCCCTTGGCTGCCGTGACGCTCACGGTGCGACTCCGATCGTGGAAAGCCCCGTGGACTCGTCGAGTCCGAGGGCGAGGTTCATGCTCTGGACGGCACCGCCCGCGGTGCCCTTGGTCAGGTTGTCGATGGCGCTGATCGCGATGATGCGGCCCGCCGCCTCGTCGTATGCGACCTGCACCTGAACGGCGTTGGAACCGTAGACGGACGCCGTGGCGGGCCACTGGCCCTCGGGCAGGAGGTGGACGAACGGCTCGTCGGCGAAGGCCTTCTCGTAGGCGGCGCGCACGGACTCGGCGGTCACGCCCGGCTTGGCCTTCGCGCTGCAGGTGGCGAGGATGCCGCGGGGCATCGGTGCGAGGGTCGGGGTGAAGGAGACGGAGACCCGCTCCCCGGCCGCCGCGCTGAGGTTCTGGACCATCTCGGGGGTGTGCCGGTGGCCGCCGCCGACGCCGTACGGCGACATGGAGCCCATGACCTCGCTGCCCAGCAGGTGCGGCTTGGGCGCCTTGCCCGCGCCGGAGGTGCCGGAGGCGGCGACGATCACGGCCTCGTTCTCGGCGAGCCCTGCGGCGTAGGCCGGGAAGAGGGCCAGGGTGGCGGCCGTCGGGTAGCAGCCGGGTACCGCGATGCGCTTGGACCCCTCCAGCGCGGCGCGGCCACCCGGCAGTTCGGGGAGGCCGTACGGCCAGGTCCCGGCGTGCGCGGAGCCGTAGAACCTCTCCCAGTCGGCCGCGTCCTTGAGCCGGAAGTCGGCGCCCATGTCGATGACGAGCACGTCCGGGCCGAGCTGCTCGGCGACGGCGGCGGACTGGCCGTGGGGCAGGGCGAGGAACACCACGTCGTGCCCGGCGAGGACCTCCGGGGTGGTTTCCTGGAGTATGCGGTCGGCCAGCGGCAGCAGGTGCGGCTGCAGCGCGCCGAGCCGCTGACCGGCGTTGGAGTTGCCGGTCAGGGCCCCGATCTCGATCTCGGGGTGCGCCAGGAGCAGACGCAGGAGCTCCCCGCCCGCGTATCCGCTCGCTCCGGCCACTGCCGCACGTACCGCCATGTCATCCTCCTCCTGGATGGCATGACTATACGTATCGATGCACGTTTATGCAATCGGGGCGGGGTCCGCCTTCGGGAGCATGATCCGCCGGGAGACGAGGAAGGTCACCGGGATGGCCGCCAGGGACGCGAGCAGCGGGGCGAAGCGGCTGCTGAAGTGCAGCAGGTCGACGAGGACGTAGACGCCGGCCGTCGTGATGACGAAATTCGCGGCATTCGTCAGGGGGAACAGCATGAATTTCCGCAGCGTCGGGCGTGTCCTATAGGTGAATCGCGCATTGAGGAAAAATGAACCAGTCAGGCTGAGCGCGGTCGCGAGGATATGGGCGAGGAGGTACGGCAAACGGGTAAGGAGCAGCAGATAGGCACCGTAATACGTGCCCGTGTTGACGACACCGATCACGGCGAAGGTGATCATCTGCCTCGAGACAAGTGCACTGCGCATCAGGGAATGAGGTCCTTCGCCCGGTCCACGTTGCTCGCCTTCACCAGGAAGTGCGGGCGCCGCTTGACCTCGTAGTAGATGCGGCCGGTGTACTCCCCGATGACCCCGAGCATGATCATCTGCACTCCGGCGACACCGGTGACGGCGGTGATGATCGTGACATAGCCGGGCGTCTGCACGCCGTTGACGAGCGCGGCGCCCACGATCCACGCGGTATAGGCGAGGGCGCACACCAGCAGGCCCATGCCCAGGTACAGGGCGAGGCGCAGGGGCCTGTTGTTGAAGGACAGCAGCCCGTCGATGCCGTAGTTGAGCAGGCTGCGCAGGCTCCAGGAGCTGCGGCCTGCCTCGCGTACGGCGTTCTCGTACTCAAAGGTGGTGCTGGGGAAGCCCACCCAGGCGAACAGGCCCTTGGAGAAGCGGTTGTACTCGGTGAGCTCCAGGACCGCGTCCACCACTCGGCGGGACATCAGCCGGAAGTCGCCGACGCCGTCGACGAGTTCCACGTCGACGAGGCGGTTGATGAGGCGGTAGTAGAGGCGGGCGGTGACGGTGCGGGTCATCCGGTCACCGGTCCTGGTGCGCTTGGCGATGACCTGGTCGTAGCCCTCCTTGCGCAGGTCCACCATGCGTTTGATCAGCTCCGGCGGGTGCTGGAGGTCCGCGTCCATGACGATCACGGAGTCACCCGTGGAGTGGCGCAGGCCGGCCAGCAGGGCCGCCTCCTTGCCGAAGTTGCGGCTGAAGGAGACGTAGCGCACGCGCGCGTCCCGGTCGGCCAGCCGCTCCAGCGCGGCGAGCGTGCGGTCGCGGCTGCCGTCGTCGACGTACACGAACTCCATGTCGTGACCGAGCGGAAGGAGCTCCTCCGCGACCTTCTGGACCTGGTCGTGGAAGCGCTCGATGACGTCTTCTTCGTTGTAGCAGGGTGCGACGATCGATATGAGCATGGTC
Source organism: Streptomyces sp. NPDC002092 (assembly GCF_053593775.1). Lineage (NCBI taxonomy): Bacteria > Bacillati > Actinomycetota > Actinomycetes > Kitasatosporales > Streptomycetaceae > Streptomyces > Streptomyces sp. NPDC002092. Next base: position 50,838 of record NZ_JBSFDG010000010.1, read on the forward strand.
ATTTCCCTTGGGGACGCGGTCAGAGAACGCCGGTCATGGGCTCGCGCGGGCGGGTGCTGGTCGTGGGCGGGTCGGGCATGGTGGAGCGCCTCCGGTGTACGGCGGTGACGGCGCCGAGCAGGATCAGGGTCAGCAGCGAGGCGGCCCCGACGGCCGTGCCGAGCCGCAGGCCGGGCGGATGGAACTGGCAGGTGACGCTGGTCGAGGAGCCGTCGAGCGGGACGGCGATCAGACCGAGGAACTGCTGGGCCGGTACGGCGTCGCCGTCGCCCGCGGCGCAGCGCCAGCCCGCGATGCGGGGAGCCGCGACGACCGCGAGTCCCCTGCTGCCCGCGGGGAGTTCGGCCCGGACGGTGGCGTCGGAGACGGTGACCTGTGTGGCTGCGGTGGCCTTGAGGTGTTCGACGGCCTTGTGCAGCCGGGCGGTGTCCAGGCAGCCGACGGCGCCCCGCGGGATGCGGCCGGGGCGGTCGGGGGTCAGTTCGATGCGCAGCCGGCCGGCGCCGGGGGCCGTGCCGAGCGGTGCCATGGCGGCGCGGTTGCGCGGGTAATGGGCGCGGAAGAGCACGCGGTGACCTGCGAGGCGCGCGGTGCCGGAGTAGTACGGGGCCCACAGGTAGACCTGGCTGCCGGCCGGGCAGTCGGCCGTGATCGTCGGGTGGGTGAGGGCGGTCCCGTCACCGACCCCGTCCTGCTCCCGCAGCGGCTTTCCGTTGTCGTCGCGCACGGCGGTCCGGGGGACGGTGTAGACGCGGGCGCCGAGCAGCAGCTCCTGGTTGCGGTACGGCGACGGCCCGAAGCCCGCCCGGCCGGGAGTGCTGCGTACGGTCACCAGAGGGGGCACGTCCTGCCGGGAGACCGACAACGGGCCGCCGAGCTGCGGCAGATACGCCTGGTGCGGGTCGACCGGCGAGTGCACCCGCGCTCCGACGGAGAAAATCGCGTCGGTGACGGGGTTGTCGAGGCTCTGCAGGTTGCGGCCCCGCGAGGTCCAGCCGTCGCCGAGGGCGGTGAGGGTGCGGCTGAGGACGTCGGCGGTGAGGCTGCTGTAGTACTGGGCGCCCTGGCCGCCGACCAGCATCGGGTCGTTGGCGACGGTCTGCTCCCGGCCCGGGTCGGTGCGGTACCGCGGCCAGCCGTCGGCCCTTGCGATCGCCTCCGCCTGGGTCTCCTGCCGCGCGCCCCAGGGCGCGTAGTCGTCCATGTGGCCGAAGCGGACGCGGGTGGCGACGGCGGAAGTGGCCGCCGCCTCTCCGAACTGCCCGCCGAACAGCAGCACCAGGGCGAGCCCGGCCATGACGGTACGGCCGCGGCCCTCGGCCCGGCGCAACAGCAGCAGCCCGCCCGCCGCACCGATGACGGCGAGCACCAGGACCGGCCAGGCCACCGGCTTCACAAAGTCACTCAGGCTCGCCACGGCGGTGATCAGGGCGAGCAGCGCTCCCGCGGCCCCCAGCGCCCGCCGGTCGGGAAGGCCGTGGGACAGGGCCTGCCAGGCGGCCATCACCAGCAGCGCGCACACGACGAAGGCCTGCCGGTACGGGCTGCCCTGCGGGGTGGCGAAGGCATGCCAGACCAGATGGGTCGGCCCCCACTGCAGCGACAGCGCGACCGCGGCGACGAGCAGCGCCCATCCCGTGCGCACCCGCCCGGGAACCGCCCGGTGGAAGGGCAGGGCGAGGGCGAGCAGCAGCGCCGTCATGCCCACGTAGAGGGCCGGACTGCCGAAGCTGTACGTCGTGGGCAGCAGACGGGCCAGCAGATCCTCGGTGCTCACGGGCGCGAACTGCACGACCCGCCCCGGGTAGGCGTGCTTGGTGCCGAAGTAGACGACGGTCACCAGCGGTGCGGCCAGGCCCATGCCGAGGACGACGGTGGCGGCGGCGCGACCGGCCGCCACGAGTCGCTGCCTTCGGGAGAGGTCGCAGAGCCACAACCGGAGCAGCAGCACCAGGCCGGCGCAGAGGGTGGCCATGTACGCGGTGTAGAAGTTGGCGATCCAGGCGAGGGCGACGATCAGGACGCCGAGCAGCGGGCGCCGGCGCTGGAGCGTCCACTCGCCGACCAGACACAGCAGCGGCAGGGCCGCGAGGCCGTCGAGCCACATCGGGTTGTAGTCGCCGAGCGCCACACTCCAGCCGCACAGGGCGTACGAGGCGCCCAGCAGCCCGGCGCCCCACCAGCGGCCGGGACGCAGACTCAGCAGCAGCCAGGCCATCGCCGCACCGGCTGAGGCGATCTTCAGCACGGTGATCACATAGACCGCGAGATCGATCTCGTCCCGGGGGAACAGGCCGACCAGCAGGGCGAACGGGCTGCCGAGGTAAGTGCCCAGGTCGGGCAGGAAGCTCGAGCCGAAGCCGGACTGCCAGTTGACGAAGAGGCCGCCGTCGGCCCGGCCGTGCAGCAGGTCCCACAGGTGCGCGTGGAAGGGCACGTACTGGTTGCCGAGGTCGTTGACGCTGCGGGTGCGGGGGCCGAAGGGGTAGCTGCGGGCGACGGCGTCGGCGGCACAGAACACGGCGGCGGAGATGACGGCCGCGAGCAGGGCCGCGGCCTTCTTCGGCGAGAAACGACCGCTCGAAACGGCTGTGGACAGAGTCGAGCGATCCATTCCTTGGCACTCCCCGCGGGTTATCGATTCGACGACTTAGACGGACGCCGTTTCCGTTTGGTTGTGCCGTCTGCGAGAAAGAGATTAAGTCAATTCCGAAATACGAGGGCGCACTTATGAAATGGTGAACGACCGGGAAACAGAACTCTCCCGGAGAGTTATTTGATGGTGAAATTCGACTGGTCGGCGGGCGCAGCCCCCGGCGGTGCGCCCGGCGGCCGCTTGACCTGGAGTGCGCTCCAGGTTCTACCGTCTTGTTCATGACCAGCGGACACCGCCTCCCGCAGGACCGGGAGCCGACCCTCACGATCGCCGAGGTCGCCGAGCGCACCGGGCTCTCGCACGACACCCTGCGCTACTACGAGAAGGCGGGCCTCATCGAGCGGGTCGGCCGGACCACCGGCAACCAGCGTCGCTACGACGCGGCCGACCTGGCCTGGCTGGAGTTCCTGCTGCGGTTGCGCGAGACCGGTATGTCGATCGCCGACATGCAGCGCTTCGCGCAGCTGCGGGCGCAGGGCAACGGCTCGGTCGCCGCCCGGCTGGCGATGCTGCGAGAGCACCGCGCCGAACTGGGCGACCGGATCCGGTCGCTGCGCCGCAACGCCCGTGCGCTGGACGCCAAGATCCATCACTATGCACGACTGCTCGACGAGCAGTCGGGGACGGAAGACCCGAGATGAGCGAGAGCACCACCCGCGAAGACCGCTTCGCCCACGGCATGGAGGTCCTGAAGAGGGTCGACGGCGAAGCCGGCCAACGCGTCGTCGAGTCCCTCGCCGACATCAACCCCGAACTCGGTCACCAGGTCGTCGCCTGGGCCTTCGGGGAGATCTACGACCGTCCCGGGCTCGCCCCGCGCGACCGGCAGTTGGTCACGCTGGGCATGCTCACCGCGCTCGGCGGCTGCGAAGCCCAGCTCGACGTCCACGTCAACGCGGCCCTGAACGTGGGCCTCACCCCCGAGCAGATCGTCGAGGCCCTGACCCACTCGGCGGTGTACTGCGGCATGCCGAAGGCTCTGAACGCGACCTTCGTCGCGAAGAAGGTCTTCGCCGAGCGGGGGCTGCTGCCGCTCGGACAGCAGCCCGCGCAGGAGACCCCTGCTGCTTCTGCCTGATCCGCAGGAAGGTGATCGAGTTCGCCGGGAAGGTGTACGAGAACATCGTTCGAAATATCAGGCAGTATGCGCGGACGTAAGGTCGACGGCATGGATGCGCTGACGCCCTACCTCGTCCTGACCGGTGGTCTGGCCGTCGTGACGGCAGCCTTCACCGGACTGGCGCTGCGGGTCCGGCGCCGTGGCACTGCCGGTGGCGGACTCGGCGGAGCGCTCGCCGCGTACGAGGAGGCTTTCCGCGCCACCAGTCACGCCGCGCACTACGAGATCCGGGCCCAGGCCGACCGCAAGACACCCACCGGCTCCCCCGATCCCTTGCAGCCCCGGCCGGAAGAAGGGCTGGGCATGGGCGAGTTCTGGCCCGTGGCGGACGTGCTGGCGCACCTCGCCGGGCGCTGGCGCGTGGAACGCAGCGTGCGGGATCTCGCTAGCGGCGACGAGGGCCGCTTCGAAGGCACGACGCTCTTCAGCCCGCTCCCCGAGGGCGGGCTGCTGCACAAGGAGTCCGGCACGTTCACCTGGCAGGGCGTCGCGCGCCCCGCCGAACGCACCCTGCGCTTCCTGCCCGGCGGTTCACCGGGCACCGCGGACGTGCGTTTCGCCGACGGGCGCCCCTTCCACCACCTGGATCTGACCGCCGGGCACCATGTCGCCGACCACCCCTGCGCCGCGGACCTCTACCGCGGCGAGTTCACCGTCCGGGACGCCGACCACTGGCGGACGGTATGGCGGGTGGCCGGCCCCGCCAAGGACCTCGTCCTGACCACCGACTACGCCCGCGAGGGCTGAACCGGCGCCCCGTCGAAGCGCAGGTTCCACCGCCCGGCGTGGCCCGTCACGGTGGTCGTCGACAGGGGGCGCACGTCGATGTTCCAGTACGTCGACGGCGGCGCCTTCAGCGCGTACACCAGGGCCGCGCGGACGACGGACGGCTCGGCCACGGCGACGATCCGGCCGCCGTCCTCGGCGGGCCGGGTGTCGAGCCAGTTGCCGACCCGGGCGATGAAGCCCATCAGCGACTCGCCACCGTGCGGGGTGGCCCGCGGGTCGGCCAGCCAGGCATCCACCGCCTCCGGCTCGCGGGCCATCGCCTCGCCGAGGGTCAGCCCGCGCCAGCGGCCCATGTCGCAGTCCCGCAGCGCGAGTTGGACCAGCGGCGCATAGCCGAGGGCGTCGCCGGTGGCGCGGCTGCGCGGTGTGGGCGAGCAGTAGCGCAGCTCCGCCGCCGCGAGCGGCACCAGATCGCGGGCGACGCGCTGCACCTCGTCCCAGCCGGCCTGGTCCAGCGGACGGTCGTCCTCGAAGCGCTCGGCGAGCAGCGGGGAGCTGCGCGCGGCGGCGACGAAAGTGACCCGAAGTTGCATGCGGCGATGGTGTGTCGGGAAAGTGCGCAGGTCAAGGGGTGTTGGTGAGCATTCACAGACGGTGCCCGAAAACTTACTTCAAGGTCAGGACCTGCCGGACAAGTCACTCGAAAACGAGGGCCATCCAGATGTCCGGCTGCGCCAGCGGCTCGAATCCGAGCTTCGCGTAGACCCCGTGCGCGTCGGCGGTGGCGAGCATGATCCGCCGCAGCCCGTACGGCTCCAGGTGATCGCGCACAGCGCCCACCATGGCCGTACCGATGCTCTTCCCGCGCACGGACCGGTCGACGTAGACATCACACAACCAGGCAAAGGTCGCTCGGTCGGTGATGACCCGGGCATAGGCGACCTGCTCACCGGAAACCATGTCGTACACCCCGAAGTTCAGCGATCCGGCCATCGCCCGCTCCTGCTTCTCGCGCGCCCGGCCCTTGGCCCAGTAGGCGTCGGTGGCCAGCCACCGGTGGACGCGGTCGACGTCGAGACGGTCGAAGTCGGTGGAGAACTCATAGCCTTCGGGAAGGCTCGGGGCGTCGGTCATGTCGGGAGGCTCGCAGGCCGGGCCCGGAGGCGTCGAGCGGTTTTCGCCGGTGTACGGGCGTTGCCGGTGCATCCCTGCCAACGGTTCTGTAGCGGCCTTCAGGGGACGACCCGCGCCCGCACAATCGCCGGTGCGCTAGAACGCCTCATCGCAAGCCACCCGCAACCGCCGCACCCCCTCCGCGATCTCCCCGCTGCCCGCGACCGCGGCAAAGCTCAACCGGAGGTGCGCCGCCGAAGACTCCGCACTGAAGTACGGACGGCCGGGCGTGATCGCAACCCCCGCACGCAGCGCCGCAGCCGTGAGGGCGGATTCGTCCGTGCCGTCGGGCAGCCGCAGCCACAGGTGGTAGCCGCCCGAGGGGATGTGCGGGAGGGACAGTTCGGGGAGCTCCAGCCGCAGCGCCGTCGTCATGGCGTCACGGCGGGCCATCAACTCCTGGGAGATCGCCCGCAGATGACGCGGCCAGGCGGGCGAGCCGACGAGTTCGAGGGCCGCCTCCTGGAGCGGGCGGGGGACGAAGAAGGTGTCGACGACCTGGATGGCACGCAGCCGTTCCAGGACCGGCCCGTGGGCGGCCAGCGCGCTCACCCGGAAGCTGGGCGAGGTCGCCTTGGTGAGCGAGCAGACGTGGACGACGACTCCGTCGGGGTCGTCGGCGGCCAGCGGGCTCGGCAGCGGCCCCGCGTCCTCGTGCACGAGCCGCCGTACGAAGTCGTCCTCGACGACGAACGCACCGGCCTCGCGGGCGATCCGCAGCACCTCCCCGCGCCGTTCCGGGGCGAGCACGGCACCCGTGGGGTTCTGGAACAACGGCTGGCAGACGAAGACCCGCGCGCCGGTCGCCCGGAACGCGTCCGCAAGCAGCTCGGGCCGGACCCCGTCCGCGTCCACCGGGACCGGCACCGGCCGCAGCCCGGCCGCCCGCGCGATCGCCAGCATCCCGGGGTATGTGGGCGATTCGACGAGCACCGGCGCACCGGGCGGGGCGAGCGCGCGCAGCGCGGTGGTCAGCGCGGACTGGCCACCCGCGGCGATCAGCACGCCGGCGGCGGTGACCTGGCCGCCGATGCTCCGCGCGAACCACTCGCGCAGTTCGGGCAGCCCCTCCATCGGCGGCCGCCCCCAGGCGCCGGGGCGGCGGCCCGCCCGGGACAGGGCCGCCGCCATCGCCCGTTCCGGCTGCAGGGACGGGTGCAGATAGCCGCCGTTGAACTCGACGACTCCGGGCGGCGGGGCGGCGAGGGAGACCGTGACCCCGGAGGCGTCCACGGAGCGCGGTACGAGGTCGGCGGCGCCGTCCGCGCTGAGGGCGACCTCCTGCCAGGAGGTGTCACCGGAGGGAGCGGCCCCGCCGCGCGGCTCGGCGCGGAAGGCTCCGGCGCCCGGCCGGGTCACCACCAGACCCTCGGCGGCCAGTTGCCCGAGGGCGCGCGAGACGGTCACCGGACTGACCCGGTACCGCTCGACGAGGGACCGGCTCGACGGGAGCTTTCCACCGGGAGAGTAGCGGTCCAGTTCCCGCCGCAGCTGCTGCACCAGTTCACCGACACTGCTACGCTCTTGCATGAGAGCACAGAGTAGCGCTACTGCCACCAGTCGGATAGCGGTCGGCAGTGAAACCCGGCCCGCCTTCGCGAGCACCCAGGTGACCGCGGCGAACCGTCGCGCCGGCACCCTCCTGGCCGCACTCGGCGTGGTCGCCTTCTCCCTCACCTTCCCCGCCACCGCCTGGGGCCTGGAGGGCTTCGGACCCTGGTCCCTGGTGGCCGTGCGCAGCGTTCTCGCGGCGCTGATCGCGGGGGCCTGTCTGCTGGCCCTGCGCGTGCCGCTGCCCGGCCGAAGGCACCTGGCGGGCCTGGCCGTCGTCGCCGCCGGAGTCGTCGTCGGCTTCCCGCTGCTGACCACGCTGGCCCTGCAGACGTCGACCACCGCGCACGCCGCCGTCGTGGTCGGCCTGCTCCCGCTCACCACCGCCCTGTTCTCCGCGCTGCGCATGGGCACCCGCCCCTCCCGCACCTTCTGGACGGCGGCCCTCGCGGGCGCTGCCGCGGTCGTCGCCTTCACGGTGCAGCAGAGCGGCGGCGCGCTGACCACCGCGGACCTGTATCTGTTCGGCGCCCTGCTGGTGTGCGCGGCCGGCTACACCGAGGGCGGCCGACTGGCCCGGGTCATGCCGGGCTGGCAGGTCATCGGCTGGGCGCTGGTGCTGTGCCTGCCGCTGAGCATGCCGGCCGCCGCGCTGGCACTGTCGTACGAGCCCGTACGGCTGAGTGCGCACAGCCTGGCCGGGCTGCTGTGGGTTGCGGCGGGCTCCCAGTTCCTCGGCCTGGTCGTCTGGTACCGGGGGATGGCGGCGATCGGCATTCCCAAGGCCAGCCAGTTGCAGTTGGCCCAACCCCTGCTCACACTGGTGTGGTCGGTGCTGCTGCTGGGCGAGCACCTGACGGTGGCCGCCCCGCTGACGGCCGCGGCGGTGCTGGTGTGCATCGCCGTCACGCAGCGGGCGCGGGGCTGAGCGGCGCAGGTACGCGCCGGTTCCAACCGTGGCCCCGCGCCGTAGACTCAAGGCCACGGACCGCTGCTCCCGCACCTGGTGAGGAGGCCCTACAGATGCGTGCAACCGTGGGCGACCAGCTTGTCCAGCACGGCAGGGTGGTCGGCCAACACGACAAGGTCGGCGAGATCGTCGAAGTACTGGGCCAGGAGGGCAACCCTCCGTACCGCGTCCGCTTCGAGGACGGGCACACGGGCATCTGCTCACCCGGCCCGGACACCGAGATCCGCCACAGGGAAATCCAACACTGAGCGCTCCGCCGGGCGCGGATCAGCGCGGGGGCCTCGCCGGCTGCTGGTAGTGGTCGGCGACCACCCGTGCCATCGCGCCGATCCGGTCCGCCGCCACGTCCTTGGCGGCGAAGAAGATGTGTCCGCGCACCTGCGGATGGTTCTTGGCCAGGGTGAGGTGGCGGGAGAGTTCGGCGACGTCCTGCCAGGCCGCCGACTGGGCCGGGTCGCCGGCCTTGTACAGGGCCTCCCCCACGTACACGTGCGTCCCGGTGCCGCGCGCGACCTCCGACCACCAGGGCAGCAGCTTGGCGTAGTCGGCGGCGGCGAAGCCGATGTTCCAGTAGACCTGCGGGGCGATGTAGTCGATCCAGTGCTCCCGCACCCATTTGCGGGTGTCCGCGTGCAGGTCGTCATACGTCTGCACGCCCGCCCGGGTGTCGGAGCCGCGTGCGTCGGTGGCGGCGTTGCGCCACACCGCGAACGGGCTGATGCCGAAGCGCGTGCCCGGCCGCACCTGCTTGATCCGCGTGGCGATCCCGGACACCAGCCTGTCGATGTTGTTGCGGCGCCAGGCGTCCCGGTCGGGGAAGGCCTTGCCGTGGCGGGCGTAGGCCGCGTCGTCGTCGAAGGTCTGGCCGGTCACGGGATACGGGTAGAAGTAGTCGTCGAAGTGGACGGCGTCCACGGGGTACTTCCGCACCGCGTCGAGCATCGCGTTCTGCACGAAGGCACGGACCTTCGGCAGCCCCGGGTTGTAGTAGAGCTTCCCGCCGTACGGCACCACCCACTCCGGGTGCTTGCGCGCGGGGTGGGAGGCGACCAGTTTCGTCACGTCGGTGTGGTTGGCGATGCGGTACGGGTTGAACCAGGCGTGCAGTTCCAGACCGCGGGCATGGGCCTCCTTCACCGCCGTGCCCAGCGGGTCCCAGCCCGGGTCCTGGCCCTGGGTGCCGGTGAGGACCTGCGACCAGGGCTCGTACGGGGAGGGCCACAGCGCATCGGCCGTCGGACGCACCTGGAACATCACGGCGTTGAGGCGGTCGTGCACGGCGCGGTCCAGGATGGCGATCAGCTCGGCCCGCTGCTCGGCCGCGGTCAGCCCCGGTTTGGAGGGCCAGTCCCGGTTGGCGACGGTCGCCACCCAGACGCCGCGCATCTCCCGCACGGGCCGCCGGCGCTCAAAGTCGCCGCCCGCCATCGCGGCATTCGCCGCCACTGCACCGCCCCCCGCCACGAGAGCCGACAGGGCCGTCGCTGCGAACGCCCGCCGCGACAGCCGAGACCTACGGTGCAGCATTCCCGTACCTCCATGCGCCGATGTGCGTGACCGGGGGAGATTCTCGACCCGGGCCACCTCCCGCGTCAGGCTGCCACGCGGACCCGAACGATCGATCAACGATCGCCGGAGGTAACGTGCAGGTTTGGAGCAGGCACCGAACCACCGGGGCGCTGCCGCATTCGTAGATCAGCGAAGGGGTCGATGTGACGGACTTCCCATCGGGAGACATCTCGCGCGTCGGAGTGGTCGGCTGTGGCCAGATGGGAGCGGGCATCGCCGAGGTGTGCGCCCGGGCCGGTCTGGATGTCAAGGTCGCCGAGACCACCGGGGAGGCACTGGAGATCGGCCGGACCCGGCTGTTCAGCTCCCTGGGCAAGGCGGCCGAACGCGGCAAGATCACCGAGCAGGAGCGGGACGAGACGCAGGCGCGGCTGAGCTTCACCACCGACCTGGGCGAGTTCGCCGACCGTGATCTGGTGATCGAGGCCGTCGTCGAGAACGAGCAGGTGAAGACGGAGATCTTCCAGGTGCTCGACCAGGTGGTGACCCGCCCGGACGCCATCCTGGCCTCCAACACCTCCTCCATCCCGCTGGTGAAGCTGGCGGTGGCCACCTCCCGCCCCGACCACGTGGTCGGCATCCACTTCTTCAACCCGGCCCCGGTGCAGCAGCTGGTCGAGCTGATCCCGGCCCTCACCACCTCCGAGGGCACGCTCGGCCGGGCGCAGCTGTTCGCGGAGAAGGTCCTCGGCAAGCACGCGATCCGTGCCCAGGACCGCTCCGGCTTCGTGGTCAACGCGCTGCTCGTGCCGTATCTGCTGTCCGCCATCCGCATGTTCGAGTCGGGCATCGCGGGCCGCGAGGACATCGACAACGGCATGGAGATGGGCTGCGCCCACCCGATGGGCCCGCTGAAGCTGTCGGACCTGATCGGCCTGGACACCATCGTGTCCATCGCCAATTCGATGTACGCCGAGTACAAGGAGCCCCTGTACGCCGCTCCCCCGCTGCTCCAGCGCATGGTCGACGCGGGCCGGCTCGGCCGCAAGACCGGCTCGGGCTTCTACACCTACGGCTGACCTCGGCCGGCGTTTTGCACAGTGCCCGTTCCAGGGTGATGATTACACAGTGCGACCGACACGGGCCCGGCACTCTTCGGAGTGCCGGGCCTGTGCCATTCACACACCGTGTGCGCGCCGGGCCCGCATATGCCCGTCGCACACGCTCCCCACGCACCCACCAGGCGAGTTGACTCTCCATGCGCAATGCAAGGGATGTGACGACTACGGAAAGGAGCGGACTCGTGACCGCCGACCCGGAGCATCCCGTGGTCCATGGAGAACTCGCAGAGTTACGCCGCCGCCTCGATGTCGCGTACGCGCGCGTCGAGGGAGGGCTGGCCCTGCTCAACCATCGCACCGAGGAGACACACAAGGAAGTCGACGATCTCAGCGCACGGATCATCGCCCTGGAGCACGCCCGCTGGCCGCTGCCCGCGGTCGCGGCACTGACGGCAGTGGGCGCGCTCGTCGTGACGGTATGGCAAGCCCTGGGCCACTGAGGGACAAGGGCGTGGGGGGAATCAGGGTGGGCGCGGTGGGGGAATCGGACTCAGGCGTCCTGCCCGAGCCTCAGGTGGTGCAGGAGCAGTAACGCGGCCGCCATGTTGGCGGCCGGGACCTCGCCGCGGGCGACCATGTCGGGGACGAGTTTGAGGGGTACCCATTCCCGGCGGTCCGACTCGAAGTCGTCCACGGGATGTCCGACGTACTCGCCCTCGTCCGCCCAGTAGATGTGATGCCGGGCGTCGGTGAGGCCGTTGGACGGCTCGACGCTCATGAGGTGCTGCAGCGGTCCCGGTCGCCAGCCGGTCTCTTCCTCGAGTTCCCTGGCGGCCGCGACGGCGATGTCCTCGCCGTCCTCGACCACGCCCGCAGCGAGTTCCCACCCCCAGCTGTCGGTGATGAAGCGGTGGCGCCACAGGAGGAGGACTTCATTGGCCTCGTTCACCACCGTGGCCACGGCGACGGGCCGCAGCCGTATCAGAAAGTGGTCCAGGTGCCGCCCGTCCGGCAGTTCCACATCTGCCAGGTTGACGGTGAACCAGCGGTTTTCATACACAGTTTGTTCGTTCTGTTTCGTCCACTGCACGGTTCTGCCACCTTCCGTCGAGTAAGTGGCAATATCGCAGCAGGGACCGTAAGTGTCGGCGCTCAGGAACCTGTCTACAGCGGTACGCGCAGTGCCCCGTCGATGAGTTCGGCGGCTTCGGCGGTGCCCGCACAGCCGCTGCGGACCAGGTACTCGCGTACCGCGCGGAGTCTGTCGCGCAGCCGCTGGGACTCCATTCCGCGGGCCTGTTCGGCCATCTGCACCGCGGTGGCCACGGCCTTGTCGGCGTTGCCCTGGCGCAGTTCGATCGTGGAGAGCATGGCGAGCCGGTGCACCCGTCCGCGATCGTGCGCGGGGTTGTCGACGGCCGCCGCGGCATGCTCCCCCGCGGCCACGAGTTCGCCGAGGCTGAGCAGTGCCTCCGCCACCTGGACGTTGACAAGACCCGGCTGGACATAGCCGGTTTCGTCGGGTTCGTACCCGCGACGGATGCGTTCGGCGGCCAGCTCGGCACGCCGGATGCAGGACAGGGCGCTCGTGCCGTCGCCGAGGTGTGCGTACGCCTTGGCCTGCATCGCGTACAGATCGGAGGCGAGTGCGGGGGTGATGTGCTTGCCGGCGGCGCGCAGCGCGGCCTCCGCGAAGGCGACCGCCTGGCGGTACTCCCGCATGAACAGCGCCTGGTTGACCAGCAGTGCGATCACATAGGCGCCGAGGCCCCGGTCCCCGCTGGCCTTCGCCAGCCTGAGCGCCTGGTGGAAGTAGCGCTGGGCGAGCCCGTGGGCGTCGGAGTCGTAGGCGCAGATGCCCGCGATGGCCACCAGTCCGCCCGTGGCCCGGTGCAGTTGGCGGCCGGTGGCGTCGGTGTAGCTGCCGCGCAGCAGCGGGGCGGCCTCGGCGTTGAGGAAGCCGACGATCCGCGTGCGCGTGGCTATGCCGCCGGCCTTGCGGTACATCTGCTCGTAGTGGGTACGGGCCGCGCGCAGCATCTCCAGATCGCCGGGGGTGACCCGGTGCCGGCCGCCGCGCGAGACATCCACGTCCTCGGGCGGGTTCTCCCACTCCCACACGGGCATGACCGCGGGCGTGCCCGTCACCGCGGGCGCACCCAGGATGTGCGGGCGCTGCTGCTCGTCGGAGCGCCACAGCGCGGTGGCCCGCTCGACGAAGCCGGACAGCGAGGTGCCGTGCGGGGTGGACGGTTCGCCGGGCACCCCGAGGCCGATGTCGTCCAGGGTGACCGGGCGGTGCAGGCGTCCCGCGAGCACTTCGCAGATCAGGTCGGGCACCTGCCCTCGGGGCCGCTGCCCCTTCAACCACCGTGCTACGGCGGTGTGTTCGTACCGGAGCGCGAGGCCGCGCGCCCGCCCCGCCTGATTGACGTGTGCCGCCAGCCCCGCATGCGAGATCCCGGCCTCGTCCAGGATCGCGTCGAGCAGAGTGTTGGGCTGCATGGGTGCCCCCCGGATCGCTCGGTGCCGTCAGCGTAGTGCGAACGGCTTCACACGGGGTGTGAACGGAGTGCTCGAATCCGCAGCGTACGCGCACTGTCGCGGAGAGTTTCCAGCCGGTTGACTGAAATGCCTCGCAAGAGGCCGGCCGGGCCGCCGGCTCCCCCTCGTACAGTGCGGCGGCCCGCTTCCGCGCCGTCCGCCCAGCTGCCTGCCCGACACTCCGTGGCGGGGCGGACGGTGCGCCGGCGGCAGCTTGTGCCTGCGGCAGCTCGGCGGTGCGACTAAGCGCCATGGCGTAAAGGGCGCGTTGTCGACTACGGGTGCGTCGTGGCTTGTCGCGCCCCCGCGGCGGTAGCCGCAGATTCAACAGCGCCCCGCGCCCCTAAAAGATGGCGGCGGTCGTTGCGCAGGACCAGCAGCGCTACGTCGTCGGCGGGTCTTCCCCCTGCGTGGCGCAGCAGCCCGGTGAAGACGGTGCGCAGCACCGACTGCGGGGCGACCGGCCCGGCACCCACGGCCTCGGCGAGCGCGGCCGGCAGGGGAAAGAACCGGCCACGTCCGTCCCGGGCGTCCTCGACACCGTCCGTGTGCAGGAACAGCGCCTCGCCGGGCAGCAGCCGACCACAGGGGAGGGCGGGCAGCTCGGCGGGCAACGGGAACGGCCCGAGGGGAGGCAGCGGTTCGGCCCGGGTCAGCAGTTCGGCCCGGGCCGGTCCCAGCAGATACGGCCAGGGGTGCCCGCAGTTGAGGACGTGCACCTCGCCGTCCGGCTGGATCTCCAGCAGCAGTACGGTGACGAACTCCTCGGCGACCGGGCTGTCCGGCTCCGCTCCGGCCGAGGGATGCTCGGCGCGGGCCCGCTCGCGCAGATGCCGGGCCAGCGCCCGCTCCAGCCGCCGCAGCACACTGCCGAGTTCGGCCTCGTCGTGCACGGCCTCGCGGAAGCTGCCGAGCACGGCGGCGACCGTACCGATGGCGGCGAGTCCGTGGCCGCGCACATCGCCCATCACGACCCGCACACCGTGCTCGGTGGCGATGACCTCGTACAGATCGCCGCCGATGGCCGCACAGCGGTCCGCGGACAGCTGTGCCGCGGCGATGTTCAGCCCGTCGATCCGCGGCGGCAGCGGCCGCAGCAGCACACTCTGCGCGGCCCCCGCGACCTGCCGCACCTCTCTGAGCTCGCGGAGCATCACATGCCGGACGTGGAGTATCAGTCCGGTCCCGACCGCGAAGAAGACGGCACTGCTGCCGATGCGTGCCCCCAGCCCGTTCTGCTGGGCGAGCGGACAGGTCAGCCTGTACGTGACCGCCATGGCGCCCCACACCGCGGGCAGCCCCAGCGCAAGCACCCGGCGCAACGGCAGCCGCCCCGCCCCGCGGGGAACACCAGCCTTGATGCGGATCATGCCGATTGGCCCCCCACTCAGGCCCTGAAGCACAGACGGACCGACCCCGAAAGGCCGGTCCGATTCTGTCCACGCCATGGCCGGACAGGGCCAGATCACCCGAAGTTGCCACCCAAATGAGTGACAACCTCCAGGCCATCCGCATTTATGCAGGTAGGGAGCATATTCACAGGGGGAACTGTGGCGCCCCTTCAAGGGGCGCGGGGCTGTGTTGGATGTGCGGCTACCGCCGCGTGGGCGCGACCAGCCACAACCAACCCGCAGCCGCCAACGAACAACAGCCCCCCGCCTCTTGGGCGAACGAACTAACCCCGAAGCACCGCTCCCGCACGCTCGCCCGCGAGGGCAACCGCCGCATCCCGAGCCGCAGACGCCTCGTCAACGGTCAGGGTCCGGTCCGGCGCCCGGAACCGCAGCGCATACGCCAGCGACTTCTTCCCCTCACCCAACTGCTCGGCGTTCTCATAGACGTCGAACAGCCGGATGCCCTCCAGCAGTTCACCCGCCCCGTCCCGCAGCGCAGCCTCAACCTCGGCGTGCGGCACGAACTTGTCGACGACGAGCGCGACATCCTGCGTGGCCACCGGGAACGTGGAGATGCCCGGCGCCTGCGGGGTGTCGTTGCCGACCTGCTCCAGCACATCCAGGTCGATCTCCATCGCACTGGTGCGCTCGGGCAGCCCCAGGGACTTCACCACCCGCGGGTGCAGCTCACCCGCGTGCCCGACCACCGTCTCCGTGCCGTCGACGACGACCACGAGTTCGGCGCAGCGACCCGGGTGCCACGGACCGTACTGACCCTTGCGGACGATCAGTTCGGCTCCGGCCTCCCGCGCGGCGACGCGCCCCGCCTCGACCGCGTCGGCCCAGTCCGCCGGACGGCCCTTGCCCCACCAGCCGGCCTGCTCGCGGGCGCCGGCGAGGACGACGGCGACGTGGCGCGGCTGCTCCGGCAGCGCGGCGTTCAGCTCGGCGATCTCCTCGTCGGTGGGACGCCGGTCGACGGGCAGGGCCACGGCGGTCTTCTGCTCCTCGCGCGGAAGGAACACCAGCCCGGTCTCGAACAGCGCGAGGTCGTGCGAGCCCCGGCCGTTGTTGCGCCGCAGGGCACCCAGCAGGCCCGGCAGCAGCGACGTGCGGAGCGCGGGCTCCTCGTCGCTGAGCGGGTTGGTGAGCTTCACCACGCGGCGGCCGGGGTCGTCGGCCTCCAGCAGCAGCTGGTCGAAGACCTGCTCGCTGACGAAGGGGTAGTTCGGCGCCTCGACATAGCCCGCCCCGGCCAGCGCGCGGCCGACCCGGCGGTGCAGCCGCTGCCGGTGGGTGAGGCCACGGCCCGAGGGGAGCTTGGGCAGGGTGGAGGGCAGGTTCTCGTAGCCCTCCAGGCGGATGACCTCCTCCGCGATGTCGTTGACCTCCAGGAGGTCGGGCCGCCAGGACGGCACGGTGACGATCAGCTCGTCCTGCCCGTACACGTCGCAGCCGATCTCCTGCAGCCGCCGTACGACGGTCTCGCGGCCGTAGTCGACGCCCGCCACCTTGTCCGGGTGGTCGGCCGGGACGGTGATGGTGTGCGGGGCGGACGGCGTGATGACCTCGGTGACACCGGCCTCGGCGGTGCCGCCCGCGAGCAGCACCAGCAGGTCGACCGTGCGCTGTGCGGCGGCGGCCGCGGCCTGCGGGTCGACGCCGCGCTCGAAGCGGCGGGACGCCTCGGAGGACAGCTTGTGGCGGCGGGCCGTGCGCGCGATGGAGACCGCGTCGAAGTGCGCGGCCTCGATCACGACGTCGCTCGTCGAGTTCTCGGTGTCGTCGTGGTCGGCGATCTCGGTGTTGGCGCCGCCCATGACGCCCGCGAGGCCGATGGGACCGCGGTCGTCGGTGATGACGAGGTCCTCGGCGTCCAGGGTGCGGGTGACGCCGTCGAGCGTGACGAGCTTCTCGCCCTGCTCGGCGCGGCGCACCCCGATGGTGCCCTGGACCAGCGAGCGGTCGTAGGCGTGCAGCGGCTGGCCGAGCTCCATCATCACGTAGTTGGTGACGTCGACGGCGAGCGAGACCGGGCGCATGCCGACCTTCTGCAGCCGGCGCTGCAGCCAGATCGGGGAGCGTGCCTCGGGGCTGAGCCCGGTGACCGTGCGCGCGGTGAAGCGGTCGCAGCCGAGCGGGTCGGAGACCTGCACCGGGTAGCCGAACGCGTTCGGGCCGGGTACGTCGATCAGGGCCGGGTCGCGCAGCGGCAGGCCGTAGGCGATGGCGGTCTCGCGGGCGACGCCGCGGATGGACAGGCAGTCGCCGCGGTTGGCGGTGACGGCGATGTCCAGGACCTCGTCGACGAGTTCGAGCAGCTCGATGGCGTCCTTGCCGACCTCGGCCTCCGGCGGCAGCACGATGATGCCGTGCGTGCCGTCGTCGCCCATGCCCAGCTCGTCGCTGGAGCAGATCATGCCGTGGGACGTCTTGCCGTAGGTCTTGCGCGCGGAGATCGAGAAGCCGCCGGGCAGCGTGGCACCCGGAAGCACGACCACGACCTTGTCACCGACGGCGAAGTTGCGGGCGCCGCAGACGATCTCCTGGGGCTCGCCGGTGCCGTTGGCCTGGCCGACGTCGACGGTGCAGAAGCGGATCGGCTTCTTGAACTCCGTCAGCTCCTCGATGGTCAGCACCTTGCCGACGACGAGCGGGCCCTTGAGGTCGGCGCCGAGGTGCTCGACGGTCTCGACCTCGAGCCCCGCCGAGACGAGCTTCTCCTGGACGTCACGGCCGGTTTCCGTCGCCGGCAGGTCGACGTACTCCCGCAGCCAAGAAAGCGGGACCCGCATCAGATCTCCATCCCGAACGGCCGGGTGAACCGGACGTCACCCTCGACCATGTCTCGCATGTCCTCGACGTTGTGGCGGAACATCAGCATCCGCTCGATGCCGAACCCGAAGGCGAACCCGCTGTACTTCTCCGGGTCGACGCCGCAGGCGGTGAGCACCCGCGGGTTGACCATGCCGCAGCCGCCCAGCTCGATCCAGCCTTCGGAGGAGCAGGTGCGGCAGGGGCGGTCGGGGTTGCCGACGGACTCGCCGCGGCAGACGTAGCACACCATGTCCATCTCGGCCGACGGCTCGGTGAACGGGAAGAAGTTGGGCCGCAGCCGTGTCTTCATGCCCTCGCCGAACAGGGACTGGACCATGTGGTCCAGGGTGCCCTTGAGGTCGGCCATGGTCAGGCCCTCGTCCACGGCGAGCAGCTCGACCTGGTGGAAGACGGGGGTGTGCGTGGCGTCCAGCTCGTCGGTGCGGTACACCCGGCCCGGGCAGATCACGTACACCGGCAGCTCACGATTGAGCAGCGAGCGGATCTGGACCGGCGAGGTGTGGGTGCGCAGTACGACACCGGACTCGGTGCCGCCCTTGAGGCCCTCGACGAAGAAGGTGTCGTGCTCGCCGCGGGCCGGGTGGTCCGGGCCGATGTTGAGGGCGTCGAAGTTGAACCACTCGGCCTCGATCTCGGGGCCCTCGGCGACCTCGTAGCCCATGGCCACGAAGACGTCCTCGATGCGCTCCGAGAGGGTGGTCAGGGGGTGGCGGGCGCCGGCCGGTACGCGGTCGTACGGCAGCGTGACGTCCACCGACTCCTCGACCAGCACGCGCGCGTCCCGCTCGGCCTCCAGCTCGGCCTGGCGGGCGCCGAGGGCCTTGTTCACGGCGCCTCGGGCCTGGCCGACCAGCTTGCCGGCGGCGGCCTTGGCGTGCGGGGGCAGGGCGCCGATCTCGCGGTTGGCGAGGGCCAGCGGGGAGGTGCCCCCGGTGTGGGCGACCTTGGCCTCCTGGAGCGCGTCGAGGGAGTCCGCGGCGGCAAAGGCGGCGAGCGCCTCGTCCCGCATGCGCTCGATCTCTTCCGGTTTCAACGCCTCGACCTCTACAGGGTCGTACGACTTATTCGGTGCCGACATCTCTTCCCGTGCTTCCGATTGGCTGGCTGAAGGTCCCCGTCACCGACTCACACAGAGGTCAGAGGGCCGTCCATGGGACACAAAGGTGCCAAAGGCCGAGTCTAACGGGGTGGAGGGCCGCTGCCGGACCGGGCGTCCGATCAGCGTGCGGCGTCCGGTGCCGTGCAGCGCAAGGCGCCGGAAGGTCCTCGTAGCGGAGCTACTAGGGGCTTCCGGCAACGCGGCGAGGTGCGGTGCCAGACGCCGCACGCCGGGCGCCCGGTCCGGGAGCGGCCCTCAGGTGTACGAATGCGCCCGTGGGCCGCTCTCCGGCTCTCAGGTGAGATACGCCGGGGCCGCCACGGGCAACGTAAATCGGAACTCCGCCCCGCCCTGGGGGCCGCGGCCGACCGTGATGGTGCCGCCGTGGGCCTCGACGATGCCCTTGACGATATAGAGCCCGAGGCCCGTGCCGCCGCGCTTGCTGCCCCGCCAGAAGCGGGTGAAGACGCGGTTCATGGATTCCTCCGGGATGCCGGGCCCCTCGTCGCTCACCGTGACCGACGTGCCGGTGTCCTCGTCCTCTCGGGGGGACTCCGTGGCCGTGATGTCAATCGTGACGGTTCCCTCGCCGTGCCGCACCGCATTTTCCAGCAGGTTGCTGAGCACCTGGTCGATCTTGTCGGGGTCGGCCCACAGCGAGGGCAGCGGCTGTTCGATCCTGAGGAGGAACCGGTCGGCGGGCTGCCCGGCGGCGACGTACGCCTGGATGTGCCGCCCCACGGCCGCCCCGATGTCGACGGGCTGGCGCCGCACCTCCAGCCGCCCGCTGTCGATCCGCGAGATGTCCAGCAGCTCGGCGATGAGCCGGGTGACCCGGTCGGCGTCGGCGTCGACGGTCTCCAGCATCAGCCGCTTCTGGTCGTCGGTGAACCGTTCCCACTTGGCGAGGAGCGTGGCGGTGAAGCCCTTGACGGAGGTCAGGGGCGAGCGGAGTTCATGGGCCACGGTCGCTATCAGCTCGGCGTGGCTGCGCTCGGTGCGGCGGCGGGCCTCGGTGTCGCGCAGCGAGACGACGACGCGGCGGACCGGGCCGGCGGCTTCGCTGCGGACGTACCGGGCCGACACGAGGACCTCCCGTCCACCGGGAAGCAGCAGATTCCGCTCGGGCTGCCGCCGGCGAATGGCGAGCCCGCCGTACGGGTCGGTGAGCTGCCACCAGCGCCGCCCCTCCAGGTCCTCTAACGGCAGCGCCTTCTCCAGCCGCTGTCCGAGGGCGTCCCGGGCGGGGACGGCGGTGATGCGCTCGGCGGCGGCGTTGAAGCAGATGACATGGCCGTGCTCGTCGGCGACGACGAGGCCGTCGGGCAGTTCGTCGGGGTCGATGCCGAGCTCGGCGAGATCGCCGTGCCGGGGCGCGGGCGCGCGCCGCGCGTCCCGTGATTCCCGTGCCCTGCTCGTGCCGACACTCATTCCCCGCAACCCCACCCTTCAGACGGCGCAGGTGGCCCCCGAGCTGGTCACCCTACTAGCTGTCGGTGACGGAACGGCACCCTGTGGAGGCGCGCTGTGCACGGGCCGACGCATACAGACATACGGCGGCCGCGGTGGCCAGGTTCAGGCTCTCGGCCTTCCCGTGGATCGGGACGCGCACCACGGCGTCCGCGAGTGCGCGGGTCTCCTCCGGAAGCCCCCACGCCTCGTTCCCGAACACCCAGGCGGTCGGCCCGCCCATGGTGCCCTTGTCGAGCTCGTCGTCCAGGTCGTCGGTCCCTGCCCCGTCGGCGGCGAGGATCCGCACACCGGCCCGCCTGAGCCCCTCGACCGCCTCCTCGACGGGGACGCCGACGGCGACGGGCAGATGGAACAGCGAGCCCACGGAGGCCCGTACGGCCTTGGGGTTGTAGAGGTCGACGGACGCGTCGGTCAGTACGACGGCCTCGGCGCCGGCGGCATCGGCGCACCGCAGCACGGTCCCGGCGTTTCCGGGGTCCCGCACATGCGCGAGTACGGCGACGAGCTGGGGCCGGGCGGCGAGGATCTCCTCGAAGGGCGTGTCCAGGAACCGGCAGATCCCGACGAGCCCCTGGGGCGTGACGGTGGTCGAGATGCCGGCGATGACGTCCTCGGAGGCGAGGTGCACACGGGCCCCGACGGCCCGGGCCTCCCCCACGAGGTCGGCGTACCGCTCCGCGGCCTCGACCGTGGCGAACAGCTCCACCAGCCCGTGCCCGGCGGCTTCCCGTACGGCCTGCGGCCCCTCGGCCAGGAACAGCCGCTCCTTGCTCCGGAAGTTCCGCCTGGCGAGCCGCCGGGCGGCCAGGACGCGGGGGGAACGGGGGGAGATCAGCTCGGGGGTAACGGGAGGCATCAAGGTCACCTAACTCACTCAACGAAACGGACCCGCGGGCAGCAACCCACGGGTCCGTACAGTCACGTCGGCTCAAGCCAGCGCAGCGAGAAGCGTCACGCCGCCTTGGGGGCGTTGACGTCCGCCGGCAGGGCCTTCTGCGCGACCTCGACCAGCGCGGCGAACGCGGTGGCGTCGTTGACGGCCAGCTCGGCCAGGATCTTGCGGTCGACCTCGACGTTCGCGGCCTTCAGACCCTGGATGAAGCGGTTGTACGTGATGCCGTTGGCGCGGGCAGCGGCGTTGATGCGCTGGATCCACAGCTGGCGGAAGTCACCCTTGCGCTTCTTGCGGTCGTTGTAGTTGTAGACCAGCGAGTGGGTGACCTGCTCCTTGGCCTTGCGGTAGAGGCGCGAACGCTGACCGCGGTAGCCGGAGGCCT
This sequence comes from Streptomyces sp. NPDC002092, assembly GCF_053593775.1. Taxonomy (NCBI): domain Bacteria; kingdom Bacillati; phylum Actinomycetota; class Actinomycetes; order Kitasatosporales; family Streptomycetaceae; genus Streptomyces; species Streptomyces sp. NPDC002092. Next base: position 72,232 of record NZ_JBSFDG010000010.1, read on the forward strand.
GCTCGAGGATCGCCCGGCGCTTCTTGTGGGCGTTGACTGCCCGCTTGACGCGTGCCACTTGTTAACTCCTTGTAGCGGGGCCGTGGTTGGACTCACACGGCCCGGAAACGATTGGGTCCCGGTCCAGACGTACGGCGCTCGGTGGGGCGCCGCTCACGTCACTTGCCGAGAAGCTTCTTGATCTTCGCGGCGTCGCCCGGGGCCATCTCGGCGTTGCCGGTCAGGCGACGCGTCACGCGGGACGACTTGTGCTCGAGCAGGTGGCGCTTGCCGGCGCGCTCACGGAGCACCTTGCCGGAGCCGGTGACCTTGAAGCGCTTGCTGGCACCGCTGTGCGACTTGTTCTTCGGCATAGCGCCGTTCTCTCCTCGTCGGTGGCGCTCCGGTGCCCGGTCGCGAAAACCGGGCACGGTGGAGCGTCGTTCGTGTTTCGGTTACATCCTGGGGACTTGCGTCCCCCGGGATCACGCCTCGGCGGAAGCCTCGGCAGGTGCCTCGGTCTCCACGGAGTCCTCGGTCGCCACGGCATGCTCGGCCTCCGCGGCGTTCTGCGACTTGCCGGGGTTGGCCTTCGCATCTGCCTTGCGGGCTTCCTGCGCCTGGCGGGCCTCGGCCATCGCCTCGGTCTTCTTCTTGTGCGGACCGAGAACCATGATCATGTTTCGGCCGTCCTGCTTCGGGTTCGACTCCACGAAGCCGAGGTCCTGGACGTCCTCCGCGAGACGCTGCAGCAGTCGGTAGCCGAGCTCCGGCCGGGACTGCTCGCGACCACGGAACATGATCGTGATCTTGACCTTGTCGCCCTGCTTGAGGAACCGGACGACGTGACCCTTCTTGGTGTCATAGTCGTGCGGGTCGATCTTCGGCCGGAGCTTCATCTCCTTGATGACCGTGTGCGCCTGGTTCTTGCGCGCCTCACGGGCCTTCATGGCCGACTCGTACTTGAACTTCCCGTAGTCCATGAGCTTGCACACGGGCGGACGGGCGTTCGCCGCGACCTCGACCAGGTCCAGGTCGTACTCCTGCGCAAGCTCCAGTGCCTTGGCCAGCGGGACAATGCCCACCTGCTCGCCACTGGGACCGACAAGTCGCACCTCGGGAACGCGAATCCGGTCGTTGATGCGGGGCTCGGCGCTGATGGATCCTCCTCGGTTAGCACCACACGGCGGTCTGGCGGACAGCCGCGTATGTCTCTTTCGTTAGACCTAACCGCGCCGAAGCATGAAAAATGCCCCGGACGATCACAGGCGGGGCTCCAAAGCACTACCGGAGCACCGCCGCGATGACGCGGGGCGCGCTTTCGGGCGACTCCATCGTCCGTACGGAACGATGGTGGCCGCCTGACCGGGGTGACCCGCCGTCCCTGGGGACGGTCGGGTGGGAGATCGGAGCCTCCACTTGTGGGCCGGACACGCGAGCGTCCAGCCGGTCGTCACACAAGGTTAGCAGCAACCCGGGGGTGGTGCTAACCGGCCCGCACCGGGCCCTATCGTGTGAGGCATGAGTGACACCCCTCCTGAGTCTTCCGAGTCCCCCGCCGACTTCGACGCCATGACCCGCGACATCGCCGAGGTCCCCGCCGTCGAGGTGATCGTGACGGTCGCCGTCAACCTGATGAGCGCCGCCGCGGTGAAGCTCGGTCTGACCGAGGAGGGCGACAAGTACAAGGACCTGGACGAGGCCCGCAAGCTGGTGGCCGCGCTGGCCGGTCTGCTGGACGCGAGCGCGACCGAGATCAGCTCCTTCCACGCGGCGCCGCTGCGCGACGGCCTGAAGTCGCTGCAGCTGGCGTTCCGCGAAGCGTCGATCGTCCCGGACGAGCCGGGTCAGGGGCCGGGCGAGAAGTACACGGGCCCGATCTACGGCTAGCTCCGGGTAGTAAAACAACTACCCCCGTACGTACAAGGGCTCGCCCGGCGGCGTCGCCCCGGCCGGCAGCAGTGCCAGGTCGAGGCCGCGCACCAGGCGGGCCCTCAGTGTTTCGTCGGCGGCGAGGCGTTCCGCGAGGGCGCGGGCGGCCTCGGCGGGTGCGGCGGACTCGTCCAGTACGAGGGCGAGGGTGCCGTCGGCCTGGCCGGGCCCGAGGTGGGCGCGCAGCACGGCGGGCTCGGCGGCGACCGCGGTCCGTACCGCCTCCCGTACGGCGGGGTCGGCGAGCGGGTCGTCCGTCGTACGGCCCTCGGCGAGCGCGAGCAGCGCCGAGCCGGTCAGTTCGAACGGCACCGGCCCGGCCAGGTCCAGCACCACGGTGTCCGCCTTCTCGTGCGCGGCGGCCTGCAGCGCCTGGTGCAGGGGTACGGCGACGGGGCGGGCCGCCGGGTCCCAGCGGGCCAGCGAGTCGGTGGAGGTGAAGGCCGGCAGGGCGGTGCGGGAGCCGGCCTTGAGGGTCGGTACGGCCATGTCGCTGGTCTTCTCGCGGCGCAGCCCGTTCTCGTCCTCCTCGACCTCGCCGAGGACGGCCACCACGGGGACGAGCAGCCGGGCGCCCTTGAGTGCCGCCAGGACGGGGCCCACAGCGGTGCGGTCCTCGGCCCAGGCGGTGAGCGCGGCGGTCAGCCGGGGGTCGGCGGTGCCGTCGTCGTCGGAGAACCCGGGGTCGGGAATGTTCTTGTTCGCCACGGTCACCGACCCTATCGGGCGGATATCGGGGGGATGCTGCTGGGCTTGTGCGGCCCGGGAATCCGCCGGTTCACAGGGTTCACGGCCTTCTCAGATTTCCCTGACGCACATCTGACTTCTGTCTGACGGGACGCACAGTCGCCGCCTCCAGCAATCGCGGGATGGAGTCCGGCACGGGCGCACTCCGGTGCGGGCCCCGTATCGTCCTCGGCGACGGCGTCGGCCTCCACCTCGGGCACGGCGGACTGGAGGGAAACCGTGGAACCTGTGGCGGAGCCGGCGGTGGTGGACCACGACGCGCTGCTGGCCGCGGCCGTGAAGTCGGTGCCCGTCGAGGACGGCGCCGAGGTGTCGGTGGCGGTGCTGGACCTGGACTCGGGCGAGAGCGCCTCGTACGGGGACGGCGCGTTCGACACGGCGAGCATCGTCAAGGTCGACATCCTGGCGGCGCTGCTGCTCCAGACGCAGGACGCGGGCCGGCACCTCACGGCGGACGAGGAGTCGTACGCCACCACGATGATCGAGAACAGCGACAACACCGCCGCCTCCGAGCTGTGGCAAACCATCGGCAGGGCGGAGGGTCTCGACGCGGCGAACGAGCGGCTGGGGCTCAGGGACACCGCGGGCGGCGACGGCATGCTGTGGGGGCTGACGCAGACCACGGCCGCCGATCAACTCACGCTGCTGCAGCAGGTGTTCGGGGACGACTCGAAGCTGAGCGACGCCTCGCAGGCGTATCTGCAGCGACTGATGGGACGGATCGAGGCCGATCAGCAGTGGGGCGTGTCGGCGGCGGCCGACGGCTCGAAGTGGGCGCTGAAGAACGGCTGGCTGCCGCGCAGCACGACCGGGCTGTGGGGCGTCAACAGCATCGGGCGGGTGACGGCCGACGGCCGCGACCTCCTGGTGGCCGTGCTGTCCAAGGGCAACTCGACGCAGGTGAAGGGGATCTCGCTGGTCGAGTCGGTGGCGAAGGCGGCGGTTTCGGCGCCGGCGAGGGGCGCCTCGTCCGCTGCTTCTTCGCCCTCCGCGTCCGTCCCGGAGTGAGGGGCCGGCGAGCTCAGAAGCCGTCGAAGCGTGGGCGGCGGCCGCGCCACAGGACGACAGCCGCGACGAGCAGTACCCCGCCGAGGCTGCCCGCGAGCGGGGCCGCCCAGCCGCTCGTGCCGTCACCGGACTTGGACGCGTCCGGGCCGGGGCCGAAGTACTTCTCGCCGTACGACACCGCCTGCAGGCCCTTGGGCTTGAGGCGGCCTGCGGCCTTGATCGCGGCGGCCGGGTCGATCATGCCGAAGCCGCGGGAGTCGTCGCGGCCGCCGGCGGGAGGGTTGCGGGCGGTGTCCTCGAGGAGCTGCTTGATCTGCGCGGGGGCCAGCCCCGGGTGGGCGGCCTTGATCAGGGCGACCGCGCCCGAGACGAACGCCGAGGCGGCGCTGGTCCCCCAGCCCTCGTAGTACTTGTGGTCGGGGTCGGCGATGACGATCTTGTCGCCGGGGGCGCTCACGGTGGCGTACCAGCGGCGGGTGGAGAACGAGGCGCGGACGCCGAAGCGGTCGACGGCGGTCGCGGCGATGACGCCGGGGTAGGCGGCCGGGTAGGAGACGTGGTCGCCCTTGTCGCCGCCGTTGCCGGCCGAGGCGACGACGGTCACGTTCTTCTTCAGGGCGTACTGGATGGCCTCGTCCTCGGCGGGTTCGGGGTGGGCGGAGGCGGAATCGTCGCCGAGGGAGAGGTTGATGACGTCGGCGCCGTGGTCGGTGGCCCAGCGGATGCCTTCCGCGAGGGCGTTGCCGCGGGTGGAGCGGGCCTTGCCGCGGGCGGTGTCGCCGTCCTCGAGGATCACCCGCACCGGCAGGATCTTCGCCTCGGGGGCGATGCCCATGACGCCGTCGGCGTCGCCGGGGCCGTGTCCGTGCCCGGCGATGATGCCGGCCATGGCCGTGCCGTGCCGGGCCCAGGCCCGGTCCCCCTGCTCGGCCCCGAAACCGATCATGTCCTGGGCGGGCAGGACGTTGCCGACTAGGTCGGGGTGGTCGGCCTCGACGCCGGTGTCGAGGACGGCGACGGTGATACCCCTGCCCTTGGTGATCTGCCAGGCCTGCTGGGTGTGCAGGGCGTCCAGGGCCCACTGCTGGGCGCGTATGCCGTCGGCGTGCGCGACGGTGGACGGCACCAGGGCGAGGGAGGCGGCGAGCAGGACGCTCAGTGCTGCGGTGCGGCGCGTCACGAGGGGTTCTCCGTGGGCGAGGTGACGTCTTTGCGCAGGGCCCGTTCGATGCGGTCGGCGAGGCCCTGGGCCTCGTTGCCGAGGCCTGCCTGGGCGGGGGCCGCGGTGGCGCCGGTCTGGGTGGCCTGCTCGGCGGGGACCGGGGTGTCGACGCTGCGGCCGTCGGCCCAGCCGGAGACGGCGTAGACGACGACGGGGGCGTCGGTGAGGACGGAGACGGTCCAGGAGGCGCGCTGCTTGCTGCCGAAGCGGGCGGCGGCGGTGTTCTTCGCGGCGTAGGGGCGGGGCATGAGGTCGGTGCGGGTGCCGAGGCCCTGGCTCTGGAAGCGTTTGGCGAGGGAGTTCATGGATGCGGTGTCGGCCTCGGTGAAGAGGAGGCCGACGGTGGTGACGAAGCTCTGAGTGGCGTCGGTGTAGGTGGCGCGGAGCAGCCGCTGGCAGCCGACCGGAGCGAGGGCCTTCTTCAGGAGCGGGTCGAAGGCGTCCTTGCAGCCGCTGTCCGGTGCGACGGCGATGCGGGTCCAGGTCCGGTCGGCGCCGCCGGGTCCGGCACCCGTGCCCTGCACGGTGCGCGGGAACAGCTGGTCCACGGGCACGTTGTGCCACAGATCCCCGGCCGCGGCGAACGTGTCCTGGCCGCCGCCGTCCCCGGAGCCGCCGACCAGCCAACTCCCGGTCACGGCCCCGCCGATGAGGCCGAGCCCGAGCACGACACAGGCGGCGACGGCGACGGTGCGCGAACGCACCCGCCCCCCTAGCGGCCGCGGCCGGACCCGCTCGTCGTACCCCTCGGGCTCCCCGAACGACACCACGGGCCGCCCGCCCCCGAGTCCCCCGCCGGGCACCCCCGGAGCACTCCAGGAAAGCGCAGGGTCGGGCCCCAGACCTTCCACCCGGGTGCCAGGCAAGGGCGGCATGGGCGGCGACTGCGATGCGGGGCCGACGCTCGGGCGCGCGGAGGGCATGGGAGGCGTGACCGCGCCGGGGGTCGAGCTCGGGCGGGCAGGCGGCATCGGCATGGACGAGCCGGGCCGACGGGTCGGTTCGGCGGGGTCAGCGGACGGGCGGGGTGGCGGCGCGGCCGTGCCCGGGCGGGCATCCGCCGCCGGCGGGGTGCTGCCGGGACGGCCGGCCGGCTGCGCGGCTGCACCCGGGCGCGCAGGGGGCATGGGCCCGGCAGCCGAGCCGGGGCGCCGCGGCGGATCGACGGGGGCCGGGGGCGTGGTCGAACCGCCAGGGGCCCCCGCCGGACGAGCGGGAGGCGCGGACGCGGCCGACTCAGGCCGGTGCAACGGGCCGGCGGACGGCGCAGACGACGAACCCGACCGCGTGCCCGGACCGGCCGACGCATCCGGACTCGGCGGAACAGCCGAACCAGAACCCGAAGCCGCACGCGCAGAAGGCATCCGACCAGCAGCCGAATCGGCACGGCGCCGCGGATCAGCAGACGGCGACGACGATCCCGACGGCGCACGCGAACCAGCCGATGCATCCGGACTCGGCGGAACAGCCGAACCAGAACCCGAAGCCGCACGCGCAGAAGGCATCCGACCAGCAGCCGAATCGGCACGGCGCCGCGGATCAC
>NZ_JBSFDG010000010.1:78759-336503 GCF_053593775.1 Streptomyces sp. NPDC002092
CAGCAGACGGCGACGACGATCCCGACGGCGCACGCGAACCAGCCGATGCATCCGGACTCGGCGGAACAGCCGAACCAGAACCCGAAGCCGCACGTACGGAAGGCGATCGCGTGCCCGAAGCTGCGGAAGCGTGAGGAGTGGTCGGGGGGATCGGTGTGGGGCGGTGGCTCGGGCGTGGGGGTACGGGGGTGCGGGCCTCCTCGTGGTCGGCCGCCGGAGGGGCGTCCGGGAAGCGGGCCGAGGCCTGCGGCGCGGGCGGGGTCTGCGGGCTCGACCAGGCCTCGCCCCCCACCACACCGTCCCGGGTCGGTTCGGGCTCGGCGTTCGAACCCGTGGAGGGGGTACGGCGACCGAAGGCCTCGAAGCGTTCGGAGCCTCGCCACGGGGACCAGGCCCCGCCGGAGGCCGTCTCGGCGTCCTGCGGCCGGCTTTCCGACGGCGACGACCCGACCGTCGGCGGCTGGGCAGGACGCGGCGGAATGGAGGCGTGCTCCGCTTCCGTGCTCATGCGCCCCCCGTTTCCTCGCGCCCGGGCCGTCTACCTGTACGCGGGCCGTCGTCCTTGCGCTCAACCGATCGACGCCGGGCCAGTCCGTCCCGGGCACGCATACCCGCACGAACGGACCGGCATCCGGATGCATGTGCAACCGCCGCCGTTCCGCCGTACGTGCGCGTCACTCTACGGGCTGCCCCTGTCGATACGGGAACCAGTCCACGAGCACGAGGCATCTGCCCGGAACGTCCCCCTACCCTGCGGTAATCCTGTCTGGCAGGCTTCGTTCATGACTGCGCGCGCCGCCGACCGGGTCCGTTACGACCGGGCCACCGCCCATCTCGACGCCCCTCTCGCCATCGTGGACCTGGATGCCTTCGACGCCAACGCGGACGACCTCGTGCGCCGCGCTGGCGGCAAGCCGATCCGGGTCGCCAGCAAGTCCGTCCGCTGCCGGGCCCTGCTGGAGCGGGTCCTCGCGAGGGACGGCTTCGCGGGCATCATGTCGTTCACCCTCGCCGAGTCCCTGTGGCTGGCGCGCGGCGGCTTCGACGACATCCTGCTCGCCTATCCGTCCGCGGACCGCGCCCGCTTCGCCGAACTGGCCTCCGACCCCAAGCTCGCCGCCGCCGTGACCGTCATGATCGACGATCCCGCACAGCTGAGGCTCATCGACGAGGCCCGCGACGGCGGGCGTGAAGTCATCCGGGTCTGCCTGGAGTTGGACACCGCTCTGAAGCTGTTCGGGGGGCGCGTGCGCGTCGGGGCGCGCCGCTCGCCGCTGCACTCGCCCGCCCAGGTCGCCGACATGGCCCGGCTCGTGGCCCGGCGGCCGGGGTTCAAGGTCGTGGGGATCATGGCGTACGAGGGCCACATCGCGGGCGTCGGTGACTCCGTCGCCGGGCGGCCGCTGCGGTCGCGTGCCGTACGGCTCATGCAGGCGACGGCCCGCCGGGAGCTCGCCGAGCGGCGCGGCGAGGTGGTGCGTGCGGTGCGGGCCGTCGTACCCGATCTGGAGTTCGTCAACGGCGGCGGTACCGGCAGTGTGCAGCACACCGCCGCCGAGGACGCCGTCACCGAGATCGGTGCCGGCTCGGGCCTGTACGTGCCCCGGCTGTTCGACAACTACACCTCGTTCAGCGGGCGTCCGGCGGCCCTGTTCGCCCAGCCCGTCGTACGCCGGCCAGGGGTGGGGGTGGTGACGGTCCTCGGCGGCGGATATCCCGCCTCCGGTGCGGCCGGCAGCGACCGGCTGCCCGTCCCGTACCTGCCCTCGGGGCTGCGCTACGACCCGCAGGAGGGGCCCGGCGAGGTGCAGACCCCGCTGCTCGGCTCCCCCGCGGACGACCTGCTGATCGGCGACAAGGTGTGGTTCCGGCACGCCAAGGCCGGTGAGCTGTGCGAGCGCTTCGACGTGCTGCATCTGGTCGAGGGGGATGCGGTGACGGCGACCGTCCCGACGTACCGCGGGGAGGGCCACACCTTCCTCTAGCCGGTACACCAGCGGTCGCTGCCGGTCAGTACACGGTGTCCGCCTGGTCCGGGACCACGAAGCCGTCGTCCCGCAGGAGGGCGTCCTTGGCGCCGTCCGACGCGTTGTGGGCCTTGGTCGAGCACGGGTACGGGTCCGGCCTGCGCGGCAGGGGGTCGATGAACATGGGGTTGATCAGCCAGCGGCCGTCGGCGTTGTCGTAGGCCCGGCACATCAGTTCCGGCTTGTTGCGGTTGAGGACGAGGTGCGCGCCGGTCGCGTCGCCGACGAAGGTGACGTCCGTGTCGGCGTCCCCGGCCGCCAGGACCGGGCGCCGGGGCCACGGCTGCCGCTGCCAGGCTGCGGCGCCGTGGACGCCGTAGATCTCCTGGTTGATCCAGCAGCGTTTGCCGTCGATGTACGGGATCGCCGTGCCGCGGGTCGCGGGGACGTTGCCGCAGCCCTGGTTGCTGGGGGTGATGCGGCCGCGGCGGTCGAGGAGCGAGCGGATGGCGATGGTGTGGGCGGGGTCGATGCCGATGGCCCGGGACCAGACCTCGGTGATCGGCTCGGAGCCCGCGGAGACGATGTAGACGTCGAACCCGGCCCGTTGGAGGGTGCGGATGAGGTCGCGCTGCTGGTCGTAGTAGCGGACGTAGGCGGGCACGGTGTGGGTGCCGAGGGTGCGGGTGGCGCCGAGGGGCGCCGCCAGGGCCTCGGTGCGGGCCTGGCGGGCATAGGAGGCCAGTTCGGCGGGTGTGCGGCCGGTGAAGAGCTGGGGAACCCAGGCGTACTGCGGGACGGTGCGGCGGTGGTTCCAGGTGCCGGCGAAGGCGGGGGCACCGCTCGCGGTGGTGGCGTTCTCGCGGATGTCGAGGATCTCGTCCGTGCAGCGGGCACTGGTCGAGGTGCGCAGTGGTTCCGGGGTGCCGGCGCCGCAGGCCTCGGTCAGGGCGCGGTCGGCTGCGTCCGTGAGCCAGGGGCTGGTGTCCTTCCAGCGGGCCGGGCGCAGGAGTCGGTCGTGCCTGAGGGACCACGAGAGGGTGGCGTCGGTGACGTCGTTCTTGGTGACGGTGTTGTCCCAGTCGAAGACGGCGACCGGGTGGCCGCCGGCTCCCGAGCAGGTTCCGCGTTCGTCGATCACCTGCTGGAGGCGGGCGCGGTTGTCGCCGTACCAGATGCCGGTCAGGCGGGGGCAGTTCGAGTGCGGGAAGACGGAAGGTGCGGTGGGCGCGGCCGCCAGGGCGGCGGCCGCGGCCAGGGTCCACGCGAGAAGGGGTCGCATACGCGTGGACCGTACCGTTTCGTCCCTACAGGGGCGTGACGTACGCGCCCGCGATTCCGCCGTCCACCAGGAAGTCGGTGGCGTTGACGAAGGAGGAGTCGTCGCTGGCCAGGAAGGCGACGGCGGCGGCGATCTCCTCGGCCTCGGCGAACCGGCCGACCGGGATGTGCACCAGGCGGCGGGCGGCCCGCTCGGGGTCCTTCGCGAACAGTTCCTGGAGGAGCGGGGTGTTGACCGGGCCCGGGCACAGGGCGTTCACGCGGATGCCCTCGCGGGCGAACTGCACGCCCAGCTCGCGGGACATGGCGAGCACACCGCCCTTGGAGGCCGTGTACGAGATCTGGGAGGTGGCGGCACCCATCCGGGCCACGAAGGACGCCGTGTTGATGATGGAGCCCTTGCCCTGCTGCCGCATGTAGGGGATGGCGGCCTTGCAGCACAGGTAGACGGAGGTGAGGTTGACCTCCTGGACGCGCTTCCAGGCCTCCAGGCCGGTCTCCAGGATGGAGTCGTCGTCGGGCGGGGAGATGCCCGCGTTGTTGAAGGCGATGTCGACGCTGCCGTAGGTGTCGAAGGCCGTCTTGAAGAGGGCCTCGACCTGCTCGGCGTCGGTGACGTCGACCTTCACGAAGGTCCCGCCGACCTCGTCGGCGGCCGCCTTGCCGCGGGCCTCGTCGACGTCGCCGCAGACGATGTTCGCGCCCTCGGAGGCGAGCCGGCGCGCGGTGGCGAGGCCGATGCCGCTGCCGGCTCCGGTGATGACGGCCGTACGGCCCACCAGGCGGCGGCAGATGTTGTCTTCGGTCATGAGTGGTCAGGCCTCCGTGCTGATGAAGATGTTCTTGGTTTCGGTGAAGGCGGTCAGGGCGTCCGGGCCGAGTTCGCGGCCCAGGCCGGACTGCTTGAAGCCGCCGAAGGGGGTCCAGTAGCGGACGCTGGAGTGGGAGTTGACGGAGAGGTTGCCGGCGCGGACGGCCCGCGAGACGCGCAGGGCCCGCCCCAGGTCGCGGGTCCACAGGGAGCCGGCCAGTCCGTACGGGGTGTCGTTGGCGAGGCGGATCGCGTCGGCCTCGTCGGTGAAGGGCAGCAGGACGGCGACGGGTCCGAAGATCTCCTCGCGGGCCGCGGCGGAGTCGTGCCGCTCGCCGGTGAGGACGGTCGGCGGGAACCAGAAACCGGGCCCGTCCGGGGCGTTCCCGCGCAGGGCCGGAGCGTCGTCGGACACGAACGACCGCACCCGGTCCAGCTGTTGACGACTGATCAGCGGTCCCATCTGGGTCTTCTCGTCGGCAGGGTCGCCCACGACGATGGACGCCAGCGCGTCGGCGAGCAGCTCGCGGACCTCGTCGTACACCGCTTCCTGGACCAGGATCCGGGTGCGGGCGCAGCAGTCCTGGCCGGAGTTGTCCAGGAAGGAGAAGGGGTCGACGGCGGTCCTGAGGTCGGCGTCGGCGAAGACGATGTTGGGGCTCTTGCCGCCGAGTTCGAGGGTGACCGGCTTGACCAGCCGGGCGCAGCGCTCCATGACCTCGCGGCCGGTGCGGGTGGAGCCGGTGAACACGACCTTCGCCACGTCGGGGTGGTCGACGAGGGCACGGCCGGCGGTGTGGCCGTAGCCCGGGACGACCTGGAAGACGTGCTCCGGCAGGCCCGCCTCCAGGCCGAGTTCGGCCAGGCGCAGGGCGGTCAGCGGGGTGGCCTCGGCGGGCTTGAGGACGACCGCGTTGCCCGCGGCGAGGGCCGGGAAGGAGCCCCAGGCGGCGATGGGCATCGGAAAGTTCCAGGGGGCGATGACGCCGACCACGCCGAGCGGCTCCTGGAAGGTGACGTCCCAGCCGCCGGTGACGGGGATCTGCTTGCCGAGGAGGCGTTCGGCGCCGCCCGCGGAGTACAGCAGGAGGTCACGGGCGTTGCCGGCCTCCCAGCGGGCGTTGCCGAGGACGTGGCCCGCCTCGCGGACCTCCAGCTGGGCCAGCTCCTCGACGTGCGCGTCGACGACGTCGGCGAAGCGGCGCAGCAGCCTGGCCCGGTCGGCCGGTGCGGCGGCCGCCCAGGTCCGCTGGGCGGCCACCGCGCGGGCGACGGCGCGGTCCACCTCGGCCGCGTCGGCGGCGGGGACGGTGGCGACGACCTCCTCGGTGGCGGGGTTCAGTACGAAGAGTTCGTGCTCGGCAGACAACAGGGGCCTCACATGCGTTCGAAGGAGCGGCGCAGCTCCCAGTCGGTCACCGCGGCGTCGAAGGCCTCGAGCTCGACGCGCGCCATGTTGCGGTAGTGCGCGACGACCTCGTCGCCGAAGGCGGCCTTGGCGATGGGGCTGTTCTCCCAGAGCTCGGCGGCCTCGCGCAGGGTGGTCGGGACGTGCTCGTACTCGGCGGTGTACGCGTTCCCCGCACAGGCCTCGGGCAGCTCCAGCTTCTGCTCGATGCCGTACAGTCCGGCCGCGACCAGCCCGGCGACGGCGAGGTGCGGGTTGACGTCACCGCCCGGCAGCCGGTTCTCGAAGCGCAGCGAGCGGCCGTGGCCGACGACCCGCAGCGCACAGGTGCGGTTGTCGTAACCCCAGGCGACGGCGGTCGGGGCGAAGGAGCCCGGCTGGAACCGCTTGTAGGAGTTGATGTTGGGGGCGTACAGGAGCGAGAAGTCGCGCAGGGCGGCGAGCTGGCCGGCGAGGAAGTACCGCATGACGTCGGACATGCCGTCGGGGCCGGCCATCGCGTTGTTCCCGGCCGCGTCCGCCAGCGAGAGGTGGATGTGGCAGGAGTTGCCCTCCCGCTCGTTGTACTTGGCCATGAAGGTGATCGACACGCCCTCCTGGGCGGCGATCTCCTTGGTGCCGGTCTTGTAGATGGCGTGCTGGTCGCAGGTGACGAGGGCGTCGTCGTAGCGGAAGGCGATCTCGTGCTGGCCGGGGTTGCACTCGCCCTTGGCTGACTCGACCGTCAGTCCCGCGCCCGCCATCTCGTTGCGGATACGGCGCAGCAGGGGCTCGATGCGTCCCGTGCCCAGCACCGAATAGTCGATGTTGTACTGGTTGGCCGGAGTCAGGCCTCTGTAATTGGCGTCCCAGGCCTGCTCATAGGTGTCCTTGAAGACGATGAACTCCAGCTCGGTGCCGACCTGGGCGGTGAAGCCGTGCTCGGCGAGGCGCTCCAGCTGGCGGCGCAGGATCTGCCGCGGGGCGGCGACCACGGGCGAGCCGTCGTTCCAGGCGAGGTCGGCGATCAGCATGGCCGTACCGGCGTTCCACGGCACCCGGCGCAGGGTGCGCAGGTCCGGGTGCATGGCGAAGTCGCCGTAGCCGCGTTCCCAGGAGGACATCGCGTAGCCGTCGACCGTGTTCATCTCGGTGTCGACGGCGAGGAGGTAGTTGCAGCCCTCGGTGCCGTGGTGGAGGACCTCGTCGAGGAAGAAACGTGCGGCGAACCGCTTGCCCTGGAGCCGCCCTTGCATGTCGGGGAAAGCCAGGACGACAGTGTCGATCTCACCGCTCGCGACGAGGGCATGCAGCTCCTCGACGCTGAGCGGGGGTGTGCGGTCTGCCACGGGAGAGCCTCCTTCGGGCTTCGGCGCTTTTTCGGCCGGGCCGGAAGCCATAAGGTATTGCGGAGAACCATTGCTTGGGAAGGGGGTGCGGCGGGATGTCGCTGGATCCGGACGGCAGCCTGGAGGACCGGCTCACACCGGTACTGCGGCCGGTGCGCGCGGGCAACGGCTTCGAGGAGGCTCTGGAGCAGATCCTGCAGGTCGTGCGACTGGGCCTGGTGCCGGGGGGCGAGCGGCTGCCGGCCGAGCGGGAACTGGCGGAGCGGCTCGGGATCAGCCGGGTGACCCTGCGCGAGGTGCTGAAGGTGCTGCAGGACCAGGGTCTGGTGGAGTCCCGGCGCGGCCGCTACGGCGGCACGTTCGTCCTGCCGCGCGCGGACGCGGGCGGCGAGGACGAGCTGCGGCGCCGGGTCGCCGAGGTCGACATCGAGGACGTCCTGCGTTTCCGGGAGGTCCTGGAGGTCGGGGCGGCGGGGCTGTGCGCGACGCACGGTCTGGGCAAGGAGCAGGCGGACCGCCTGCGCGAGGCGCTGGCCCGCACGGGCGACGCCCCGCTCGCCGACTACCGGCGGCTGGACACGATGCTGCATCTGACGCTGGCCGAGCTGTGCGGATCGCCGACGCTGACCGCGCAGTACGCGGCGGTCCGGGCGACGGTGAACGACCTGCTCGACTGCATCCCGCTGCTCGTCCGCAACCTGGAGCACTCGCAGCGGCAGCACGTCGCGCTGGTGGAGGCGGTCCTGGACGGGGACGCGGAGGGGGCGCGGGAGATGATGCGGGAGCACTGCGCGGGGACGGCGGCGCTGCTCAGGGGCTTCCTGGCGTGAGGAGCGGCTTTCCCGGGGGCCTTGCCTTCCAGGGCACCTCTCGACAAAGGTACGAATACAATCCTTTGCAGGACCGGGAGGGCGCATGGCGGACGGGCCACTGATCGGCATCAGTACGTATCTGGAGGCCGGGGCGCGCTGGGGCGTGTGGGAGCTGGAGGCCGCGCTGCTGCCGGCCGGCTACCCGCGGCTGGTGCAGCGGGCGGGCGGACTGGCCGCGATGCTGCCGCCGGACGCGCCGGAGCACGCCTGCGCGGCCGTCGCGCGTCTCGACGGTCTGGTGATCGCGGGCGGCCCGGACGTCGAGCCGGTCCATTACGGCGCGGAGCCCCATCCCCGGACCGGCCCGCCGGCCCGTGCCCGGGACGCCTGGGAACTGGCGCTGATCGATGCAGCCCTGGCCGCCGGGATCCCCCTGCTGGGCATCTGCCGGGGCATGCAACTCCTGAACGTCGCCCTGGGCGGCACGCTGGTCCAGCACATCGACGGCCACGCCGAGGTCGTCGGCGTCTTCGGCCACCACCCGGTCAAGCCGGTGCCCGGCACCCGGTACGCCGCCGCCGTCCCCGAGGAGACCTCCGTACCGGCCTATCACCACCAGGCCGTCGACCGTCTCGGCACCGGCCTGATCCCCTCGGCCCACGCGGCGGACGGGACGGTGGAGGCACTGGAACTGCCGTCCGCCGACGGCTGGGTGCTGGGCGTGCAGTGGCATCCGGAGATGGGGAACGACCTGCGGGTGATGCGGGCGCTGGTGGAGGCGGCTTCTTCGGCTACGAGGCCTTCAGCCGTCTCCTGAGCCAGGCGAGGGCGACGTCGCCCTGGGCCCGCTGGAAGGCGCGCAGGGTGGGGAGGCCGGGTGGCGGCGGCTGCAGGGCGTGCGCGACGAAGTAGCCGGCCAGCGCGGCCAGAGCGGCGGTGACGGCTGCCGGGTCCGCCTCCCGGCCGAGGGGATGGGCGGTGAACACCTCCTCCGGGTCCGGTCCGCCCTGGGCCCTGACACAGGGCAGCATCACCAGCAGGTCGAACCAGGGCGCCGCACGTACCGCGTGCGGCCAGTCGACGAAGACGACGCGGTCGTCAGCGGTGATCAGCATGTTGTCGGCACGCAGGTCGGCGTGGGCGAGGGTGTCGCCGGAGGCGCCGGCCGCCCAGTCGGCGGTCAGCTCCGCGAGGCGGGACAGATGGGCGAGGGCCCATTCGTCCAGGCGGCCGCGGAGTTCGTGCGCCTCCTGTGCGCGCAGGCGCTGCCAGCCGGAGAAGTCGTCGGCGAGGGCCTCGGCGACGGGCGGGGCGTCCACCGGGGACGGGGAGAGGGTGCGGCTGAGCTCCGCCACGGCGTCGAGGACTCGCTCCAACTCCCGCTTCCGCCAAGGGACATGGGGCTGGCGGCCGGGGATCTCCTCCAGGACCAGGGCGACCCAGGTGCCGTCGTCGTAGGTGCCGAGGAGGCGGGGTGCGGGGACGGTGTGCGGGAGGGCTGCGGTGTGGCGGGCCTCGGTGCGGTGCAGGGTGGGGCTGTGCGGGTTGGTGTCCGCGCTCACCGCCTTGACGAAGGCGCGGCGACCGTCGGCGGTTCGGATGCGGGCGGCTGTGCCTGGGGAGAAGCCGCCGGGTTGGGTGACGGCGTGCACGACGGGGGTGCCGCCGAGCACGTCTGCGACGGCGTTGCGCACGGGGGCCGGGAGTGCCTCCCAGGGTGTGCGGACGCCTGCGGCGGGCGGGGCGGGGGTGATCATGGGGTTCATGGTGAGGGCCGGTGGTGCCACCGCGCCAAGCGTTTTTCGCCCCCGCCGAGGAAAGGTCGTCACCCGCGGGTCAGCGACAACAGCTCCCTCGCCGGCCCCACCGGCCGATGCCCCGTCGGCCACACCGCCCGCAGATCCCTGGCCAGCGCGACGCCGTCGACCGGCACCGACACCAGGCGCCGCATCGCAAGCTCCTCCCCCACCGCCAGCTCACTCAGCACCGCGGGCCCCGCGCCACTGACCGCCGCAGCCTTCACCGCAGTCGTCGACGACAGCTCGATCAGCGGCCGCGCCAGCCCGCCCAGTGCCGCATCGAGGACCTGCCGGGTCCCCGACCCCTTCTCGCGGAGGATCAGCGGCGTCGCCGCCAGTTCCGAGGCTTCCAGCGGACGCCGGCGCCGGGCCCACGCATGCCCCGGTGCGGTCACCACGATCAGACGGTCGTGGGCGATCACCGTCGAGTCCAGCCCGGGCGGCACACTGACCCCCTCCACAAAACCCAGATCGGCCTCGCCCGACAGCAACCGCTCCCCCACCGCCGCCGAGTTGCCCGCAAGCAGGGACACCGCCGTGTCGGGTCGCTGGGCGCGCAGCGCCAACAGCCAGCCGGGCAGCAGGTACTCGGCGATGGTCATGCTCGCCGCCACCCGCAGCCGGGAGTCCCGCCGGTCCCGCAGCGCCTGCGCCCCCACGTCGAAGGCCTCCGCCGCCTCGACGATCCGCCGCGCCCAGTCCGTGACCAGCGCACCGGCGTCCGTGAGGCGGGAGCCGCGCGGTGAACGGTCGACGAGGGCCACACCCAACTGCCTTTCCATGGACCGGATCCGGCTGCTCGCCGCCGGCTGGGTGATGCCCACCTCCCGCGCGGCCCCGCCCAGACTGCCGAGCCGCGCCACCGCCAGCAGCAGCTCCAGCGCCCCGAGATCGGGCACCCGATGCGCCAGCGAGACGGCGACGGCCGGCGGGTCCTCCCTGTTACTCATAACTTCAGCTTATGTCCTCATAGAGACACACTCCCTGGTCGCGGCGAATCGGCAGCGAGACCGTGAGGCATGGTCATCGCAGTCCAGCCCCTTCCGCGTGCCACCGCACGCCATCCGCGCGCCACGGCCGTCCGCCACCTCGGGCCCAACTGGTACGCCACCGTCATGGGCACCGCCATCGTCGCCACCGCAGGGTCGGCGCTTCCCCTCGGCGTTCCCGGCCTGCGCACCGCCTGCGCGGCCGTCTGGGCCCTCTCACTCGGCCTCCTGCTCGCTCTGCTCGCCGCCCGCGCCCTGCACTGGAGGCATCACCGCGACCAGGCCCGCGCCCACCTCCTCGACCCGGCGACGGCACCGTTCTACGGGTGTCTCGCCATGGCCCTGCTGGCCGTCGGCGGCGGCGCCGTCATAGTCGGCCGGGACTGGATCGGACCGCACGACGCGCTCCTTCTCGACGCCGTGCTGTTCACCGCCGGGACGGTGGTGGGGCTCGCGGCGGCCGTCGCCGTGCCGTACCTCATGGCCGTACGACACAAGGTCGAGCCGGACCAGGTCACGCCGGTCTGGCTGCTGCCCGTCGTCGCGCCCATGGTGTCCGCGGCGCTCGGGCCGCTCCTCGTGCCGCACCTGCCGGCCGGGCAGGCCCGGGAGACGCTCCTTTTCGCCTGCTTCGCGATGTTCGGGCTCAGTCTCCTCGCGACCCTGCTGATGCTGCCGGTGATCTTCGGCCGGCTGATCACCGGGGGCCCGCTGCCCCTCGCCCTGACCCCGACGCTGTTCCTGGTGCTCGGACCGCTCGGACAGTCCACGACCGCGGTCGCCAGGTTCGCGGACGTGGCACCGGGGGTCGTACCGGCGCCGTACAGCGAGGGATTCGGCATCCTCGCCGTCCTGTACGGCGTGCCGGTCATGGGCTTCGCGCTGCTCTGGCTGGTGTTCGCCACCGCGCATGTGGTGCGGGCGCGGCGGCAGGGCATGGGCTTCGCGATGACGTGGTGGGGCTTCACCTTCCCGGTGGGGACCTGCGTCACCGGCGCCGAGGCGCTCGCCCGGCGCACCGGGCTCGTCGCATACGACTGGTTCGCGGTCATGCTGTACGTCCTGCTCGTCGCCGCCTGGGGCACCGCCGCCCTGCACACCGCCCGCGGCCTGGTCAGCGGAGCGCTGCTCGCAGCGCCTCGCCCAGCACCCGCGGCGCCTCGGTCAACGACGGTCCGTACCAGGTCAGATGGCGTCCGCTGACCAACGCGCACTTCAGGCCCGGGAACGCCTCCGGACCGTCGTCGGCAGTGAAGCGGTAGGGCTCGTCCGGCAGTACGACGACGTCCGGGGCGGCCGCCCGCAGGTCGTCCAGGGGGATGCGGGGGTAGCGGTCGGGGTGGGTGGCGTAGAGGTGGTCGACGCCGAGGCGGGAGAGTACGTCGCCCGCGAAGGTGTTCCGGCCCAGGACCATCCAGGGCCGGCGCCAGATCGGGACCACGGCCGTCGTACGGTGCTCGGGGCGCGGCAGACGGGACCAGGTCGTCTCGGCCTGGTCGAGCCAGCGGGGGCGGGAGGCCGCCCCGCAGGCCTCCAGCACCCGGGCGAGCTCCGCGAACGCCTGCGGCATGTCACACACCACCGTCACCAGGACCTCGACGCCCGCCGCGCGCAGCGCCGCCAGGTCGGACTCCCGGTTCTCCTCCGCGTTGGCCACCACCAGGTCGGGGGCGAGCGCGAGGATGCGGTCGAGATTCGGGTTCTTGGTGCCGCCGATACGGGAGACGTCCAGGTCGGCGGGGTGCGTGCACCAGTCGGTCGCGCCGACCAGGGCGCCGGGGACCGAGACCGCGATCGCCTCCGTCAGTGACGGGACGAGGGAGACGACACGCACCGGCACTACCGCGACCGGTTCTGGACCGCCTCGACGTGCTCGGCCACCGCGACGACGACCACACGCGTGTCCGACACGGTCGCCCGCCACCGGTGGCGCACGCCGCCCGTCAGATACAGCGTGTCGCCGCGGCCGAGCCGGTAGGCCCGCCCCTCGGCCTCGATCTCCACCGCGCCGTCGGCGACATACATCAACTGGTCGTTGCGGTACTGGAATTCACGGCCCGCGTCATGGTCCCCGGTGAACTCCGAGGCGTGCATCTGATGGTGCCCCCGCACCAGTGAACGCACCCGCGGCTCGGCCACCGGCTCGGGCTCGGCGCGCACGACGTCGACGCTGCACGCCGGGTCGGCGGCGGCGAGGAGTTCCACGGCGGTGGTGCGCAGGGCGTCGGCGACCTTCTCCAGGGACGTTCTGCTGGGCCGCGCCCGGTCGTTCTCGATCTGGCTCAGGAAGGGAACCGACAGGCCGCTGCGCCCGGCCACCACGGCGAGGGTGAGCTGCAGCGTCCGACGGCGTCGCCGCACGGCCGCGCCCACTCGCAGGGGCTGATCCTTCTGGTCGTCTTTGTGGTCGCCCATCGCTCCGGCTCCCTCCTTCGCTCGTGGTCCGTATCGGCGCGGTTCCGTGTGCCGTGCACCGGTGTCCGGGCGCGGCTCTTCTGATGCGTTCTCTGCACCTTACGCAGGTTCGGCAAACCGTTTCACGCGCCCGTCACATCCCCGTAAACACCGCGTGCGGTCAATTCGCCAACTCTGACCCGCGGATGGGCTCTGCCCACTCGCCGGGCGCGGATTCCTCCTTCGGGACGAAGCCGCTGACCAGCGGGGCCGGAGGGCGGGCGGGGCCGGCGGCGGGGGCGGTCGGCGGTCGGTGCGGGATCGGCTGCCTGCGGGCGTGCGGGTGAGGCTCCGGTCGGCCCGCCGGGTGCAGGGATCGCGGGCATACGTCGGCCGGTTGCCTACGTCGGCGGCGCGGCGCCCAGTTGGCGCCCCGTGCCGCGGTCCGGCCGGTCATGGCTGGTCAGTTCGATGGTGCCGCCATGCATCGAGGTGACGTCGGGGGCCGCTTCGGCCCGGCCGACCAGGGTGCGCGGCGCGGTGCATGTGCGCCCGGCACTTCCGGCCCGGTGAGCGACGAGGCTTGGGCGATGACATGGCGCTCCGTGGTTGGCCGGATCCTTTTCGTACGCCCTTCACGCGCGCGTGGGCGGCCCGTCGCGAAACGGACCGCCCACGCGCGCGTGCTTTCCGACGGAAGCGTGCCTACTGAGGTGTCATCCGGCCGACCATGTCCGGATGCTCCTTGAGCCAGGCGGCGACGGCCTCCTCCTCGTGCCCCTGGCCGCGCTGGTTGATCTCGGCCTCCAGGCTGCCGAGCTCGGCCTCACTCATCCTGAAGTTCTTGATCCACTTGGTGAGCTGCGGGTACTGCTCGGGGAACTTCTCGTTGGAGATGGTGCGGATCGTGTTGCCCTCGCCGAAGAGCTTCTTGTCGTCCTTCAGCTTGGTCAGGCCGTACCGGCTGTACGCCCAGTGCGGCGACCACAGCACCACGGCGACGGGCTTCTTCTGGGCGTAGGAGCGCTTGAGCTCGGCCAGCATCGCCGGGGTGGAGCCGTCGACGACCTTGTACTCCTTGTCCAGGCCGTAGCCGGGCAGCACCTTCGTCTTGAGCAGGTTCATCTCACCGGTGCCCGGTTCGATCCCGATGATCTTCCCGCCGAAGAGGCCCGCCTTGCCCTTGAGGTCCTCGTAGGACTTCACCCCCTTGACGTACGAGGGCACGGCGACCTCCAGCGAGGTCGGCTGGTACCAGGTGCCGAGGTCCTTGAGTCTGTCCTTGGACTTGTCCCAGTAGTTCTTCTGCGCGTACGGCAGCCAGGCGTCGAAGTTGACGTCGAGGTCGCCGGAGGCGAGTCCGGTGTAGACCGGGCCGACGTCCATCTGCTTGAGGTTGAGCTGGTAGCCGCGCCGCTCCAGGACGTTCTTCCAGAGGTAGGTGACGGCGATGTCCTCGTCCCAGGGGAACCAGGCGACGTTCACGGGCCGCTTGGCCTCGGCGGAGGTGGTGTTGTGCGGGACGGGGGCGGCCTTGTCCACGAACCCCGGATTTTCCTTCAGCCAGGCGCGCACGGCGTCCTGCTGCTTGCCCTTGCCCGCCTTGTTGATCTCGGCCTCGAGGCTGGTGAGCTGCTTCTCGCTCATCTTGAAGTTCTTCAGCCACTTGCCGACGACGGGGTTGTCGCCCGCGAAGCCCTTGCGGGCGAGCGTGTGCACACCGTCGCCCTCACCCCAGGCGCCCCTGGGGTCCTTCAGCTTCTTCAGCTTGTAGTCGTTGTACGCCCAGTGCGGCGACCAGAGGGTGACGACGATGGGCTGCTTCTGGCTGTACGCCCGCTTGAGCTCGGCCAGCATCGCCGGGGTGGAGCTGTCGACGACCTTGTACTCCTTGTCGAGGCCGTAGTCCTTCAGGACCTTGCTCTTGAGCAGGGCCATCTCGCCGGCGCTGGACTCGATGCCGGTGATCTTCCCGCCGAAGGTGCCCGCCTTGCCCTTGAGGTCGTCCAGGGAGTCGATGTCCTTCATGTAGGAGGGGACGCTCAGCTCCAGGGAGGTCTTGCCGTACCAGGCGCCGAGGTCGTCGAGCTTGCTGCCGTACTTCTTCCAGTACTGGGCGTGCGTGGTCGGCAGCCAGGCGTCGGTCTGGAAGTCGACGGTGCCCTGGGCGAGAGCGGTGTAGAGCGGGCCGGCGTCGAACTGCTTGGCGTCCACCTGGTAGCCGCGCTCTTCGAGGATCTCCTTCCAGAGGTAGGTGGAGGCGACGCCCTCGTCCCAGGGGATGTAGCCGATGCTGATCTTCTTGCCCTGGCCTACGTTCTTGCCGTCGGCCACCGGGGTGGGGCCGCTGTTGCCTCCGAAGACGCCCATGCCGCCCGCGACGAGCGCGAGGATCACGACACCGATCACCGCGATCTGCGGACTGGGCCGGTAGGACCAGATCTTCAGGCCCTGGGCGGCGCGGGCCTTGGCGGCGGCGCGGCGTCCCAGCGGGGAGACATGGGTACCCAGGGCGCTGGTCATCCGGTCGAGGTAGATCGCGAGGATGACGATCGCGACACCGGCCTCGGAGCCGAGGCCCACGTTGAGCTGGCCGATGGCCTCGTTGACGTCGCCGCCGAGGCCGCCGGTACCGACCATGCCGGCGATCGCGGCCATGGACAGGCCGAGCATGATGACCTGGTTCACACCGGCCATGACGGTCGGCAGGGCGAGGGGCAGCTGGACGCGCAGCAGGGTGTCCCGGGGCGAGGTGCCGAAGGCCTCGGCGGCCTCCACGAGTTCCTTGTCGACCTGGCGGATGCCCAGTTCCGTCATGCGCACGCCGGGGGCGAGCGCGAAGATCAGCGTGGCGACGATGCCCGCGGAGGCGCCGGTGCCGAAGAACAGGATCGCCGGGATGAGGTAGATCATCGCGGGCAGCGTCTGCATGAAGTCCAGGACGGGCCGGACGAGCCCGCTGACCCGGTTGGAGCGCGCGGCCCAGATGCCGACGGGCACCGAGATCACCAGCGCGATGATGGTGGCGACGAGGACGAGCGACAGGGTGACCATCGCGTCGTCCCACAGTTCGAGGGAGTCGATGAAGGCGAATCCCACGAAGGTCAGTACACCTGCGAGGGTGCCGCGCAGCCAGAACGCGAGCACGGCGAGGATGCCCGCGAGCAGCGGGGGTTCGGGAGCCTGCAGCACGGCGTTGATGCCGTCGTAGGTGCCCGAGAAGACGGCCTTGAAGAAGTCGAAGAGCCAGGACACATGGGCCAGCAGCCAGTCGACGGTGCTGTTGACCCAGTCACCGAGCGGGATCCTAGGCATGGACGGCCTCCTCGTTGCCGAGGAAGGCGACCAGGCGCTGGGTCGGGACCACTCCGACTAGTTTGTGCTGGGAGTCCAGGACGGCCACGGGGTGCGTCGTCCGGGCGCTCATCGCGCAGAGTTCGGTGAACGGTGTGTCGGGCGTCGCGGTCTCGCAGTCGCTCGTGCAGCCGCAGTCGGCCTCGTCGCCCTGTACGTCCGTGTCCATGACGGCGGACGCGGTCAGTACACGGGAGCGGTCGACGTCCTGGATGAAGGAGGCGACGTAGTCGTTCGCGGGCCGCAGCAGGATGTCCTCGGCGGTGCCGGTCTGGACGATACGGCCGTCGCGCATGACGGCGATGCCGTCGCCCAGGCGCATGGCCTCGTTCAGGTCGTGGGTGATGAAGACGATGGTCTTCTTCAGGCTCCGCTGCAGTTCCAGCAGCTGGTCCTGCATGTCGCGGCGGATCAGCGGGTCAAGGGCGCTGAACGACTCGTCCATCAGCAGCAGATCGGCGTCGGTGGCGAGGGCGCGGGCGAGGCCGACGCGCTGCTGCATGCCGCCGGACAGCTCGTCGGGCCAGGACTTCTCCCAGCCGGCCAGTCCGCACAGGGCCAGCGCCTCGCCGGCGCGCTGCTCGCGCTCGGCGCGGGGCACGCCCTGCACGGCCAGGCCGTAGCCGGCGTTCTCGAGGACGCTGCGGTGCGGGAACAGCGCGAAGTGCTGGAAGACCATGCTGATCTTCCGGGCGCGTACCGCACGCAGTTCACGGTCGCCGAGCGCGGTCAGGTCCTGGCCGTCGAAGCGGACCTGTCCGGCGGTGGGCTCCAGCAGGCCGTTGAGCATGCGCAGCAGCGTGGACTTGCCGGAGCCGGACAGGCCCATGACGACGAAGATCTGGCCCGGCTCCACGGTGAAGGACGCGTCGATCACGGCGGCCGTGGTGCCGTCGGCGCGCAGCTCCTCCCGGTCGGCTCCCTGTCGGAGCCGCTCGACTGCGTCGTCGGGTCGTCTGCCGAACACCTTGTAGAGATGTTCGGCCTCTAGCCTGGATGACACGTCTGCCTCTCATCACGGGGTGGGGGGACAAGGGCCGCGCCTGCCCCCGGCCGACCAGGACAAACGCGGAAGTGGTTTAGTTCACAACCAGTGCGTAGGATCGCCGCCGGTGCTTCACATCGGGGTGGGGGGACGGGCGTGGAACGATCGGACGACACACGCGCGTCGGTGCTCCGCTTCGCGACGGAGCTGGTGGCCTGGATCGCCACGCCCTGGGCGCTGTGGCCGCACTCCTGGCCGCTCGCCGTCCTCGCGGTGCTGGTGCTGATCGGTCTGCCGACCGTCTTCTCGACTCCCGGCGACAAGGAGAAGGTCGTCGTCGCCGTGCCGGGCTGGGGCACTGTCCTGCTCGTACTGCTCCAGCTCGTCGCGGCCGTGATCTCCGCATGGTGGCTGCTTCCCGCCTGGGCGGCCGTGCTCGTGTCGCTCTTGGCCGGCGCCACCCTGGTGACCGAACGTCCGCGCTGGCGGTGGCTGCTCGCCGGCGGGTGACTGTCAGTGCCGTACGGCATGATGCGAGGCGTGACCGGACGACTGATGCTCCTCGACACCGCCTCGCTCTATTTCCGCGCCTACTTCGGCGTGCCGGAGTCCGTGAAGGCCCCGGACGGCACCCCGGTGAACGCCGTGCGCGGGCTCCTCGAATTCATCGACCGCCTGGTCAAGGACCACCGCCCCGACCACCTGGTGGCGTGCATGGACGCGGACTGGCGCCCGCAGTGGCGGGTCGACCTGATCCCCTCCTACAAGGCGCACCGCGTCGCCGAGGAGCACGAGGTGGGCCCGGACGAGGAGGAGGTGCCGGACACGCTCTCCCCGCAGGTGCCGGTCATCGAGGCGGTCCTCGACGCGCTCGGCATCGCGCGCGTGGGCGTCGAGCCGTACGAGGCGGACGACGTGATCGGCACGTTCACCGCGCGGGCGGAGGGCCCGGTCGACATCGTCACCGGCGACCGCGACCTGTACCAGCTGGTGGACGACGCGCGAGGGGTGCGCGTGCTCTACCCGCTCAAGGGCGTCGGCATGCTGCAGCTCACCGACGAGGCCTGGCTGCGCGAGAAGTACGGGGTGGACGGCGCGGGGTACGCGGATCTGGCGCTGCTGCGCGGCGACCCGAGCGACGGCCTGCCGGGGGTTCCGGGCATCGGCGAGAAGACGGCCGCGAAGCTGCTCGCCGAGTTCGGGGACCTGGCCGGGATCATGGCCGCGGTCGAGGACCCGAAGGCGAAGCTCACCCCGTCGCAGCGCAAGCGGCTGGACGAGGCGCGGCCGTACGTCGCCGTGGCCCCGAAGGTCGTCAGGGTCGCCGGCGACGTGCCGCTGCCGGACGTGGACACGGCCCTGCCGCACGCCCCGCGCGACTCGGCGGCACTGGACGAGCTGGCGGTGCGGTGGGGGCTGGGCGGCTCGCTGCAGCGTCTGCTGACGACGCTGGGGATGTGACGTTTCCGGCGACGCGTACTCATCAAGTCTTCATGGGAGAGGTGTTAACTGCGGGAAGATGCTAACTTAGGTAAACCTAAGCTTGGGAACAGGGAGGCCGCCATGGCAGAACGCCCGGCACGGAAGCCGCGGAAGGCCCAGTCGGCGCAGGTCGTGCGCACGGAACGGCTGACTCCGCACATGCAGCGCGTGGTCCTCGGTGGCGAGGGTCTGGCCGGGTTCGCGGCAGACACCTGCACCGACCACTATGTGAAGTTGCTGTTCCCGCCGAGCGAGGGCGTTGCCTATCCCGAGCCCTTCGATCTGGAGCGCATCCGCGAGGAACTTCCGCGCGAGCAGTGGCCGGTGACCCGGACGTACACCGTGCGGGCCTGGGACCCGGTCCACCGTGAACTGACGCTGGACTTCGTGATCCACGGTGACGAGGGCCTGGCCGGCCCGTGGGCGGCGCGCGTCCAGCCGGGCGAGACCGTGCACTTCATGGGCCCGGGCGGCGCCTACGCCCCGGACATCAGCGCCGACTGGCATCTGCTCGTCGGCGACGAGAGCGCCCTGCCGGCGATCGCCCGCTCCCTGGAGTCGCTGCCCGAGGGCGTCACGGCGCACGCCTTCGTGGAGGTCTCGGGCCCCGAGGAGGAGCAGAAGATCGACTCCGATGTGGAGGTCGTCTGGCTGCACCGCGGGGACCGCCCCGTCGGCGAGGCGCTGGTCGAGGCCGTGCGGTCGCTGCGGTTCCCGGAGGGCCGGATGCATGCGTTCGTGCACGGCGAGGCGCACTTCGTGAAGGAGCTGCGCCAGCTGCTGCGCTGCGACCTGGCGATCCCGCGCGAGGACCTGTCGATCTCCGGCTACTGGCGGCTCGGCCACAACGAGGACGGCTGGCAGGCCTCCAAGCGGGAGTGGAACGCGCGCATCGAAGCGGAGCAGGAGCGCGCGGCGTCCGCCGCGTGAGACGTCCGAAGGGGCGGCACCTCGACGAGGTGCCGCCCCTTCGCCATTGCCGTCGCACCGAGAGGTGTGCTCACACCGACCGCTGGTACGAGCGGAAGGTCCGGATCGACAGCCACACCGCCGCCACCGCGAGCGCCAGCAGCGCCCCGCCGCGGCTGAGCACGTCGCCCCAGTCGGGGTGCTCGGACAGTGCCGAACGACCCGCGACCATCGCCCAGTTGAGCGGGTTGAAGTCGGCGATGCGCCGCATCCAGGACGGCATCTGGGACGGCGCCATGAAGGCACTCGACAGGAACGTCAGCGGCAGCAGCAGGAAGGTGTTGATGCCGATGATCGACTCCCGCTCCCGCACCAGCATGCCCAGCGCGTTGGACAGCGCCCCGAAGATCGTGCCGAGCAGCACGGAGGCAACGACCAGGATCGCGATGCCGCCGATGCCGCCCGGGTAGTCGGCGCCGCCCGCAAGCGCGAGCAGCACGATGACGACCGACTGGAACGCGGTGACCAGGCCGTTGTTGACGACGTTGCCGTTCATCAGCGCGGCCCGGCTGACCGGGGTGGTCAGGAAGCGGTTGAGCGTGCCCCGCTGGATCTCCTCCAAGGTGCCCATCCCGGCCCACATGTTGGAGCTGAGCGCACTCATCACGACCACGCCCGGCACGAGGTAGTCGAGGTATGTCGTGGTCCCGAAGCCACCCAGCTCGACCACCTTCTTGAAGAGGTTGCCGAACAGGAACAGCCAGATCACCGGCTGGATCAGCGTGATGACCGCGTACGCCGGCTGCCGGGTGAACACCATGAGCTGACGCTGCGTCATGTACCAGGTCTGGGAAACCGCCGTGCTCATCGCGCACCTCCGGCGAGGACGAGGCTCTCGGTGGCTTCGGCGTCGGCCTCCGAGTATCGACGGCCGGCGTAACGGAGGTAGACGTCGTCGAGGGAGGGCCGGGCGACGGTCGCGGCGGCGACCCCCACCCCGGCCCGCTCCAGCGCCCCGAGCAGTGCGGGTACGGCCGCGGCCCCGTCGTCGGCGCGGACGCTGACCCGGCGCCCGTCGATCAGCACCTCGTGCATCCCGGGCAGAGCACCGAGGGCGCCTTTGAGGAGCGTACGGCCGGCCTCACCGACCGGCTCCCTGATCTCCAAGTGGACGGCTTCGCCGCGGAGTTCGCCCTTGAGGGAGTCCGGAGTGCCCTCGACGACGACTCGGCCGCGGTCGACGATGGCGATGCGCTCGGCGAGCCGGTCGGCCTCCTCGAGGTAGTGCGTGGTGAGCAGGATCGTCAGCCCCTCCTCCCCCGCCAGCCGGTCGATCTCGTCCCACATGGCCGTGCGGGCCTCGGGATCCAGGCCGGTGGTGGGTTCGTCGAGGAAGAGCACCTCGGGCCGGTGCACCAGACCGAGGGCGACGTCGAGTCGGCGTCGCATACCGCCGGAGTAGCCCTTGACCGGACGCTTCGCGGCGTCGGCGAGGCTGAAGCGGTCGAGCAGCTCGTCGACCCGCCTGCTCAGGGTGGCGCCCCTCAACCCGTAGAGCCTGCCCTGGAGTTGGAGGTTCTCGCGGCCGGTGGCGACCGGATCGGCGCCGGAGGCCTGGGCGACCACGCCGATCGCGCGGCGCACCCGGTCCGGGTGGCGCAGCACGTCGTGCCCGGCGACGGTGGCCGTACCCGAGTCGGGCTGCGCGAGGGTGGTGAGGATCTTGACGGTGGTGGACTTGCCGGCGCCATTGGGGCCGAGGAGCCCGAAGACGGTGCCCGGTTCGACGGTGACGTCCATGCCGCACAGGGCGGTGACCTCACCGGGGTAGGTCTTGATCAGCTGGCGCGCCTGCACTGCGGGCGCACGGGTAGCACTCACGACAGCTCTCCTGAATGAGCGGATGACAGCGGATGACAACTGATCCGTCCGCTTGAAGAGCGCCGGGCTATCCTGGGTGTGCCGCACCTCGATCGCCTGGAGCCGCTTCACGGCGGATTCAGTTCGGGGTTCGAGACCCCGGCCCAGCTGCTGCAACAGCCCGGCCGGGGTCTGTTTCGTCAGGTGAACTCCGGTGGCAGCTCCCCCGTTTCGTGGAAGTGGCGCCACCCGTCGACGCCCGGCAGCGAGCCGTTCTCGATCTCCTCCAGGAAACCGCGGACCCATTCCGCCTGCGCCTCGACCATGTGCAACTGGTACTCGACCTCGACGAGGAAGAGCCGCGGAAGCGTCTCGCCGAGCTTCTGCAGCGCCGCGCGCCCGCTCGCGACCTCCACCTCCAGGTTCTGCAGCCGCTCCTGCAGCAGCCGCACCACGTCGTCGGGAGGCAGCGCCCCGAGCAGTGACAGCGCGCTCTCGAAGATCGGGAACTCCTTGGCCGGGACGGCGAGCAGATCGGACAGCCAGTCGACCATCTCCTCCCGCCCCGCCTCGGTGAGCCCGTAGACCGTGCGCTCGGGCCGGTTGCCCTGCCGCTCGACGTCCGCGACCTCGACGAAGCCGTGCTTCTGGAGGTTCTGCACGACCGTGTAGAGCGAGCCGTACTTGATCTTCGTGCTGTTGTCCTTGCCCTGTTGGCGCAGGGTCTGGGCGATCTCGTACGGGTGCATCGGCTTCTGCCAGAGCGTGACCAGCACGGCGAGCGCCAGCGGGTTGCTGAGCTTGCGGCGCTTCATCGCCATGAGGGGGTCACCTCGCTTACGAATATCCGCGCCCGAACATATCGCGACCCTCGCGTCGGCGTCAATACACACGATGTATCGCGTTTCGATGGTCATAGCAAGGGCGTGAGGACTTGGGCCCGCCCCGGACACGGCGGCGTGACGCGCACGAAACAGGCCGTCCCTAATTTCTGTCGCCTGACAGGAACCCGCGCCACTCCCCGCTCCCCGCGCCGAAGGCAGGTGCCGCCGTGACCACAACCACCCCCTCCGACGTACGCCCCGATCCACCGCACCCGCCCGACGACGGCTCGCTCGCGGAGTTCGGCTACCGCCAGGAACTGCACCGCAGCCTGGGCAGGTACGCCTCCTTCGCGGCCGGGTTCTCCTTCATCTCCGTACTGACGACCGTCTTCCAGTTCTTCGCCTTCGGGTACGCGTTCGGCGGCCCCGTCTTCTTCTGGGCCTGGCCGGTGGTGCTGGTCGGGCAGCTGCTGGTGGCCGCGTGCTTCGCGGAGCTGGCCGCCCGGTATCCGATCTCGGGCGCCATCTACCAGTGGTCCTCACGGCTCTCGAACGTCACCTTCGGCTGGTTCGCCGGCTGGATCATGGTGATCGGACAGATCGTGGTGGTCGCGGCGGCGGCACTGGCCCTGCAGATGGTGCTGCCGGCGATCTGGTCGGGCTTCCAGCTCGTGGGCACCGACCCGGCGGTGACGTCCGAGGACGGCGCGGCGAACGCGGCGGTCCTCGGGGTGATCCTGCTGGTGCTGACCACGCTCGTGAACATCGTGGACAACCGGGTGATGTCCCTGATCAACCGGGTCGGCGTGACGGCCGAGATCATCGGTGCGGCGCTCATCGTCGTGCTGCTGCTCACCCACTCGAAGCGCTCCCCCGGCATCACCTTCCACACCACCGGAGCCGCAAGCTCCGGCCTGTTCGGCGCACTTGCCGTGGGTTCCTTCACGGCGGCGTACGTGATGATCGGCTTCGACAGCGCGGGCGAGATGAGCGAGGAGACACACCACCCCCGGCGCACGGCGCCCCGCACGATCCTCACGGCACTGGGCGCCGCCGGCCTGCTCGGCGGCCTGGTCATCCTCGGCGGCCTGCTCGCCGCGCCCAGCCTGACCGACGGCCGGCTGGGCGTCGACGGTCTGAGCTACGTCCTCACCAGCCGCCTCGGCGACGGCGTCGGCAAGGTGCTGCTGGCCGACGTGGTGGTGGCGATCGCGGTGGCCACCCTCGCCATCCAGACCGCGGCCTGCCGGATGCTGTTCTCCATGGCCCGCGACGGCCAGCTCCCCTTCTCCCGCCGCCTCGCCCGCGTCAATCCGAGCACCGGCATGCCGAACGCCCCCGCTCTCGTCGTCGGTGTCCTCGCCGCGGTCCTCCTGCTGCTCAACTTCGTCTCCCCGGACGCCTTCCTGGCCATCGGCACCACCTGCATCGTGATGCTGTACCTGGCGTACGCGATGGTCACGGGCCCGCTCCTGATCCGCCGCCTGCGCGGCGAGTTCACCTCCGAAGGCACCGACGAGACGGGCGGCCGGCTCTTCTCCCTCGGCCGCTGGGGCATCCCGGTCAACGCCCTCGCCCTCCTCTACGGCCTCCTCATGACAGTCAACCTGGCCTGGCCGAGGGCGGCGGTGTACGACCCGGCGGGCGGGCACTGGTACTTCCAGTGGTTCACGGTGCTGTTCCTCGCGGTGACGGTCGTGGCCGGGGGCGCGTACCGGGCGTACCGGAAGCAGACCGGCACTCGAGGTGCCGTACCGGAAGAGGCGGTTCCGGAGGGCGCGGTCTAGTTCAGTCGCCTCGCACGCGCGCGTGCAGATGCATGTCGTGCCAGCCGTCAGGATGCAGGAAGGCGCTGCGCTTGGTGCCCTCCAGGGCGAATCCCGTCTTGGCGGCGACCCGGCAGGAGGCCTGGTTGGCGGGGGCGTGCAGGAGTTCGAGGCGGTGGAAGCCGATCTCCTCGAAGGCCCACCGGGTCAGGGTGTTCGTCGCTCGTGCGGCCACGCCCTGACCGCGGGCCGCCGCCGTGGTCCAGTACGCGACCTTGGCCACGCCCTCGGCGAGCCTGATGTCGCGCAGCGCCACCCGCCCGAGCAGCCGGTCGGTGTCCGCCTCGACGACGGCCCACTGGGCGCCCCGCTCCCCCTCCCATTCCTTGCACCACGTCTCGATCCACCCGGCGGCCTCCGCCTCCGAATCGCTGCGCATGAGATGCCACTGGTGCATCAGCGGGTCCTGGAACGCCGCATGGACCGCGGACACGTCGTCGGCCCGCCATGGGCGCAGGACCAGTCCGTCACCGCCGAAGAGCAAGGGCTGCGGGACTCGGGAGAGGGTCTTGTCGGACAGCACGGAGTCAGCGGTGTACGGCATGGTCCGCATCCTGCCGCCGGGACGCGACCCGGCCAACGGATTTTCCGGCGCCGTACCCTTGATCGTGATGAGACGCAGGCCCCGCATTCCCCCCTCCCCCCTGCCGCAGCGCCACGGGGTCGATCCGGTGCGGGTGCGGCTGCCGGTCGAGGGCACATGGGCCACGGTGCGCGAGCATCTGGTCGAGCGGCTCAGCGGGGCGGGTGCGGGTGTCGTCGACGGAATGCTGGACGCCGGGAAGATCGTCGGCGCCGACGGGCGCGCCGTCGCCCCCGACGCCGCTTACGTACCCGGCATGTTCGTGTGGTTCCACCGGGAGCTGTCCGACGAGGTGCCGGTGCCGTTCCCGCTGGAGGTCGTGCACCGCGACGAGCACATCGTCGTCGTCGACAAGCCGCACTTCCTGGCCACGACCCCGCGCGGCAGCCACATCGCCGAGACCGCGCTCGCCCGGCTGCGCCGGGAGCTGGGGATCGAGACCCTCGGCGCCGCTCACCGGCTGGACCGGCTCACCGCCGGGCTGGTGCTGTTCACGGTGCGGCCCGAGGAGCGGGGGAGGTACCAGTCGCTGTTCCGTGACCGGCGGGTGCGGAAGGAGTACGAGGCGGTGGCCCCGTACGATCCCGGGCTGGCCCTGCCGCGAACCGTGCGGAGCCGGATCGTGAAGGAGCGGGGCGTGCTCGCCGCCTACGAGGTGGCGGGCGAGCCGAACGCCGTCAGCCGTGTCGAGCTGATCGAGCGCAATGCGCACGGCGTCGGCCGGTACCGGCTGACCCCGAGCACCGGGCAGACCCACCAGCTGCGCGTCCACATGAACGCGCTCGGGGTGCCCATCCTCGGCGACCCCCTTTACCCCGTGGTGAGCGACCCCGTGCCGGGCGACGACTTCCGGCGCCCGCTCCAGCTGCTGGCCCGGGCCCTGGATTTCACCGATCCGGTCACCGGGGTGGAACACCGGTTCCGCAGTGGGCGAACCCTCGGAGCCTGGAGCTCGTACGGCGACTGGGCCGGTCAGTAACCCCGTTCCTGCAGCGCCGGCAACAAGTGTCGCGTGTACCCCACCAGTTCACCCGCACAGCTATGAACGAACGAGAACCAACTCTTTCGGATTGATGCCACACATGACAACATTTCAACTAAGTGCGCCCCTCGCGTGCCGACGTACGCTCCTCCTACGCTCCTTCACGGAGACGGGCGCTGCACGCACGCTGGGGATTACAGCCAGAAGTGGGACGTTCTTGCGGAGGCTCGGGTCATGGCATCAAGTCGCGTCGAGTTCGCGACAGCAACCCCCGACATGCCGGCTTGGGAGGGCTCTGCGCAGGAGGCACTGGAACAGCTGTCAGGTGCACGCGGTATTCAGGAACCGCTGAATCGGTTCGCACCGCCTTCGGTGCGAACCGAATTGCGAAAATGCCCGTCTTCGATCGGTTGCGCAAGCAGGCCGAGTTCGTGCGGTGCAGAAGGACGCCGTCACCACACAGGAGGCAGCCGTGTTGTTGGACACCTTCCAACTACCCACTTTCTACATGCCGTTCAAGACCAGGGTGAACCCGCACTTGGAGGACGTCCGTCCACGCGTCCGCGCCTGGGCATGGTCATTAGGCCTGCTCGAACCACAGCACACCGATTCACACCACGGCGGGTGGAGTGCCGAGGTCTTCGACCGGGCGGACTTCACTCTGTTCACCGCCCTGACCTACCCTCATGCCTCGGCCCAGGAATTGGAGTTGCTGTCCGGCTGGCACAGTGTCATCTGGTGTCTTGACGACGTTTTCCTGCCCTGGTGCGAAGCTCTCGGCAATCGCCGGCGGATCCTGCAGCGCATCGAGCGGCTGATGGCCTTCCTGCCGATAACGGCATATGACTCGGGCCCAGTCCCGGAGCAGCCGCTGGAACGCGCACTCGCAGACCTGTGGCACCGCACAGCCCCCTCGGCGACGCGCTCCTGGCGGATCCTGTACGCCAGGTCCGTACGACGGTTCCTGGAAGCATCGCTGTGGGAAGCGGACAACCTCACACGCGGCCGATTCCCCGACCTCATCGAGCAGACGGAAATGCGCCGGGATTACGGGGCGGCCGGGTGCAGTGCACTTTTGATGGAGCACTCACTGGGCTGGGAAATCACCGAGGAAATACGGGGCACCCGCCCCTTCACCGTACTGATCAATGCATTCCGGGACACGGTCGATCTGCACAACGACATCGTGTCCTACCCCAAGGAAGTCCGCGAAGGCGCCGCGAGGAACAACATCGTGCAAGTGGCGCAGGAACTCTACGACATACCCCTCCACTCGGCGGTGTCCCTCGTCGATCGCATCCTGACGGGGCGTGTCAGGACGCTGGACGAAACCGTCAGGACCGACCTCCCGCAAGCACTGCGCGATCTGCACGCGGATCCGACCACCCAGCACGCCGTGCTCAGGCACGCCCGGGCCATCCAGGGCTGGGCTGCGGGCTCCTACCACTGGCACAGGGGCACCGAGCGGTACCGGTCCGCCGCTTGACTCGGGCGGTCCGGCAGCCGCTCGGTGCTCCGCGCCTGCCCAGGGCCGGTCAGTAGCCGCGCCACCAGCGCAGGAAACGGCGCCAGGCGCCCGTGGGACGGACCGGTTCCTGGGGTGCCGGCGCGGCCTGCTGGGGCGGTGCCGCCGGCTCGGGCTCCGCGGCGGCAGCGGCCCGCTCGGGCCGCGCGGTGCCGATCTCCCAGTCGGTGCGCTGCGGCGGGACGGGGGCGTGGCTGGGCTTCGCCTTCACGTCCTGCTGCGGCCTCGGCTCGAAGTACACCGGCAGTTCCACCAGATGCCGGTTCAGGATCGACGTTCGCCAGCGCAACTCTTCTTCGTCGCAGTCGAGTTGTACGTCCGGCAGACGGCTGAGCAGCGCGTCGACGCCGACGTCGGCGATGGCGCGGCCGATGTCCTGGCCCGGGCACTCGTGCGGGCCACCGCTGAAGGCGAGGTGGGAACGGTTGCCCATCATGTTGGCCGACAGGTCGGGGCGGACGCGCGGGTCGACATTGCCCGGCGCGATGCCCAGGAGCAGACCGTCGCCCTTGCGGATGCGCCGTCCGCCCAGCTCGGTGTCCTGCTTGGCGATGTAGGCGAGCTGGGCGCTGAACGGCGGCTCGTCCCACAGGGACTGCTCGACCGCCTGGGGCACCGTCATCTGGCCGCCGTTGAGCTGGGCGCGGAACCCCGGGTCGGTGAGCACCAGCCGCAGCACGTTGGCGAGGAGGTTGGCTGTGGCCTCGTAGGCGGCCATCAGGACGACACGCAGGTGCTGGCCGACCTCCTCGTCGGTGAGCCGCGCCGGGTGGTTGATCAGGTGGCTGGTGAAGTCGTCCTCGGGTTCGGCCCGGCGGCGGGCGGTGAGCCGCATCAGGACCTCCATGATGTACGCGTTGCTGGCGATGGAGGTCTCGGTGCCCTTGAGCATGTCGCGGGCGGCATGCACGATCCGGTCGTTGTACTCCTCGGGCATGCCGAGGATCTGACACATCACCGCCATCGGCAGGTGCTCGGCGAACTGACTGACGAGGTCTGCCCGGCCTTTCTCGCAGAACTTGTTCACGAGGTGCTGGGTCGCACGGTTGATATGGCGGCGGATGCCCCGGTGGTCGATGGTCGACATGGCACCGGTGACCGCGCCGCGCAGCCGCAGGTGCTCGTCGCCCTCGGCGTGGCAGCAGATGGGCTGCCAGGCGACGAGCGGCATGAGCGGGTGGTCCGGCTTGATGGTGCCGTCCTGCAGGGCTGTCCACAAACGGGTGTCCCGGCAGTACTGCGAGGGACTGCTCACCATGTGCAGGTTCTCGCTGTGGCCGAGCACCACCCAGATCGGCACGTCCTCGTGGAGCAGCGCGGGAGCCACGGGGCCGTGTTCGGCCCGGAGCTTCTCGTACACGTCTCCGAGGTCCTCCGCCTCGGGGCCGTACAGGCGGCGCAGCCCGCCGGGACCCATACCGTGCGCGGGGCAGCCAGGGGGTGGACCGGCGAGGGGCTCGTCCGTGCCGGTCGGAAAGAGGGATTCAGGCGTCACGATGATCGCTCCGAAGCTGAAGTGGATCCGGGGTACAGGAAGGAGAGGGGAACTCGTACGGCCGTACGACTCAGGCACTGTGCAGGCGACTCACGTGGACGCCTTCGCCATCGCCAGCGAATGCAGGAAGCGCAGCAGCGTCATCAGGACGTCCCGGCTGGAGGCCCGGCGGCGTGCGTCGCAGTCGATGATCGGGATCTCCTCGGCCAGGTCGAGCGCGGTGCGTAGTTCGGCGATGGGATAACGGGGCGCGTCGGGGAAGGAGTTGACGGCCACCACGAAGGGCACGCCACGTTCCTCCAGCCGTCCTATGACGTCGAAGCTGACCTCGAGCCGCCGGGTGTCGATCAGCACGACCGCGCCCAGCGCGCCCTCGAACAGCCCGTTCCACAGGAACCAGAAGCGTTCCTGGCCGGGGGTGCCGAAGAGGTAGAGCACCAGTTGGTCGGTGATGCTGATGCGGCCGAAGTCCATGGCCACGGTGGTGGCCGTCTTGGACTCGGAACCGTAGTTGTCGTCGACCCCGACGCCGGCCTGCGTCATGGTCTCCTCGGTGGTCAGCGGCCTGATCTCGCTGACCGAGCCGACCATCGTCGTCTTGCCGACTCCGAAGCCGCCCACGATCACGATCTTCACCGCGGCCTGGGCCGTGTGCGGCAGATGATCCGCTGTTCGTGGTCCGGGGATGGTGTCAGAGCCTTTGAAGTCCATGCATCACCGCTTCGAGAAGGGAACGGTCGGGGAGCGCCTGCCGGACGATCGGGGCGCGCGCCTGCACCAGTTCTGCTGTCAGCATCTCGGTAAGCAGCACGGTCACCACGCTGAACGGCAGACTCAGATACGCCGAGAGCTCGGCCACCGAGAGCGGGGCCGTGCACAGCCGGAGCATCGCCGTCTGCTCCGGGGTGGCGGAAGGCGGCGGGTCGGCGCGCGCCACGATTAACGTGACCAGGTCGATGTCGGCGCGTTCCCCGTCCGGCCCGGCGACGACGTAGAGCCGCTCGGGGGCCTTCGTGTCACCCTCCTGGCTTTCCTTGGAGGATGTCGGGGGAGGTTCCGGGATTTCCTGACTGGGGTATCGCCGCCGGCGTTGCGGAGGAGTCATACGGTCTGCCCGTTGCGCCGGGGCGGGCTGGTGAGGTGGGCCCCGATCCGTACGACGAGATCGCGCATGCGGTTGCTCATCAGACCGGGTTCGGCGACCACGTCGGAGAGCACCGCGAGGTAGGCGTTGGCTCCGGCGGCCATCAGATAGAAGTAGCCGTCGTTGATCTCGATGATGACCAGCTTCATCCGGCCGTCGCTGCCCGGGATCTCATGGGCGACGGCGCCCGCCAGGCTCTGCAGTCCCGCGCAGGCCGCGGCGACGCGGTCGGCGGCGTCCGGATCGCCCCCGTAGCGAGCGATGCGCAGGCCGTCGGCGGAGAGCACCACGATCATCTCGATGCCCGGTACTCCGTCGGCGAGATCCTTGAGCATCCAGTCGAAGTTGGCTCGCTGCTGGATCACTTTTGGTCCCTCTCGTCGTCGGCCTCGATACGGGCCGGCTCGTTGGTCGGCTGGGTGAATGAGGTCGGGTCCGGGTCGCCCTTGAGGCCCTCCCAGAACGCCTCGACCCACAGCCCGGGTTCGGTTTCCTTGGTCTCCGGCTCCGGCTCGGGCACGGGCGTCGCCCAGGCGGGCCTGCTCGCCCGGGCCTCCCGCTCGGCCGCTTCGGCGGCGGCCTGTTCGGCGAGCCGCTGGCTGAGCGGGATCTTGACCCGGCTGCGGCGCTGCGGCAGGCCGCCCGCGGTCCACTCCGTGACCTCGGGGATCTCGTCCTCCATGGACACGCCGGCCGGGATGCGCGGGCTGGTGGGACGCCGCCTCTTCGGTGCGCGCTGGGGACCTTCGAGCGCACCGAGTTCGAGCTTGGGCGCCGCGGTGGCGCCGATGCCGTGGGCGAGGCCGGGCGCCTCGTCGCCGGTCACCATCACCCGCGGGATGACGAGGACGGCGCGGACACCGCCGTACGCGGAGGCACGCAGCGAGATCTGCATGTCGAACGCCTTGCACAGGCGGCCCACGACGGCCAGGCCCAGTCGGGGGGAGTCACCGAGTTCCTGGAGGTCGACGCCGGCCTTGGCGCGCTCCAGCATGGTCTCGGCCTTGGCGCGGGCCTCCTCGCTGAGGCTGACGCCGGCGTCCTCGATCTCGATGGCGATGCCGGTCTGCACCTCGGTCGCGATGACGTGCACCTTGGTCTGCGGCGGCGAGTAGCGCGTGGCGTTGTCGAGGAGTTCGGCGCAGGCGTGGATGACCGGCTCGACGGAGATGCCGCGGATGTTGACCTTGGCGATGTTGTCGAGCGAGATGCGCCGGTACTCCAGGATCCGGGACATGGCGCCGCGCAGCACGCTGTACAGCGGTACGGGCTGCGGCCACTGGCGTCCGGGGCGGCCGCCGCCGAGCACCGCGATGGAGTCGGCGAGGCGGCCGATCAGGGCGGTGCCGTGGTCGATGCGCAGGAGGTCGTCGAAGACCTCGGGGTTGCGGCCGTGGTCCTCCTCCATCTCCCGGAGTTCCTTGGCCTGTTGGTGCACGATCGCCTGGACGCGGCGGGCGATGTTGACGAACGAGCGCGCCGAGGAGTCCCGCAGGGCTTCCTCGGTGTCGATGATGTCGAGCATCCGCCTGACCAGCGCCACCTGGGCCTTGGGCAGGTCGCGGTAGGCGGGGTCGATGTCGCCGAGGAGATTGACCACGTCTCTGGGCGTGTGCCCGCCGCGCAGGTACTCGATGGCGATCGGGACGATCTCGTGCGAGAGGCGGTGGACCTCCTGTTCGTGTCCGGCGATCCGCCCTTCCATGTACGCACGGTGACGGGCGCTTTCCTCGCGCTCCGCCTGCAGGGCGCGGCCGCGGCGTACCGCTTCGGCCGCCGTCGCGATCACCAGGAGCGTGGCGACGGCGCCACACCACACGACGGCCGCGCGGGCCGGCACGGCCACCAGGGCGACCGCTGCTCCGGTCGCTGCGGCCATCACTATGGCGGGCAGCAACAGCACGCGCGCGTAAGGAAGTTCACGGCGCCCGGGAGGGGATTGAACACTCACCATGTAGGCCCTCTGAAAAGGATCGGCTGGGTGTCTGGGGAGCTTGCAAGTGGGGTACGCATGGGACTGCGCTGGATCTTCGGTATTTTTGGGAACAAGCGCACGAATACACCTCAACTCGGTGCGCTGCGGGCGAGCTTAGTCCGACCGGATCATCGCCGTGTCATATTCAGCAAGCACCTGAAATGGGACCGGACCAAGGGGTACTCTCGGCTCCATTTGCACACTCGGCGGCCATTCGAACACGCTACGTCACCGCGTACAGGCGTACTAAAATCACTCACCGTGACGAATGAAGATCAGCTTCCGTGGTGGTCGGTCAGATGCCGGCGATCCGCAGCGCCGCGTCCGCCGTGGCCTCGGCGAACACCGACACCGGGCGTTCGGGGTCGGAGCGGTGCACAAGGATCACGCCCTCGATCAGACCGAACAACAGGTCCGTACGCAGGTCGAGCTCGTTCTTGGCGAGCGCGCTCCCGGCGGCCGTTCCGGCGAGCAACTGCCGGTAGGCGTCCTTGAGTTCGGCGCGCACGGCATGGAAGCCGGCGAACCGCTCGGCCCGCACCTCGGGCAGCAGATACAGCCCGCCGAGGTTGTGCGGGCCGCCGCACAGCAGCTCCACGTCCGTCCGGCACAGCTCCCACAGCCGGCCCTCGGACGGGGTCGTGTCGTCGGCGAGGAGCTGTCGGGCGTAGGCCAGCGAGGGCGTGACCGTGGACTCCAGCAGCTCGGCGAGGAGTTCCTCCTTGCCGGAGACGTAGTGGTACATGGAGGCCTGCCGCATCCCCGCGCGCTCGGCGACCGCGCGGGTGGTGGTGGCCGCGTAGCCACGGGTGGTGAACAACTCGGCGGCGGCGGCGAGCAGTTCGTCGCGCGGCTGCAGACCACTGTCGGGCCGTTGCGCGGCCCGCGGCCTGCCGACCCGACGGCCGCCTCCTCCACCCGGCGTTCCCATGCGTTCGATCCTCGCACACGGCGGGGCGGGGCGATCTCCGGTGGGCCCGCCGGAGATCCACGGGCGGTCACAGGGGCCTTGGGCGGTCTCCGGTCAAGCTCCGGGCGGCATTCAGGCATCTCTCGGGGCTCCGGCAGCCACCTGGAGGGCCCCGGGCACCGGCCCCCTCCGGTCTCGGGCCATACCGGGCCCACCTCCGGGGCCCGCGGGCGCCTCGGCCCAGCTCCGGAGCCCCGGACACCTCGGTCCACCTGCGGGCCTTCGGACACCTCGGTCCACCTGCGGGACCCCGAGTCACACCGCCCGCTCGCGGAGCCCCACGCACCTCGCCCCACCTCCAGAACCCCCGGACGCCTCGACCCACCACCGGGCCCCCCGAGCAACACCGCCCGCTCGCGAAGCCCCCGGGCGCCTCAACCCACCTCCAGAACCCCCGGGCACCCCGACCCACCACCGGGCCCCCCGAGCAACACCGCCCGCTCGCGAAGCCCCCGGGCGCCTCAACCCACCTCCAGAACCCCGGCCACCTCCACCCATCCGGAACCCCCGTCCAACACCGACCCGCCCCCAGGCCCCCAAGCGGCACAGGAACTCTCCGCGCGGGCCTCGACACCCGCACGGCAGCCTGGACGGGCGCTCGGCAGGGCCCGGCGCAGCCTAGGCTGCCGGCTGTTCGCCTCCGCGGCTCAGGCGTCCCCGGGCGACCCCGGCATCCGCCAGGCGTCCTCGGGCCCCCGGCCACCGCCAGGCGGCACAGCGCAGCCCCGCGGCCTTGGGTGATCTCCCGATGGTCCTCGTGAGGGCTCGGTAACCCGCCGGCAACGCGTGGGCAATGCCCGTGACCCGACCGGCTCCTAATTTCTGTCGGGCGACAGAAACAACCCCGGAAGAGACGACACCGGAGCCGGAGGTCCCGCGATGGCGACAGCGACCACTTACGGAGCCCGCGACCACGCACGCGCCCAGGAGGGCACACACGCCGAGGCCATGCCCGTCGTCCCGGCGGCCGACTGGCCCGATCCGCCGTGCGCGGCGGGCCATCTGGTGTGGGCGGAGACGGTGGCGGGCGGCAACTACACCCACCGGGTGCTCGCCCGCGGCACCGAGCTGCGCCTGACCGACCTCAACGGCGAGGCCTGCGCCCATCTGCTCCTGTTCGTGGCCGACCGGCCCTGGGAGCGGCTGAACGTCGCCGACACGGTGAAGGTCCAGTGGAACGCCTACCTCGGGGAGGGCCGGCTCCTGCTGTCCGACCAGGGGCGCGTGCTCGCGAGTGTCGTCGCCGACACCTCCGGGCGGCACGACGCGCTGTGCGGCACTTCCACCCTCGTACGCAACACGGAGCGGTACGGGGACGGCACCCCGCAATCCGCCTCCCCCGCGGGCCGCGAGCTGTTCAAGCTGGCGGCCGCGAAGAACGGCCTGCAGCCGCGCGACCTGCCGCCGTCGCTGTCGTTCTTCCAGGGCGTGGAGGTGCGTGAGGACGGGTCCCTGGACTTCACCGGGTCGGCCGGTCCCGGCGCCGGCGTGACGCTCCGCGCCGAACAGGACCTCACCGTACTGATCGCCAATGTGCCGCACCCGGTCGACCCTCGCCCCGACTACGTCAGCACCCCGCTGGAGGTCCTCGCCTGGCGCGCCGCTCCCACCCCGCCGGGCGACCCGCTGTGGGAGGCCACGCCCGAGGGCCGCCGCGCTTTCCTCAACACCGCCGAATTCCTTGCCGCGAGGGGGCTCGCATGAGCACGACGACCGTGGTTCCCGCCCGCGCCGCCTGGTCATCCGTGATCCGCACGGGCCAGACGCTGACCATCACCGATCTGCACGGCAACCAGGCCGTCGACTTCCTCGTCTACGACGCCCACGACACCTCGGTCCGCTACAGCGCCCCCGACACCATTCACGCGCAGGGCGGCATCTTCCTGACCACGGGCAGCGTGCTGATGTCCAACGAGCACACCCCGCTGATGACGCTGACCGCCGACGACGTGGGCCGCCACGACACGGTCGGCGGCGCCTGCTCCAAGGAGTCGAACACCCTCCGCTACGGCCACCACACCTGGTCGCAGCACGCCTGCGTGGACAACTTCCTCGCGGAGGGCGCGAAGCACGGCCTGGGCAAGCGCGACCTCGTCTCCAACATCAACTGGTACATGAACGTGCCCGTCGAGAAGGACGGCACGCTCGGCATCGTCGACGGCCTCTCGGCGCCGGGCCTGAAGCTGACCCTGCGCGCCGAGTGCGACGTCCTCGTCCTGGTCTCCAACTGCCCCCAGATCAACAACCCGTGCAACGGCTTCGAGCCGACGGCGGTGGAGATGACGATCGGGGCCGCGGCTTCGGGAGCCGGCGCATGAGCTTCGACACGCTGCTGGTCGCCAACCGCGGCGAGATCGCGGTCCGGATCATCCGCACGGCCCGCGAACTCGGCCTGCGCACGGTCGCGGTGTACTCCGATGCGGACCGCTCCGCGCCCCACGTGCGCCTCGCCGACGAGGCGGTACGGCTCGGCCCTGCGCCCGCGAAGGAGTCGTATCTCGACGCCGACCTGGTGCTGAAGGCTGCCAAGGACACCGGCGCGGGCGCGATCCACCCCGGCTACGGCTTCCTGTCCGAGGATGCGGCCTTCGCGCGCCGCTGCGAGGACGCCGGG
This sequence comes from Streptomyces sp. NPDC002092, assembly GCF_053593775.1. Lineage (NCBI taxonomy): Bacteria > Bacillati > Actinomycetota > Actinomycetes > Kitasatosporales > Streptomycetaceae > Streptomyces > Streptomyces sp. NPDC002092. The sequence continues at coordinate 114,077 of NZ_JBSFDG010000010.1, forward strand.
ATCGTGTTCGTCGGCCCGACGCCCCAGCAACTGGAGCTGTTCGGCGCCAAGCACACGGCACGGGCGGCGGCCGAAGCGGCGGGGGTGCCGCTGGCGCCCGGGACGGGCTTGCTGGCCTCCGTGGACGAGGCGCTCGCGCGGGCCGCCGTGATCGGCTACCCGGTCATGCTCAAGGCGACCGGCGGTGGCGGCGGTATCGGTATGTCGGCATGTCGCTCCGCCGATGAACTGACCGACGCCTGGGAGCGGGTGCAGCGCGTCGCCGCCGCCTCCTTCTCCTCGGCAGGTGTCTTCCTGGAGCGGCTCGTCGAGCACGCCCGCCATGTCGAGGTGCAGGTCTTCGGCGACGGCGAGGGCCGGGTCGTCACCTTCGGCGACCGCGACTGCTCCCTCCAGCGCCGCAACCAGAAAGTGCTGGAAGAGGCCCCCGCCCCCGGCCTCCCGGACCATGTACGCGCCCAACTCGCCGCGAGCGCCCGCGACCTGTGCGCCTCGGTCGGCTACCGCTCCGCCGGCACCGTCGAGTTCGTCTACGACGCCGCCCGCGAGGAGGCGTACTTCCTCGAGGTCAACACCCGCCTCCAGGTGGAGCATCCGGTCACGGAGGAGATCTACGGCGTCGACCTCGTCGCCTGGATGCTGCGCCTGGCCCGCGGCGAATCCGATGTCGTACGCGAACCGGGCGCACCCCGCGGCCACGCCGTAGAGGCCCGCCTCTACGCCGAGGACCCCTCGCGCGAACACCGCCCCAGTGCGGGCCTGTTGACGCGGGTCGAGTTCCCGCCGGGCGTCCGCGTCGACGGCTGGGTGGAGACCGGCACCGAGGTGACGACGTCGTACGACCCGATGCTCGCCAAGGTCATCGCCTACGGCCCCGACCGCGCCCACGCGCTCCAGCGACTGGACGAGGCACTGGCCCGCACCCGCGTCGACGGCATCGAGACCAACCTGGGCCTGGTGCGCGCGGCGCTGGACCACCCCGACTTCAGGGCCGCCGCTCACTCCACGGCGACGCTGGCCCGCGTGACCGACCCGACACCACGCATCGAGGTCGTCTCCGGCGGCACCCTCACCACCGTGCAGGACTGGCCGGGCCGCACCGGATACTGGCAGGTCGGTGTGCCGCCGTGCGGTCCGATGGACGACCTGTCCTTCCGGCTCGGCAATCGGGCGCTCGGCAACCAGGAGGGGGCCCCGGGCCTCGAATGCACGCTCCAGGGGCCGTCGTTGAGGTTCACGCACCCGACCACGGTGTGCGTGACGGGAGCCCCGGCCGAGGTCACGGTCGACGGCACGCCCATCGCGCAGTGGGAGCCGGTGACGGTGCCCGCGGGGGCCGTACTGGGGATCGGCGCGCCCACACAGCACGGCCTGCGCACCTATGTGCTCTTCGCCGGCGGCCTGGACGTACCCGCCTTCCTCGGCAGCGCGAGCACCTTCACGCTGGGCCGGTTCGGCGGGCACGGCGGCCGGGCGCTGCGCACGGGCGACGTACTGCACGGCGGTACGGTCACCGACGGCGCTCCGGTGCCTGTGGCGGACCGACCGTCCTTCACCGCCCTGTGGCACCTGGAGGCGGTCGAAGGCCCCCATGCGGCACCGGAGTTCTTCACCGAGGACGACATCCGCGACTTCTACGCCGCCGACTGGAAGGTGCACTTCAACTCGGCCCGCACAGGCGTACGACTGGTCGGCCCCAAGCCGCGCTGGGCGCGCACCGACGGCGGCGAGGCGGGCCTGCACCCGTCCAACATCCACGACACCCCGTACTCCGTCGGCGCCGTCGACTACACCGGCGACATGCCCGTGCTGCTCGGCCCGGACGGCCCCTCGCTCGGCGGGTTCGTCTGCCCGGCGACGGTCCTGAGCGGCGAGCGGTGGAAGCTGGGCCAGCTGCGCCCGGGCGACACGGTGCGCTTCGCTCCGGTGACCGTGGACGGCTCGCCCCGCGCGGACATCGTCGACGGCGGCGTACTGGCCCGCGACGGCGACATCACCTACCGCCGCAGCGGCGACGACAACCTGCTGGTCGAATTCGGGCCCATGCAGCTCGACCTGGCGCTGCGCATGCGCGTCCACGCGCTGATGGAGGCGGTGGCCGAGGAGGGCCCCGAAGGCATCACGGACCTCACACCGGGCATCCGCTCCCTGCAGATCCGGACGGACCCGAGCCGCCTGCCGCAGCACGAACTCCTCGCCACCGTACGGGAGATCACGGCGACGCTGCCGCCCACGGACGAACTCGTCGTCCCCTCCCGCACCGTCCATCTCCCCCTCTCCTGGGACGACCCGGCGACCCGCGAGGCGATCGCCCGCTACATGGCGGGCGTCCGTGACGACGCCCCCTGGTGCCCGTGGAACATCGAGTTCATCCGCCGGGTCAACGGCCTGGAGTCGGTGAACGACGTGTACGACACGGTCTTCGACGCGGAGTACCTCGTCCTGGGCCTGGGAGACGTGTACCTGGGCGCCCCCGTGGCGACCCCGCTCGACCCCCGCCACCGGCTGGTGACCACGAAGTACAACCCGGCACGCACCTGGACCGCCGAGAACTCGGTCGGCATCGGCGGGGCCTACCTGTGCGTCTACGGCATGGAGGGCCCGGGCGGCTACCAGTTCGTGGGCCGTACGACGCAGGTGTGGTCGGGGTGGCAGCAGCGCGGCGCGTTCGAGCCGGGCTCGCCCTGGCTGCTGCGCTTCTTCGACCGCATCCGGTGGTATCCGGTGGACGCGGACGAACTCCTCGGCCTGCGCGCCGACATCACCTCCGGGCGCTTCGTGCCGCGCATCGAGGACGGCACCTTCTCGCTCGCCGAGTACCAGGCCTTCCTGGACGAGAACGCCGCGTCGATCGGTGAGTTCCGGGCCCGGCAGCAGAGGGCCTTCGCCGCGGAGCGGGACGCGTGGGAGGCCGCCGGCGAGTTCACCCGGGCCGAGGCGGCGGCCGCACCGGCCGCTCCCCCGGCCGAGGTGACCGTCCCGGCGGGCGGCCGCCTGGTGGAGGCCGAGTTCGCCGCGTCCGTGTGGCAGTTGAATGTGGCTGCCGGCGACGAGGTGAGCGCCGGGCAGCCGCTGCTAGCGCTGGAGGCGATGAAGATGGAGTCCAGGGTGCACGCGCCGGTGGACGGCGTGGTGGCGGAGATCCTGGCCCGGCCGGGCGACCAGGTGGAGGCGGGGACGGCACTTCTCGTCCTGGCCCCGGCGGCCCACTGAACCACACCGAGGAGCAAGAGATGTCCGCTGTGAACCGTGTCCGTGCCGCCTACGCCCGCATCGAGGCGGTGGACCGTCCCGAGATCTGGATCGACCTGCGTCCGCAGGCCGAGGTGGAGGCGGACGCGGGCGCCGTTGACGCCCGCGTGGCGGCGGGTGAGCGACTGCCCCTTGCCGGACGCCTGTTCGCGGCGAAGGGCAACATCGACGTGGCCGGGCTGCCCACCACCGCGGGCTGCCCGGCGTACGCCTACCAGCCCGAGGCGGACGCGCCGGTCGTCGCCCGACTGCGCGCGGCGGGCGCGCTCGTGCTGGGCACGACGAACCTGGACCAGTTCGCGACGGGCCTGGTGGGCACGCGCTCACCCCACGGCCCGGTCCGCAACGCGCACGATCCGGCCAGGATCAGCGGCGGCTCCAGCTCCGGCTCGGCCGTCGCCGTGGCGCTGGGCATCGTCGACCTCGCGCTGGGCACGGACACCGCGGGCTCGGGCCGGGTCCCGGCCGCGTTCAACGGCATCGTCGGCCTGAAACCGACCCGCGGTCTGGTCCCGACGGCGGGAGTGGTCCCGGCCTGTGCCTCCATCGACTGCGTGACGGTGTTCGCCCGCACCCTCCCGGAGGCCGAGCAGGCGCTGTCCTTCATGACCTCCCCGCCGGACCGCGAACTCCCCCCGCTCCCCCAGCGCGCCCCCGGCCCCTGGCGCGTCGCGGTCCCGCCCCGGGACCAGCTCGGCGAGCTGGACGAGGGCTGGGCGGAGGCGTACGAGGCGGCGGTACGGCAGCTCGAAGCCGCCGGAGCCGACCTCCGCACCCTCGATCTGACCCCGTTCACCGAGGCCGCGGCGATGCTCTACGAGGGCGCGTTCGTCGCCGAGCGCTACACGGCGGTCGGCAGCTTTGTCGACAAGGCGCTCGCGGACGGCATCGAGGGTCTGGACCCCACCGTCGCCGGCATCATCACCCGAGCCCGCGACATCCCGGCCCACCGGCTCTACGCCGACGCCGACCGCCTCGCCGCCCTGCGCGCCCGCGCCCTCGCGGAACTGGCCGACGCGGACGCCCTGCTGCTGCCCACCACCCCGGGCCATCCGACCCTCGCCGAGGTGGCCGCCGATCCGCTGGGCGCCAATGCCCGCCTGGGCCGCTTCACCAACTCCACCAACCTCTTCGACCTGGCCGCTGTCGCCGTCCCGGCGGGCGAGGTGAACAGCCTGCCGTTCGGCGTGATGCTGATCGGCCCGGCATTCACGGACGACCGCCTGGCGCGGATCGCCGCCCTGCTCCGGCCGGACACCAAGGTGGCGGTGGTCGGCGCGCATCTGACGGGCCAGCCCCTCAACCCCCAACTCCTCGCCCTGGGCGCCCGTCTGGACCGTACGACCACCACCGCCCCCGCCTACCGCCTGCACGCCCTGCACACGACGCCCCCGAAGCCGGGCCTCGTGCACGTCGGCGAGGGCGGCACGGCGATCGAGGCGGAGGTCTGGGCCCTCCCCGCGGAGGGCCTGGGCCGCCTGCTGGCAGGCCTCCCCCGCCCGATGACCCTGGGCAGCGTAGAACTGGCGGACGGCACCCAAGTCCCCGGCTTCCTGTGCGAACCGTCCGCCCTGACGGACGCCGAGGACATCACGTCGTACGGAAGCTGGCGGAACTACTTGAACGCCGGGTAGAACGCCCTCCAGGGGCGCGCCAGAGGAACCTCACCCCACCGACGAGTAGGCCACAACACCCCGCAGCAGCAGATCGACCGCCTTGCGGGCGTTCTTCGCGACCGTCGAGCTCTCCCCGCCGGAGACGGGGGCCGCCGCCGAGATCTGCCCGAGCACGTCGATGACCTGCTTGCACCACCGCACGAAGTCCCCGGCCGGCATCTCGGCCTCCCGCAGCACCTCGTCGAGCCCCTTGCCGCTGGCCCACATATAGGCGGCCCAGGCGAACCCGAGGTCCGGTTCCCGCTGTCCCACACCCTCGGTCTGGGTGATCCGGAAGTCCTCCTCAAGGGCGTCCAGCCGCCCCCAGATCCGCACCATCTCCCCCAGCGCGGCCTTCGCCTTGCCGGAGGGCAGCTTCGGCGCCATGGCGTCGTCGCCCACCCGTGCCTCGTACACCAACGCCGAGACGCAGGCGGCCAGTTCGGCGGGGGCGAGCCCGTTCCACACACCTTCCCGCAGGCACTCACTGGCCAGCAGGTCGAGTTCGCCGTACAGCCGTGCCAGCCGCTTGCCGTGCTCGGTGACCTCGTCACCGCGCAGGTAGTCCAGCTCGGTCAGCAGCGCCACGATCCGGTCGAAGGTCCGCGCGATCGTGTTCGTGCGGCCCTCGATACGGCGCTCCAGCTGCGAGGTGTCCCGCAGCAGCCGGTGATAGCGCTCGGCCCAACGTGCATGGTCCTCACGCTCGTCGCACCCATGGCAGGGGTGCGCGCGAAGGGCCGTCCGCAGCCTTGCGATCTCCCGGTCGTCGGCCGCCTGGGAGCGCCTCTTGCGGGCCCGCTCCGGCGGAATGTGCCCGGCCTTGGTGCGCAGCGCGGAGGCGAGGTCCCTGCGGGACTGCGGGGAGCGCGGGTTGAAGGACTTCGGGATGCGCATCCGCTCCAGCGCCTCGACCGGCACCGGGAAGTCCATCGAGGCGAGCCGCTTGACCTGCCGCTCGGCGGTCAGGACCAGCGGACGCGGCCCGTCGTGGTGCTCGAAGCCCCGGTGGCCGTTGGAACGCCCGGCCGGCAGCCCCGGGTCCAGCACCAGCGCCAGACCGGCGTACTTGCCCGTCGGCACATGGATGACGTCACCCGGCTTGAGCTTCTCCAGCGCGACGGCGGCCTCGGCACGCCGCTCGGCCGCACCCTGCCGGGCCAGCTCGTTCTCCCGGTCCTTGAGCTCGCGGCGCAGCCGCGCGTACTCCTCGAAGTCGCCCAGGTGGCAGGTCATGGAGGCCTTGTAGCCCTCCAGGCCCTCCTCGTTGCGCTGCACCTGCCGGGAGATCCCGACGACCGACTTGTCGGCCTGGAACTGCGCGAAGGACGTCTCGAGGAGCTCACGCGAGCGGTGCCGGCCGAACTGCTCGACCAGGTTGACCGCCATGTTGTACGACGGCTTGAAGCTGGAGCGCAGCGGGTACGTGCGCGTGCCGGCGAGGCCGGCGAGGTGCTCGGGGCTCATCCCGCGCTGCCACAGGACGACGGCGTGCCCCTCGACGTCGATGCCGCGCCGGCCCGCACGGCCGGTCAGCTGCGTGTACTCGCCGGGTGTGATGTCGGCGTGCTGCTCTCCGTTCCACTTGACGAGCTTCTCCAACACCACCGAGCGCGCGGGCATGTTGATGCCGAGCGCAAGGGTCTCGGTGGCGAACACGGCCTTGACCAGCCCGCGTACGAACAGCTCCTCGACGACCTCCTTGAACGTCGGCAGCATGCCCGCGTGGTGGGCGGCGATACCGCGCTCCAGTCCCTCCAGCCACTCGTAGTACCCGAGGACGTGCAGGTCCTCGGTGGGGATGGCGGCGGTGCGCTCCTCGACGAGGTCGCGGACCTTCGCGCGCGCCTCGTCGTCGTTGAGCCGCAGCCCGGCGTACAGACACTGCTGTACGGCGGCTTCGCAGGCGGCGCGGCTGAAGATGAAGGTGATGGCGGGCAGCAGGCCCTCGGCGTCGAGCCGCTCGATGACCTCGGGGCGCCCCGGGGTCCACACCCGCGAGCGCTGTCTGCGCTCCCGCTCGCGGTCGGCCTCGCGCATCGCCCGGCCCCGTCTGCGGTCCTGGTACGAGGGCCGCTGGGCCTCCATCCGGGCCAGGCGGGTGAGGTCGGGGTTGACGGCCTTCTTGTGGCCCTCGCCCTCCTCGAACAGGTCGTACATCCGGCGCCCGGCGAGCACGTGCTGGAACAGCGGCACGGGCCGGTGCTCGGAGACGATCACCTCGGTGTCGCCACGGACGGTGTCGAGCCAGTCACCGAACTCCTCGGCGTTGGACACCGTCGCCGACAGGGACACCAGAGTCACCGACTCGGGCAGGTGGATGATCACCTCTTCCCATACGGCGCCGCGGAAGCGGTCGGAGAGGTAGTGCACCTCGTCCATGACCACGTAGCCGAGGCCGAGGAGGGTCTGCGAGCCCGCGTACAGCATGTTCCGCAGCACCTCGGTGGTCATCACGACCACCGGGGCGTCGGGGTTGATGCTGTTGTCGCCGGTGAGCAGTCCGACCATGCCGTCCCCGTAACGGCGGCACAGGTCGGCGTACTTCTGGTTGGACAGCGCCTTGATGGGTGTCGTGTAGAAGCACTTCTTGCCCTGCATCAGGGCGAGGTGGACGGCGAACTCGCCCACGATCGTCTTGCCGGAGCCGGTGGGCGCTGCGACCAGCACGCCCTTGCCCGCTTCGAGCGCCTGGCAGGCCTCTATCTGGAAGGGGTCGAGGCCGAAGTCGTACATCTCGCGGAAGGAGGCGAGCGCGGTGGCCTGCTCGGCAGCGCGCCTGCGGGCAGCCGCGTACCGCTCAGCCGGGGAGAGGTCCTCTGTCATCGTGCTTTCGAGCGTACCGGGCCGCACTGACAACAGGACGATCATTATCCGTTCCGGGCTTCTCTCCGCGCACAGCACAAGGGCCGGACGGTCTTCCGTCCGGCCCTTTGCTCATGCCGTTGTCCCGCGGTGGCGCTCAGGTGACGTCGTCGTAGCCGTTGACGCTCCCGTTGGCCTGCTCGGGCACGCCCGGCGTGGCCGAGACGCGCTCGACCTCGCCGATGGGCTGCGGTGTCAGGTCGAGGTCGGAGGCCTCGTCGTCGTCCAGCTCCGCGTCGGGATTGGCCCGCCGGCGGCGCCGGTCGTTCAGCATGGCCACGCCGACCGCGATGAAGTACAGGATCACGATGGGACCGGCCAGCGCGATCATGCCGAAGGGGTCGGTGGTGGGGGTGGCCACCGCTCCGAAGACGAAGACACCCATGACGACGCCGCGCCACCAGCTGACCATCCTGCGGCCGCTCACGATGCCCGCGAAGTTGAGCATGACCAGGATCAGAGGCAGCTCGAAGGCGCCTCCGAAGATGAGGATCATCCGGACGATGAAGTCCAGGATCTTGTCCATCGGCAGGATGTTCGCCGAGCCGTCGGGCGTGATCCCCAGGAGCACGCGCATGCTGATGGGCAGGATCGTGTAGGCGAGCCAGGCACCGGCCAGGAAGAGCGGTACGGCGGCCGACACGAACCAGTACGTGTACTTCCGCTCGTGCTTGTGCAGGCCCGGTGCCACGAACGCCCAGAGCTGGTAGAGCCAGACCGGGCTGGAGAGCACGACGCCCGCCATGAAGACCACCTTCACCGTGGTGGTGAAGGGGGACAACAGGTCGGTGTACGCGATGACCGCACAGTGGCCGCCGGTGGACTCCCCCAGACCCTTCGTGCACTTCGGCACCGGGTTCATGAGGAAGGTCATCAGTTCTGAGCTGTAAAAGGCGGCCACCACGGATACGACCGTGATGGCAAGCATGCCCTTCGCGAGCCGGTTGCGGAGCTCACGAAGGTGATCCACGAGCGGCATCCGCCCCTCGGGATCCTTCTCCTTCTTGCGGGCAGACTTGAGCAACCCACGTCCTCATCTCGTGCGGCGGGCCGGGGGTGCCCCGGCCCTGCTTCAGCGCTTGGTGGTGTCCGTCGGCTCGCTGACCGGGCGCGAGCTCGTCACGTCGCCGGGGGCGGCCTGGATGGTGCGCTGAGCCGGGGGCTGCTCGTCGTTGTTGGGCGGGCCGGCCGGGGTGGCCGTGCTGCTGCCCTCTTCCTTCATCGCCTTGGCCTCGCTCTTGAGAATGCGAGCGGACTTGCCCAGCGAGCGCGCCATGTCGGGAAGCTTCTTGGCGCCGAAAAGGAGAACGACGACGATAAGGATGAGAATGATCTCGGGGGCGCCGAGCCTTCCGAACATAAGTCTTTACCTTCTCACCGAGGCGGCTGGGGTGGGGTGCTGTCCGACCAGTCGGACAAGTGTCCGATCGGCCGTGCTGGCAGCGATCGTAACGCTCAGGGGTGAACGTGAGGCAATCCCCGTGCGTACTCCCGGTCCGCGGTCCGGGCCTCGTTCTCCGGTCCGCGACCAGCAGCGTACCCGCCAGGGTGGCCCCGGTGACAGGTCGAAGTGACCCAAACCGCCTGGGGCGCACGACTCACACGCCTCGCACAGCAGTACTCAGAGGGAGTCCACGGCGCGGGCGGTACTCACGGCCGCCCGCTCGAGGTCCTCGGCGGCCTGGTTGATACGGCGCGCGGAGTCCGTGACCTGCCTGCCGAGGCGCTGTGCCTCGACGAACACCCGCACGGCGAACACCCCGAGCACGGCGAGACCCAGGAACCCCACAGCTACCGCGAACATCGGCCAGAACATGACGTCGAGCCTAGACGGTCCCCGCCCCGTCAGCCCCCACAAGAGATCTTGACAACTGAGGCCAGCCTCCGGTTAATGTCTGCTCGACCTGAGGCGGGGAAAGCACGGATCCCGGTCGCCCATGACCTGAATTACCGGGCGAGCTGTTGCGCGTTCCTTTGCCTTAACCTTTACAACCTATATGGGGGAAATGTGAACCTCAAGCAGCGCTTGAGCGTTATCGCCGCCTGCTCTGCGGCAATTCTCGGCATAGCGGCCGGCGCGCCTGCGGGTGCGGCGACCATGTCGGCCGATTCCGTGCACCGCGGCAGCGTGGGCTGCTTCAACTACTCGTGGGCGGACGGCGACGCCACCTACACGATCTACTACCACAACACCTGCACCGTGACGTCGGCGATCGCCGGCACCACCAACGCACTCTTCAACAACAAGTGGTGCGCGAATGTCGCCGCGGACGGCAAGGGCCACACGGTGGTATGGAACAAGCCCTTGACGTTCGCGTCCGCCAGGGGAGGCCGCTGCTGAGCGTTCCCGCGACGCGGAGTCCGGCCAGGCAACTGGTGACGGTCCTCCCGTAGCGGATACCGGTGCTACGCCACCGCCGACAGCCGGGTCACAGCGAGTGACCCGGCTGTCCTTGTTTCGACCCTCAGCCGTGTCGACGGCAAGCCCACCGCGACAGCGCTACCGGACGGGCGAGTGCAGCCTCAGCGTGCGGACCCCGCCGCCGGTCAGCAGCTCGACGATGCGCTCCCCGGCCGGCTTGCGGACCGAGGCTCCGCAGTCGGGGCAGGTGAACGAGTAGAACGTCGTGCGGCTGCTGGCGCCGATCGCCAGGCGCAGGGCCGCGGCGGCGAGCTCGAAGCTGCTGCGGCAGTCCGGGCAGCCCGCCCTGAACGTCACCGGGGTCACGCTTCTCATCCCGGCGAAGGCGGCCGCCACCGACATGCCCCCCGCACCAGACACCGACGACTCGCTCAAAGCCCCTGCTCCTCTTCCCTAGGCCGATCGCCTCCGGGGCCCCGCGGCCGACGCCCCGTCCAGCTCACTCCCGCCTGCCGGACTACCCGTCGTGAACCGCAGGCCCTGCGTGCGGGTCCTGCGCCTCGACGCCGTCGTACGCCGCCAGCGCCTCACGGGCCGCCCGGCGGGCGCTCTCGGCGAGCTCGGGCGGCGAGACGATCCGGCCGTCCCGCCCGAGCCGCAGCGCCAGCCGCCGCAACGACGCCGGATCCGGGGTCCGCAGGGTGATACGCAGCCCGCCGTCCGCAAGCTCATCCGCGCTGTCGTGCGGGTAGTACTCGGCGACCCAGCGGCCGCCCGGGCCGACCTCGACGACGACCTCCGGGTCCTCGGCGGCCGGCTGCACCAGCGCCTGAGACAGGTCCCTGAGCTCGATCTCGGGGGGCGCGGACGGCTCGTCCAGGATCCTGATCTCGGCGACCCGGTCGAGCCGGAAGGTGCGGCGCGCCTCGGAGCGCCGGCACCAGGCCTCCACGTACGTGTGCCCGACGCTGACCAGGCGGATGGGGTCGATCTCCCGCTCGGTGAGCTCGTCGCGCGCGGGCGAGTAGTAGCGGATCCACAGACGGCGGCGCTCCGAGATCGCCCGGTCGACGTCGGCGAAGACACCACCCTCGGATTCGAAGGTCACCGACAGCCGGGAGCTGGCACCCGCCGCCTCACCGGCCGCGGCCTCCAGCTTGGCGTTGGCCCGCAGCAGCGCCTGCCGGTCGCTCTCCCGCAGCCCGGGCAGGGTGGACACGGCGCGGGCGGCCACCAGCAGCGCCGTCGCCTCGTCGGCGGCCAGCCGCAGCGGCTCCGCTGTTTCTTCGCCGAGCGCGGCAGGGTTGTGCCACCAGATGCGCTCGCCGTCGGTGTCGATGTCGAGCAGGTCGCCGCCGCGGAAGCTGGTGCCGCACATGGGCAGCACATCCAGGTCGGAGACCAGCTCGTCCTCACTGATGCCGAAGGCGCGCGCGACGTCCTCCACCCGGGCCCCGGGGCGCTCCTTCAGATACGTCACCAGGGAGAGCATCCGCCGGGTCTGGTCGATGGCGTTCACGGGCCTGACCGGTTTGCCTGCCACTGTCTTGCTCCGCTCCCCCTCAGCCCTTGGCCACGGCACGCAGCCGGTCCACCACGTCCGCGCGCAGCTCGGCCGGCTCGAGGACCACCACGTCCGGCCCGAACTCCACCAGCCAGGCGTCCAGCCCGTGCCCGTACGGAATCTCCAACTCGTCCCAGCCGTCGCCGAGTTCCCGCACCGCGGTGGCCTTCGCCCGAAGGGGGTAGCCCGCGCCCGAGCGCAGCCGGATCAGGGCGGAGCGGTCGGCGGTCTCCCCCGCCCAGCTCGCCACGGTCTCCCGGACGGTGACGACATCGGGGATCTCCGCCGTGAACTGTCCGCTCCGGCTGCGCACCTTGCCGGTGATCCGCGACAGCCGGAACACCCGCTCGGCGCCCCGGTCGCGGTCCCAGCCGGCCAGGTACCAGTGGCCGCGCCAGCACTCCAGCGCCCACGGCTCCACATGCCGGGGCTCGGGGTGGGCGGCGGTGGCCTTGCGGTAGTCGAAGACGACCGGGCGGCGATCGCGGCAGGCCAGCATCAGCGGCTCGAACGCGACCTCGTGCACCGGGATGCGGGGCTCCAGCGCGCCGTGCGCCTCATAGGGGTCGACGTCCTCGGGCATGCCGGCCGCGCGCAGCTTCTGCAGGGCCCCGCTGGCCGCACCCGCCAGCCGGGCCTGCTGCCACACCTTGGCGGCGAGACCGAGAGCGGCGGCCTCCTCGGCGTCGAGCGTGATGGGCGGCAGGCGGTTGCTGTCACGGCGGGCCAGATAACCCACCTCGCCGTCGAGGTTCTCCACCGTCTCGATGACCAGGCCGAGTTCGCGCAGATCGTCCTTGTCCCGCTCGAACATCCGGCTGAAGGAGTCGTCACTGCCCGCTTCGAGATAGGCCTCGATGGACTCACGAAGCTCGCGCTTGCTGAGCGGCCGCCGCGTCCCGAGCAGACACAGCGCCAGGTTCATCAGCCGCTCGGCCTTGGCAATGGCCATCGACGCCCTTCGCCTCCCTATGGTGCTTTACGACGATGACCGTACCGCCCCCGGGTGGCGTGGCAAAAGCCGAGGGCCCATGCCCGGACAGGCATGGGCCCCAGGTGATCGGGTCCGGTCGCGGCGGCGATCAGACCGCGACGAGGTCGACCACGAAGATCAGCGTCTCGCCCGGCTTGATCGCCGGGGTCGGGCTCTGGTTGCCGTAGGCGAGGTGGGCGGGGATCGTCAGCTGACGACGGCCGCCGACCTTCATGCCCTGCACGCCGAGGTCCCAGCCCTTGATGACGCGGCCGCCACCGAGCGGGAAGCGGAACGGCGTTCCGCGGTTCCAGCTCGCGTCGAACTCCTCACCGGTGCTGAAGGCGACGCCCACGTAGTGGACGGTGACGGTCTGGCCCGCCTGCGCCACCGCGCCGTCGCCCTCCCAGATGTCCTTGATCTCGAGGTCCGCCGGGGGCTCGCCGCCCGGGAAGTCGATCTCGGGCTTCTCGATGCTCACGTCTCTAGCTCCTGCTTGTCTGCGGAAAGGCAACACGCACAGTCTTACATCACCGGGCCGTTACATCTTGGCCAGGATGTCGACCGTGAAGACCAGCACGGAGTCCTTCTTGATGCCGCTGCCGGCCGGCGGCTTGTCCCCGTAGCCCAGCTTCGGCGGGATCACGATGAGCACCCGGCTGCCGACCTTCTTGCCGGTCAGGCCCTGCCCCCAGCCCTTGACGACCTGCTGCAGCCCGAACGACGTCAGCGCCCCCCGGCTGTACGTCGAGTCGAACTCCTTGCCCGAGTCCCAGAACACGCCCTTGTACTGCACGAGCACACTGTCCTGCGCACCGACCACGGGGCCGTCGCCCTCGATGATGTACTCCGCCACCAGCTTGGTGGGCGCGGTCTTCTTCGGCACGTCGATGGAGGGCGCCGCACCGTCGGTGTTGGTGCCGACCTTGGGCAGCGCCGCGTCCTTCTGCGGCACGTCCTTCCCCTTGGCGGAGCTCTTGGCGTTGAACGTGGCCTGCACGTCCACCACGAACACCAGCGTGTCGGTGCCCTTGATGCCTGCCTGCGAGTTGCCCGAGGTGCCGTAGCCCCAGGTGGGCGGGACGGCCATCTGGACGCGGCTGCCGGTCTTCTTGCCCGTCAGGCCGTACCGCCAGCCGTCGATGATGCTGCCCTGGGCGAGCTGGATGATCAGGGGCGTCTTGCGGTCGTAGGAGTTGTCGAAGACCTTCGCCGTGTTCCAGATCTGGCCGAGGTAGTGGGCCTGCACATAGTCGTTCTCCGCGACCGTCTGCCCGCCGCCCGCGATGAGCGTCCTGACCGCGAGGTTCTTCGACGGCTGGCCGGTGCCCTTGGCGACGGTCGGCTTCTCACCGAACTTCGTGCCTGCCGTGATCGCCGGCAGCGGCCCGTCGACGATCTTCGGCGGCGGCGCGGCGGATGTGGCCGGTGCGGAGGGCGACGGACTCGCTTCGGCCTTGCTCGAGGCGGACTTGTTGTCACCGCATCCGGCGAGTGTGACCAGTCCTGCGGGTACGGCGATGAGAAGGGAGCGTCGGCGCACGGTAAAGGCCTCGTATCGGTCGATCTTGTGGATGGCGTGCGCGCAACTCTACGGCGTGAGAAGGGCGCCGTACGGGAAACGTACGGCGCCCGTGTTGCGTTCCGGCCTTTCACCGGAACGCGTTGTTCACATAGCTCACATTCCTGCGATCAGCTTCTCCACCCGGTCGTCCACGGAACGGAACGGGTCCTTGCACAACACTGTGCGCTGCGCCTGGTCGTTGAGCTTCAGATGGACCCAGTCGACCGTGAAGTCCCGGCGCTGTTCCTGGGCCCTGCGGATGAAGTCACCGCGCAGCCGCGCCCGAGTGGTCTGCGGCGGAACGGACTTGCCCTCGAAGATCTTCAAGTCGTTGCAGATCCGCGCCGCTTGACCCTTCCTCTCGAGCAGGTAGTACAGGCCACGCCGACGGTGAATGTCGTGGTAGGCGAGGTCTATCTGCGCGACCCTCGGATGCGACATGGTCATGTTGTGCTTGGCCCGGTACCGCTCGATGAGCTTGTACTTCATCACCCAGTCGATCTCGGTGCCGATCCGGTCGAGGTCCTCGGCCTCGATCGCGTCCAGCGTGCGGCCCCACAGCTCCAGGACCTGCTCGACGGTGCCGGTGCGGATACCGCGGCGCTCGCAGAAGTCCACGGCCTTCTCGTAGTACTCGCGCTGCACCTCGAGCGCGGACGCCTCGCGGCCGCTCGCCAGGCGCACCTTGCGCCGGCCCGTGATGTCATGGCTGACCTCACGGATCGCCCGGATCGGGTTCTCCAGGGTCAGGTCCCGCATCACCGTGCCCGCCTCGATCATGCGCAGCACCAGGTCGGTCGCCCCGACCTTGAGCAGCATGGTCGTCTCGGACATGTTCGAGTCGCCCACGATGACATGCAGGCGGCGGTACCGCTCGGCGTCCGCGTGCGGCTCGTCGCGCGTGTTGATGATCGGCCTCGAACGGGTCGTCGCCGAGGAGACACCCTCCCAGATGTGCTCGGCCCGCTGACTGACGCAGTACACCGCGCCCCGCGGGGTCTGCAGCACCTTGCCGGCACCGCACAGAAGCTGCCTGGTGACGAGGAACGGGATGAGAATGTCCGCGAGCCGGGAGAACTCCCCATGACGTGCGACGAGATAGTTCTCGTGGCAGCCGTAGGAGTTGCCCGCCGAGTCGGTGTTGTTCTTGAAGAGGTAGACGTCGCCCGCGATTCCCTCCTCGTGCAGGCGTCGTTCGGCGTCCACCAGGAGTCCTTCGAGAATGCGCTCGCCCGCTTTGTCGTGGGTGACCAGCTCGGTCACGTTGTCACATTCCGGTGTCGCGTATTCCGGATGTGAGCCCACGTCGAGATAGAGGCGGGCGCCGTTTCGCAGAAAGACATTGCTGCTGCGGCCCCATGACACGACACGGCGGAAGAGGTACCGCGCCACCTCGTCGGGAGACAGGCGGCGCTGTCCCCTGAACGTACACGTGACGCCGTACTCGTTCTCCAGCCCGAAAATGCGGCGGTCCATGACTGAACATTACGCCCGATCCCCTGAGCTGAAACGGGGTTCGACGGCACGGTTTGGATCATTTTCCGATGAAGCCGCAACCACCGCTCGCCCCGCGGGAGCTGCAAGGACCCGTCCGGTGGCCAGCAGAACCAGCAGCGCCACGGCCCCCGCGACACCCGGCACGGCGAACCCCCACACCGCCCCGCCCCACTCGACGACCGGGCCCGCCAGGCCCGTTCCCACCGAGGAACCCACTGTGAACGTCGTCACAATCCACGAGAACGCCTCGGTGACCGTGCCGCGCGGCGCGTGCCGGTCGACGAGGACGAACGCACACGCGAGACACGGCGCGAGGAAGAGCCCCGCGACCGCCGCGAGCACCGTCATCGCCACCGGACCCGGCATCAGAGTGAGCGGCAGATAACACACCGCCAAAAGCGCCACCAGCACCCGCAGTCGCCGCTCCGGCGCACCACTCCACTGCCGCGCCCCGTACGCCGTACCACCCACGAGAGCCCCGAGGCCGATCGCCGCCATCAGCCAGCCGTACACCGCATCCCCGCCATGGCCGTCCGCATACGCCACGGCCGCGACCGCAATCGACCCCAGCGCCATCCCCACCGCCAGAAACGCGCCCAGCAGGACAAGCAGCCCCGGCGAGCGCAGCGCCCCCAGCCAGTGCGCCTCACGCGGCGCCGAACGCCACTCCCGCGAGGGCGGTGAGACGACCACGGAGAGGGCGCCCAGCACTCCGACGACGTTGATGAGCACCAGCGCCGCCTGAGCCGACCACAACGACACGCACAGCGTCACCAGCAACGGGCCGACGGTGAACATGACTTCCTGAGCGACGGCATCCAACGCATACGCCGTCTGCACCTGACCCTCGCCGCGCAGCACCGACGACCACAGCGCCCGCAGACCACCCTCCAACGGCGGGGTGAACAGCCCGGCGAGCGCCACGCACGTGTACGCGAGCGTCGGCGGATGGATGCCGACGAAGGCGAACCCGGACATGGCCAGCGCGGAACCGAGCGCGGCGGGCAGCTGGACACGCGGCTGTCCGTACAGATCCACCAGCCGCCCCAGCAGCGGCTGCCCGGCAGCGTTGGCGACCCCGTACACCGCCGCGAGCCCGCCGGCCAGACTGTAGGTTCCGCCCTCCGCCCGCACGAACAGCACGACCGCGATCGCGGCGACCGCACACGGCAGCCGGCCCACCAGCGTGCCGGCGAGCAGACGCGCGGCGTGCCGGGTCCTGAGGATCTCCACGTATCCCGCAGCCATGTCCGCTTCCCCTCACCCGGACCGACGCCGGAAGTTTTACGTATAACGTCCGCTCTCATACGTACCATGTGCGCTGTTCACGCGTCCAGACGACCGGGAGTGAGCCGAAGGGCCGAAGCCCCGCAGGCGAGCGACCAGAAGACAAGGAGCAGGCCCACGGTGGCACCCGGCAGCACCCGCCCCACCAGCCGCGACGTCGCCCAGGCCGCCGGCGTCTCCCAGGCCGCCGTCTCCCTGGTACTCGGCGACAAATGGCGCGGCCGTGTCTCACAGGCCACCGCCGAACGCGTACGCGAAGCCGCCCGCGACCTCGGCTACCGGCCCAACCTCGCCGCCCGCAACCTCCGCCTGGGCCGCACCCGCACCGTCCTCCTCGTGGTCCCGGCCCTCACCACGGAGTTCTTCGCCGGCGTGTACACCGGCGCGGCCCGCGTCGCCGCCGACCACGGCTTCGGCGTCGTCCTCTACCCCTCCCCCGAAGGCATCGGCCCCGCCCGCGACCCCTTCGCCTCCTCCCAGGCCGCCCTCGACGGCGTCATCGCCTCCTCCATGGCCGCCGACGCCCTCACCGCCATCCGCGGCGACCAACTCCCCCTTGTCATGCTCGACAGCGACCCCAAGGGCAGCCTGGGCGCGGCCACCGTGAACCTCGACATCACGGACGGCGTCAGACAGGTCGCCGAACACCTGCTGGGCCTGGGCCACCGCCGCTTCCTCCACCTCGCGGCGGACGTGCCGTCCTGGACCTTCGAGGTACGCGCGCACGAACTGGCCGCCCGGATCGGCGCCGTCCCGGACACATCCGTACGGACCACCCGCGCACCGATCTCCATCGAAGGCGCCCTGACCGCCGCCGAAGCCGCACTGTCCGCCCCCGGCCCACGGCCCACCGCCCTGGTCTGCGACGACGACAAACTCGCCGCCGGCGCCTACAAAGCCGCCCGCCGACTCGGCCTGCGCGTCCCCGACGACATCTCCGTCACCGGCCTCGACGACCTCGCCCTCGCCACCGCCCTCGACCCCGAACTGACGACCGTACGACTGGAGGCCGAGCTCTTCGGCGAACGCGGAATGCAAGCCCTGCTGGCCGTCCTGGAGGGGCGTGTGCCCGACGCGGGCGACATTCCCGTCCACCTGGTCGTACGAGGCTCGACAGCACCGCCTGGCGCCCCCTGAACGCCCTGTGCCCCGGCCGCATCGACGACCGGGGCACACAAGGAGCGGGAAGGCAGAGGAGACGGACTACTCCTCGTCCGAGCCCTCCTCGGAGCTGCTCTCGGCCTCAGTGGTCGCACCACCGGCCTCCAGGAGCCGAGCGAGCTGGCGGCCCACAATGCGCTTGAACTTCCGCGCCTGCGGACGCGTACGGTCCAGCACCGCGACCTCCAGACGCTCAGCAGGGATCTCCCGCTGCGTGCCGTTCGTATCGCGGGACAGCGCCTGCACGGCCAGCTTCAGCCCCTCGGCGAGCGACATGCCCTCACGGTGCTGCTGATCGAGATAAGTGCTGATCTGCTCCGAATTACCACCGACCGCGACCGAACCGTGCTCGTCCACGATCGACCCGTCATGCGGCAACCGATAGATCTGATCACCCTCGGGCGTCTCACCGACCTCGGCAACGACCAACTCCACCTCGTACGGCTTCTCGGCCGCACTGGAGAAGATCGTGCCCAGCGTCTGGGCATACACGTTCGCAAGACCGCGGGCGGTCACGTCGTCACGGTCATAGGTGTAACCACGAAGATCGGCATACCGCACACCACCGATCCGCAGATTCTCGTACTCGTTGTACTTGCCGGCGGCCGCAAAACCGATCCGGTCGTAGATCTCGCTGAACTTGTGCAGCGCACGGGACGGGTTCTCGCCGA
Organism: Streptomyces sp. NPDC002092; assembly: GCF_053593775.1. Taxonomy (NCBI): domain Bacteria; kingdom Bacillati; phylum Actinomycetota; class Actinomycetes; order Kitasatosporales; family Streptomycetaceae; genus Streptomyces; species Streptomyces sp. NPDC002092. Next base: position 132,928 of record NZ_JBSFDG010000010.1, read on the forward strand.
CGAACACGATGCCGTCGGCATACTGCAACACGACCAGGCTGCGACCACGGGCGATGCCCTTACGGGCGTACTCCGCCCGGTCGGCCATGGCCTGCTGGGGTGAGACATAGAACGGCGTCGACACCGGTTATCCGTCCCTTTCTGTCGAAGTCACGCGATCACCTTGATAAGAGCCGGCCACCCGACTACAGCAACGCGGCCCGCGGACCGTCGGGCTGCTCAAGACGCCGCGCCAGAATCGAGCGGGCGATCTCGGAGGACTCCTCCTCCGTCAGCCTGCGGAAACCGTCCTCGGTGATCACGGTCACGATCGGATAGATCCGGCGGGCGACATCGGGACCACCGGTCGCCGAGTCGTCGTCTGCCGCGTCATAGAGGGCCTGGACCACGAGGGTCGTGGCCTCGTCCTCGGTCAGGCCGTCGCGGAAGAGCTTCTTCATGGCACCGCGCGCAAAGATCGAGCCGGAGCCCGTGGCGGCGAAGTTGTGCTCCTCGGAGCGGCCACCAGTGACGTCGTAGGAGAAGATGCGCCCCTTCTCGCGGTCCACGTCATAACCGGCGAAGAGGGGAACCACAGCCAGGCCCTGCATGGCCATGCCCAGGTTGGAACGAATCATGGTCGACAGCCGGTTCGCCTTGCCCTCCAACGAGAGCTGCGCCCCCTCGACCTTCTCGAAGTGCTCCAGCTCCAGCTGGAACAACTTGACCATCTCGACGGCGAGGCCCGCCGTACCGGCGATACCGACGGCCGAGTACTCATCCGCCGGGAACACCTTCTCGATGTCCCGCTGCGCGATGACGTTGCCCATCGTGGCCCGCCGGTCACCGGCGAGCACGACACCGCCCGGGAAGGTCACGGCCACGATCGTCGTGCCGTGCGGCGCCTCGATGACGCCCTGGGTGGGCGGCAGCTGCCGGTTCCCCGGAAGCATCTCCGGCTGGTGCTCGGACAGGAAGTCCATGAAGGACGAGGACCCAGGCGTCAGGAAGGCAGCTGGTAGACGCCCGGTGCTACGAGTGTTGGCTTCCACGCGTTTCCTTCCAGGTAATCGGCAGCTCGGTTCATCGCTTCGGGATCGTCCCTCAACAGGCCGAGGCCGGAATTGCAGTTGAAGCACAGTACGCCTCGGACCCTACCCGTCTTGTGGCAGTGATCCACATGCGTCGCAGGAGCGGATAGACAGATACAGCAGACCCCGCCTTGGGATGTGATCAGTTCGTCTCGTTCGACCTCGGTCAGGCCGTACTTGCGCAACAGGTGCTGTGCCGGCGCTGCGGCCGCCCTGCATGCCTTGCAGCGGCTGGCCCAGCCAGCGCCTTTCCGATGCCACTCGCTATGCGGCCTGACTTCATCGCACCGTCGGCAGCGCTTGTGCCCTGCGGGCACATCATCCTTCGGGCCCAGCCGTTGAGGCTCCGGCGCGTGGCAGTGATAGCGGGTCGCGCAGTCCCGGCAATGGCGCTGCAAGCCGTCAAGATTCGACCGCTTGCGAGCGAAGGCTGCGCGCGGTTTGTGCTCGCCGCACCGCACGCAGCGCTTCACCGACTCTTCGCTTGCCAAGCCGAGCACCCCCGTCACCTTCGATTCGAAGGTTATTCGCCACCCTTCTGAACGAATGACCTCACGAAGTCCTCTGCGTTCTCCTCGAGCACATCATCGATTTCGTCCAGAACAGAGTCGACGTCGTCGCTCAGCTTCTCCTGGCGCTCCTTGAGGTCCTCAGAAGCTTGCGCATCCTGCGCCTGCTCTTCGACCTCCTCCGTGGAGCGCGTCGCCTTCTGCTGGCCGCCGCCGGTGTCCTTGGTCGCCATAACCCCTCACCCCGCTCGGTTCGACGTTCTTGATCAGACCCTACAAGCAGGGTCTGACATCGGCCCCGCAGTTGCTACAACGTACGGGGGCCACCTCGATGATTCCCGGACGTCGGGTTTTCCACCCTGCCGGGACGAGTCGGTCCCGTGTGTTCCCTCAGCCGCCGGACAGCACCCTGACCAGGTCTTCCGCCGTGCGGCAGCGGTCCAGGAGCTCCTTGACGTGATTTCGCGTTCCGCGAAGCGGTTCGAGGGTTGGGACGCGCTGGAGCGAGTCCCGGCCCGGGAGGTCGAAGATCACGGAGTCCCAGGAGGCGGCGGCGACGTCGTCCGCGTACTGCTCCAGGCAGCGTCCGCGGAAGTACGCGCGGGTGTCCTCCGGCGGCTTCGTACGGGCCCTCTCGACCTCGTTCTCGTCCAGGAGGCGCTTCATGCGGCCGCGGGCCGCGAGACGGTTGTAGAGGCCCTTTTCGGGGCGTACGTCGGCGTACTGGAGGTCGAGGAGGTGGAGCTTGGCGGCGTCCCAGTCGAGGCCGTCGCGGCGCCGGTAGCCCTCCATGAGTTCCCGCTTGGCGACCCAGTCCAGTTCGCCGGCGAGGCTCATGGGGTCGTTCTCCAGGCGGTTGAGGGTGTCTTCCCAGCGGGCCAGGACGTCCTTGGTCTGGTCGTCGGCATCCGCTCCGAAGCGCTCCTCCACATACTTTCGGGAGAGCTCGAAGTACTCCATCTGGAGCTGGACCGCGGTGAGTGTGCGGCCGCTCCGGAGGGTGATCTGGCGCTTGAGTGTGGGGTCGTGGGAGACCTGGTGGAGGGTGCGGACGGGCTGGTCCACGGCCAGGTCCACGGCGATGAAGCCGTCTTCGATCATCGACAGCACCAGGGCTGTGGTGCCCAGCTTCAGGTAGGTCGAGATCTCGGAGAGGTTCGCGTCACCGATGATCACGTGCAGGCGGCGGTATTTCTCGGCGTCGGCGTGGGGCTCGTCGCGGGTGTTGATGATGGGGCGCTTGAGGGTGGTTTCGAGGCCGACCTCGACCTCGAAGTAGTCGGCGCGCTGGCTGAGCTGGAAGCCGTGTTCGTGGCCGTCCTGGCCGATGCCGACGCGGCCGGCGCCGGTGACGACCTGGCGGGAGACGAAGAACGGCGTGAGGTGGCGCACGATGTCCGAGAAGGGGGTTTCCCGCTTCATCAGGTAGTTCTCGTGCGTGCCGTAGGAGGCACCCTTGTTGTCGGTGTTGTTCTTGTAGAGGTGGATCGGCTGGGCGCCGGGGAGGGCGGCCGCGCGCTCGGCGGCTTCGGCCATGATGCGTTCGCCGGCCTTGTCCCAGAGGACGGCGTCGCGGGGGTTGGTGACCTCCGGGGCGCTGTACTCGGGGTGTGCGTGGTCGACGTAGAGGCGTGCGCCGTTGGTGAGGATGACGTTGGCGAGGCCGATGTCCTCGTCGGTGAGCTGGCTGGCGTCAGCGGCCTCGCGGGCGAGGTCGAAGCCTCGCGCGTCGCGCAGCGGGTTCTCCTCCTCGAAGTCCCAGCGGGCCCGGCGGGCCCGGTGCATCGCCGCCGCGTAGGCGTTGACGATCTGGGACGAGGTGAGCATGGCATTGGCGTTGGGGTGGCCGGGGACGGAGATGCCGTACTCCGTCTCGATGCCCATTACTCGCCGTACGGTCATGCGGCCCTCCTTGCCCGGCGGCGCCCTCGGTCGGGGACGCTGCTCAAGTACCGCTGGCGCTCCGGTGCGTGTGCGGTGCCCGTCCCCGCACTGCGCGACTCGGCGGTACCGAAGAGCCTAGAACGGCTTTGCGCTGGTGGGGAGATCATTTGCGTCATTGCCTTGCGCGCCTCTTGTTGCGGTCTTGGCCTGAAAAACAGTCGACTGCGGGTACCCGGTGAGGGCACCCGCAGCCGCCCTGTTTTTTACAGGTACTGACCGGTGTTCGCCACCGTGTCGATGGAGCGTCCGGTGTCGGCGCCCTGCTTTCCGGTGATGAGGGTGCGGATGTAGACGATCCGTTCGCCCTTCTTTCCGGAGATTCGGGCCCAGTCGTCCGGGTTGGTGGTGTTGGGGAGGTCCTCGTTCTCCTTGAACTCGTCCACGCATGCCTGGAGGAGGTGGGAGACGCGGAGGCCCTTCTGGTTGTGGTCGAGGAAGTCCTTGATCGCCATCTTCTTGGCGCGGCCGACGATGTTTTCGATCATGGCGCCGGAGTTGAAGTCCTTGAAGTAGAGGACTTCCTTGTCGCCGTTGGCGTAGGTGACCTCCAGGAAGCGGTTCTCCTCGGATTCCGCGTACATGTGCTCGACGGCCGTCTGGATCATGCTTTCGACGGTGGTCGTCTTGCTGCCGCCGTGTTCGCCGAGGTCGTCGGCGTGCAGGGGGAGGCGTTCGGTGAGGTACTTGCCGAAGATGTCCTTGGCGGCTTCGGCGTCGGGGCGCTCGATCTTGATTTTCACATCGAGGCGGCCGGGTCGCAGGATGGCGGGGTCGATCATGTCCTCGCGGTTCGAGGCGCCGATCACGACCACGTTCTGCAGGCCCTCCACGCCGTCGATCTCGGCGAGCAGCTGGGGGACGATGGTGTTCTCCACGTCCGAGCTGACGCCGGAGCCACGGGTGCGGAAGAGGGACTCCATCTCGTCGAAGAAGACGATGACGGGTGTGCCCTCGCTGGCCTTCTCCCGAGCGCGCTGGAAGACGAGGCGGATCTGCCGCTCGGTCTCACCGACGTACTTGTTGAGGAGCTCGGGGCCCTTGATGTTGAGGAAGAAGCTCTTGCCAGCGGCCTGGCCGGTCACCTCGGCGACCTTCTTGGCCAGCGAGTTGGCGACGGCCTTGGCGATGAGCGTCTTTCCGCATCCGGGGGGCCCGTACAGCAGGACGCCCTTGGGCGGCCGCAGTTCGTGCTCCTTGAACAGGTCCGGGTAGAGGTACGGCAGCTCGACCGCGTCGCGGATGGCCTCGATCTGGCCGCCGAGACCGCCGATCTGCTCGTAACCGATGTCGGGGACCTCTTCGAGGACGAGTTCCTCGACCTCGCTCTTCGGAACGATCTCGTAGACATAGCCGGAACGGGGTTCGAGCAGCAGGGCGTCACCGGGGCGGATGTTCACGTCCAGCAGTGGCTCGGCGAGCCGTACCACCCGCTCCTCATCGGTGTGCCCGAGCACCAGGGCGCGTTCGCCGTCCTCGAGGATCTCCTTGAGGGTGACGATGTCCCCGACGCGCTCGAACTCCATGGCCTCGACCACGTTGAGCGCTTCGTTGAGCATTACTTCCTGGCCGCGCCTCAGCTCTTCGAGGTCGACGCTGGGGCTGACGTTCACCCGGAGCTTGCGGCCCCCGGTGAAGATGTCGGCCGTGCCGTCCTCGTTCGCCGTGAGGAAGACTCCGAAGCCGGCCGGTGGCTGTGCGAGCCGGTCGACTTCTTCCTTGAGGGCCACGATCTGGTCGCGGGCCTCACGGAGCGTGTTGGCGAGTCGCTCGTTCTGGGCGGACACGCCGGCCAGGTTGGTCTGCAGCTCGACGATCCGCTCTTCGAGAATCCTCGTGTGTCGCGGAGAGTCGGCGAGCTTGCGTCGCAGGACGGCGATCTCCTGCTCAAGGTAGGCAATCTGCCCGGCCGGGTCGTCGGACCCTCGTCCCGGGCGGATGCCGCGGTTCATGTCGTCGTCGTGGGCTGCCACGGTCCTCACCTCCTCCAAGGGGAGCTGGACGCTTCCAGACCCTACCTGGGTGGGTGTCGATTGAAACCCCTAGATCACAAAGACGGTAGGGGCGTGTCCGATCTTGCCCCTTGCGCCGTTCCTCACGCCAGGGGAATACCCATTCATCAACCTTCGAAAGCAGGCAGTAACCGGCGATGAAGTGTTCAACACCCATCGGTGTCGAGCCTAGTTGTTGACGCCGCGCACCTGCGAACAGGAGCGCGGCGGCTCGGCGCGGGGCGCTCGGCGGGCCCTGGGGCTTCCTCCCGTGCCGCCGACGTGATGCCGTCGACGGGGCAGACTCGTACGACGGTTTTCGGCCACTGCATGGGCTTGCGCGCCGACCGGAGAGGCTCCAGAGGGGCGCCCACCAGGCGAATAGGTGTTCGAGGCGTGCGTCCGGCGTGTTTCCGCCGTTGCCTGCCTGGATGTCGTTTGGAAGCCGGAATACCCACCGGACATGGCGGGGAAGCCGCCGGAGGTAGGGTCGAAGCGGTCCACACCCGTCGGAGCCGACCCGTTTTCGGCGACTCGACAGCCGAACGGCAGGAGAGATGAGCGTGCAGCAGGAGGTCGCGACCGGTGGCGAGGAGCTGGAGGTCTGGATCGATCAGGACCTGTGTACCGGCGACGGCATCTGCGCCCAGTACGCGCCGGAGGTGTTCGAGTTGGACATCGACGGCCTGGCCTATGTGAAGGGCGCGGACGACGAGCTTCTGCAGGCCCAGGGCGCCACAACGCCCGTGCCGCTGCCGCTTCTCACGGATGTGGTGGACTCCGCCAAGGAGTGCCCGGGCGACTGCATCCATGTGCGTCGGGTTTCGGACAAGGTCGAGGTCTACGGCCCTGACGCGGAGTGACTCGTCGGACACCGACCGTCACATCTGTCTCTTTTCTCACACACCCCGGTGACCCGGCTCAGACGTTGTGGGCCCCGGCGGGAGTGGAGCGCGTGAACGCGCCGTTCTTCCACTGCCATTTGGCACTCTGCGTCACGTCGGGGCAGCAGCGGGGCACGTCGTCGGACGAGTAGCCCAGCAGGGTCGCGGCGACGGCTCCGTCGCGTACGGCGAAGTCGCTGACGGTGTCGCCGGTCCTGGGGTCGAGCAGGGTCGCCACCACGCGCGGCTTGCCGTCCGTGCCGCGGGTGAGGACGTACACGCCGTCGGGCGGGGTGCCCATGGGGGCGTCGCAGTGCACGACGGCCACGGTTTCGGGGTTTTTGTCGCCGTCGAGGTCTCCGGTGGCCTTCTTCTGCACGACCGCTTTGACCGGGCCGCAGGCGAGGGGGAAGTCCACTCCTGCGGTGCTGGGTGCGGTCGCCGTGTGGGCGGTCCCGGCCCGGGGGTCGGCCGGCTGGGCTGCCGTCGCGGAGTTGGGCTGCAGGAGCGAGGAGAGGGCCATGACGCCCGAGACGGCCGCGGCGGTGGCGACCCAGTGGATGGGGCGGGTGTGCGTGTGTGCCAGTTCCGGAACGGCGGATTGCTGCACTAGGAGTGTCTCCTGTGAGGGCTGTGCCGGTGGGGGTGGCCTGCATCGTGCCACACGTCACAGTGCCGGGGAACGGCGGGGTGTTCGGTTCCTCGAATGAGTGATGCCTGGTTTGTTCGGTTTGTGGCGTGGTGTCAACAGAAGGGCGCTGCGGCCGAGTTGCGGATGATGTCCGGGAACTCGGCGGCAGCGCCCTTTCGTTGGGTGCGTGTGCGTCCGCGTCAGCGGCCGCCTCCGTCGGCGTTGGGACCGGCGTAGTCCTCGCCGTAGGCGCCCTTGGCGGGGCGGCGGCGGCGCATGGGCGGCTCGACGCCGTCGGCGAGGCGACGGGCGGTGAGCAGGAAGCCGGTGTGGCCGATCATCCGGTGGTCCGGGCGGACGGCCAGGCCCTCGATGTGCCAGTTGCGGATCATCGTCTCCCAGGCGGTCGGCTCGTTGAAGGAGCCGATCTCGCGGATGGACTCGACGGTCCGGGCGAGCTGGGTGGTGGTGGCGACGTAGCAGCACAGGATGCCGCCGGGGACGAGCGCCTTGGAGACGGCCTCCAGGCACTCCCAGGGGGCGAGCATGTCGAGGATGACGCGGTCGACGTCGGTGTCGGACAGGTTGTCCTGAAGGTCGCCGACGGTGAGCTGCCAGGCGGGGTGCGGGCCGCCGAAGTAGCGCTCGACGTTCTGCTGGGCGATCTCGGCGAAGTCCTCGCGGCGCTCGTAGCTGTGCAGCATGCCCTGGTCGCCGATGGCGCGCAGCAGGAAGCTGCTGAGCGAGCCGGAGCCGACGCCGGCCTCGACAACGCGCGCGCCGGGGAAGATGTCGGCGAAGGCGAGGATCTGCCCGGCGTCCTTGGGGTAGACGACGGCGGCCCCGCGGGGCATGGACAGGACGTAGTCGGGGAGCAGGGGGCGCAGCGCGAGGTAGGCGACGTTCCCGGTGGTGCGGACAACGCTGCCCTCGGGAGCGCCGATCAGTTCGTCGTGCGGGAAGGAACCCTTGTGGGTGTGGAAGTTCTTCCCGGCCTCGAGCGTGAACGTGTAGTGGCGGCCCTTGGGGTCGGTCAGCTGAACCTGGTCCCCGACCTTGAAGGGCCCGCGCCTGCGGGCGGCACCGGTCGGTTCGGACATGTGAACAGACTACCGGGGTTTGTGGGGGTCGCCGACCACGGGTGAGGGCCGAACTCCGCTTTGGGAGAGCGGTGCTCTAGCTGGGTCTGGCCATGGCCTTCACGAAGGCGCGCTCGACGTCGGCGGCGGACAGGACGCCGTAGATCTCGCCGGTCTCCTCGACCACCAGGTATTCGGTGGCGGGGGTGGCACGCAGGACGTCGAGGAGGTCTTCGCCGGCGAGTTCGGCGGAGACGCGCATGCCTTCGGTGAGGTCCTGGGCGAGGCCGCTGACGGCGACCCAGGGGCGGCGGTGTTCGGGTACGCCGACGATGGCCGCCTCGCGGACGAGGGAGAGGGGGTTGCCTTCGGGGTCGACGACGACGAGGGCGCGGGCGCCGGCGGCGTTGGCGCGGCGCAGTGCCTCGGACAGGGGGGTGTCGGTCTCGACGGGGACGGCGCGGCGGGTGAGGTTGCGGGCGCGCAGTTCCGGCAGGTGTTCCCGGAGGCGGGCCATGCGCAGGCTGTTGCCGGCGCCGGTCCAGATGATCGCGGCGAGGATGGCGGCGAGCAGGGCGTCGGTGACGGTGTCCATGCCGACGCTGTCCTCGGCGGTGGTGCCGAGGGCGCCGGACTGGGTGAGCAGCGGCAGGCCGATGAGGACGGAGACGGCGAGGGCGCGGCCGACCCAGGCGGCGGCGATGGTGCCGCTCATGGGCTTGCCGGTGATCTTCCAGACGACGGCGCGGAGCATGCGGCCGCCGTCCAGGGGCAGGCCGGGCAGGAGGTTGAAGGCGGCCACGATGAGGTTGGAGATCATCAGGCCGGCGAGCAGGACGCCGGGGACGGTGCCGGGCTCGACGGGCTGCAGGGCGATGTAGAAGAGGCCCGCGAGGACGAGGGAGAGCAGGGGGCCGACGAAGGCCAGGACGAATTCGCGGCCGGGGGTCTCGGCCTCTTTCTCGATCTCGGAGACGCCGCCGAAGAACTGGAGCTGGATGCGGCGGACGGGGAGTTTGAAGCGGAGTGCCGCGACCGTGTGGGCCAGTTCGTGGACGAGGACGGAGGCGTAGAAGGCGACGGCGAAGAAGAGGGAGACGAGGTAGCGGGCGGCGCCGAGTTCGGGCAGGACGCGGTCGAGCTGGCCGCCGAAGACCCAGGTGATCAGGGCGGCGACGAGGAACCAGCTCGGCGCGACGTACACGGGCACGCCGAAGGGGCGGCCCATGAGGAGGCCGCCTCGGGGGGTCTCCTGGCGCTTGGGCGGGCGGTTCCGCGGGGCGCCGGAGTGGGCGAGGGTGCGATCGCCGGGGGCTGAGGTGTGGGCGGTCGGATCGTCGCCGGAGTACGCGGGGCGGTCGCCGGTATGGGCGGCCGCGTGGTCGTCGGCGTGGGAGGTGCCGTCGCCCGTGGCGCTTTTGTCCCGGGGGCGGTCGCCCGTCGGGGGCTCGGCTGCGGGGCGGGCTTCTGCGGCCGTGCTGTGCGTGGGGCTCGCGTCCGGGGCGGCGCCGTGCGTGGTGTCCCCTCTGTCGCTCGCCGTGGGCCCGTGGTCGTCCTGCCCCCCGGCGGCCTTCGAGGGCTGGTCGTCGGCCGGGGTGGGCTCGGGGGCGGCCGGGGCCGCTGACCCTTCGTGGTGCTCGGCCGGCTCGTCGGTGCCGGACCGCGGCTGCCCGCTCCCGCCGCTCTCGTCCACGATGTCCCCTCGTTCGAAGCGTCTTCCGCGCCTGCCGGGCGGAAGGGTCTCGGGTCGATGGTATGCGGCCGTCGCCAGGCGTTCCGCCCCGGCACCCCCTCTCTTTCCCCAGGCGTCGCAGCTGTCACGGCCCACGGGCGGGTCACTGTCAGTGGCGGGCCGTATGGTCTGGGGCATGGAGACGAGTACGGAGGGCGCGGCGGAGGCCCCCAGCAGCGAGGTGGCGCAGGCGGATGCGCCGGTGGCGGTGGAAGCGGCGCCACCGGTCGACACGGCGGGTACGGTCCCGCGCGTGGCCGTAGCGCCCGCCAGTCTGTCGCCCTCGCGGGCCAGTGACTTCATGCAGTGCCCCCTGCTCTACCGATTCCGGGTCATCGACCGGCTGCCCGAGAAGCCCAGCGAGGCGGCGACCCGGGGCACGCTGGTGCATGCGGTGCTGGAGCGGCTCTTCGACGCCCCGGCCGCGGAGCGGACAGCGCCGCGCGCCAAGTCCCTGATCCCCGGGCAGTGGGACCGACTGCGGGAGAGCCGGCCGGAAGTGGTGGAGCTGTTCGAGGACGATCCGCAGGGCGAGCGGCTGGCGCGCTGGCTCGGCGAGGCGGAGCAGCTCGTCGAGCGCTGGTTCACGCTGGAGGATCCGACGCGGCTGGAGCCTGCCGAGCGGGAGCTGTTCGTGCAGGCGGAGCTGGATTCGGGGCTGATGCTGCGCGGGATCATCGACCGGGTGGATGTCGCGCCCACGGGTGAGGTGCGGATCGTCGACTACAAGACGGGCAAGGCGCCCCGGCCGGAGTACGCCGAAGGGGCGCTGTTCCAGATGAAGTTCTACGCCCTGGTGGTGTGGCGTCTGAAGAACGTGGTGCCGAGGCGGCTGCAGCTCGTGTATCTCGGCAGCGGGGACGTCGTGACCTACGACCCCGTCCTCGCCGACCTGGAGCGTGTCGAGCGCAAGCTGCTCGCGCTGTGGGAGGCGATCCGGCAGGCCACGGAGTCGGGCGACTGGCGCCCGCGCCCCACCAAGCTGTGCGGCTGGTGCGACCACCAGGCGCACTGCCCGGAATTCGGCGGTACTCCCCCGCCGTATCCGCTGCCGGTCAGAGCCGGCGAGTAGACCCCGCCGGCCGCCCGAGGGGTGGGGCGGCAGGGCGGCACCTCCGTCAGCGGCGGGGTTTGTCCACCGGCTCCGAGGGCGGCCGAGTCCGTGGACGTCTCGCAGGGCAGAATGGGGCCGGACTAGCGAAGGAGACTTACGTGGCCATCCGCGTCCTACTGGTCGACGACCAGCCGCTGCTGCGTACCGGCTTCCGGATGATCCTGGAGGCCGAGCAGGACATCGCGGTCGTCGGCGAGGCCGGAGACGGCCTCCAGGCCCTCGACCAGGTGCGGGCGCTGCAGCCCGACGTGGTCCTGATGGACATCCGCATGCCTCGCATGGACGGGGTGGAGGCGACCCGGCAGATCACCGGGCCCGGGCGGGACGGCCCGGCGAAGGTGCTGGTGCTGACCACCTTCGACCTCGACGAGTACGTGGTGGAGGCGCTGCGGGCGGGGGCCAGCGGCTTTCTGCTGAAGGACGCGCCGGCCAACGAGTTGGTGCAGGCGATCCGGGTGGTGGCCGGCGGCGAGGCCATGCTGGCGCCGAGCATCACCCGGCGGCTGCTGGACAAGTACGCCACGCATCTGCCCTCCGGGGACGAGCCCGTGCCGGACACACTGCACACGCTGACCGAGCGTGAGGTGGAGGTGCTGAAGCTGGTGGCCCGCGGGCTGTCCAACGCGGAGATCGCCGCCGATCTGTTCGTCAGCGAGACCACCGTCAAGACGCACGTCGGGCACGTGTTGACGAAGCTGGGGCTGCGTGACCGGGTGCAGGCCGCGGTGTACGCGTACGAGAGCGGGCTGGTGCGGCCGGGCGCGCAGTAGCGGCAGCTGTACGACACGGCAGTAGCGGCAGCTGTACGACACGAAGGACGCCCTCTCGCGCAGAGGGCGCCCTTCGTCTGCGTACAGCCGTCGCTCAGCCCTTGCTGAGTTCCCAGAAGCGGAAGACCGTCGACGCGTCGAGGCAGTACTCGAGGCCGTAGACGTTCTGGCGGGTGACCGCGTACTGCTTGGCCTGCCAGACCGGCAGGACGGGCAGCTGGTCGGCGACGATGTCCTGCAGCCTGCCGTAGTCGTTGTCGGTTGCGGCGCGGTCGCTCTCGGCGGCGGTGCGCGGGATGAGGGTGCCGGTGATCGTGCTGTTGCTGTAGTTGTTGCTCAGTACGTTGCCCCGGCCGAAGAAGGGCGCCGTGAAGTTGTCGGCGTCCGGGTAGTCGGGCACCCAGCCCTTCACGTACACGCCGTACTTGCCCTTGGCGATGTCCTTCTCGTACTGGTCGAAGGGGACGGACTTGACGTCTGCGTCGAAGAGGCCGCTGGCGTTGAGCTGCCCCGCGATCGCCTTCAGCTCCTGGTCGGTGGCCGGGCCGTAGCGCGACGGGGTGGACCACAGGGTCAGCTTCACCTTGCCGGTGATGCCCTCGTTCCGCAGGGCGGCGGCGGCCTTGGCCGGTGAGGGGCTGGCGCCGTAGGTGTCGAAGAAGGCCGTGTTGTGGCCGGCGATGCCCGCCGGGATGATCGAGTACAGGGCCGTGGCCGTGCCCTGGTAGACGTCCTTGATGAGGGCGTCGCGGTCGAGCAGATAGGCGATGGCCTTGCGCACGCCGAGCTTTCCGGCGACCGGGTCCTTCATGTTGAAGACCAGGTGCTGGACCTCGGCGCTGCTGCCCTCGACGACCTCGGCCTTGGAGTTGTTGTCGGCGTTCTCGATGTCGGCGATGTCGCCCGCGCTGAGCCCCCGGTAGGCGATGTCGATACTGCCGTCGAGCAGCGCCTTCTTCAGGGCGGACGGTTTGCCGTGGAAGAACCGCAAGGTCACGCCGGAGTTCTTCGTCTTCGCGTTGCCCTTGTAGTTGCCGTTGACCGAGAAGACGGCCTTGTCGTCGCCGAACGAGTCCAGCTTGTACGGGCCGGAGCCGACCGCCTTGCCGTCCTTGCGCAGCTTGTTCCCGTCGTACTGGGTGTGGTCGACGAGGGAACCCGCACCGGAGGCGATCTTGCTCGGGAAGGTGGCGTCGGGCACCTTCAGCCGGAAGACGACGGTCTTGGCGTCCGGCGCCTCGACCTTGTCCAGCATGGGGAACATGATGGCCGGGCCGGCGGCGTCGTTGATCTTGAGCATGCGGTCGAAGGAGAACTTGACGTCCTCGGAGGTGAGCGGGTCACCGTTGCTGAACTTGAGGCCGTCCTTGAGCGTGCACCGGTAGACCTTGGTGGACGTGTCGGTGAAGCCGCACGACTTGGCCGCCTCCGGCTCGGGCTCCGTGCCCCCGTCGGGAAAGCTGAGCAGCGACTGGAAGACGTTGTTGAACAACAGCCAGGAACCCGGGTCGTAACCGGAGGCGGGGTCGGTCGCCAGGACGTCGTCCGACATTCCCATGACGACGGACGAGCCGGTCCCCCCGGAGTCCGAGCCACCCGTTCCGCAGCCGGTCAACAGGCCGGAGGCCAGCCCCGCCACTACGGGCAGGACTGGCCACTGGTTACGCATGTTCACTGCTTGTGCCTTCTCGTCGGGTTCGGAACCCCGGGGCCACACTCCCCGGGCCCCGGGGACGAGAGAGATCAGCCGCTCACGCCACGGCCGAGCTCCCACAGCTGAAGGGTCGAGGAGGAGTTGAGCGCGTACGCGGTCCCCGTGACGTCGCCGCGGGCGGCGACGTACTGCTTGCCCTGCCACAGGGGCAGGATCGGGACGTCGTCGGCGACGATGTCCTGGATCTCGGTCAGGTTGGAGGAGGCCGCGAGGCGGTCGGCCACCCGGCGGGAGGCCGGGATCAGCGTGTTGATGATCTTGCTGTTGCGGTAGGGCAACTTGAGGAAGTTGTCCGTGTCGAGGAAGGGCGCGAGGTAGTTGTCGGCGTCCGGGAAGTCCGGGAACCAGCCCATGCCCCAGACGTCGTACTTGCCCTTGCGCTCGGCCGGGACGAAGGTGGTCCAGGGGGAGCCCTGGATGTCGACGTTGAACAGCCCGCTGTCGTTGAGCTGCTTCTGAAGGACCTCGAACTCCTTCTTGGTGCCCGAGCCGTAGTGGTCGGTCGTGTAGTGCAGCGTCAGCTTGACCGGGGTGGTGATGTTGGCGGCGGTCAGCAGCGCCTTGGCCTTGGCGGTGCTGGGGTCGCCGTACTTGTTGAAGAACGAGTTGGAGTGGCCGGTGATGCTTGCCGGGACCAGCGAGTACAGCGGCTCGGCCTGGGTGCCGTAGACCTTGGCGACGATCTCACCGCGGTTGATCAGCTGGGCCATCGCCTGGCGGACGGCCTTGTTCTTCACGGTGGGCGCGTCGGTGTTGAAGGCGAGGTAGCGGATCTCCAGACCCGACATCTCGACCAGGTCCTCGTTGGTGTCCGTGCCGGCGGACAGCTTCTGGATCTGCTCCGGCGCCATGGTGCGGGTCATGACGTCGATGTCGCCCTTGTCGAGGGCCTTGCCCATCGCATCGGCGTCCGCGTAGGAGATCATGTCGACCTTGGAGTTGTTCACCTTCAGCGTCCCCTTGTAGTTGGGGTTCTTGGTGAACGTGGCCTTGACGATCTCGTTGTTCTTGACGTCGGCGGACAGGGTGTACGGGCCGGATCCGTCGACGCCGAAGCCGTCGCGCAGCTTGTTCTTCTGGTAGTCGGCGGGGTTGATGATGCCCGCGACCGGGGTCGACAGCTTGTACGGGAAGGTGGCGTCCGCGGTCTTCAGGTGGAAGATGACCTGGTTGTCGCCCTGCGTCTCGACGGTGTCGATGGTGTTCAGCAGGGCGGAGACCCCGGAGTCGGCCTTGAGGGCGCGGGCGCGGTCGATGGAGTACTTCACATCGGCCGCGGTGATCTTGTCGCCGTTGGAGAACTTCAGGCCGTCGCGCAGCGTGCAGGCGTAGCGCTCGTTGCCCGAGTCGGTGAAGCCGCAGCTCTGCGCGGCCTCGGGGACGGGGTCGCCCTCGCCCTTCGGCTGGATCATCAGGGTCTGCACGGTCTGGCGCAGGATGTTCCAGGTGCCGACGTCGTACGCGTACGCCGGATCGAGCGGCGCGGGTGCGTCCTTCGTGGCGGTGAACCGGTCCGTGGTGCCGACGGCGATCGCGTCCCCGCCGCTGCCGCTGCTGTCGGAACTGCCACAGGCGGCGAGCACGGGCGCGAGCAGGCCGACCACGGCCGGCAGCACCAAAATCTTGCGGTTCATGCTCGTGTTTCTCCAGAGCTGTTCAGGTCCGTGTATCCGGCATGCAGGGGTGTCGCGGCGGATCACGGGGGTAGAGGCGATGGTTCTCGCGACGAGATTAGTCCGCACCAGCACGGCGGTTCGCAGTCACCGGAGTTGAGGCCCCATCACGCAGCGAAACCGGTTGCGGACAGACCGAAAACCCGACCGGGGAAGGATTCGTGCAGCGTTCCATCAATCAGGACACAAGGGCACGTCCTCGCACCCCGAAACGGGGCGAAGAGCACAGCCCGCACGACCTGTCGAGGCCCGGATGAGTGGGGAACCTCACATTCCCAATGGCAGGGATCGGCAACGGAATTGGATCATCCATCGCACTTCGAATTCTTTCGTTCACCAGCCCTGGGAATTCATGTCCTATCAGCTCTGCACGCTGGGTGAACGCTCAGCGCATTTCCGTCATCAAGTGGCGATCAGCGGGTGATCAGAACGTGATCAGTCCGCGCAGAAATGCCAGGTCGACGTCTTCGAGGGAGGTGACGACCGTGCGCCGGGCGGCGGGGGTGATG
This sequence comes from Streptomyces sp. NPDC002092, assembly GCF_053593775.1. Classification (NCBI taxonomy): domain Bacteria; kingdom Bacillati; phylum Actinomycetota; class Actinomycetes; order Kitasatosporales; family Streptomycetaceae; genus Streptomyces; species Streptomyces sp. NPDC002092. Next base: position 148,545 of record NZ_JBSFDG010000010.1, read on the forward strand.
GGAGCGACGGAGGGCACCACGACCACATGGCAGCCGGCGGCCTCGGCGGAGGCGACACCGGTCGCGGTGTCCTCGACGACCGCGCATCTGGCCGGGTCCACGCCGAGTCCGGCGGCCGCGGTCAGATACGGGTCGGGGTGCGGCTTGGTGCGCGGCACCTCGTCACCGGCCACCGACAGGGCGAAGTGCTGGGGGCCCAGCGAGGTGAGCACGCGGTCGATGATGCGCCGGTGTGAGGCGGAGACCAGGGCGGTGGGGATCTCGTACTCGGAGAGTTCGGCGAGCAGTCTGGCGGCGCCCGGCATCAGTGGCAGGGCGCGGTCGATGCGGTCCTCGAAGCCCTCGTTGAGCAGCACCGTGAGCTCGGCGAGGGTGATGTCGGCGCCGGTGGCCTCGATCAGGAACCCCGCACTGCGGGTCATGGGACCGCCGACCACGACATGGCGCCAGGTGTCGTCCAGGGTGTGGCCGAGGCCGGCGAAGACCTCGACCTCGACGTCCCACCAGAAGCCCTCGGTGTCCACGAGGGTTCCGTCCATGTCGAGGAGTACGGCCTGCAGGGCTGAGCCTTCGGCCGTACGGGTTCCGAGCGCGGGGACCGTACTGGTCATCCGGGCGCACCTCCTTGAGGGGCGAGCAGGCCGGTTCCCGCGCGGGGAACCGGCCTGCAGTGGACCGACCAGTGTACGACTGTTGCGGCCGAAGCGCCTCGTTTATCCGGCGTGGTCCGGGGCACACCCTGTATACCGCCGGGGGCCGCCGTGACGTGCGCAGACGTGCCCTCGAGCGGGCCTTTTCGGCGGCCTTTGCGTCGGGCTCGTCAGCGGGCGTTGAAGTACTTCGCCTCGGGGTGGTGGATCACGATCGCGTCGGTGGACTGCTCCGGGTGGAGCTGGAACTCCTCGGAGAGGCGGACGCCGATGCGCTCCGGCTGGAGCAGGTCGGCGATCTTGGCGCGGTCCTCCAGGTCGGGGCAGGCGCCGTAGCCGAGGGAGAAGCGGGCGCCCCGGTACTTCAGGGCGAACATGTCCTCCATCTGGCTCGGGTCCTCGCCCGCGAAGCCCAGCTCCGAACGCACCCGCGCGTGCCAGTACTCGGCGAGCGCCTCCGCCAACTGGACGGACAGGCCGTGCAGTTCGAGGTAGTCGCGGTAGGCGTTGGCCTCGAACATGCGGGCCGTCTCCTCACCGATCCGCGAGCCGACGGTGACGACCTGCAGGCCGACGACGTCGGTCTCCCCCGCCTCTTCCGGGCGGAAGAAGTCGGCCAGGCACAGCCGGCGGCCGCGGCGCTGGCGCGGGAAGGTGAAGCGGGTGCGCTCGTTGCCCTGCTCGTCCAGGATGATCAGGTCGTCGTCCTTGGAGACGCACGGGAAGTAGCCGTAGACCACGGCCGCCTCCAGCAGGTTGTCGGTCTGCAGCCGGTCCAGCAGACCACGCAGCCGCGGCCGGCCGTCGGTCTCGACGAGCTCCTCGTACGTCGGTCCCTCACCGGTACGGGCCTGCTTGAGGCCCCACTGGCCCTTGAACAGGGCGCCCTCGTCCAGCCAGGACGCGTACTCCTTGAGCTGGATGCCCTTGATGACGCGGGTGCCCCAGAACGGCGGGGTGGGGACGGGGTTGTCGGTGGCGACGTCGGAGCGGACGTGCCCCTCCTCCGGGCGCTCCTCCACCTCGACCGTCGAAGTCGCCCGCACCCGGCGCTGCTTCAGCTCCGGCAGCTTGGCGCCGGGCACACCGCGCTTGACGCCGATCAGGGCGTCCATCAGGCGCAGGCCCTCGAACGCGTCGCGGGCGTAGCGGACCTCGCCCTCGTAGATCTCGTGCAGGTCCTGCTCGACATACGCCCTGGTCAGGGCGGCGCCGCCGAGGATGACGGGGAATTCCGCCGCGAGGCCGCGCTGGTTGAGCTCCTCCAGGTTCTCCTTCATGATCACCGTGGACTTGACCAGGAGCCCGGACATCCCGATGACGTCGGCCTTGTGCTCGGCGGCGGCCTCCAGGATCGCGGAGACCGGCTGCTTGATGCCGAGGTTGACCACGTTGTAGCCGTTGTTGGACAGGATGATGTCGACGAGGTTCTTGCCGATGTCGTGTACGTCCCCGCGCACGGTGGCCAGCACGATGGTGCCCTTGCCTGCCTCGTCGCCCTCGACCTTCTCCATGTGCGGTTCGAGGTGGGCGACGGCCGTCTTCATGACCTCGGCGGACTGCAGCACGAACGGCAGCTGCATCTGGCCGGAGCCGAACAGCTCGCCGACGACCTTCATGCCGTCCAGGAGCGTCTCGTTGACGATGTCGAGGGCCTTGCGGGTCTGCAGGGCCTCGTCGAGGTCGGCCTCCAGGCCGTTCTTCTCGCCGTCGATGATGCGCCGCTTGAGCCGCTCCTCCAGCGGCAGGGCGGCCAGCTCCTCGGCCTTGCCCGCCTTCAGGGACTTCGCCGTGGCGCCCTCGAACAGCGCCATCAGCTTCTGCAGCGGGTCGTAGCCCTCGCTGCGGCGGTCGTGGATCAGGTCGAGGGCCGTCTGGACCTCTTCCTCGCTGAACCGGGCGATCGGCAGGATCTTCGAGGCGTGCACGATCGCCGAGTCCAGGCCTGCCTTGACGCACTCGTCCAGGAAGACGGAGTTGAGCAGGATGCGGGCGGCCGGGTTGAGGCCGAAGGAGATGTTCGACAGGCCCAGCGTGGTCTGCACGTCCGGGTGGCGGCGCTTGAGCTCGCGGATCGCCTCGATGGTGGCGATGCCGTCCTTGCGGGACTCCTCCTGACCCGTACAGATGGTGAAGGTCAGGGTGTCGATGAGGATGTCCGACTCGTGGATGCCCCAGTTGCCGGTCAGGTCGTCGATGAGCCGTTCGGCGATCTCGACCTTCTTCTCGGGGGTACGGGCCTGGCCCTCCTCGTCGATGGTCAGCGCGATCAGCGCGGCGCCGTGCTCCTGCGCGAGCTTGGTGACCTTCGCGAAACGGGACTCGGGGCCGTCGCCGTCCTCGTAGTTGACGGAGTTGATGACCGCGCGCCCGCCGAGCTTCTCCAGCCCGGCCCGGATGACCGGGACTTCGGTGGAGTCCAGCACGATCGGCAGGGTGGAGGCGGTGGCGAAGCGGCCGGCCAGCTCCTCCATGTCCGCCACGCCGTCGCGGCCGACGTAGTCCACGCACAGGTCCAGCATGTGGGCGCCCTCGCGGATCTGGTCGCGGGCCATCTCCACACAGTCGTCCCAGCGGCCGGCCAGCATGGCCTCGCGGAACTTCTTCGAGCCGTTGGCGTTGGTGCGCTCGCCGATCGCCAGGTACGAGGTGTCCTGGCGGAACGGCACGCTCTGGTAGAGGGAGGCGGCACCCGGCTCGGGCTGCGGGTTGCGCTCACCCGGGGCGAGGTCACGGACCCGCTCGACGACCTGGCGCAGGTGCTCGGGGGTGGTGCCGCAGCAGCCGCCGATGAGGGACAGGCCGTACTCGCGGACGAAGGTCTCCTGCGCGTCGGCGAGTTCCGGCGCCGTGAGCGGGTAGTGGGCGCCGTCCTTGCCGAGGACCGGGAGGCCCGCGTTCGGCATGCAGGACAGCTGGATGCGCGAGTGGCGGGCCAGGTAGCGCAGATGCTCGCTCATCTCGGCGGGGCCGGTCGCGCAGTTCAGGCCGATCATGTCGATCCCGAGGGGCTCCAGCGCGGTGAGCGCGGCGCCGATCTCCGAGCCGAGCAGCATGGTGCCGGTCGTCTCCACCGTCACCGACACGATCAGCGGGACCTGGTACCCGGCGGTCTCCATGGCCCGGCGGGCGGCCAGGACGGAGGCCTTGGTCTGCAGCAGGTCCTGGGTGGTCTCGACGAGCAGCGCGTCCGCACCGCCGGCGAGCAGGCCCTCGGCGTTCTGCTGGTAGACGTCGCGGATGGCCTTGAAGGTGGTGTGGCCGAGGGTGGGCAGCTTCGTGCCGGGCCCCATCGAGCCCAGCACCCAGCGCTGCCGGCCGTCGCGGGCGGCGAACTCGTCCGCCGTCTCGCGGGCGATGCGGGCGCCGGCCTCGGACAGCTCGGCGACGCGCTCGGGGATGTCGTACTCGCCGAGAGCGGTGAGGTTCGCGCCGAAGGTGTTGGTCTCCACGCAGTCGACACCCGCGTCGAAGTACGCGGAGTGCACCGAGCGGACGATGTCGGGCCGGGTCACGTTGAGGACCTCGTTGCAGCCCTCCAGCTGCTGGAAGTCGTCCAGCGTGGGGTCCTGCGCCTGCAGCATGGTGCCCATCGCTCCGTCGGCGACCACCACACGGGTGGCGAGCGCCTCACGGAGCGCGGACACACGGGTCCGGCTGTCGGCGGAAGGGGTCAGTGGCGACGAGGCCATGAAGGGGCTCCCTTAGGGTGCGACGGCTGTCGGCTTTGCGCGGTCCGTGGAACTCTCCGCGGTGGGCGCACCCCGCCAGAGTAACCGGGTCGGCCGGGGATGGTCAGGGGCGTCCACGGGACGGACGAGGATGACGGGCAGGTCACTCCCGGGACACCAGTGACACAACAGAACCCGACGGATACGGACCGACCATTAGCGGGAGGTCGACATCGACCGGTAGTGTTCGACATTGCCGAACAGCGGCAGCGACGTCGCTACGTCGACGGTCGAAGGGGACGGAGGCAGTACGGCGATGGCACGGAACATCCAGTCGCTCGAACGGGCGGCCGCGATGCTGCGGCTGCTCGCGGGCGGCGAGCGACGGCTCGGCCTCTCGGACATCGCCTCGTCACTGGGCCTCGCCAAGGGCACCGCCCACGGGATTCTGCGCACCCTCCAGCAGGAGGGTTTCGTCGAGCAGGACGACGCCTCCGGGCGTTATCAGCTGGGCGCCGAACTGCTGCGCCTGGGCACCACCTATCTCGACGTGCACGAGCTGCGGGCGCGCGCCCTGGTGTGGACGGACGACCTGGCCCGGTCCAGCGGGGAGAGCGTGTATCTCGGTGTCCTGCACCAGCAGGGCGTACTGATCGTGCACCACGTCTTCCGGCCCGACGACAGCCGTCAAGTGCTGGAGATAGGGGCCATGCAGCCCCTGCACTCCACGGCCCTCGGCAAGGTCCTTTCGGCGTACGACCCGGTCGCGCACAGCGAGGCCTTGGAGGCCGACCGCAAGCCCTTCACCGACCGGACCGTGTGCGAGCAGGAGGATTTCGAGCACATCCTCGACATCTCGCGGGCGCGTGGCTACGCGGCCGACGTCGAGGAGACCTGGGAGGGCGTCGCGTCGGTGGCCGCGCCCATCCACGACCGGCGGCGGATGCCGGTGGGCGCGGTGGGCATCACCGGCGCCGTGGAGCGGATGTGCCGAGCCGACGAGAGGGACGCGCTGCGCCCGGAGCTGATCGCCGCGGTGCGGGACTGCGCCCGTGCGGTGTCGCGGGACCTGGGCGCCGGGCGGTTCTGAGAGGCACAGCGGGACGCGGGAGAAGGCCGGGAGCCCGGGTGGCGTCCCGGCCTCCGTCATGCCTGGGCGCGGCCAGGCGAACCGCCCGGTCGGTACGCGCCGTGCTTGTTACCCGTCCGTACGCAGTCGCAGGCAATCTGACCTGCAAGATCGACTGTTCACGGGCGATCGATAACGATCGGATTTTCGGCCACAGAGCCCTTGACGCACACCTGACGCCGGAGCAAGACTCCCGTCCATCGGTCGGCATTGTCGAACACCTACCGGCAATACGCGCTAGAGTGTGACAACGCCAAGGGCCGGTATTCGCTCTCACCCCCGAGGGCAGCTCGAACTCCCGGAGGGACCCGGGGTTCGGTCCCCTGGACGAAGGACAAAGGAGTCGCGGGTGTCCAGCTCCGACATCTTCATCGGCGAGACCATCGGTACCGCCATACTCATCCTGCTCGGCGGCGGCGTCTGCGCCGCCGTGACGCTGAAGGCCTCCAAGGCCCGTAACGCCGGCTGGCTGGCCATCACCTTCGGGTGGGGCTTCGCGGTACTCACGGCGGTCTACACCTCGGCGCCGCTCTCCGGTGCCCATCTCAACCCGGCCGTGACGCTCGCACTCGCGCTCAAGAAGAACGGCATCGCCTGGAGCGACGTCCCGGTGTACTGGGGCGGGCAGCTGCTCGGCGCCGCGATCGGTGCGGCCCTGGTCTGGGTCGCCTACTACGGTCAGTTCCACGCGCACCTCACCGACAAGGAGATCGTCGGCGGTCCGGGTGCGCAGGCCACGGCGGCCAAGGCCGTCGAGGCCCAGGAGAAGGGCGCCGGCCCGGTCCTGGGCATCTTCTCCACCGGCCCCGAGGTCCGGGTCGCCTGGCAGAACGTCGCCACGGAGGTCATCGGCACCATCGTGCTGGTGCTCGCCGTCCTCACTCAGGGCCTCAACGACAGCGGCAAGGGCCTCGGTGTCCTGGGTGCCCTGATCACCTCGCTCGTCGTCGTCTCCATCGGTCTGTCCCTCGGCGGTCCGACCGGCTACGCGATCAACCCGGCCCGTGACCTCGGTCCGCGCATCGTGCACGCCCTCCTGCCCCTGCCCAACAAGGGCGGCTCCGACTGGGGCTACGCCTGGGTCCCCGTCGTCGGTCCCCTGATCGGCGCCGCGATCGCTGCAGGCATCTACAACGTCGCCTTTGCTTAAGAGCACCAGCCTTCACCGCACTTAAACAGCACCGCGCCGTACAGACAGCCCCTATCCAAGGAACTTCAGGAGCACACCGTGACCGACGCGCACACCGCCGGCCCCTTCATCGCCGCGATCGACCAGGGCACCACCTCTTCCCGCTGCATCGTCTTCGACCGCGACGGACGTATCGTCTCCGTCGACCAGAAGGAGCACGAGCAGATCTTCCCGAAGCCGGGCTGGGTCGAGCACAACGCCAACGAGATCTGGACCAACGTCCAGGAAGTCGTCGCCGGAGCCATTCAGAAGGCCGGCATCACCCGCGACGACATCAAGGCCATCGGCATCACCAACCAGCGCGAGACCACGCTGCTCTGGGACAAGAACACCGGTGAGCCCGTCCACAACGCCATCGTCTGGCAGGACACCCGCACCGACGCCCTGTGCAAGGAACTCGGGCGCAACGTCGGCCAGGACCGCTTCCGCCGCGAGACCGGCCTCCCGCTGGCCTCGTACTTCGCCGGCCCGAAGGCCCGCTGGCTGCTCGACAACGTCGAGGGCCTGCGTGAGCGCGCCGAGGCGGGCGACATCCTCTTCGGCACCATGGACACCTGGGTCATCTGGAACCTGACCGGTGGTGTCGACGGCGGCAAGCACTACACCGACGTCACCAACGCCTCCCGCACCATGCTGATGAACCTGCACACGCTGGAGTGGGACGAGAAGATCGCCGAGTCCATCGGCGTCCCGCTGGCGATGCTGCCGGAGATCCGCTCCTCCGCCGAGGTCTACGGCGAGATCAAGGGCGGCAAGCTCGGCGACCTGCTCGGCGGCATCCCGGTCGCCTCCGCGCTCGGCGACCAGCAGGCGGCCCTGTTCGGCCAGACCTGTTTCGCGGAGGGCGAGGCCAAGTCGACGTACGGCACCGGCACCTTCATGCTGCTGAACACCGGCGAGAAGATCATCAACTCGTACAGCGGCCTGCTCACCACCGTCGGCTACCGCATCGGTGACGAGAAGCCGGTCTACGCCCTCGAGGGCTCCATCGCCGTCACCGGTTCGCTGGTGCAGTGGATGCGCGACCAGATGGGCCTGATCTCCACCGCCGCCGAGATCGAGACGCTCGCGCTCTCGGTGGAGGACAACGGCGGCGCCTACTTCGTGCCGGCCTTCTCCGGCCTGTTCGCCCCGCACTGGCGCTCCGACGCCCGCGGTGTGATCGCCGGCCTGACCCGGTACGTCACCAAGGCGCACCTCGCGCGCGCCGTCCTGGAGGCCACGGCCTGGCAGACCCGTGAGATCACGGACGCCATGACCAAGGACTCCGGCGTCGAGCTCGCGGCCCTCAAGGTCGACGGCGGTATGACCTCCAACAACCTGCTGATGCAGACCCTCTCGGACTTCCTGGACGCACCGGTGGTGCGCCCGATGGTCGCCGAGACGACCTGCCTCGGTGCCGCCTACGCCGCCGGTCTCGCCGTCGGCTTCTGGACCAGCACCGACGACCTGCGTGCCAACTGGCGCCGGGCCGCCGAGTGGACCCCCCGCATGGACGCGGACACCCGCGACCGTGAGTACAAGACCTGGCTCAAGGCCGTCGAGCGGACCATGGGCTGGATCGAGGACGAAGAGAGCTGACGAGGGCTCCGCAAAGGCCCTCGCACGCTCTGATGAGGAGTAAGAACCCGAAATGACCAGTCAGTCCACCCTGCAGTCCGTGCCTGCCCTGGGTACGCGCCCGGCCTCCGGCTCCAACCCGAGCCGCGCCGAGACCCGGGAGCAGCTCGCCAAGGCGTCGTACGACCTCCTCGTGATCGGCGGCGGCATCCTGGGCATCTCCACCGCCTGGCACGCCGCGCAGTCCGGCCTCAGGGTGGCGCTGGTCGACGCCGGCGACTTCGCCGGCGCCACCTCTTCCGCCTCCTCCAAGCTGCTCCACGGCGGTCTGCGCTATCTGCAGACCGGCGCGGTGAAGCTGGTGGCGGAGAACCACTTCGAGCGCCGTGCGGTGTCTCGCCAGGTGGCCCCCCACCTGGCGAACCCGCTCACGTTCTACCTCCCCGTGTACAAGGGCGGGCCGCACGGCGCTGCGAAGCTCGGGGCGGGCGTCTTCGCCTACTCCGCGCTCTCCGCGTTCGGTGACGGCGTCGGCCACCTCCTGTCCCCCGCGAAGGCGGCGCAGGACGTGCCCGAGCTGCGCACCGAGAACCTCAAGGCCGTCGCCGTCTACGGCGACGACCAGATGAACGACGCGCGCATGGCGCTGATGACGGTCCGCGCGGCCGTCGAGGCGGGCGCGGTCGTCCTCAACCACGCCGAGGTGACCGGACTCCGGTTCACCAAGGGCCGGGTGACGGGCGCGGACCTCAAGGACCGTACGACGGGTGACGAGTTCGGCGTCAACGCCCGTCTGGTGCTGAACGCGACCGGCCCCTGGGTCGACCACCTGCGCCGTATGGAGGACCCGAATGCCGCGCCGTCGATCCGGCTGTCGAAGGGCGCGCATCTGGTCCTGAAGCGGACCTCCCCGTGGAAGGCCGCGCTCGCCACCCCCATCGACAAGTACCGCATCACCTTCGCCCTCCCCTGGGAGGACATGCTGCTTCTCGGCACCACCGACGAGGAGTTCGAGGGCGACCCGGCGGATGTCTCGGTCACCGAGAAGGACATATCCCAGATCCTGGACGAGGCCGCGTTCTCGGTCCGTGACCAGCAGCTCAGCCGTGACCTGATCACGTACTCCTTCGCGGGTCTGCGGGTGCTGCCGGGCGGCCCCGGCGACACGGCGAAGGCCAAGCGTGAGACCGTCGTGACGGAAGGCCGGGGCGGCATGCTGTCCGTCGCGGGCGGCAAGTGGACCACCTTCCGGCACATCGGCCGTACGGTGATGCAGAAGCTGGAGGCGCTGCCCGGCGCGCCCCTGGGTGACGACTTCGAGCCCATCTCCTCGCTGCCGAAGAAGCTGCCGCTGCCGGGTGTCGCCAACCCGCGTGCGGTCGCGCACCGGCTGCTGGTGGACAACCCGGCGCCCGGTCCGCGGATGGCCGCCGACACCGCCAAGCACCTGGCCACGCACTACGGTTCGCTGTCCTTCGACATCGCCCGCCTGGCCAACGAGAACCCGGAGCTGGGCGAGCGTGTCCACCCCGACGCTCCGGAGATCTGGGCGCAGGTGGTGTACGCCCGGGACAACGAGTGGGCCGAGACGGCGGACGACGTGCTGCGCCGCCGTACGACGCTGACGATCCGGGGCCTGGCCACGGACGAGGTCCGCGCCAAGGTCCAGGACCTGCTCGACAAGAAGTGACCTCGCGTCGGCCCCTTCCCTGACCAGGGCCGGCACGATCGGGGCCCGGTCCCTCTCCCCTAGGGGACCGGATCCGCGAGAAGGGCGACTCCGCGCCGACGGAGCCGCCCTTTTCGCGTGCGCCCGTCGTTGTCAGTGGCGGGTGTTTTCATGGGCGCATGAACATCGATGAGGCCGGTGCCGAGGATCTCGCCGCGCTCCGTGCGGCGTTCGGCGTGGACGACGGCGGGGAGTCGGCGCTCGGCTGGGACGCGGTGCGCGCCTTCGAGGCGGAGCACGGGGTGGTGCTGCCGGAGCCGTACCGGACATTCGTGGCGGAGGTGTCCGACGGGTCGTTCCAGGGGCCGCCGGAGTACGGGCTTCTGGGGCTGGCCGACCTGCCCGACGACTGGGCGAACGACGGGTCCGGCCGGAGGCCGGGTGAGCCGTTCCCGCTCACCGCGGCGTGGCTCTGGGAGGAGGACGACGGGCCGCATGAGGACCCCGAGGCCGCCATCGAGCGTGTCCTCGACCACGGGTCGGTCGTGCTGGGTACCGACGGGTGCGCGATGAACTGGCACCTCGTCGTCAGCGGCCCTCAGCGCGGGCACATATGGCACATCACCGATGTGGGCGCGATGCCGTTCGGCTCGGAGTTCGGCTTCACGACCTCCGAGCCCGGCTTTGCCGGCTGGGTGAAGCACTGGGCGGCCGGCAAGGAGTGGTTCGACGCCCCGCCGGCCCAGTGAGGTGACCAGTTCGTCCGGGGACCGTGCGGCAGGCGGCCCTGATCCGCAGGCGGGCGGCGACGCCACGGCGGTCGGCGCCGAGCAGGCCGTACGCATGGCGCGACGCTCGGCGGACGTACGGGACACCGTCGTGGACGGGCGGGTGCTGATGCGGGACGGTGGCCTGGACGCCCTCGACGAGGGCGCCGTCCTCGCCGACCTGGAGATTCTCGCCCTGAGCTGAGCATTCGGCCCCCCGTTCAGCCCACTGAACCCCCATAATGAGCTGATACATCGGATGTCTGAACGACAGGTCTGAACTACAGGGAGGCCGCCCATGGCAGTCACCGACGAGGCGATCGAGAAGATCAAGGGAATGATCGTCTCCGGCGCGCTGCGCCCCGGCGACCGGCTGCCCAAGGAGAGCGAACTGGCCGCCGAGCTGGGACTGTCCCGCAACTCCCTGCGGGAGGCCGTGCGGGCCCTGTCGCTGATCCGGATCCTGGACGTGCGGCAGGGCGACGGCACCTATGTGACCAGCCTCGATCCGCAGTTGCTGCTGGAGGCGCTGAGCTTCGTCGTCGACTTCCACCGCGACGACACGGTGCTGGAGTTCCTGGCGGTGCGCCGCATCCTGGAGCCGGCCGCCACGGCGATGGCCGCGTCCAGGATCAGCGAGCAGCAACTGGACGCACTGTCGGCCCAGTTGGAGAAGCTCGGGGACACCCCGTCGGTGGAGGAGCTGGTCGCCTGTGACCTCGACTTCCACCGGGGAATCGTGCAGAGTTCCGGCAACTCGGTGCTCTGCTCACTGCTGGACGGTCTGTCGGGGCCGACCACCAGGGCCCGCATCTGGCGCGGCCTGACCCAGGAGGACGCGGTCAGCCGCACCCTGCACGAGCACCGGGCGATCCTGGCCGCCCTGCGCGACCGGGACGCGGAGGCGGCGCGGTCCTGGGCGACGGTGCACATCGCGAGCGTGGAGCAGTGGCTTCGCTCGACGCTCTGAGCGGCTTCCCGCACGGGGGCCCACGACGGCGATCATGGGTGTTCGAGGGCCCCGGACGGGGCAGTGATCCGTTCACTCCCCCGTGCAAGGGGGCTGCGGGCGCCCCCGCGGAACGCCGTAAGGTTGTGTGGTCAAGCGAGGGCACGTCGGAAGGAGGCCTGGGTGATCGAGCTCGAGGGGGTTCCCGAGCTGATCGACCCGGTCATGGTGGCCGCGTTCGAGGGCTGGAACGATGCCGGCGACGCCGCCTCCACCGCGGTCGCGCATCTGGACAGGGAGTGGAAGGGCGAGGTGTTCGCGGCGCTGGACGCCGAGGACTACTACGACTTCCAGGTGAACCGCCCCACGGTGTGGATGGATGCGGGCGTGCGCAAGATCACGTGGCCCACGACAAGGTTGTCGGTGGTCCGCGTCGGCGGCGAGAAGCCGCGCGATCTCGTACTCGTCCGAGGTATCGAACCGTCGATGCGGTGGCGCTCGTTCTGCAACGAGCTGCTGGGCTTCGCGCACGAACTGGGTGTGGAGCTGGTGGTGGTGCTGGGGGCCCTGCTGGGCGACACCCCGCACACCCGGCCGGTCCCGATCAGCGGCACCACGTCCGACGCGGACCTGGCGCAGCGCATGGACCTGGAGGAGACCAAGTACGAGGGGCCGACGGGCATCGTCGGCGTCCTGCAGGAGGCCTGTACGCACGCGGGCGTGCCGGCGGTGTCGCTGTGGGCGGCCGTGCCGCACTACGTGTCGCAGCCGCCGAACCCGAAGGCGACGCTGGCCCTGCTCAACCGCCTGGAGGATCTGATCGACGTGCGCATCCCGCTGGGCGAACTGCCCGAGGACGCGCGCGCCTGGCAGGTCGGCGTGGACCAGCTGGCCGCCGAGGACAGTGAGGTCGCGGAGTACGTCCAGACGCTGGAGGAGGCCCGGGACACCGCGGAGCTGCCGGAGGCGTCGGGCGAGGCGATCGCCCGCGAGTTCGAGCGCTATCTGCGGCGCCGGGACGGCTCAGGTCCGTCGAGCGGCGGACACGCGACCGCGGACGGCAGTGACAGCACGTCGTATCTGCGGGACAACCCCAGCGGTCGTACGAAGCCGCCGAAGCCACCGAAGCCGGGTCCGGACGAGGAGGAGTCGTCGGAGGACTAGCCGGGTCGACCGGGTGAGGGCGGTGCGCAGCTTGCGCATCGCCCTCTTTGCGTTCTGCCGCCCCGTGCCATGGCTGCCGCCCCGTCCCTTGACTGACAACTCTGCAGTCTTTGGCCGGTTTGCTACGTGACCTCTGTTTCAGGACGGATTGCACACGCTACCCAATTCAACTTGTTTCAAACCGAGTTGGTGAATACGGTCTGGACGCCTCGCCGAGACCGTGCTTGGTTGTGCACCGATGGCGCACCCGCACGGACCGAAGGGAGCGGTACCGATGAGCGACCAGGTACAGCCGGCGCAAGGGCCGGGAACGTCCGGGCCGGGGCCCGACGGAGCGGGATTCACCTATCGAGGAGCCGAGCGGGAACTGATCGTCGTGGCCCGTCCCGAGGCCCGGCTGCGCGCCCAGGCCGAGGGCGTCCGCTCGGCCGCGGGAGCCGACGTCTCCGCTCTGAACATGTTCCTCGGCGATGAACAGCTGGCCCTGGAGCCGCTGTTCGGCAGTGAGGAGCGGCTGCAGCAGTCCGCCGCCCCGAGCGAGGGCCATGTGCCCGACCTCGCGATGTTCTACCGGGTGCGCGGCGGCGAGAGCCGGGCGGAGGAGCTGCGCTCGCGGATCGCCGCGCTGCCGGGGGTCGAGACGGCGTACATCAAGCCCGGTGCCGTACCGGCGTCCCTGGCTCAGGAGAGCGGCCGGCTGAAGGAGGGGGCGCCCGTCACCCCCGACTTCAGCAGCCGGCAGGGCTATCTGCGCCCCGCGCCGGAGGGGATAGACGCCCACTGGGCATGGCAGCGCCCCGGTGGGTCGGGTCAGGGGGTGACGGTCATCGACGTCGAGGGCGCCTGGCAGTTGGGCCATGAGGACCTGGCCGCCAAGCTGGCCGGCGTCGTGGTCGGCACCCCGCTGACCGACCTCGCCTGGCGCAACCACGGCACCGCCGTGATCGGCGTGATCGGCGGCGACCGCGATGAGTACGGCGTCAACGGAATCGTGCCCGAGGCGGTGACCGCGGCCGCGTCCTTCCAGGGCATCGGCACGGCGGCAGCGATCCACGCGGCGGCCGACCGGCTCGGCCCCGGCGATGTCGTACTGGTCGAACTGCACCGCCCCGGACCGCGGTTCGAGTACGCCGAGCGCGACGACCAGCGCGGCTATGTCGCTCTGGAGTGGTGGCCGGACGACTACGCGGCCATCCGGTACGCCACCGCCAAGGGCGTCCTCGTCGTCGAAGCGGCCGGCAACGGCGGCGAGTCGCTGGACGACGCGGTCTACGAGCGCCGCCCGGACGACTTCCCCGAGTGGTGGCGCAACCCGTTCAATCCGTCCAACCAGTCCTCCGGTGCCGTCCTGGTGGGCGCGGGCGCACCGCCCCCCGGCACGCACGGCCGCGACCACGGCCCGGACCGCTCCCGGCTCGCGTTCTCCAACTACGGCGCCCGGCTTGACGCCCAGGGCTGGGGCCGCGAGGTGACGACCACCGGCGGCTTCTGGGACAAGCCCGGCGATCTGCAGGGCGGGCCCGAGGAGATCGCCTGGTACACGGACACGTTCTCCGGGACCTCCGCCGCCTGCCCGGTGGTGGTCGGCGCCCTGGCCGCACTGCAGGGCATGCTGAAGGCGGCCGCGCAGCAGCCGATGTCCCCGGAGCGGGCACGCGCAGTGCTGCGGGCCACGGGTTCCCCGCAGCAGGACGCACCGGGCCGGCCCGCCTCCCAGCGGATCGGCAACCGGCCCGACATCAAGGCAGCGGTCACCCATCTGCTGCCGGAGGCGGTCGGCTCGGGCCAGGCCGAACGGTACTGGGACGAGCTGCTGCCCTACCCCCGTGAACTCCCGCCCAGGCTGAGGCTGTTCGTGGCCGGTGCCTGGCGGAACCTGAACCACCCGTCCCCGGAGATCCGCCAGGCGGTGCACTCCGCCTTCGCGGGGGGACGGCCCGACGTCCGAGTGTGGTTCTCGGACGACGAGATCGTCGGCCTGGTCGTCACGGGCTGACGAATCCCAACCATCAAGGGAAGGTGACACCCGTATGAGCACCACCCCGCAGATGAGCCAACTGGGACAACAGCAAGGCCAGCAGTTCCCGAGCACGTCGCCCTACCAGCAGTACCAGCAGCAGCCGTTCGGGCAGCAGCAGCCCATGGGAATGGGGATGGGCATGGGCTCGCTGGAGCAGCTCCAGCAGCTCGGCCAGCAGCAGCCCTTCCAGCAGCTGCTGCAGCAGCTCGGCCAGCACCAGGGCTACGGTCAGCAGCAGCAACAGCAGCACGAGCAGCAGGTGCAGCAGCAGCTCCACCAGCTCGCCCAGGTCGCCGTGCAGCACGTTCAGCAGCAGGTCCAGCAGCAGGTGCTGCAGGCCGGCATCGCGGACGGCTACGTCGACGTCGTGCAGCCGCTGCCGGGCCAGCCCAGCCTGATCGCCCTGCGCATCCAGGGCCAGTTCAGGATCTTCGCCAACCCGAACCCGCAGACCCATGACCAGGTCCAGGAGGCATTCGCCTTCGGCCACCAGGTGGTCGGCATCTGGGACTCGGGCTCTCCGAACGTCCTGCGCAGCATCCAGGTGCGCAGGATCTGACCGCCGCTCGGACATCGCGCGGCAGACCCGAGTGACATGAGGGGCGCTTCCTCCACGGAGGAAGCGCCCCTTTCCCTGCCTTGGTGACTACAGGGCTGTGGTGGTTACAGGGCCACGCCCAGCAGAGCGTCCACGGCCCGCGACACGACACCGGGTGCGCCGATGTCCGTACCGCCCTCGGCGTCCTGCAGCGCGGCCCAGCGGTCGACCGCGGCGAGGGCGGCCGGGGCGTCCAGGTCGTTCGCGAGAGCCTCGCGGATCTCCTCGACCAGGGCCTCGGCGGGCGGCCCGTCGGGCCGGGAGACGGCGGCACGCCAGCGCCCGAGCCGCGCCACGGCGTCCTCGAGGACCTGGTCCGTCCACTCCCAGTCGGAGCGGTAGTGGTGGGCGAGCAGCGCCAGCCGGATCGCGGCCGGGTCCACCCCGTCGCGCCGCAGCTTGGACACGAAGACCAGGTTGCCCTTGGACTTGGACATCTTCTCGCCGTCCAGGGCGACCATGCCGGCGTGGACGTACGCCTTGGCCATGGGGAACTCGCCGGTCAGCACCTGGGCGTGCGAGGCGCCCATCTCGTGGTGCGGGAAGGCGAGGTCGGAACCGCCGCCCTGCACGTCGAAACCCATGCCGAGGTGGTCCAGGGCGATGGCGACGCACTCGATGTGCCAGCCGGGGCGACCGCGCCCGAGCGAGGCGCCGTCCCAGCTGGGCTCGCCCTCGCGGGCGGCCATCCACAGCATCGGGTCGAGGGGGTTCTTCTTGCCGGGACGGTCCGGATCGCCGCCGCGCTCGGCGGACAGCAGCCGCATGGCCGCCGCGTCCAGGCCCGAGACCTTGCCGAAGTTGGGGTCGGCCTCCACGGAGAAGTAGATGTCGCCGTCGAGTTCGTAGGCGGCGCCCGCGTCCCGCAGCCGCTCGACGAGCGGCACGATGCCGGGTATCGCCTCGACCGCGCCTATGTAGTGCTGCGGCGGCAGCATCCGCAGCGCGGTCATGTCCTCGCGGAACAGGGCCGTCTCCTGCTCGGCGAGGGCGACCCAGTCGATGTCGTCGCGGTGCGCCCGCTCCAGCAGCGGGTCGTCCACGTCGGTGACGTTCTGGACGTACTGAACCTGCCGCTTGGTGTCGAGCCACACGCGCTGAACGAGGTCGAACGCGTTGTAGGTCGCCGCGTGACCCATGTGGGTCGCGTCGTACGGCGTGATGCCGCAGACGTAGATACGGGCGACGGGACCGGGGTCGAGGGAGACCAGACCGCCGGTCGCGGTGTCGTGGATCCTCAGGTCGCGGCCCTGACCAGGCAGGGCGGGGACCTCGGAAGCGGGCCAGGCATGCATGTCATGAGCCTAACCGGACGGAAGTTCCGGATACGAACCGGACCGGGCCGGATGGCCGGTAAGGCCCTCTTGCGTGATACCCGCCGGTCTGCTTCTACACGGGCGGCCAGGGAATCGCAGGCCACTCGCCGCTCGGCTCGGGGTGCTTCCCCGTCTCCAGGAGTTCGGCGACACGCGCGCGTGTGGCGTCGAGTTCGGCGTCCGTGATCAGGCCCGTCAGCCGTGTGGCCAGGGCTCCTTGCGCGGCCAGGGCCTCCTGGAGGGACTTGAGGACGTCGACCGCCTCCGGGGCCAGCGGCTCCCCCGCCCACCCCCACAGCAGCGTCCTGAGCTTGTTCTCGGTGTTGAAGGTCACGCCGTGGTCGATCGCGTACAACCGGCCGTCGGGTGTGGGCAGCAGATGGCCGCCCTTGCGGTCCGCGTTGTTGATCACGGCGTCGAGCACGGCGAGCCGGCGCAGCCGCTCGTCGTCGGCGTGCACCAGCAGTGCCGTCTTCCCGTCGCCGACCTCGGCGAAGCCGATCGCCTTCCAGCCCCGCTCCGGCTCCTCACCGTCGACCAGGGCGAGCAGCTCGGCCTCGGGGCTCACCTCGATCCACAGCTGGACCATCCCCTCGCCGTACGGCCCCTCCCGCAGCACGGTGGGCGGCACGAGGCCCCAGCCTGTCGCCTCGGAGACCTCGTAGGCGGCCACCTCGCGCCGGGTGAGGTTGCCGTCGGGGAAGTCCCACAGGGGCCGCTCGCCGGCCACGGGCTTGTAGATGCAGGCCGCTTGCCGGCCCTCGTGGGAGATCGTGCAGTACAGGGCCGCGTTGGACGCCTCGCGGATCCGGCCGCGCACGGTGAGCTCGCCGTGGGTGAGCAGGTCGGCGAGCGGCTCGTCGGTCGTCACGCTCCGCGGCGGTATCCGTTCTGGCGCGGACATACGTGTCCTTCCGGGTCGAGCGGGAGGCTGCACAGCGGGCACGGCGGCCGCCCGGCGTTGACGACGTCGAGGGCGCGCTTGGCGAAGGCCCGTGCCTGCGCGCCGGTCAGGCGGACCCGCAGCATCGGGGGCCCGTTCTCCTCGTCCTGGAGCAGGCGTTCCTCCGCCTCGGCGAGGTCCTCCTCGGAGTCGGCGTCGAGCTCCACGAGGGCCTGCGCCTCGACGATCATGCGCTGTTCCTCGCCGTCCCAGGCAAGGGCCATGGTGCCGACGCGGAACTCCTCCTCGACGGGGGTGTCCAGCGGATCGGTGTCGGAGATCTCGGTGGAGGCCACGGCCGGGACGGCGGCGCTGCCGCCACTGCGCCGTACGACCTCGTCGAGCAGTTCGTCCATGCGTTCGGCAAGGGCGGCGACCTGGGTCTTCTCCAGGGCCACGCTGGTCACGCGGGGGCCCGCGGTGGCCTGGAGGAAGAACGTACGGCGTCCGGGCATACCGACCGTACCGGCCACGAAGCGGTCCGGGGGGTCGTAGAGGAACACCTGACGGGACACGTCCTGTCTCCTGGAATTCGTGGATCGACATCGGACCGGATGACCGCACGGCCTGCTGGTGCGGACGGGTGCGGCGCTACTGCGACCGCTTCACCCTACTGCGCCCGACGATCACGGTGCGCCCGCACCGCCCCCGACCGTGGCGTCGCCGGCCGGGGGTTCCTCGCGCGGCGCCAGCGACGCGAAATCGCCGGTGTCACCGAGCCGTACGAGAAACGGCCTCAGACGTGTGTAACGGATCGCGGTGATGGAACACGGTTCAACGGAAATCCTCTGGAAAAGGTCGAGATGAAGTCCGAGTGCCTCCGCGACGAGCGACTTGATGATGTCGCCGTGCGAACACATCAGGTAGACGGCGTCGGCGCCGTGGTCGCGCTCCACGCGCGCGTTCCATTCTCGTACGGCTTCGGCGGCGCGGGTCTGCATCGCGCGCATCGATTCGCCGCCGGGGAACGCGGCGGCCGACGGGTGCGTCTGCACGACCTCCATCAGCGGCTCGTCCTTGAGTTCGGCGAGCTTGCGGCCGGACCAGTCGCCGTAGTGGGCCTCCCCGATCCGTTCGTCGGTGTGCGCGGTGAGCTCCGGGCGGGCGTCGAGGAGCGGCCGGATCGTCTCCTGGCAGCGCTGCAGCGGGCTGCTGACGACCTCGGAGATCGGCAGCCCGGCGAGCCTGCCGGGCAGGGCGGCGGCCTGCGCGGCGCCGCGCTCGTCGAGGGCGATGCCGGGCGTCCAGCCGGCGAGCACTCCCTCGGTGTTGGCGGTGGAACGTCCGTGCCGGACCAGGATCAGCGTGGGCATGCGGCCAAGAGTAGGCGCACGCCCGGGTGCGGCCGGGGGCGGACGGCGGGAGAATACGCTCCGTGATCGTCGACTGCGCCATCTACCGGGACGGGCGCCGGACGGAGGGGCCCGCGGACTTCTCGCACGCCCTGGCGCAGTGCCGTCGCGGGCGGGACGCCTTCGTCTGGATCGGCCTGTACGAGCCGACGGAGAAGGAGTTCGACCGGGTCTCGGAGGAGTTCGGGCTGCATCCGCTGGCCGTCGAGGACGCCCTGAACGCGCATCAGCGGCCCAAGCTGGAGGTGTACGACGACTCGCTGTTCATGGTCCTCAAGCCGGTCGGGTACGAGGCGAAGAGCGACATCGTCACCGCCGGGGAGGTCATGGTCTTCATCGGCGACTCGTTCGTGGTGACGGTGCGGCACGGCGAGGAGGCGCCGCTCGCGGCTGTGCGGCACCGGCTGGAGGAGGAGCCCGAAATGCTCCGGCACGGCCCCACCGCGGTGCTGTACTCCATCGCCGACGCCGTGGTGGACCACTACGTGGAGGTGGCCGGCGAGCTGGGCACCGACCTGGAGGAACTGGAGACGGAGGTGTTCTCGCCGACCGGCGGGGGCTCGCGGCGCACGGCGTCCCGCATCTACGCCTTCAAGCGGCAGGTCCTGGAGTTCCGCAGGGCCACGGGCCCGCTGGCGCAGCCGTTGGCCCGGCTGGCGGGCG
This sequence comes from Streptomyces sp. NPDC002092, assembly GCF_053593775.1. Lineage (NCBI taxonomy): Bacteria > Bacillati > Actinomycetota > Actinomycetes > Kitasatosporales > Streptomycetaceae > Streptomyces > Streptomyces sp. NPDC002092. The sequence goes on from NZ_JBSFDG010000010.1 coordinate 168,185, forward strand.
GGGGCGTCTTCAGCACCCGGGTGCCCTTCGTGCACGAGAAGGCGCAGCCCTTCTTCCGGGATGTGAGCGACCACCTCACGCGCGTGAACGAGTCGGTGGAGGGCCTGGACCGGCTGGTCTCGGACGTGCTGTCGGCGCATCTCGCGCAGATGAGCGTGCGGCAGAACGACGACATGCGGAAGATCTCAGCGTGGGCGGCCATGGCGGCGGTCCCCACGATGATCGCGGGGATCTACGGCATGAACTTCGACCACATGCCGGAGCTGCACTGGCGGGTGTCGTACCCGGCGGTGATCCTGGCGATGGCCGGCCTGGAGGTGCTGCTGTACCGCCTCTTCAAGCACCGGGGCTGGCTGTAGCTCAGGCGAACTCGGGTGCGGTCCTGGCGGTTCCGCCCAGTGCGTCGCGCCGCTCGGGCATCCTCAGGCTCACCATCCGCCGCCAGCCGGCGAACCGCTCGTAGGCGTAGACGGCGTGGATGCCGACGGCGAGCAGCGCCGACTTGGCCCGCGGCCAGCCGAGGATGCGCCCCATGTGGTCCATGACGGCGAGGCTGACGTCCCGGTAGGTCCGGATCTCCGCGAGCGCGCACTCCCGCAGCGTGCGCTGGATGGCGCGGCCGTGTCCGGCGTATGCGAGGCGCAGCAACTCCTCGTGGCAGTAGGCCAGGTGGTTGTCCTCGTCGTCGGAGATCATCCGCACCGCGCGGCCGATGTCGGGGTGGTCCGCGAAGTGCCTGCGCAGCAGTTCCATCTGCTCGGAGGCGCGCTGCTCCGTGACCCGGCTGTGGGAGAGGTAGGTGACGATGTCCTGCACGGTGAGCGGTTCGTCGTTCTTGAGCTTGTCGTGGGGGAGTCCGATGCCGTTCTTCTCCAGGAGCATCGTGTAGTCGGTCTCGGGCGGTACGGGGACGGGTTCGAGACCGCGCTTCTTCATCAGGGCGTTGAAGATCCGCCCGTGCTTGTCCTCGTCGGCGCCGTGCCGGGTGATCTTGGGGGCGAGGGCGCGTTGGCTGTCGGGGACCAGCGCGGCGATCCGCCCGTTCTCCCAGCCGCCCTGGGACTCGCCGCTGGCCGCGATGGAGCAGAACAGGGCGAACGACTCGTCGTCGTCGAGGATCTCCTGGAAAAGACTCCTGGCCGAAAGCATCGCGGGCACCTCTCTGCCGGTCTCGAACGAGTCAAGTGCGGCGCTGGAGGTGCTGCAACAGCTGTGTCGGACGACTCGGCCAAAAGGAGGACCCAAGGGGTCACATCGCAGGCGTAACCGCGCGCGGCCGGGCGCGTTGTTCCCCGTGACGGCCGTGGCGGGGAAGACCCCCGAGCCCCCACCACGGCCGCAGAAACTTTTCCCCGGCGCCCCGGGGCGTGCGTTACGCCAGTCCGGCGCGCTCCAGGGCCTCGGTGCCGGCGCGGAGCGAGGCGACCCGCTCCTGAAGCGTGAAGCCGGCCGGGTTGAGGCTCAGGGTGGTGACCCCGGCCGCCGCGTACTCCTTCATCCGGTCCGCGATGCGGTCCACGGAACCGAGCAGCGCCGTCTTGTCGATCAGGTCGTGCGGGATCGCGGCCGCGGCGCCCTGCTTGTCGCCGGACAGGTACTTCTCCTGCACCTCGGCGGCTGCCGCCTCGAACCCCATGCGCTGGGCCAGCTGGTTGTAGAAGTTCTGCTTGGCGCTGCCCATGCCGCCGACGTACAGGGCGGTGTAGGGCCGGAACGCGTCCGCGAGGGTGGCCACGTCCTTGTCCTCGCCCACGGAGAGCGGGAGCGTCGGGCAGACGTCGAAGCCGTCGAGGGTCTTGCCGGCCTTCTCCCGCCCGGCGCGCAGGTATTTGATCGTGGTCTCCTCGAGGTGCTCCGCCGAGGGGAAGATCAGCAGCGCGCCGTCGGCGATCTCACCGGTCTGCTCGAGGTTCTTCGGGCCGATCGCGGCGATGTACAGCGGGATGTGCTCGCGCTCGGGGTGCACGGTCAGCTTGAGCGGCTTGCCCGGGCCGCCGGGCAGCGGCAGCGTCCAGTGCTCGCCCTCGAACGACAGCCGCTCGCGCGTCATCGCCTTGCGCACGATCTCGACGTACTCACGCGTGCGTGCCAGCGGCTTGTCGAACTTGACGCCGTACCAGCCCTCGGAGACCTGCGGTCCTGAGACGCCGAGGCCGAGGCGGAAGCGGCCGCCGGAGAGCGAGTCGAGGGTGGCGGCGGTCATCGCGGTCATCGCGGGCTGGCGGGCCGGGATCTGGAAGATGGCCGACCCGACGTCGATGCGCTCGGTCTGGGCGGCGACCCAGCTGAGCACGGTGGCCGCGTCCGACCCGTAGGCCTCGGCGGCCCAGCACACCGCGTACCCGAGGCGGTCGGCCTCCTTCGCGACCTCCAGGTTGTCCGCGTCCATTCCGGCACCCCAGTAGCCGAGGTTGATCCCGAGCTGCATGCCGATACCCCTTACCGATCAGTAACGTCCCTGTCGGCCAGACCCTAGCGTGCGGAAACTGGTTGTCCACAGGCCCCCACGCCGAAGGGCCGGGCCAGTAATCTCGGCGTTCATGGAGCAGAGGTATCTCGGCCGGACCGGCCTTCGCGTGTCCCGCATCGGACTCGGCACGCTCACCTGGGGCAGGGACACCGACGAGCACGACGCCGCGGACCTCTTGAAGACGTTCTGGGAGGCCGGCGGGAGCCTGGTCGACACGGCGGACGTGTACGGCGACGGAGAGGCCGAATACCTGCTCGGACGCCTCATAGAAGGCCTGGTTCCGCGCCGGGACCTGGTGATCTCGACCAAGGCGGGCAGCGTGCCGGACCCGGACCGCCGGGTCGACGGCTCGCGCGGGCATCTGCTCTCCGCGCTGGACGCCTCGCTGACCCGGCTCGGCACCGACTATGTCGACGTCTGGCACATCCACGCCTTCGACCCGCACACCCCGCTGGAGGAGACTCTCCAGGCACTCGACCTTGCGGTCAGCAGCGGCCGGGCGCGGTATGCCGGCGTCTCCAACTTCTGCGGCTGGCAGCTCGCCAAGGCGGCGACGTGGCAGCTGGCGGCTCCCGGGCTGCGGACCCGGCTGGCGGGTACGCAGATGGAGTACTCGCTGCTGCAGCGCGGCGTCGAGCGCGAGGTGCTGCCGGCCGCGCTGGACCTGGGCATCGGCCTGCTGCCGTCCTCGCCGCTGGGCCGCGGGGTCCTGACGGGCAAGTACCGGGGCGAGGCCGTGCCGTCCGACTCGCGCGGCGCCTCCGAGCACCTGGCGCCCTTCGTCGCGCCGTACCTGGACGACACCGCGAGCCGCATCGTGGACGCCGTGCAGACCGCGGCGGACGGGCTCGCGGTGACTCCCCTCCAGGTCGCTCTCGCGTGGATCCGCGACCGGCCCGGCGTGGCCGCGCCCATCGTCGGTGCGCGCAACTCCCAGCAGCTCACGGCGGCATTGTCAGTGGAGGCCCTTAGTCTTCCTGACGAGATCTGCCGGGCGCTCGACGACGTGTCGGCGCCCGTGCACCGCTATCCCGATCACGACTGGAGCACGCTGTGAGCACGGAGCCCGAGCCCACCGAGGACGCAGAGAACGCCGAGCCGGGCACCGCGGGGCACGGCGGCGAGGGCACGACCGCGGCGGACGGGGACGGCGAGTCCGCCGCCCAACTCTCCGAGGCCGAGGCCGAGCTGGCGGCCCAGCGGCTGGAGCGGGAGCGTATCGAGCGGCGCAGGGCCGAGAAGGCGGGGCCGGTCGAGAGCGGCGCGAAGCTCAGCGGGAAGGCCGCCGATCTGCTGGCCGCCGTCCGTGCCGTGGAGAGCGGAGCGAAGCCCGTGGCCACCGTGTTCAGCGAGGCCGCTCCGCGCCGTCCCGCCCCCGAGCCGGTACGGCGTCCGCAGCCGACGCCCGCGACCGCTGCTCCCGCTGCTCCCGCTGCGGAGACCGTCGACGCGGTACGGCGCGTGCTGAGCGAGGGCGGCGCACCGGACGCGCTCGCACCGCAGGTCTCCGCCGCTCTCGGCGAGGGTGCACAGGACGTTCTGCGGGAGGACCCCTGGCTGCTGTTGCGCGTCGGTGGTGTGCGGCCCGAGCAGGCCGACGGCTTCGCGCGGGCGCTGCTCGGCGCGGAGTGCGGTCCGGACGACGAGCGGCGGGGCCGGGCGCTGACGGGGTGGCTGCTGGAGCAGGCGGCCCTCGCGGGGCACACGGCACTGGAGATGCCTGCGCTCACCGCGGCGCTGACCCAGCGGGGCGTGCCCGACGCCGACGCGGCCGTGCAGAGCGCTGTCGCGGAGGGCGAGGCCCTGGTCTTCCAGGACGCCCTCGACCCGACCGCTCCGGCACCGGAGACGACCGAGGAGGCCGAGGAGCGTCCGGTACGCATCCTGGTCGGCCTGGAGCGGTACGCGCTCGCGGAGGAGAGCCTCGCCGACGGACTGGCCCGCCTGATCAACTCGGTCCCGAAGGAGGACGGTTCGGCCGCGGCCTGGGAAGACGCCGCCGCCTCCGCACCGGACACCGCCGCCGAACTCGTCCGCGCGGTGGCGGACCACGGCCTGGTCCTGCACACCGGCGGCGAAGCATCCCTGACCGAACCTGCAGCACTGCTGCAGGCGGCCACCGCCCTCGGCCTGCGCGCCTGGGCGGCCACACACAGCCCGACCGGCCGCGACCGCTTCGCAGCGCTGTGCGCGGGGCGCCCCGTCGGGGCCGTGCAGGGCGGCGACGGAGGGAGCGGCTCGGTGCCGGGCGGCAACCCGGCGAGCGGCGCTCCCGCGGAGCCCACCGTGACGAGCAGCGGCACATCCAGTGGCCCGGCGGGGAACGAGCCTGCGGCCGGCGGCAGCACGGCGAGCGGGTCCGTGCCCGGAGGCTCTGCGGGGATCGGGGCTGCGCCGGGCGGCAACGCGGCGACTCGCACCGCAGCGGACCCCGCCCTGACCAGCAGCGGCACACCGAAAGGCCCCGCAGGGAACGAGACTGCGCCGGGCGGCCCCGGGGGCGCCCCCGGTGTCGCCACCGTCGCCGGGCTGCTCTCCGGTGACGAGGGGCCCGGGCGGGATGTGGACGGGGCGTTGGATCTGGATCTTCTCGTCGTGCTCGACGCGCCCCAACTGGACGTCGAGACGGGGGCCCTGCTCGTCGAGTCGTTGCCCGACGGTGCCCGGCTGGTGCTGGCCGGGGATCCGGGGGTGCTCTGGTCGGCCGGACCCGGGCGGGTGTTCGCCGATCTGCTGGCGGCGCGGGTCTGCCCCCGGATCGCCTCGCGGCGGCCGGACCTCGGCCCGCTGGGCGAGCTGGTCTCCGGCATCGGCGTCGGTGAGCTCAACCAGGTCGAGGCCCCCGGCAAGGAGGTCGTGATCGTCCCGGTGCGGGACGCGGGCGAGGCGGTCCACCGGACCGTGCAGCTCGTCGCCGACTCGGTGCCCCGAGCGTTCGGCGTGCCGCCCGAGCAGACCGTGGTGATCACTCCGGGCCACGGCGGCGCGGCCGGCACCCGAGCACTCAACGCGGCGCTGAAGGAGCGCCTCAACCCCGGCCCCGGCCGCTTCGGCGGCTTCGACCCCGGCGACCGGATCGCCTACTCCCCCGCACCGGGCCGTACGACAACGGGCAAGGTCGTGACGGCCGACGCCGCCGGGCTGCATCTGTCGTGTGCGGGCGCCTCCGTCGTCGTACCGAAGGAGCGGGTGGAGCAGTCCATGCGGCACGGGTGGGCGCTGACCGCGCACCAGGCGGTGGGCAGCAGGTGGCCCGCGGTGGTCGTGGTGCTGCCCGGGGACGCGGCACAGGCCCTCAGCCGGCCGTGGGTCTACACGGCGTTCGGCAGGGCGGACCGCCATCTCTCCGTTGTCCACGGGGTGGACCAGGCCCTTCCCCGAGCGGTGGCAGAGGTTCCGGCAAAGCCTCGCACGACGCGTCTGCCGCTACTACTCAGCACACAGATCCCGGCCACGGACTGACCAAGGGGCACGGCGGCCCCCTAGGGGCGCGGGGCTGTGTCGATTTGCGGCTCCGCCGCGTGGGCGTGACCAGCCGCAGTCGGCCCGCGGACGGACACCAACCGCACCAATCACGCACCAAAACGGCGGCGGCGTTCACGGAGATCATCCGTGAACGCCGCCGTAGAACGGTCTGGCCCCGCGCCGGCGGCCCGCGCTAGCGGTCCGCGTCCAGTGGCTCCAGGTCCTCGTCGCCGTCCAGGTCGGTGTCGAGTTCGTCCTCGAGGTCGTCGTCGTTCACGCCGGCGAGGCGGCCGTCGTCGATCTCGTCGTCGAAGACCGCGCTGACGTCGAAGCGGCAGACCACCCGCTGGGGATCGATCTGCTCGAACGGCGCCTCCAGCCAGTCGCCCGGCTCGGCCGGTTCGTCCGCGGCGGTCACCCAGAGCGTGGAGTCGCCCTCCTCGAGGCCGAACTCCTTGTGCCGCGAGGCGATCTCGTCCGGTTCGAACTCCCCGAACAGCACGCCCAGCGCCCCGTGCACGGTCGCGGAGGTCTCCGCCCCCCGTCCGTCGTCGTCCGCCGCCTCCACCCGCTGCGCCTGCGCCAGCAGCCGGTGCTGGTCCGCCACGGCGTAGTCGCGGCGGATCAGCACACTCAGCGCGTTCGGCTCCTCGGGGCCCGTGTACGGCGGCAGCGTGTCCTCCGCCCCCGGGATCTCGAAGGGCGTGACCTCGTCGTAGCGGTCGTAGAGCAACTCGTCGTACGTCTCGGCGGCCGCGGCGAGCTCGTTGAACGCCTCGTAGACGGCCTGGTCGTCCTCCCCGGACCTGCGTTCGACCGCGGCCAGGTGACGGTCGAGCGCGGTCTTGACCGCCTCGGCGGCGGCTCGTACCTCGGCAGCGGTGGGCTGCGCAGCATCAGACATAGTGCAGACGCTATCCGTACCGGGCCCCAGCCCGCACAATAGATGCGATGCCGGAATACGAATTTGTCGACGTGTACGTACCGCGCGGGGTGTCCCGCAAGGACGCCACACGCCTGCTGACGGACCATGCCGAGTACGGACACTGGGAGTTGGACCGTCTGAGCCTGCTGCGCGACGGCAGCCGCAGGGTGCGGTTGCGCCGGCGGATCATCCGCCAGGTGCGGGCCACGTGGTGAGCTGAGGCGAGGACGAGGACGACGGAAACGGAGCGGGCCCCGCCAGCACAGGGCTCGCTCCGTTCTGCGCACCGTAGGGGAAGTTTGCGGTGCTTGGCGTGGAGATGCGCCGGTTCAGACCGAAGCGCGCGCCTTGCGGTACATGACCGCGCCCGCAAGCAGCGCCCCGGCGCCCACCGGGAGCACGAGGCCGATCGGCAGGTCACTGCCGGTGTGCGCGAGCTGTGCGTCGCCCTGCGGCTGGGTCACCGTCTGGGTGCCCGGGTGGTTGGTGTGCGAGGAGCCGCCCGGCGTGCTCGGGTTGCCGGGGTGGTTCGGGTTGCCCGGGTGCCCAGGGGTGCCCGGGTGGCCGGGGTTGCCCGGGTGACCGGGATGACCCGGGTTACCGGGGTTGCCGGGGTGCCCCGGGTTCCCGGGCGGCGGCGTCTGGTGGCCGCCACCGGGAGGCGTCGTGTGCCCGCCGCCCGAACCGCCGTTGGTGCACTCGTTCTCCTCGGCGGAGTTGCCGATGCCGACGAGGTCGACGGTGTTGCCGCAGACGTTCACCGGTACGTCGACCGGCGCCTGGACGGTGTTGCCCGAGCCGATGCCGGGCGAGTCGCTGGAATGTCCGCCGGCGTGGGCTCCGCCGCCGGAACCGCCGTGCCCGCCGCCCTCGTTGCTGCACTCGTTGCCGCGCGCCGGGTTGAGCAGTCCGACGATGTCGACGGTGTTGCCGCAGACGTTCACCGGCGCGTCGACGGGCGCCTGGACGGTGTTGCCCGAGCCGATGCCGGGCGAGTGACTGGAATGTCCGTTGGCCTGGGCTCCGCCGCCGGAACCGCCGTGCCCGCCGGACGAGCTGCCGCCGCCCCCGTTGCTGCACTCGTTGCCGCTCGCCGGGTTGAGCAGTCCGACGACGTTGACCGTGTTGCCGCAGACGTTCACCGGCACATGCACCGGCGCCTGCACCGTGTTGCCGGACAGTACGCCGGGCGAGTCCGAAGCGGAGCCGTTCGCGCCCGAGTCTGCGTGGGCGTAGCCGCCCGCCGCGGCGAGCACGCCGGTCGCCGCCATCACGGTCATCAGGCCCTTGCGGGTGACCTGTCGCATTGCTGAATTCTCCCTGCCTTCATTCCTGACCTGGAATCCCGCGAAATTCCGCCTGGAAATTCGCGAAACGGCCTGTCGGCTCCGGAGCGCATGGCCGCGCTCCGGAGCCGACGGGCGTGAACGACCCTCAGCGGGTCGACATCACTTGTTGATGCAGGTGTTGCCGAAGGCGGGGTTCAGCAGCCCGATCACGGAGATCGTGTTGCCGCAGACGTTCACGGGGACGTGCACGGGCACCTGAACGACGTTGCCGGAAGCGATACCCGGGGAGTGCACCGCGGCACCCTGAGCACCGGCGTCGGCGACGGCCAGGCCCGCACCCGCGAGAACCAGACCACCAGTGGCAGCCGCAGCAGCGACGACCTTCTTGAGCATTATTCCTCCTTGTTGGCAAAAGCGATCTCGTGTTGCTGATCGCATTACCTGTAACGAGGAGGAAGTAATGGAGCTACGAGCTGATGGTCGCATTCACCCTTCTCGGGCCCGTTCCGTACGCACGGCCGATTACGAAGGTCACGAGGCGTCGATGAAGCGGTCCAGCACGCGCACGCCGAACTTCAGGCCGTCGACCGGCACCCGCTCGTCGACACCGTGGAACATGCCGGCGAAGTCCAGCTCCGGGGGCAGCTTGAGCGGCGCGAAGCCGAAGCCGCGGATGCCCAGCTCGTCGAAGGACTTGGCGTCCGTGCCGCCGGAGAGCATGTACGGGATCGCCTTGGCGGCCGGGTCCTCGGCCACCAGCGCGGACTGCATGGCGTCCACCAGCGCCCCGTCGAAGGTGGTCTCGACAGCCTTGTCGGCGTGCACGTCCTCGCGGCGCACCGTGGGCCCGAGGATCTTGTCCAGGTCGGCGAGGAACTCCTCCTCGAACCCGGGCAGGAAGCGCCCGTCGACATGCGCCGTGGCCTCGCCCGGGATGACGTTGACCTTGTAACCGGCGCCCAGCTGCGTGGGGTTGGCGGTGTTGCTGAGGGTCGCGCCGATGAGCTTGGCGATGCCGCCGAGCCTGGCCAGGGTCCCCTCCATGTCCTCCGGGTCCAGCTCGGTGCCGAGCGCGTCGCCGAGTTCGTCGAGGAAGGCCCGGGTGGTCTTCGTCACCCGTACCGGGAACTTGTGCCGTCCGAGCCGCGCGACGGCCTCCGACAGCTCGGTGATGGCGTTGTCCCGGTGGATCATCGACCCGTGCCCGGCGGTGCCGGCCACGGTCAGCTTCATCCAGTGCATGCCCTTCTCGGCCGTCTGGATCAGATAGAGCCGGCGCTGCTCGTTGACCGTGAAGGAGAAGCCGCCGACCTCGCTGATCGCCTCGGTGACGCCCTCGAACAGGTCGGGGTGCTTGTCGACGAGGTGCCGGGCGCCGAACGTGCCGCCCGCCTCCTCGTCGGCGAGGAAGGCGAGGACGATGTCGCGCGGGGGCCGTCGCCCGCTGCGCAGCCGGTCGCGCACGACCGCCAGGGTCATCGCGTCCATGTCCTTCATGTCGACGGCCCCGCGGCCCCACACGCAGCCGTCGGTGACCTCGCCGGAGAAGGGGTGGTGGGTCCAGTCGTCGGCGTTGGCCGGTACGACGTCGAGGTGGCCGTGGATGAGGAGCGCGGGCCGTGACGGGTCCTCGCCCTCGATCCGGGCGACCGTGGAGGCCCGGCCCGGGTACGACTCGAAGATCTTCGATTCGAGACCCACCTCGGCGAGCTTCTCCGCGACGTACTCGGCCGCCTCCCGCTCACCAGGCCCGGAATGGTCGCCGTAGTTGCTGGTGTCGATCTGGATCAGCTCGCGGCAGAGGTCCACGACCTCGTCCTCGCCGGTGACGCCCCTGGCCGTGTCCGTCTCGCTCACGCTGCTTCCTCCCGCTGTCACTGCTGGTGGTTCCCCTCATCCTCCCTCTCCGCCCGGCCGCTCCCCAAGACCGGACCCTGCCCGTCACACGCCGTTCACGCCGGACGGGGGTGACCGGGGACGTCTCGAAAGCCTGGTAATGTTTCCTTCGTCGCCGCGGGGGAAACCCCGCACGACAGACACCTTGTCCGGGTGGCGGAATGGCAGACGCGCTAGCTTGAGGTGCTAGTGCCCTTTATCGGGCGTGGGGGTTCAAGTCCCCCCTCGGACACCAGTCGAAGCCCCGGCCGCTCAGCGGCCGGGGCTTTCGCGTATGAGAAGCCAGCTGTGCGGACCCACTCCTCACCTACGGTGTGGGGCATGTCTCTCGGGAGTGAAACCCCCAGGTCACCGAGGGTCGAATGGTTTCCGTCAGCGCCCGAACAGCCCTCCCGGATGGCCGATCAGCCGTCCCGAACCTAGCGTCGTACTAAAATTTCCGGCTTGTTACGGAGCTGGACCCGGACAACCCCAGGCAGACCTGCGGGCCCGCCAGCGCCCCGGAGGCTTCCGGGATCGAGACGCGAGGACCGGATGGCAGCCATAGACGAGAGCAGCGCTCTCGGCCTGCTCGACGATGAGCTCAGCGCAGAGATCCACCAGCAGTTCGGCGACACCGCACGTTTCTCCGGAGGTCAGGCGGCCTCACCGCGCACACTCGTCGACATCTTCGACGCATCCGTGCGGTCCTACCCGGACGAGCTCGCCCTGGACGACGGCACTAACCGTCTCACTTATCGGGCGCTGGCCGCCGAGGTGGAGCAACTGCGCCGGCGCCTCGCCGCGGCCGGGGTCGGGCTCGGGGACCGCGTGGGTGTGCGGGTTCCCTCCGGCACCAATGGCCTGTACGTCGCGATCCTGGCCGTCCTCGCCGCCGGTGCCGCCTATGTCCCTGTGGACGCCGAGGACCCCGACGAGCGGGCCGAGCTGGTGTTCGGGGAGGCGGACGTCCGGGCGGTCGTCGGCGCCGGGCACGACCTGACCGTCACCGGGCGCAGCGAGGTCCCCGCCGCCCGGCCCGGTGTCGAGCACGACGCGTGGATCATCTTCACGTCCGGTTCCACGGGGAAGCCCAAGGGCGTCGCGGTCAGTCACCGCAGTGCCGCCGCGTTCGTGGACGCCGAGGCCGCGCTGTTCCTCACCGACGACCCGATCGGTCCTGGTGACAGGGTCATGGCGGGTCTGTCGGTGGCCTTCGACGCGTCCTGCGAGGAGATGTGGCTGGCGTGGCGTTACGGCGCCTGTCTGGTGCCGGTGCCGCGCTCGCAGGTCCGCAGCGGCGCCGACCTGGGCCCCTGGCTGGTCGAGCAGGAGATCACCGTCGTCTCCACGGTCCCGACGCTCGCCGCGCTCTGGGAGCCCGAGACCCTGAACGACGTCCGTCTGCTGATCTTCGGCGGCGAGGCCTGCCCGCCCGAGCTGGTGCAGCGGCTGGTGACGGAGGGCCGTGAGGTCTGGAACACCTACGGGCCGACCGAGGCCACCGTCGTCGCCTGCGCCTCGCTCATGTCCGGCGAGGAGCCGATCCGTATCGGGCTGCCGCTGGACGGCTGGGAGCTGGCCGTCGTGGACGAGGCCGGTGAGCCCGTGCCGATGGGCGGCAGCGGGCAGCTGGTGATCGGCGGGGTCGGACTCGCCCGCTATCTCGACGCCGAGAAGGACGCGGAGAAGTACGCGCCGCTTCAGTCCCTGGGCTGGGAGCGTGCCTACCGCAGCGGTGACCTGGTCAAGGCCGAGCCTGAGGGGCTGGTCTTCCTCGGGCGGGCCGACGAGCAGATCAAGCTCGGCGGGCGCCGCATCGAGCTGGGCGAGGTGGACGCGGCCCTGCAGGCGCTGCCGGGTGTCGCGGGTGCCGCGGCCGCGGTGCGCACCGCGCGCAGCGGCAACCAGCTCCTCGTCGGCTATGTCGTCACCCAGGACGGCTGGGACCACGCGGCCGCCGTGGAGAAGCTGCGCGCGGAACTGCCTGCCGCGCTCGTGCCGCTGATCGCCCCCGTCGAGGACCTGCCGACCCGTACGTCCGGCAAGGTCGACCGCAACGCGCTGCCCTGGCCCCTGGAGGGCCTGGAGACCGGCGGTCCGGCCGAGCAGCTCTACGGCACCGAGGCGTGGCTGGCCGAGCAGTGGACGGAGGTCCTCGGCATCCCGGTCACCAGCGCCCGCGACGACTTCTTCGCGATCGGCGGCAGCAGTCTGGCCGCCGCCCAGCTGACCACACGGCTGCGTACCCGCTACCCGAGCGCCGCCGTCCTCGACATCTACCAGCAGCCCACCCTGCGCAAGCTGGCCCGCCACCTGGAGAAGTCGGCGCAGGACGACGGCGGCCGGCGCACCATCACCCCGGTGCCGACCCGCGCCAAGGTGCTCCAGCTGCTGCTCCTCGTGCCGCTGTTCACGCTGCTCGGCCTGCGCTGGACGGTGGCCCTGGCCGCGGCCGGCAACCTGCTGCCCGGCTACTCCTGGCTGCCGACCGCCCCCTGGTGGCTGGTCGCCACCGGCGCGGTGCTGCTGTTCAGCCCGCCCGGCAGGCTCGCGATCGCCGCGGGTGGCGCGCGACTGCTGCTGCGGGGCGTCCAGCCCGGCCGCTATCCGCGCGGTGGCAGTGTCCATCTGCGCCTGTGGACCGCCGAGCGGCTGGCCGAGTTCAGCGGGGCGACCTCGCTGACCGGCTCCTGGCTGGAACGGTACGCGCGGGCGCTGGGCGCCAAGATCGGCCAGGACGTCGACCTGCACTCGCTGCCGCCGGTCACCGGCCTGCTGAAGCTGGGCCGGGGCGCGGCCGTGGAGTCCGAGGTGGACCTGTCCGGCTGGTGGCTGGACGGCGACCGCCTGGAGATCGGCCAGGTCAAGGTGGGGGCGCACGCCACCGTCGGCACCCGCAGCATCCTCTTCCCCGGCGCCCGCGTCGGCAAGCGGGCCGAGGTGGCCCCCGGCTCGGCCGTCACCGGCCAGATCCCCACCGGCCAGCGCTGGGCAGGTGCGCCCGCGGTCAAGCTCGGCAAGGCCAAGCGGAACTGGCCCAAGGAGCGCCCGCAGCGCGGCACGTACTGGCGCGTGATGTACGGCCTGACCGGCCTCGCCCTGTCCGCGCTGCCGCTGCTGGCGGGCGGTGCCGCGTTCCTCGTGGCGTACGTCTTCATCGACGCCCACGCGCCGCTGCGCGGTGCCGCGCTCGCCCTCGTCCCCGCCACGCTGGCCTTCGGGCTGGCGTACGCCCTGCTGATCCTCGTCGCCGTGCGGCTGCTGAGCCTGGGCCTGCGCGAGGGCACACACCCCACGCACAGCAGGATCGGCTGGCAGGCCTGGACGGTCACGCAGCTGATGGACCGCTCACGGGAGACGCTGTTCCCGCTGTACGCGGGGCTCGCCACCCCGGTGTGGCTGCGGCTGCTGGGGATGAAGATCGGGCGGGGTGCGGAGGTGTCGACGGTGCTGGCGCTGCCCAGCCTCACAACCGTCGGTGAGGGCGCGTTCCTGGCCGACGACACACTGACCGCGCCGTACGAGCTCGGTGGCGGCTGGATGCGGATCGGGCGCGCGGAGATCGGGCGGCGGGCCTTCCTCGGGAACTCCGGGATGACCGCGCCGGGGCGGAGCGTGCCGGACGGCGGGCTGGTCGGCGTACTGTCCGCCACCCCGAAGAAGGCGAAGAAGGGCAGCTCCTACCTGGGGCTGCCGCCGGTGAAGCTGCCGCGGAACGCCGAGACGGGCGACCAGAGCCGGACCTACGACCCGCCGGCGCGGCTGCTGTGGGCGCGCGGCCTGGTGGAGCTGTGCCGGATCGTGCCGGTGTTCTGCTCGGCCGGCCTTGCCGTGCTGACGGTGGCGGCTCTGTGCCTGCTGGGGCCCTGGGCTCCTGTGCTGTCGGGTCTGGTGCTGCTCACCACGGGCGCCGCGGCCGCCGTGGTGTCGTTCGTCGCCAAGTGGCTGCTCGTGGGGCGGCACCGCACCGGGGAGCACCCGCTGTGGAGCGGCTTCGTGTGGCGCAACGAGCTGGCGGACACGTTCGTCGAGGTCGTGGCCGTGCCCTGGCTGGCCGGTTCGGTGCCCGGTACGCCGCTGATGACCGCGTGGCTGCGCGGCCTCGGCGCCAAGATCGGCAAGGGCGTGTGGGTGGAGAGCTACTGGCTGCCCGAGACCGACCTGGTGACCCTTCAGGACGCGGCCACCGTGAACCGCGGGTGCGTGCTGCAGACGCACCTCTTCCACGACCGGATCTTGCGGACGGATACTGTTGTACTCCGTGAGGGCGCCACGCTGGGCCCTGGCGGGATCGTGCTGCCCGGCAGCACGATCGGGGCCCGCACCACCCTGGGTCCCGCGTCGCTCGTCATGGCCGCGGAGTCCGTCCCGGACGACACCCGCTGGCTCGGCAACCCGATCGAGGCATGGCGTCCCTGAGCGCGGGCCACACGGAGTCGGTGAGCGGTGTACCGGCGGACCGGAGTGGCACGACGGCGCAGGGAGCAGAAGCGGCAGTGGCAGTTCAGCAGACGGCGGGCTCGGACCCGTACTTCCCGGAACACGGTGACCCCCGTTACCGGGTGCACCGGTACGAGCTCACGCTGGACTACCGCCCGGGCCCGAACCGGCTGGCGGGCGCGGCCCGGATCAACGCCATCGCGGGCCGCTCGCCGCTGACCGAATTCACCCTCAACCTCTCCGAGTTCAAGATCGGCCGGGTCCGGGTCGACGGCCGTCAGCCGCACTACACGCACCGCGGCGGCCGCCTGCGCATCCGCCCCGCCAAGCCGGTCCGTGCCGGTGCCGCCTTCACCGTCGAGGTGCACTGGTCGGGCAACCCGAAGCCGGTCCCCAGCCCCTGGGGCGGGCTCGGCTGGGAAGAGCTGGAGGACGGGGCGCTGGTGGCGAGCCAGCCGATCGGGGCGCCGTCCTGGTATCCGTGCAACGACCGGCCCGCCGACAAGGCCGCGTACCAGATCTCGATCACCACGCCGTCCGCGTACGCGGTGGTGGCGGGCGGCCGGCTGCTGACCCGTACCACGAAGGCGTCCACGACGACCTGGGTGTACGAGCAGTCCGCGCCCACGTCGAGCTATCTGGTGGGCCTCGCGATCGGCAAGTACCAGACGGTGCTGCTGGGCGACCCGGGGCCGGGCGGAGTACCGCAGCACGGGCACATCCCGGCGCATCTGCTGCCGGAGTTCTCACGGGACTTCGCGCGGCAGCCGCAGATGATGGACCTGTTCCAGGAGCTGTTCGGGCCCTACCCCTTCGACGAGTACGCGGTCGTCGTGACCGACGAGGAACTCGATGTCCCCGTCGAGGCACAGGGGTTGTCGCTGTTCGGCGCCAACCACGTGGACGGGGCGCGGGGTTCGGAGCGGCTGGTGGCGCACGAGCTGGCGCACCAGTGGTTCGGCAACAGCGTGTCCATAGCCGACTGGCGGCACATATGGCTGAACGAGGGCTTCGCCAAGTACGCCGAGTGGCTGTGGTCGGAGCGCTCGGGCGGCCGCAGCGCCCAGCAACTCGCCGCCGCCGCCCACCGGTTGCTGTCCTCGCAGCCGCAGGATCTCCGACTGGCCGACCCGGGCCGCAAGTCGATGTTCGACGACCGGCTCTACGAGCGCGGCGGCCTGACCGTGCATGCGGTGCGCTGTGCCGTGGGCGACGACGCCTTCTTCCGGATGCTGCGCGGCTGGACGGGGCTGCACCGGAACGGAGCCGTGACGACCGCGACGCTCATCGCGCACGTCAACCGGTACGCCGACGAGCCGCTGGACGACCTGTTCGAGGCCTGGGTGTACGGCGCTGCGCTGCCGCCCCTGCCCGCGCAGATCCCGGCCCGTCCGGCGCACCCGCCCACCAACGCCGAGTCGGCGTAGGAGGGCGGGTGACGCGGGCTCTCAGATCGCGGGCACCTTCAGCTTGTCCCAGCTGACCTTGCCCGGAATGCCGTCCGCGTCCCTGCCCTTGAACCCCAGCTTGCGCTGCCAGGCCTTGTAGGACTCGCGGTCGGCGTCGCTCCACTCCGGGCTCGGCCCCTCCTCGTAGTGACCGCAGCCCTCGGCGACCAGGCGTCTGCCCATGGCCGTGATGACCGCGGACTTCTGCCCGTCGTGGAAGAAACCGGCGCCCGGGAAGGGTGCGTACGACGGCTTCGACGGGGTCGGGCCCGGTTCGGGCGCCGGGGACCTGCCGGCCAGCCGCTCGGCGATCCGCCTGCGCATGCCGTCCATGGTGAACCCGCGCGGATCCACCTTGCCGGGCTGCCACTCCTTGTGGCCGATGACCGACCGCTCGCTCCAGCCGTGATGGCGGCAGACGGCGGCGGACACCTTCTCGACGGCCTCCAGCTGCGCCTCGGGCCAGGGGTCCCGGCCGTCGCCGAGGTTGATGCACTCGAAGCCGTAGAAGTGCCGGTTGCCGTCGGTGTCGGCCTCGTTGTCGTGCGGCAGCGTCGTCTCGTCGATGACGGCACGCAGTACGTCGTGGTCGCCGAGGCCCGCGTGGTTGGCGCGGCCGTAGCCGACGAGGTGGATCTCGCCCCGCTTGTCGATGACGCCGTGGCAGAGGGGGCCGGGCAGGGCGGTGTAGCCGTTGTAGCAGAGATTCACGGAGCTGTCGGTACCGGAGGTGGCGGTGTGGTGGATGACCACTCCGTTCACCGGGCCCCAGGGGCCCTTCGTATTGCGGTTGTGGGTGCGCCAGTTGCCCACCTCGTGGACCGTCAGGCCCTCCGCGCGCAGGATCTGCAGGAACTGGGATGCGCTCATGGGGGTGGCCATCACACGCCCTCTCCCACTGCTGCCTCCGCTTCCGCGGTGGTCTGCGACCTCCCGTGCGAGGGGTCCTCGGCCGCCAGCTCCTCACGGCGTGCCTGGGCCTCCGCCGCAAGGGTCGCCTCGTCCGTGGCGGGCATGCTGCCGGCCAGCGGGCGGAAGCCGAAGCGCAGGTCGACGGCGCCCTCCTCGCCCTTGACCAGGGCGAGCGGGGCGAGGTGGCGGGTGATGCCGGCGGGCCCCTGGAGCAGCGGGCGGCGCGCCGGGTCGGTCGGCCATTCGACGTTGCCGGTGGCGGTGCGCGCGGGGATCAGCCAGTGGTCGCCGGTGCGGTAGCCGCCGCCCTTGGCGAAGTACACCTCGACGCCGTCCTCCAGGGGCAGCCACTCCCCCTCGGTCACCGGCACCGCGCCGCCCTTCAGGGAGGTGGAACGCCCCTGGCGGCGGGGCCCCTCCTGGTGGTCCCAGCGGCGCAGGAACGGGTTCAGGTCGGGCCGGCGTCCGACGCCCGGCTCGGGCTCGGCGGACAGCCGGACCCGGCGGCCGGGCAGGTCCAGTTCCTCGACCCGCAGCAGGGGCAGGGCCTCCAGACGCGAGGAATACGCCGTGTCCGTGAACTCGACGAAGTCGCCGACGTCCAGGTTCAGCTTGTCGTCGTGGCCGAGCGACGCCAACTGCACCCACGTACCGTCGAGTTCGTCGACCGGGAAGACGACCGAGCCGTTCTCGCGGGACCACTTGAAGGTGGCGTCCTTCGCCTCGCCGCCCGTGTGCACCTCGACGCGGTAGAGCTGGTTCTCCGTTCCGCGGTAGCGGGCGTCGGGCCTGACCAGGCACGGGTCCTCGTCGGCATGGTCGGGCCGCCGGCTGCGGGCGGCCAGGCGAGCGGAGGACAGGGACTGCTTCTTCGCCCAGTTGTCGAAGGCCGCGCGGACGACGTCCTTCGACAGGTCGCTGTCCTCGATCGCCAGCTCGGCGAGGGAGAGCGGCAGTACCTGCCAGACCACCTTCACCCGGGCCGCGGTGTCCGGCATCGCGGCCCCCAGGGCGACCTCGCGCAGCGCGGGGTCCTCGGCGGCGGTCACGGACCGCTCCCACACGTTCAGGTAGACCACGAACGGCGTCTGGGCGGGCGAGGGCAGCCGGTCGCCGGGCCTCTCCGGGTCGCGGTAGGCGTCGGGCTGGTCCCAGTACGTCCAACGGTCAGGCGGTGTCGGCGTGTCCTCGTCGTGCGCGTCCTCATCGGGTACGGGCACTCCGGGCGCGGGCCTGGTCGCGTCGAGCAGGACGCCCTCGACGTAGTAGCGGCCGGGGGAGATGTGGAGGGTGTCGATGTCGTGCTTGCCGCCCACGTAATCGATGTGGAAGCCCGCGATGTCGCGGCCCGCCGCGTCGCGCGGCCCGCCGTGGCGGCCGATCAGGTCGGCGGCGAGGGTGCGGGCCTGGTGGAGCTGGATCGCGGTCTGCTCGTTGGTGTCGGCGTCGAGCTGGACACGGCCCTGCTGGGCGACGACCGCGGAGTAGTGCCGCTCCGGCCGGAAGGTGAGACGGGAGAGATCAGCGTGCATGAAGGGGGTCCCCCTGGTTCAGGATTCTGCGGGTGGGTCGTACGGCGGCACTGCTCAGGTCACGAAGAAGATCCCGGCGTCCGCGCCCGCGGGCGTGTACTCCGCGAGCCGCGCCCGCAGACCGTCCTCGCGCTGCGGCCGGTACAGATCGTGGAAGGCACCCATCTCGGCACCGTCGTCCGCGCCGCGCCTGATCTCCTCGGGACCGCGGTCGGCAAGCTGCCCGTACCAGGGCGTCCCGTAGCGCACCGACGCGAACAACGGCCGTACGGCGGTGCAGCGATGCCGTCGGGGCGTGCGCGAGCCGGCCGGGACGTACGAGTAGCGCAGGCAGCCGATTCCGCGCCGGGCCACGTTCAGCCTGCCGGTGAGGACGGAGTTCTCGGCGATCTCCACCGCATGGGTGTGGACTTCGCCGATGACGGTGGTGCGGTGCATGTGGAGCACGGCGTGGGCGTGGCGGCAGTCCGGGGCGGACAGGGCCTCGCGGTCGTGTCCGGTGGCGTCCAGGATGCTGTCGCGGAGGTGGATGTCGAGGGGGTCCTCGCTCACCTCGTCGCCGATGACCTCGATGGTGCCGAGGATGCTGTGCTCGATCTGCAGACAGGCGGTGGTGCGGTCCAGGACGATGCTGGGTTCCTCGGGCGAGTGCGGTTCACACTCGGGCTCCAGGGACCAGCCGGGTACGAGGGTGCTGTGCCGTACGACGACGGCTCCCATCGGCCCGGTGACGTTGATGCCGCGCCCGGCGACCAGCAGCCCGTCGAGGACGATCCGCGGCCGCTCGTGCGGCGCGCAATCGTCCTGCACGGCACGGACGTTGAGGGCGTCGGGCCGGTTGCTGTACCAGTCGAGCAGCCGGATCACCGGCCGGGTGCCCTCGGCCGCGCGCAGCTCCAGCCGGTCGCCGGGGTCGAGGTCGAAGTCCAGCTGCTCCTGGTAGGCGCCGCTGTGGGTGATCTCGATGATGCCGTCGGGGCCGATGCTGCCTGCCCGCCGGTCGTGCTGCCAGGCCCGGTAGGCGTCCATGATCTGGCGGTACGGCTGTCCCGGGCCGACGCGGTAGAAGGTCGCGTCCGGCCGGTCCACTCGGTCGGGTCGCTGGTACTCGCCGCCGCCCATGTCGTCGCCGTACGCGTAGTGGTGGTCCACCCACACGCCCTGCCGGGGTGCGGACCGCGACCCGAACGCGATCCGCCCGAGTTCCGGGTCGACGGCGATCTGCCCGCGCTTGGGCCGGTAGCGCCAGTCGGTCAGGTCCGCGACCACGATGTCGGACGGCGGTACGGGCTTGTCCTCGCCGTCGCGCCGGATGACGAAGCTCTTGCCGGGGCCGTAGTAGTCAAGGAGCCGGTCGTGGAGCAGACGGCGGGTGATGAACGCGGGGACGTTGTCGACGGTGGCGATGTGTGTGGGCGAGGGCTCCGGGACGGGCTTGGTGACCAGGGGGCTGTCGTTGCCCAGGATCGAGAAGGTGTACAGGTTGCGGGCGCGGTCGATGCAGTACGCCGGGGAGGACGTCAGCGAGTACGCCTTCAGCCGCCAGACGAAGAGGGCGACTCCGGCCGGACTCCAACCGCCTTGACTGCGCGCCGAGTTGGCGCGGCGGACGTCGACCGTGCGGGCCGTGGTGTCGAAGGGGCCGCCCTGGAGGGCGAGCGCCGAGCCGTCCCGGAGGTCGAGGAGACGGCCCCTGCCGGTGCCCCGGTACAGCTTCACCGACTGGTTGTGGGCGACGAGCCGCGACAGCTCGACGGCGCGGGCGGGATACCCGGCGACCTGCTCGGACAGCTCCTCCAGCAGGTGCAGCGTGCCCTTGCGGCGGCGGTTCGCGACGGTGGCCGCCACGTCCGCGCGCGGCGCGACGGCCTCGGCGAGCGCGGCACGCCCGCCCTCGTGCAGACCGGTGGTGAGAACGCGCTCGTAGCCGGGCAGGGTGCGGTAACCGACGAGGTCGCCGAGGTAGGGCAGCACCCAGGGTGCCGCCGTCTCCACGAACAGGTCCTCGTAGCCCTGCTCCACGCCGTCGCGGACCCGGTCGAGCTGCTCGGCGATCACCGCGAGGAGCGCGCGCAGCGGCTCGCCCTCCTCGGCGTCGCGCAGGAGGTGCCAGCGGGGCAGCAGGGCGGCGAGACCGTCGGGCTCCCGGGAAGTCACCGGTGCTTCCGTATCGAACCGGACATCCGTCGAATGCGCGGCCATCACTTGACCTCCGTGAGGATGAGGGTGTCCGCGGCCCGCGGGGACAGCAGGGCCAGCTGGGCGGGGCGGATGCCGCGGAAGACGTACACCGACCGGCCCTTCGCCAGGCGCCTGGTGTCGGTGATGTCGGGGTTGAGGCGCAGGAGTTCGGCGAGCGGGATGCCGTAGCGGGCGCAGACGGACGACAGGGTCTCGCCGTGCTCGTCGCGGACGATGTGGATCTTCTCGTCGTACGCAGCCGGGTGCGCGGGCACGCTGGAGCGGGGCTCGCCGGGGTCGGTGAGCAGCTCGGCCAGCTCCGCGGGGGTGGCGGAGGCGGGGACGCCGGTGAAGACGTCCACGTCCACGTAGTCGACGCCGGGCACGGTGTGGGCGGTGGCGAGGAGGTCGGAGAGCCGGGCGGGCTGCCCCAGCTCCCGTCCCTCGTAGCCGAGGCGCCGCAACAGTGCTGCCCGCAGCCGGGGTTCGACGTACTCCCACGCGTGGTCCCGGGCCACCTTCACCTTGGCCGCGACGAGCAGCAGGACCAGCTCGCGCACGTCCACGCGGACGGTCAGGTCGCCGTCGCCGTACTCGGTGAGCGCCCCGCGCAGGGCGCGCAGGGTGTCTGATCCCTGACTGTCCCCGTCGAGCGGCACGTCGTCCGTGCCCGCGACGGTCACGTGCAGTACGCGCCGCCGCCCGTCGAAGAGTTCGCGCGCGGCGGCCCGGCCGATGCCGGCGCGGGAACGGGCGAAGTCCTCGTAGTCGGCCGGCGAGACGAGCCGGTCCAGGGCGGAGACGGCGAGGGGGATCGTACGGCGGGTCAGGCCGGGACCGTCGGCGTCCGCGCCGCCCGTGGCCGGGCGCGGGTTGGTGACCGCGGTGACGCCGAGCGGGCGGGTGAGGGGCTGGGTGATCCGGTTGGCCGGGATGTTGGCCGCCTTGCCGGTGCCGAAGCGGTAGCGGGCGTGGACGTTCTCGTGGCCGCTGGGCAGTCGGGCGCCGTGGATGCCGTCGCCGAAGGTGACCGTCGTACGGCCGTCGGAGGCGGTGCCGGCGATGTACACGCGCTCGCGCGGTCCGCATCCGGCGAGGCTGTCCACCTCGTGCCAGAGCACCCCGTCGACCCGGATCTCCAGCACCGGAGTGGCGCCGAGGGGATTGTCGTCGGCGAGCCAGGTCAGCGGGGACTGCCAGAGGGCGAACGTCTGGCCCGCGCGGTCCAAGTCACCGCTGCCGATGGCCTCCTCCCGGCTCTCACCATGGGTGGCCTCGACGACATTGCCCAGGATGCGGACCGTCTCGCGGCGGTAGCGGTGGGCGAGATCCGCGGTCAGGGTCAGACGGGTGTGGACACGGTCATCGGGCAGCTGCGGGTCCACGGCGGCATCGGCGGCGGCGATCGTGACGACCTCGTCGGCGGTCACCCCGGTCGTCCCGGGGATGTCGCTGCGCTCACCCGCGACGACGAGCAGCCGCCCGGGACGCAGTCCGTCGTACAGCTCGTCGAGTTCGATCTCGTTGCCGTGCACGTCCTCGCCGAGCGGCTCGTCCGCCGGCCGCAGCGGCTCGCTTCCGGCATACACGGTGGTGTCGCGGATGTGCGAGAGCAGCACGTCGAACTCGTCCAGCCAAGGGTCGGCGAGGGTGAGTTCGGTGCCGCGGCCGGTGATGCCGTAGTTGGAGTACGCCGCCGTACGCGCCGCCACGACCTGGGTGGTGACGAACGCGAGCTTCGGGTCGCCGGGTATGCCGTCCTGGGCGCCCTTGGCCGGACGCCGGATGGCAACCCAGCTCCCGACGGTGATGCTCGTGTGCACGCTGTCGAGCTGCAGCACCCGGCGGTTGACCGGCGCCGGCTTGCCGGCGATGACGATCTCGACGTTCGGCTCGGTGCTGCCCACCGTGTAGCGCAGGCTCACCTCGTACTCGCCGTGGGTGAACTGCACGGGGACACCGGGCCGCAGGGGCACGTCCTGCGCGGTCCCGTTGTTGACACCGACGTGGACCAGCCCGTCGTCGCCCGGACGGGACACCGTCAGGGTGCGCTCGGGCAGGCCGTCGCGGAGGTGGATGCTGACGGCGGGCTCCTGGCCGGAGCCGCTGGAGAGGTCGACATGCCCGGGACCGAGCCCGAAGTTGACCTGCTGAGCGAGCGGCAGCGTCACGGCCCGCTGGTCGGAGCTGTTCCCCTCCACATACTGGAACTCCGCCCGAACCGGCTCCTTGCCCGCGGTGTCGTACACGACCCGCATCCCGGTCAGCACGGCCCCCGTGAGCGGCCAGTCGGCGGACCGGATGACCCGGCCCTTGTCGTCCTGGACGGGCTTGAGGGGCGCGGTGGAACCGAAGGGGGCGGCGGTGATGCGCATCGCGAGCAGGGCGCGCAGGAGCTGGGGCGAGCCGGGGGCGGCAGCCTTGCGCCAGGCGGGGTAGAGGCTGCCGAGGGAGGGGTTGAGGGCGCGGAGGAGACGGGCGGTGTCGGTTCCGGGGAGCTGGGCGCCGTTACCGGTCGGCGAGGCAGGAGGCTGGGCTCGCAGAGCGGGAAGGACAGCCGCCAGGGCATGAAAAGCAGCGGCGCGGGTGTCGCTTTTAAGGGGCGCGGGGAACTGCGCGACCAGCCCAGACGCACCCGCAGACACCAGACCCCCCTTCGTGGCACTCTCACCGGTCTGGACCGGGGCCGACTCCATTGCCCGATGGCCAAGTTCATGCAGAACAGCCTGCAGTTGCTCAAACCAGGCAGAGACATCCCCCCACGGCCCCGCCAACACCTGCGCCTCGCCGAGCCGCGCAACGGGCTCCACCAGCACAGCCGCAAGCCCCTCCGGCGTCTTCACCCCGTCCAAAGCCACCCGCAGGGGCGCCAGAACCTGGTCCTCGAAGTCCTCGATCAAGCGGCTGACAGGCCGCGGATTCGGCACCTCCGGCGTAGGCGGCTCATCCCCCGGCTCCCCCGGAGCCACAGGCTCGGCAACCCACCGCCGCACCTCGTCGACAAGCTCCCTCAACGACGGCGGCACGGACTCCGGCAGCGAGATGGCCGTGACGTCCTCGTCCCGATCAACCCGCACACCAGCGACCGGCAGCAACTTCCGCTCCCCACCGGCCTGCTCCCCGAACACGAAGAGCAACTGATCGCCGGTCTGCAGGGAGTTCGCGGTGCCCTCGACGAACAGCTCGGACCGCCGTTCGAGATCGTCGGGCGTCACCAAGGACGGCCGACGCCTGCGCACCTTCAGCTCGTTGAAATCCCAGCGGGCGCTGAGGTCCCGGCTGGTCTCGAAGGTCAGCGACTCCTCGTCGGCCGAGGCGGGCACGCTGTGGGCGCGCGCGCCGCGCGGGATCACGACGGGCAGTGTCTCCGCCCGCGGATCACGTTCGAGGGTGTACGCGAGATGGGTCGCGGCGGCGACACCGGGCCGCGGCCGGTGTCCCACCAGCCGCCCCAGCAGCACCAGTGACCGGTGCTCGTTGGCCGTACGGAGATACGCCTCGTCGGCGATCCGCTCCGAGTGGAAGGTGAGCAGGTCACCGAGGACGGCGGTGGCGTCGAGCAGCCCGATCGCCGGGTCGTCCGGGGTGCGGACCGTGAGCCCCTCCAGCGCCGGGTACGCGGGCGAGGCTAGCCGGTCGAGCAGGGCGGCCAGGAAGGAGCCGTACTCGCCGACGCGGTAGTCGAGGGCGGTGCGCCCGGGCGGGTTGTGCGGCGGGGCGGGCGCGAGGCGCTCGTCGTGGCCGCCGCAGCCGCAGGTGCACTCATCGGTGGCGGTCATCGGGCCGCACCTCCCAGGGATATCGCCAGCAGGCCGTTCTCCGGCCGGTCCGGGTCGTTGTCGCAGGTGGCGATCTCCAGCGGGCCGAGCCGCAGCACGCCGTCCTCCCTCTCTCCTCGGTCCTGTTCGAACAGCCGCCGCAGCCGGGTGACCTGGACGCTCTCCACGCCCGGTACGGCCGCGGCGACGGCGACCAGTCGGCTGAGCCGCACGGGTTCGCCGAAGGTCAGCGCGTCCGGGTGGAAGAACCCGAGCCACCCGTCGGCCAGTCGGCCGCTGCCGAGCACGCGGTACAGCTCGGCGAGGATCTGCCCGTGCTGGTGGCCCGGCTTGGCGCACACGGTGAGCGCGATGTCGAGCGGTACCAGGCGGGCGGGGCCGACCACGAGGTCGTGGCCGATACGCCGGTACCCCTCCAGGGACTGCTCGACCTGCGCGAGCAGCACGGCCGACGGGTCGGCGCTGCCGTATGCGTCGATCGCGATGTGGGCCTCCTGGACGCTGCCGGTCCAGCGGATCTCGGCGGCGGCGCGCTGCACTCCGGGGAGCTGGGCGGCGAGGGCCGCGTAGTCCTCGGCGGTGACCGCGCGCAGGCGGGTGCGGCGCAGGTCGAGCGGCGCCAACTGGCGTGCCTGCTCGACCGGTTCGGGCTCGACGCCGCCGGTGGCGGGCAGCGGGTTGCGGACCACGGCGGCCGGCGGCTGTGCGCAGTCGCTCTGGATGACCAGGTGGTTGATGGCCTCGGCGCCGACGTTGCCGGCGATGCCGCCGCCGAGCCGGTAGTGCAGGGCGAGGCGGGCGCCCGGCTTCGGCTTCGCGCCGTGCCGCCCGTCGCCGAAACGCAGGGCGATACGGCCGTCGTCCTCCAGCTCGCCGACGAAGTGCCGGTCGCGGGGTCCGCTGTGCAGCAGGTCGCGGCGGGGCAGCCAGGTCAGGTCGCCGTCCTCGACGCGTACGGCGGGCAGGGCGCGGCGCGGGTCCTGGGCGAGCGCGGCGGCCGCGGAGCCGCGCAGCACCGGCTCGTCGGGGTGCAGTCCGGCCGCGTACGCCGGGCCCCAGCTGTGGGCGATCTCCCAGGCGATGTGCCCGTCGAGGACGGTGCCCGCGCGGGCCCGGGAGGCGAGGACGGCCAGGCGCCGCAGCTTCGTGTCGAGCAACTCGTCGTTGCGGTGCAGGAGTTCCCGCAGGGCACGCACGGGATGCGCCCGCAGCTCGAACCGCTCGATGACCTTCAGGCCGTAGATGACGGTGAGTTCGTCGATCTCCTCGTCCCCGAGTCCGTCGCGGTCGCGGGCGCTGCGCCACAGTTCGACGAGCCGCTGCCGGACCGCTCCCGGGATCGCGGCGATCCGCGCGGCCTGCCCGGCGGCCACGGCCTGCGCGTCGGGGAAGGCCACCGCCTGCACGACGGGTGTACGCGTCAGGACGGGCCGCAACCGCGGCCGGATGCCCGGGTAGACGGACTGTGCGAGCAGGGTGCGCAGGGCTGCCGCCTGGGCGTACGCCGTGCCGGGCACCACTCGCTCGTGCCGCTGACCGGCGCGCTCAAGGCCGATGCCGGCACGGACGGTCGCCGCCTCGCCGACCACCGCGAAGAGTTCCCGGACATCGTCGGGTACGAGGGCCTCCGCGCTCTCCGTCTTGTCCGTGAGGGCGTTGATCAGCCGAGCCGGGGCGTTGCCCTCCTCGCGGTCGTAGCAGCCGAAGGCGGGAGGGGCGCACGAGGCGACCACGGCCGGCTCGGGCGGCACGGTGGCCGTCTGCGGGAGGCCGGTGAGGGTGCGGCCGTGGTCGACGAGGACGACGTTGCCGCGGGCCAGGGTCACGTCCTCGACGGGCAGGCAGTCGCGGCCGCCGCGCGTGGCGAGGCAGAACGGGAAACGCAGGGCGTCCTCGGCGGCCCAGGTGACCTCCAGGACCGGCTGGTCCTCGATGAGGTCGATGCCCGGGGTGACGGAGGTGAGGCGCACGGCCTGCCGGTGGCTCGGGTCCTGGTCTCCCGGGGTGCCGGTGCGCGGGCCCTTGACCTCCTCCAGGACCAGCAAGTCACCAGGGCGCAGGGCGAGTCGGCGGTCGCGGCAGGTCTCGGGGTCGTCCCACTCGTCGCGCAGGGTGGCGGAGGTGGCGCCCTTCGGCAGGGTGCGGACCTCGCCGCCCCAGGTCCACAGGCGGATCGCGTTGTGGGCGACCTTCAGCTCCAGCGGGTCGGCGGCGACGACCGGTTCGAAGACCTCGACCGAGCCGCGCTCGTCCAGGTCGCCGAGGTCGTTCTCGTCGATGACCGTGCCCGGTTCGGGCCGGTCGTGCGGGTCGAGGGCGCGGACGTCGACGGAGGCGAAGCGGAAGGTGCCCGGGGCGAGTGTGGTGTCGCCGCCGGTCTGCACGGTGACATAGGCCCGTGCGGTGCAGCCGTCGTGCATCGCGTAGTCGATGAGCCGGACGTGCCGCCTCACGGAGACCCGGCGGCGCGCGGTGTCGAGGTAGGCCTCGGTGGCCACCGCGTCCTGCTGATAGCCGATCTGGTCGCCGGTGTACGCGAGCAGCTCGACGAGCGTCACGCCCAGGTCGGCGGGGTTGCGCTCGACCCAGTCGGGGGTGGTGAGCGCCAGCCGGTCCAGGAGCAGCTTGCGGATGGTGTCGTAGTCGCGGGCCGTGTAGTCGACGACAGGTGCGGCGGGGAAGGCCTCCGGCTCCGGCTCGTCGTCCTTGCAGTCGAAGGGGGTCGGGCGGTCGGGCCGGAAGGAGAAGGTGGCGCGGTGGTAGCGCTGGTCGAAGCCGCGGAAGGGTTCGGTTCCCGGGCGGCCGTACGGGTCGGTCTCGACGAGTGCGAACACGTACCGCGAGGTGTCGCCGGCCCGGTCGAGGGTGACGTAGAGCCGGTCGTCGAGTTCCGGGTCCTCCTCGCGTTCGACGCTGACGTCGACGGCGGTGATGCCGGTGATGCGGCGGCCGCCGTCGATACGGACGTTCTCGGGGCCGAGTCCGTGCGGGGCCTTGCCGAGGAAGGTGACGGTGAGCAGCAGCCCGTCGTCACTCACCTCCACCGCGTCGACTCCGTTGAGTTGGGCGGCTCTCACCTTGGCGCGGCGGGAGGTGGTCGTGTCCGTGCTCATGCCGCCCTCCCTTCGAAGACGTCGTCGGTCCGGGCTCCGGTGGCCCGCAGGACGTACGACAGATGGACGCGTACGGCGTTCTCGTCGCCGGCGACGTCCAGGGCCACGACGTCGATGAGGTCGCCGAGCCAGCGCTGGAGCGAGGCCTGTACGGAGAGTTCGAGGGTGCTGACCAGCTCGGGGCTGTTCGTCGCGAAGACGAGATCGAGGAGTCCGCAGCCGAAGTCGGGGCGCATGACACGCTCCCCCGGGCTGGTGAACAGCAGCTGCTCGATCAGGTCGTGGACGTGCGCGGCGTGGCGGGCGTGTGCGGTGCGGCCGCGGCGGTCGGCGTGGAAGGGGAACGCGATGTCGGTGCGCGGCTGTCGGCGTGTGGCACGGCTCATCGGACGGTGACCTTTCGCTGTGCGGCCTGGACCACGGGCGGTCCCTGCGGCACGAGGGCCGCGCTGAAGCACTGGGCTGCGGAGGTGTCGAGCAGCACGGGCGCGCCGCCGACCGTGACGCCGCTGCCGCCGGCGGTCCAGCGGACCGACACGCACGGCGAGGGCACCCCGGCGACGGTGTGCGGGCAGCCGGTGACGACGTAGGTGTGCGCTCCTGTGGCGACGGCGGCGCCCCCGATGCGTACGCCGCCGGAAGGTGTGGTGGCGGCGGTGACCCGGCCGCCGTGCGGGCAGCCGATCACGGCGCTCGCGTCGAGCAGACTCCCGGACAACTTCTCTTCTCCCCCGTTGTTGCTAACGCTTCGACTGAACGGTCAACTGGCCCTGGTTGATGGTGACGTGATCGCCCTGCAGCAGGATTTCGGCGCCCGCGCCGTTCGCGATGACGACGACTTCCTTGGTGATGCGGATGTAGGCGCCGCCCTGGGCCTGCAGCAGAATCCCCTGCTCGGCACCAGCGGTGTCGTCCATGACGATCTTGTGCGCGCCCGGTGTCTGCACGACGACCGGTTTGCTGGGCGAGTTCGCCTGCAGAGCGCGCCGCGCGTCGGGCGGCAGCTCCTCGGCAGCCCCGTACCAGCACCCGGTCCACACCGGGAAGCTGGGATCCCCCTGCTCGAACTCCACCCACACACCGGCCCCCGGCGGCGGCACCACGAACTGCCCGGCCTCGGGCCCGGTGAACGGCAGGCAGGGCAGCGCCCAGGTGGACGGCTCGTCACCGAGGACGTCGGGGACCTCGACGGTGATACGCCCGATCCGCAAGGGGTCGTTGTTGTCGACCACCCGGCCGCGGAACTTGCCGAGGTAGCGATTGTTGGGTGCCGCCATGCTGAACTGCTCCTGATCAGTGAGGACTTACGGCGTGACGCGGTCGCTGCGGGCTTCCAGGCCTTCCCTGGACAGGGTGAAGTTCTGCTGGAACGAGCCCGGGCGCAGATTGTGGGTGACGGACTTGACGTAGTAGTCGCCGTCGTACGCCCGCCCCGATCCGCGCACGCCGACCAGCTGGCGGGGCTGCAGGATGTATCCGTGCCGGTTGACGTCGAGCGACCCGGACCCGGAGACGACGTCCGCCGACACGGCAGCCCGGGCGAGGAGCTCGGCCTCGGCCTGCTCGCGCTGCTGCTTGGCGGTGCCGGACAGGGTCTTGCGCTTGAGGGCCGGGGTGGGGCGACGGCCGAGAGGCGGACGCAGGGGACTGATCGACGGCTGAGGAAGGAGGGTGGACACGCGGGTACCCGGATCCTGCCAGCGGGCCTGCGGCTCTTCTCGCGCGGTCCCGTCGTACGCGAAGGTCAGCTGATCGACGGTCGTGTTGGCGTCCATGTTGACGTTGAGGGCGTGCTGACGGATGCCGAGGCGGATCTCCGGGCCCCAACGGGCGGAGGACTGGCCGGGGTTGGGGCCGGGTTCGAGATAGAAGGTGTAGCCATTGGCACGGGCGAGATCGGTGACGTACTGAAGGTCCGTGCCGGTCTGGTAGTGCACCCGCAGGTCCTGATGCGGCGGCTGGGCGATCTTCTCGGCGTAGACGTCGGGCCGGATGCCGTAGTCGGAGTAGCGGCGCAGGATGCTCAGCACCCGCTCGGAGGGCGGCAGGTTGGGATACCGGGCGGTGCGCTCCTCCAGGTCCATCAGCAGGGTGAGGTCCTCGCCGGTGACGGTGAGGGTGGAGCGGCCGGGCTGGTTGCTCGTCCCGACCTCCTGGCGCACGACGAGGCCGTCGAAGAGGACGTCCTGCGTTCCGCGGACGCTGACGGTGATGACGAGGCGCGTCTTCGGGTCGAAGAACCCCTCGGGCAGCAGCCGCTGGTTGATGATCCCGGTCTTGGTGAGGTCGAAGGCAAGCTGGAACCCGCTCCTCTCCCCCGCGGTGGCGGTGATCTGCGCGGACAGCAGCGCCTCGGTCACCTCGGCCGGCACGGGCTTCACCAGCTTCGGCCCCATGAGGAGCGTGATGTGGACGGGGCCGTGCAACACAGGCTGTTCAGACACGCCGATGTCCTCCGGGCTCGGGGACGTCGATGACCCGCCCGGCCTCGTCCGTCAACTCCCGTGGATCGAGCACGGGGTTGGCGTCGGCAATGCGCCACCACCGGCTGGGGTCGCCGAAGTAGCGCTGGGCCAGCAGGTCGGGCCGCTCACCGGCGCCGACGACGTGTTCCTGTGTCTCCTGAGCGTCGAGCGGGGGCAGCAACCGGCGTTTGGTGTACCGGACCTCGGTTCCGTCCTTTTGGACGTGTATGCCGATTTCGGCATCGTGGTAGCGGCTGGTGCGCGGGTACGGGTGGGCGCCCGGTATCGCGCTCAAGGCACTCTCGTAGGACTCGATCTCAGCCATGAGGTCGCACTCAGCCCCTTCCACTCAGTACGTCGGCGCCCGGCAGCCCGAGAGCCCCGAGACTCCCGCGCGCGGCCGCGGCGAGCCGCTCCTTCTGCGCGAGATGGGCCATGTAGAGATCGGCGCCGCGGTGCCCGGCAGGCAGATCACTGACGGTGAGGATCTTCATCCCGATGCTCAGCGAGGCCCGGATCGGATTGAGATTCACGTCGAAGGCGGACTCATTGACGGAAAGCTCGGTGAGCCGCACGGGCATGACCCGCTTGCTCCCCCATGTGAACAGCGTGAGCGGCATCTCGATCGGGCTGATCTCGATGGTCCCGTTCTGCGCGAGCCGACTGGCGGCGCGCAGCTGAGCGGTCGTGGGCTGCACAAGCATCTCGAGAGTCGCCAGCTGCGGATGGATCCCGTCGGGCGCCGCGATCTCCAGCTGATCGGTGGCATCGATCTCAGCGGTGAACTTCCAGGTCTCCTGCGCCGGCCCTTTCAGCCTCAGCGCCTCGTTCCGGTCCCCGCTCCCGGTGCCACCGCTTCCGGTGTCACTGCTGTCCCCGGCGGACTGGGGCGCGATGCTGCGCTCCAGGGTGTCCGGGTTGAACTGCAGGACGATGATGCGCTGGGGGGTGCCGGTATCGGGGTTGACGACGACCATTCCGGAGCGGATGGGTTTGGGGATGTCTGCGTAGCGGGTCACAGGCGGGCCTCCAGGCGCTCACGCAGTTCGCGGTAGTCGTACTGCGGGAAGATTTCCGGGAAGACCTGCAACATGCGCTGAAGGAAACCAACCGTGCTCTGATGGCCTCTGCCGCCCAGCGGCATGTCCGTGTAGAGGTACTGCCAGCCGTAGGTTCCCTTGGTCAACAGCAGGGCATCGAGATACTGGCAATATGTGATGTCCATTTTCAAGAAGCCCGATGGATAAGGGTCCCCACCGATGTCCGCGATGTCTTGATACCAGATCTCCAGCGGGCTGGTGTTCGCCTGCATCCGGATGAAGGACATCATTCCGGCCCCGGAACGCGGCGTGGTATCGAAGCTGCGCAGTTCCGAGAGGAACTGCCGCTGGAAATCCGTCGCGTCGGGCATGGGAGCGGGCCCGTCGTCCTGCTCGAATACATCGTAGAAGTGCAAAAGCCGGTATTCCCCGTACAGCTCGGGCAGTCCACCGGTGGTCACCCACTGTGCGCCGAGGTCGGTGAAGCGGAGGGCGCAGCTCAGCATGCCCTCATCCAATTGGACGTCGTCCCAGTCCTCATTGTGTTCGTAGAGAGGCAGCAGATCCTCAAGGGGCTCGGCCAACTCCACCGCGCTTCCACATCGGGCGTTCAGGTACGGACTCTCCCGGATGGCTGCCAGCGCTGCTGCGTGCCGCCGCTCGTTGTCGGTGAGGTCGGTCATGCTCGTGACCTTTCGTGGATGGTACGGGCTACTGGAAGGTGAAGAACCCCTGCTTGAAGCGCTCCTCTATGTCGAACATCGTCCTTTCCAGCGAGTAGAGACTCTTCCCGTTCTGCGACTTGAACTTCGACAACTTCCTACGTATGTCGTCGACGTCACTGAACGCGTCGGTGCCGGGAGGAGCCTGTCCCCGTACCTTCATGAACGCTTCCATGAACAATTTTGTCACCCTACCGAAGGCGCGTTTCACATCCGCCTCAGAATCCCTGTTGACGTTCACCGGGTTAAGATCCTTGGCTGCGGTCGGGGGCGGCGGATTGAAGTGTTTCGTGGCCCGCTGCTCGGCCGGAAGTTTCATCCAGTCCGACCTTTCCCGGCCAGATCCGTCCCCACGCTTGCGGTACAGACCCCACTCGGCCTCGACCCTCTCGGGGAACCCTCTCGGATACTGCCCGTAGGGGAATGGAAGGTTCGCGGGGCTGGGTCCGGAGTAGCGCGCCAACTGGATTCTGTACCACCCCGGAATCGGGGGCTCTTCGGTGTTCTTCTCACCGAATGCTTGTGCCGCGTACCTCTCGATCGTGCGGTAGAACGCGGCGTTGTCATCGTTCCTGGCGGGAACGAAGTTCGATGTCTTCGCCGGCCCGCCGACCTCCCGGGGAATGAGGTGCATCCGATCCCACTGCGGCGGGTTGCTGGTGTGCTTGTACAGGTTCTCGAGGTAGGGGAACCCGTAGGTGAACTGCCCGCTCGGCGGCCTGCCGAACGCCCTCGCGTACTCCGGGTTGATGTAACGCGCGTTGGTATCCGGTCCGGGTGCCACCCCGTTCTGCGGGGTCGGAGTGATCTCAGGGCGGGGCAGGTCCCATTTGTTCAGGTAGTCGTTGAGCGTGTCCGGGAATCCGTCGATCACCCTGTCCTCGGGGTTGACCTTCGCCCACACCTGGAACGCGTCCCGTTTTGTCTGCCGCCGCTCCAGCGACGTGAGGCGGTACCACCGCCGCAGACCGGCCAGGACCGCAAGGTGCGCAGGGCGCGGCAGTCCGGGTTTGAGCAGCACGGTGAGGATTTTCCTGATGCGGTCCACAGCGTTGTTGAGGCGCTTCTGTTTGGGTCCGGTCTGGTCCTCGTCCTGCTTCCGCTTCCTCTTGCTGCGCCCGGACTTGGGCCGTCCCGGGCCGTCCTTCTCGTGCCTGGGCCTGCGGCGGCCCGGCCCGTCCTCCTCCGGCTTCCGCTTCGGGTTCCTCGGGTCGTCCTCGCCGTGCTTGGGCTTCTTGGGGTCGTCGTCCTTGCCCGTCCTCGGCTTCTTCGGATCCTCGTCCTTGCCGGTCCGCGGCCTCTTGGGCTCCTCGGTGTCCTTGGGCGGTTTGGGCTTGCCCGGTTCGCCCTCCTTGGGCCTCCCGGGTTCACCGTTCTTGGGCTCCTCGGTTTCCTTGGGGCGCCGGGGTGTCTCGTCCTTCGGCCTGTCAGGAGCGGAGTCCTTGGGCCTGTCCGGGCCCCTGTCGGCCGGGGTCTTCGGCTTCGGTTCCGGCTCGGGCTTCGGCCTGGGCTTCGCCGTCGGTGTGGGGCGGGTGTCCGGCCTGTCGGAGGGCGTCCCCGTGGGGTTCTCCTTCGGGCGGGCGGTGCGCGGCTTCCCGTTCTTCGGGCGGCCCGGGGTGTCCGTGTCGCCGGCCGAGGGCTTCCGGGCGGGTTCCTCCGTGTTCCCCTTCGGCCGGTCCGAGGCCGCGGGCGCGTCCTTGGGGCGCGTGGTCGGGCGGTCCGCCGGCGCCGTCTCCGACGGGCGTTCGCCGCGCGGGGCGCCCCCGTCCCCCGCTCCGGCGGAGGGGCGGCGGCCCCCGCCCTCGCCCTCCCGGCCCCCGCGGAACAGCTTGCCCGCGATGCCCTTCAGGCGGCGGCCCACCTTGGCGACGTACTTGCCGATGGCGTTCAGCAGATACTGGTAGGCGAGTTCGAGCAGGGCGACGATGCCGGCCGCGACCGCCTTGGCGAACAGGAGGCCCGCGCCGCCCTGGCGGACCGCGCGCAGCCAGGACAGGACCGCGCCCATGGCGGTCAGGATCTGTCCTAGGGCGCCGATCGCCGTGCGGATCGCGTCGATGACGGCCATCACCCAGCCCGCGCCGGGGATCAGCTTCGCAATGACCTTCGTGATGATGATCTCGCCGATGATGAAGGGGAGTTGGGGCACGACCGCGTCCCAGGTCTCCTTCACGATCCGTTCGAGAGAGAAGCCGCCCTTGATCAGCTTGTCGATGATCATCTGCGGGATGCCGAGGATCTGCTGGATCTTCTCCTGGAACCACTGTTTGACCGCCGTCTGGACCTCGCGGAACATGTAGTGCTCCGCGCCGTCGACCGCCGAGTTCTTCGCACCGCTCAGCCAGCCGCCGGGGTCGTCCAGGAAGTCGATCGCGATCATCATGAACTCGCCCAGAGCGCCCAGGAGTTGGGAGGCGTACTGCAGGATCGTCTTGACCGCGTCGATGACCGACTTGATGACGTCCATGAGCATCTTCTTCAGGATGTTCAGGATGTCGCTGAGCATCTTGGCGAGCTGGTTGAGCAGGTCGGTGACGATCTGCTTCAGCTGTGCCGCGAGCCGGGTGACGAGGGCGATCGCCTGCGCGATCAGGTCGGTGACGAACTTCCGTATGCGCTGGGCCAGTTCGATGATCGCTTTGACCATCTCCACGGCGAACTGGATCAGATCATCGATCAGAGTCTTGATCGTGTCGACGATGAACGCCCGGGCCTCGTTGATCCAGCGCTCGACGGTGTCCTTGAAGTTCTTGATGAAGTTGACGACCGCGTCGCGCGCGTCCCGGATGATCTGGACGATCGCGTTCTTGATCTCGATGACCTTCTGTTTGATCCAGTCGAAGGCCTTGGTGAGCCAGTTGCCCGAGTCCTGGGCCGCGCCGTCCGCCTTGTTCTGGGCGTCCGACTCGGCCTGGTCCCCCTTGTCCTTGATCTGCTTGTCGCTGTCGGTCTTCTGCTGGGTGACGTCGTCGTCGGTCTTCTTCTCGCGGTCCTGGACGTCCTTGCGGACCTTGTCCGTACGGTCGTTCTTCTTGTCGCCCAGCGTCTTGAGGGCATCGTCCTGGTCCTTGCGCCAGCCCTCTCGCTGCGACGTCACCTCGTCGAAGGCCTTCGACCGCTGGCCCGCCTGGTCCCGGGTGTTCTTGTCGATCTCGCTGCCGACCTGCTGCTGGTGCTTCTGCTGTGAGTCGCGGAAGCCCTTGTCCTTGGTCTGGCGACTGTCGGACATGCCCTTCTGGCCCTGGCTGAACGCGGCCTGGAACTCGGGCCCCTTGTCGTGCTCGGCCACCGCGGAGGCCGCGTTCGCGGGTACGGCGCCGGTGGGCGCCCCCTCCGG
The DNA here is from genome assembly GCF_053593775.1 of Streptomyces sp. NPDC002092. Taxonomy (NCBI): domain Bacteria; kingdom Bacillati; phylum Actinomycetota; class Actinomycetes; order Kitasatosporales; family Streptomycetaceae; genus Streptomyces; species Streptomyces sp. NPDC002092. Next base: position 203,181 of record NZ_JBSFDG010000010.1, read on the forward strand.
CATCGTGCCCGGCGCGGCCTCGGCGCCGGGGACGTTCCCCTTCAGCTCCTCCTGCGGGGAATCGGGGTAGACCTGGTCCTCGCCCATCGAACGGCCCGCGTCGTCACGTGCCGTGTCGAGCGTCTCCTGGCCCTTCGCGTCGACGGCGCCGCCCTGTTCGTCGGACGTCTGCTGGGCCACGCCCTGCATCTGCACGCCGGGCGCGTTGCCCGCCTGGGCCTGCTTGAGCGCCTCGTCCTTGGTGGGCAGCCCGGCGAACTTGGCGGCCAGTTCCTGCTTGTCGACGTGGAAGCCGAGCTTCGAGGCGAGCCAGCCAAGGCCGAAACCCAGCGCCATCTTGAAGGTCTGCCAGCCGTCCGGCGGCTCGGCCTTCTCCGCCTCGATCTGCCCCTCGGGCTCCTTCGCACCCGTGACCTGCGCGTTCTCCTGCTTGGGAGCCTGCGACTTCTGGGCCGGGTCCTGCGAGTACAGGGCGGGTGCGTCGGTCTTCGGCTTCCCCTCCAGGGTCTGCGGCGCGCCCGCCGGACGCCGCATCGAGGGCGGCGCGGCGGCGAGTTGCTTGTGCTCGTCGCCCACACTGCGGTCCACCGCACCGTTCACTCCGCCCATGGCCTGGTAGGCCTGATACGGCTTCAGCGTGGCGGCCGTGCTCAGGCCCGCCTCGGGCGAGACCTGGGAGAGGTTCGGGGCGGGCGCCGAGTCCTTCTTTCCCTGCCCCTTGCCGACGGCCTTGCTGGCGACGCCACCGGCCCGTGGCGCACTCGGGGCGGACGCCGCGGGGGCGCTGCCCGGCGCCTGGTCCGGCTGCGGCACGGCACCGATCGCGTCCTCGGCCGCCTGTGCCGTGGCCGTGGAGTCGGCGGGCTTCACCGGCGTGGACGCGGGGCGGGTCGGCTGTACGGTGGTCGGCCTCGTGGCCGTGCTTGCGGCCGGTGCGCCGGACGTCGAGCCGCCGGCCCCGGGCGAGGCCGCGTTCTGCGCGCCGCTGGTGGCGCTGCCGGGCCGGTCCGCGTTGGAGCCCCCCGTGACCTGCGAGTCACGCGCGGCCGGTGCCTCCGCGACGGCCTGCGTGGGCTCGGCCGCACCCCCCGATACGGAGGCGGAGGCTGCGGAGGCGGTCTGCGGCGCCGCGGCCGTGCCGCCCACCGCCTGCTGCGAGCCCTTCTCCTGAGCCGTGGTGGCCTGCTCACCCGCCGCCGGGGTGCCCTTCTCCTGCTTGGCCACGGCCTCCTGCACGGCTCCGCCGCCGTCCGATCCGGCCGTCTGCCGGGAACCGGGGGCCTGCTGCACCGTGGCCTGCGCGGTGACGGGGCCGGCCTTCGGATCGTCGCCGCTCTTCGGGTCCTTCGAGACGGCGCCGGTGTCCGGCAGCCCGGTGGCCTTCTCCTCCGGTTCCAGGCCGGCGAGCAGAGTGTCACCGGGCCCGCCCACGGTCTCGGGCGAGATCGAGGGCGCAGGCTCGCCGGCCGGTGCTTCGGCGGTGTTGTCTTCGACGTCCGCCTGAGCCGCCGGGTCCTCGGCGTCCTCGGCGTCGCGCTCCGCCTGTACCTGGTCGGCCCTGGTCGGCGGGGGCGCCGGGAAGTCGGGCAGGGACGCGCCGGCTGTCTCCGACCGGTCGGCCGTCGGCACCCCGGACACATCGGGGTCCTGTTCCGGCAGGAAGTCCTCGGGCTGGAGCTCGATGTCCCAGGCGCTGGGCTCGGCGCCGCCGACCTCCACCTCCGAAGTGCTGTCGGAGAGCGCGCCCTCGTCACGGGCCGTCTCCTGCACTCCGTCGAGGTCCTGGTCGCGTACGCCGTCCAGGCTGCTCGACGGCGTGGGCAGCGGGATGTCCGTGCCGGGGCCGGGCGAACCCGTCGGCCGGTCCGAACCCTGCTTGTCCGCCGAGGGGATCTGCCGGCCTGCGGCGAACTGGTCGGCGGCACCGGGCCGGTTCCGTGCGGCGGACTCCTCCGAGGCCGCGACCGGGACGCCCTGCTCAGGGACGCCCTGCTGCTGCGCCTCCTGCTGTTGGTCCTGCCCGCCCTTGTCGGCTTCCTGGTCCTGAGTCTGTACGCCGCCCTCGGTGCTCTGAGGGGCCTCCTGCTGCCCGGTGGCCTGCGGTGCCTCCGGAGCGGCGGCCGCCGTGTCCTGCGTCTGCTGCCCGGCGGTGGCCGACGTGCCCCGCGCCGGGGTCTCGTCCCGCACCCCGGCAGCCGGGGCCCCGCCCCCGCCCGCCTCGGACCTCGACCGGCGCCGCCGGTCCCGGGCGTCGGACTCGGCCCGCTCACCCCGGGCCCGGTCCTGCACCTCGGCCTGCTGCTGCTCCCGGGTGCCGCCGTTCAGGGGGGTGCTTCCGGGTGCGCCCTCGCGCTCGGCCCGCTCCTTCTCCGGACCCGTCGCGCCGGCCGGGCGGTCCTGGCCGGCCCGGTCCTCCTGGGCCCGGCGCTCGGCGCTCTCCCGCTCGGCGCGCAGGTCCCCGGCCGTGTCGGGCTCGGCCTCGGGAGCGTCGTGCGCGTCGCGTTCCACACGGTCGTCGGCGAAGTCGTCGTACGCCTCGATGTCGTCGACGAGGTCCAGCACCCGGTCGTGCTCCGGGCCGAGCAGTCGGCCTTCGAGGCGGTCGAGGACGCTGTCGAGCAACTCGGCGGGCAGTCCGGCCAGTTGGCGGCGGGTGCGTTGGGAGAGGTCCTCGGGGTCGCCGCGCAGGGAGCGTACGAGGGAGTTGGTCAGCCGGTCCACGAGGGTCGCCGGGTCGATCGCCTCGGCGCGCTGCCGGTCGGCGTCCACCGTCGCGTAGCGCAGCCAGCCGGGGGTGGCCTGGCCCTCCTCGACCTGCGGGGCGGACTCCTCCTGCACGAGTGCCTGAGCGGTGGCTTCCGCCTCCCGTTCGATCGCCTGCTGCGGCAGGCTCACGGCGCCGAGTTCGCGGCCGGCGCGCAGCGCGCCGAGGCCGTGCGGGTTCTGCACCGTGTGCTGCAGTTCATGGGTGAGCAGCCGTCGGCCCTCGTCGGTGCCGGGCCGGAAGGCGCCCTCGCGGAAGAGGATGTCCTGGCCGACGGCGACCGCGTCCGCACCGAGCAGTTCGGTCAACTGCCCTGCGTCCCGGCCGGTGTGCAGCCGCACCCGGCTCAGGTCGTGGCCGAGCTGTTCCTCCAGCTCGCGTCGCAGGCCCGGGTCGAGGGGCTGTCCGGCGCCGCTGACGATGTTCTTCGGCTCGGGCGTACGGGACTTGGCGGCCCGTTCCTTGCGCTTGCGGCGGCGCTGTTCGGCGGCCTGCTCCGCCTGCGCGTCCTGGGTCTGCGAACTCACCGGACCACCCCCCCGTGCCCGCTCAGCCCCTCGTGCACGGCACGCGCCAGTTCCTGGCCGAGGCGCCGGGCGGAGAGCCCGGCGGGCAGGGGCGGCAGCCCGGACAGTGCGTCGACGGCGAGGGGGCCGTCCGCGGCCAGCGGTACGCCGTGCAGTCGTACGAGCCGCGTCAACTCGCTCTCGAAGGCGGCCGACACACGCTCCGGGTCGGCCCGGAAGCCGTCGAGCAGCAGCTCGCCGACCTCGATCCGGATCGCGGCGGGCTCCCGGTCCCGCGCGGAGTTCACACCCATCCGCGGACCTCCGTGGGCGTCAGCGAGCGCTCCAGTTTCAGGTATTCGGTGCGGGCCGCGGCCAGCATGTGCCGCATCTGCAGCCGGTCGCCCTCCTCGGCGGCGAGGAAGGCCCCGGACAGCGCGATGTTGCGGATGGAGCCGCCGGCGACGGTGAGCTGGGCGAGCAGGGCCGGGTCGATGCCCTTGACCGGGGCCTGCGGGGGCAGTACGCGGCGCCAGATCTCGGCGCGCTCGTGCTCGGCGGGGAACGGGAAGTCGACGACGAAGCGGATGCGCCGCAGGAACGCCGTGTCGAGGGCGTTCTTCATGTTGGTGGTGAGGATGGCCAGGCCCCGGTAGGCCTCCATGCGCATCAGCAGATAGCTGACCTCCAGGTTGGCGTACCGGTCGTGGCTGTCCTTGACCTCGCTGCGCTTGCCGAACAGGGCGTCGGCCTCGTCGAACAGGAGCAGGGCGCCGCCGCGTTCGGCGGCGTCGAAGACCCGGCGGAGGTTCTTCTCGGTCTCGCCGATGTACTTGCTGACGACCTGCGAGAGGTCGATCACGAACAGGTCGAGTCCGAGTTCCTTCGCCATGACCTCGGCGGCCAGCGTCTTGCCGGTGCCGGAGCCGCCCGCGAACATCGCGGTGACACCGAGCCCGCGGCGCAGGGTGGCGGCGAATCCCCACTCCTGGTGGACGGTTGCCCGCTGCCGGACATGCGCGACGATCTCCCGCAGCACGCTGGTCTGCCGCTCGTGCAGCACCAGGTCGTCCCAGCCGGCCTGCGGGGCGATACGCCGCCCGAGCTCGTCCATGCCGATCCGGGCTTCGTCGAGCCCGGCCCGCCAGGCGAGTTCGCCGGCGTCCAGCTCGTCCTCGTGCGGCAGCCGGCGGTGCACGGCGGCGGCCGCGGACCGCACGACGTGCGGGGGCAGCTGGAACTGGGCGACCAGAGAGCGGAGCTCACCCTCCTCCAGGCCGATCTCCTCGAAGGCGCCCGCCCACAGGCCGAGCTGCTCGTCGTCGTCCAGCCGTGGCACCGTCACCCGGGCCCCGTACGAGCGCTCCGAACGCAGCGGGTCCTCGCTCGACACCACCACCGGTACGGCCGCCCCGGCCAGGAAGGACTCCGTCGCCGCCCGCTGGTCGCGGTCCAGTTCACCCGCCTCGACGAGCAGCGCGGCGGGCAGCAGGATCGCCTCGCGCTGCCACAGCCGGGCCAGCCGGTCGCGGTCGGCCGGGTCGGACGGGATGTCCTCGGCGCTCATGGAATACAGGCCAAGCCCCGCGCGGGCCGCCGCGGCCGCCGAGATGTCGGCCCGGCTGCGCAGATCGCCGCCGGTGACCTCGACCAGCGGCGCCTCGGTCGCGTTCGTCCAGCCCTCGGCGAGACGGGTGGCGGCCAGGTCGTACGACGGTGTCAGCGCCTTCGGCACGGGGGTGCGGCGCAACTGCCCGTGCAGCCGGGCGTCGAGATAGGGCGAGCCCAGCAGGAAGTGCAGGATCCGCTCGTCCAGCCGCAGCCGGGAGGTCGTCAGCCGTGACTCGTCCTCCAGCTCGACGATCCGCCACCGCCGGAGCGGCGCCACGGGCGTGAGCGCGCTCCAGTGCGGCTCCGCGAGGGCGGCCAGGGCGAGGGAGAAGGTCGGGTACGCCCGCTCCGGGTCGCTGCAGGCCGCGGCGCACCGGGCGGCGGCCGTGGCCTCCAACTCCTGGGCGGCGGCGAGGAGTACGAGGTCGCGCTCGAAGGAGGTGAGGCTGAAGCAGGCGACGAGGGCGTCGAGGGGGGCGGTGCCGGGGCCGGGAAGGACGGCGAGGCCGCCATCGACAACCGAAGCGCCCTGCTCCTCAGCGGCATCCTCACCGGGCGCCCCGGCCGCTTCGGCAGCAGGCCCGCCCAGGCGCACGAAAGCCCCGGCGGCGGGCCCGCCTGAGCCCGCGGAGGTCCCGGCGGTGCCCGGAGTCCCGGCCACGGGGCGACCGGGGAGGGAGGCGGGGGCGGTCGGCTCCTCGGCGGCGGACTCGCCGGGTGCCCCGGCTGCCTCGCCGGGAGGCAAGAAGTCCCCGGTGGAGGCGCCGGATTTCGCATGATCAATTGGGCCGGTCCCGTCGAGGCCCGCAGCCCTCCCGGCGGCGTCCCGAGCCCCCGCCGCCCGGCGCGCCGCCCCCTCGACCGCGGACTCGCCGGACGCCCTGACAGACTCGTCCGGCGGCGCTCCGGCACCGTCGAGGCACCCGGGCGTCCCAGCAGCGCTCCGAGCCCCGGTGTCGGCCCCGTTGCGGCCCGCAGACATCCCGGCGTCGGAGCCGACGGACGTCTCGGCGGCGCCCCCAGCCCCCACCGCGCGCCGCGCCGCGTGCGCGTCCACGTGGGTCAGGACGCGGCGGATTTCCGCGGTCAGCGTCGTCCGGGCCGTCCGTGCGCTCTGCTCGTACATCCCCATGCCGTCACCTGCCCCCGCCGCTGCCATGTCGTTCAGTTCTCCGAGCCGTCGTTCCGGGCGGGCTTGGTGGCGCGGGGCGCCGCCTTCCTCGTACGGGCGGGGGCCCTGGTCACGGTTTTCGCGACGGCCTTCGCCGGCTTCTTGGCGGGCGCAGCGGCCGGCTCCTCGGTCTCCGGCTTCACAAGTTCCTTGGAAGCGCCGTCACTTGACGGCCGTTCTCCCTGCGGCTCTGCCGCCGGCGGGACCGGCGCCCCCGGCGCCCCGAACGGCAGCACCCGTACCTCCGGCCGCTCGACCGGCCTGCCCGGCACCGGGCTCTCGCGGCCGTCGATGAGGACGAGCGTCGCCTGGTAGACCACCGACAGCGTGTACGGGGTCTGGTAGAGCATCCCCCACAGCTTCGACGTCTCGTCGACGTCCATCACCGTCGGCGTGAACCGCACCCGCTGCGCCGCCTCGGCGAGATCGCTGCCCGCCAGGTACGGGCGTTCACCGGCCTGTTCGATGACGTCCTTCGGCAGGACGGGGATCTCGTGCAGGGTGCGCACCACGGAGCCGATCAGCCGCTGCCCGACCAGCTCCCGCTCGTCGCCGTACGCACTGATCAGGTACTGCAGGTCGAGCGCCGCCGCGGGCCGCTTGACCAGCGTGCCGTCGGCCGCGCGGGTGGGCAGGTCGTTGTTGCGCAGCGAGGTGTTGGGCGTGACCTGGTAGAGGAAGACGGAGACCGTGGGCTGTTCGAGTTGCGGATCGGCGGGCGGCTTGCGCGGCTCGACCTTCACCGCCTCGCCGAACTCCGGGCCCACGTTGTTCTCGATCAGCAGGGCGAGAGCCTGGGTGACATGGGCGATGGCAAGTGCGTTGCTCATGACGTCAGTTCCTCGGTTCCTCTCGTCCTGCTGCTGTGTGCGTGGCGGCTCACTCGCGCCCCCGGGCCAGGTAGTCCGCGAGGCTCAGGGCCGTCCCGGGCCGCTCCGCCGCCCTCCGCCGCTGCCCGGCACCTTCCGCGGCACCGGCGGCGGTCACCTCCAGCCGTCCGATCTGCACCTGCACCACCTGCTCGGCGGGCTTGGACGGCCGGCGGGCCGCGGCCTGCCGTACGGCGTCGCGTGCTGCCGCCGTGTCGGCGGCGCTGGGTCGCAGCGCCGCCGACACGGCTTGGGGGGCGGCCTGCGTACCCGGGGGGATGGGCACGGACACCGCGGTCTGTGAAGGTCCTGACTCCGCACGCCCCCGCCCGGCCGCGCGCCGCCCGGCCTCGGGCAGCGGGCGCACGCCCGGAGTGACGGGCGCGACGGGACGCAGCAGGGGTGCCTGGTCGCGGACCGGCTCGGACGGACTCGGGGCCGGTGCGGCGGGCTCCCTTTCGGTGCGTACGACGGTCCGCTCCCGCTCCGTGTGGGTGCGCGTCTGAACCGCCGACGGGCGCGGCGCATCCGGCGGCACGGCAGCGGCCGGCGTGGTGGCGGGCCACAGCAGCGTGTCCTCGTCCGGTGCGGGTGCGGCGGCCTGTACCGCCTCGACCCGCTCGAACGGGCCGGGCAGCCGGGGCCGTACCCGCACCGCCGCCGGCCGCGGGGACGCGTGCCGTGCGAGCAGCCGATCAAAGAAGTCGGGGAAGTCCGGCGCACCCCGGGTGTCAGACATCGGCACACAGCTCCAGGTAGTAGCGGCGCCGCGTCGGGCTGAGCGCCAGGATCTCCGGCTCGCTCCAGCCGTAGGCGGTGGCGAGGAGGTGGACGTCGAGGAGCACGTCCCGTGCCCAGGCATCCAGTTCGGTCCACAGGTAGGAGGCGATGTCGAGTTCGGCCCGGGTGGCCTCGCCGCACTCGGGGCAGGCGACGTCGATCACCAGGTCGGCGCCGGGGTCGGCGGCCTCGACGGCCTCGGCGATCCGGCGCTGCACCGGCACGGGCAACTCCCCCGCCGCCGCGGCCGTACCGTCGTGGGTCGCCGAGACCAGGCACCGGGCGAACAGCGCGGCCCGCGGGTCCGCCGAACGGGCCGCAGCCTGCAGATCGGCGACCCCGGGGAGCCTGAACTCGATGTCCCAGCCGTCCTGTCGGACCCGTACGACCGAGTCCCCGGCAGAGCCGAGCGACTGAGCGAGCTCCCCCGCGTCCAGGTCGAACTCCATGTCCGCCCCGCACGCGGCGCACTCCAGCCGTACCTGCATCCGTTCGCCGAACAGCGCCCGGCGCAGCGCGAACAGGTCCGCCTCGCGTTCGCCCACCGGGAGCTGCGGCAGCCTCCCGGTGTCGACGTCGGGCCGTGCCGTGCGGTGCAGCAGCAGTGCCCGTCCGACCGGTGCCTGACCGAGCCCGGCCTCCCAGGCGGCCAGCAGTTCGGCCGCCCCGGTGATCGCCATGTCTCTCCCCGTACCTCTCAACTACCCCCGTTTCATGCCGGGTTGAGGAACGAGGGCTCCTCCGGCTCGGGCACCTCGTAGTCCCGCTCCCAGCCCTCGCACTCCAGCTTCAGCGACTGGATGGCCACCGCGTTGGCGTTGGCGTCCAGCTCGCCGAGGACCTGGTACTCGCTCGGCCAGGTCCGGTAGAGCTTGTGCGAGACGGCGACCTGGCCGGCCTCGTTGAGGACCTGGATGACGATGTCCTTGCGGAAGTCCGCGAGGGACACCTCCGAGCCGAGACCCGCGCCGACCTGCCAGACCTTGTTGGCCCAGCGGTCGAACTCCGGGTCGTGGGTGACCCCGCGCTCGAGGGTGATGCCCTCGAACTCGGAGCGGCCCGGCGACTTGCGCGGGGAGGAGGGGTCGCCGCCGTGACGGTGCTTGACGACCTCGGTGGTCCGCTTCAGCGGACTGATCTTGCTGATGCCGGCGACCGTCCGACCGTCCCACAGGACCAGGAACTTGAAGTTCTTGTAGGGGTCGAAACGATGCGCGTTGACCGTGAACTCAGCCATCGATTTCCTTCAGCTCTCCGAGATTGACGGGCCGCTAGAGAGCGAACTGCCCGGACGTCTGCTGGATCCTGACGACCACGAACTCGGCCGGCCGCACCGGCGCGATCCCGACGAGCACGTTGACGACGCCGTTCGCGACGTCCTCGTCCGTCGTGGTCTCGCTGTCGCACTTGACGAAGTACGCCTCGCGCGGGGTGCTGCCCTTGAAGGCGCCCTGGCGGAAGAGCGTGTGCAGATACGAGGAGGCGGACAGCCGGATCTGCTGCCACAGGCTCTCGTCGTTGGGCTCGAACACGACCCACTGCAGGCCGCGCTGGAGGCTCTCCTCCACATGCAGCGCGAGCCGCCGCACGGGCACGTACTTCCAGGCGCTGTCGAGGGCGTCGGAGCCTTCCAGCGTGCGCGCGCCCCACACCAGCGGTCCGGTGACCGGGAAGGTGCGCAGGCAGTTGACGCCGAGCGGGTTGAGCAGCCCGGTCTCACGGTCCGTCAGGTCGACGGTCAGCGAGTGCACTCCGACGAGTTGCGCCTCCGTGCCGGCGGGTGCCTTCCAGACCCCGCGCTCGGAGTCGGTGCGCGCGATGACTCCGGCGACCGCGCCGGACGGCGGGAAGGCACGCAACCGCCCGGTGAGCGGGTCGGTGAGCTGGATGTGCGGGAAGTACAGGCCGGCGTGGTTGCCGCGCACCGGGTCGAAGGCGGACAGCCCGGCACGGGCGCCGTCCACGCTCACCCAGGTGCCGGGCGCGTCGACCAGCAGGAAGATCCGCCGCTCCTCACACAGCCGCTGAGCTGCGGATACGACAGTGAGCGCGTCGTCGATCTTCTCGTAGGAGGCCAGTTCGGGCAGCGCGAGCAGGTTGACGTCGGCCACCCCGCGCAGCGCCTGGATGCCGGTCTTGCCGGCCTCGGAGCCGATGAGGTCGCGCGGGCCGGGGGCCTCGCCGTCCTCACCGCCCTCCAGGGGGAACACCGGCGGGTTGACCGAGGCCTCCAGGCCCAGGTCGTTGGCGCACTCGCCGAGGAAGCGGACGACGTCCTCGGGGTCGGTGGAGCCGGCGACCACCTGGATACGGCGGCCGAAGGCGGTGACCTCGACGCCCGCGAAGGCGTGCTTGCCGGGCGCGTCGGGCAGCGCCCGCAGCTTGCGCTCCAGGAGCAGCGCCAACTCGGCCACGGAGGACGGGGCTTCGCCGTCGCAGTCGGGGTCGTAGAGCTTGAACTCGCGCTCCACGTCACCGATCTTCACCGTCACGTCGACGGCCAGGTCGGGGAGTTCGTGCCCGAACGGCTTGGAGACGGTGCCGGAGGGATCCGGCCGCCCCTCGCCGACGGCCTCGACTCGGATCAGCCGGGAGCCCGCGTTGATCACGGTGGGCGCGTAGGTTCCGCTGCCGGCGTCCATGGACAGGCCGGTGAAGCTCTCGCGGGCGTCGCCCCTGGCGTCGTAGACCCGCAGGTTGAAGGTGGCCTCGCAGTCCGGGGTGTCGTAGTCGACGGCGACGCGCAGGCCGTTGCCCCACACGCCGGGTTCCTTGGCGTGGACCTCCAGGACGCGGCTCTCGCTGTGGCCCTCGGTGGACTCCAGGGCGACGCAGGCGGCCTTGCCGCTGCCGGCCTTGGCGACCCGGACGATCACGGCGACGGAGCCGCCGTTGCCGAAGAACTGGTGGACGGCGTAGGCGAGCGGGCTCTGGGCGCTCAGCCCGCCGAAGCGCCGCTCGAAGTCGGCGAATCCGGTGACGCGCACCGGCTCGTTCAGCGGGCCGCGCCGGGTGTGCCCCACGAATGCGGTCACCGAAGTGGTCACGGCGGAGATGGCGCGGGTGCTGCTGGGAAGCTCTTCGACGTAGACGCCCGGATACGTCGGCCTGGCGGCCGCGGCATTCGTCGGCATTCCCCCTCCTATCCCTAGCTCAGGCACCGGTCAAAGGCACCAAGAGGCGGCAGAGGGGAGAGTTCTCGGCACGGCGGAGCGCAGCGGTCTGCCGACGCGCCCTTGCCGCGCCGGTCCGCACACCCCGTATCAGCTTCCCCCGTCAGTGCCCCGGACGGACGGCCACCCGGGTCAAGCACGCACGCTTGTGACTCCTGATGCTCAAGTGCTCTGCCCAGACTGCGAGTTGGCCATTGCGGGAGCAAGGCGTGTTCACGCCAGCCCGAAAGGAGGTTCGATGAAGGCGGGCGTGCACAACTCGCACCGGATGTGCGCGTGTCGGAACAGGCGCTTCACAGGTCTCACACAGCCCTTGGTGCAGCAGAATGGGCCACATGTCCCGACGTACCTCGCATTCCCGGCGGCAGCACGGCTCCGCCCCGGTCCACAAGCCCTCCTGCCCTTGCGGTCTTGCGGAGACGTACGAAACGTGCTGTGGCCGATTCCACCGGGGTGAGGCCGCCCCACCCACCGCCGAAGCACTGATGCGTTCGCGCTACAGCGCCTTCGTGAAGCTCAACGAGCAGTACCTGCTGAGGACTTGGCACCCGGGTACCCGCCCGGCGACGCTCAAACTCGACCCCGGCATGCGCTGGACGGGCCTGGAGATCCTCGACACCACCGACGGCTCGGCCTTCCACAGCACGGGCACCGTGACCTTCCGCGCCTCGTACGAGGGCGGCTGGCTGCTGGAACACAGCCGGTTCGAGAGGGTCGAGGGGGCCTGGGTGTACGTCGACGGGGAGTTCCCCGAGGCCTGACCAGGTGGGGCTACGGCGCCAGGATGTCCAGCTCCTGCAGCGCGCCCACCGTGATCTCCCGGGTCAGCTTCTCCGCGCGGGCCGCGTCGCCCTCGCGGACCGCCTCGGCGACCTGGACGTGCAGGGTGACGGCGGCCGGGTCGGGGTCCTCGAACATCACCTCGTGATGGGTGCGGCCCGCGAGGACCTCGGCCACGACGTCACCGAGCCGGGCGAACATCTCGTTGCCGGACGCCACCAGGATCACCCGGTGGAAGGCCATGTCGTGGACGAGGTACTCCTCCAGCTTGTGGCCACGGGAGTTGGCGACCATGCCGATCGCGCACTCGGTGAGTTCGGCGCACTGCTCGGCGGAGGCGTTCCTGGCGGCGAGGCCCGCGGCGACCGGCTCGACGGCCGAGCGCAGCACGGTCAGCGAGCGCAGCTGGTGGGGGCGGTCGGCGCCGGCCAGCCGCCAGCGGATGACCTGCGGGTCGTAGACGTTCCACTCGGACTTCGGGCGCACGGTGACGCCGACCCGCCGCCGCGACTCGACCAGGTGCATGGATTCGAGCACCCGGACCGCCTCGCGCATCACGGAGCGTGACACATCGAAGCGCTGGGCGAGCTCGTCGGTGCGCAGAACGCTGCCCGGCGGGTACTCGCCCGCGGTGATCGCGGGGCCGAGGGAGTCCAGTACATGGCCGTGCAGACCCCGGCCCGGAGTGGTCATGCACTCAGCGTACGGGGCAGGTCACGGGAACAAAAAGTCAGACTTATATGTCACAGGGTCTTGAATTCGTCGTACCTAATCGGTTTCAGTGGCGTCGGCGTCGGTTGAACGGCCGGCGTCCGGATGTCGAAGAAGACAGTGAGAGCACCATGCAGCAGCTGCGCACCCCCCAGGTCGTCGTGGTCATGGGCGTGGCGGGCACCGGCAAGACCACCATCGGTCCCCTGCTCGCGGCCCGGCTCGGCGTTCCGTACGCCGAGGGCGACGACTTCCACCCGCAGGCCAACATCGACAAGATGTCGGCCGGCGTCCCGCTCGACGACGAGGACCGGTGGCCCTGGCTCGACGCCATCGGCGCCTGGGCGCACGGGCGGGCCGGGCTCGGCGGGGTGGTCAGCAGCTCGGCGCTGAAGCGGCCGTACCGCGACCGGCTCAGGGCCGCCGCCCCCGGTGTCGTCTTCGTGCACCTGACGGGCGACCGGGCCCTCATCGAGGACCGGATGGCGCACCGGCAGGGTCACTTCATGCCCACGGCGCTGCTCGACTCCCAGTTCGCCACGCTCCAGCCGCTCCAGCCGGACGAGGCGGGTGTCGCGGTGGACGTCGCCGGGAGCCCCGAGGAGATCACCGCCCGGGCCGTGAAGGCACTGGACGCCCTGCCCCACCCGGCCGCGTAGCACCCACCCCCCGCACTCCTCCCCCGTCCCCGTACCTGCAAGGGAACTCCCGTGACCAGACTCAGCGTTGAGATGCTGGCAGCGGACGCACCCGCGCCGATCACCTCGGCCGGCCACGCTCAGCTGGGCCTCGCCGTACTGGCGGGCATCGCCGTCATCGTCCTGCTCATCACCCGGTTCAAGCTGCATGCCTTCCTGTCCCTGACCATCGGCTCGCTGGCGCTCGGCGCGATCGCCGGGGCGCCGCTCGACAAGGTCATCACCAGCTTCACCACCGGGCTCGGCACCACGGTCGCCGGCGTGGGCGTGCTGATCGCGCTCGGTGCGATCCTCGGCAAGATGCTCGCCGACTCCGGCGGTGCGGATCAGATCGTCGACACGATCCTCGCGAAGGCGGGCGGCCGGGCGATGCCGTGGGCGATGGTGCTGATCGCCTCGGTGATCGGGCTGCCGCTGTTCTTCGAGGTCGGCGTCGTGCTGCTGATCCCGGTCGTGCTGATGGTCGCCAAGCGCGGCAACTACTCCCTGATGCGCATCGGCATCCCGGCCCTCGCAGGCCTCTCGGTGATGCACGGTCTGGTCCCGCCGCACCCCGGCCCGCTGGTCGCGATCGACGCGGTCAAGGCCAACCTGGGCGTCACGCTGGCCCTCGGCGTCCTGGTCGCCATCCCGACGGTGATCATCGCCGGCCCGCTGTTCTCCCGGTACGCGGCCCGCTGGGTGGACGTCCCGGCCCCGGACCGCATGATCCCGCAGCGGCCGTCGGAGGAGCTGGAGAAGCGCCCCGGCTTCGGTCCCACGCTGGCCACGATCCTCCTCCCGGTCGTCCTGATGCTCTCCAAGGCACTGGTCGACATAGTGATCGACGACCCGACCAACCTCACCCAGCGCGTCTTCGACGTCATCGGCTCCCCGCTGATCGCTCTGCTCGCCGCCGTACTCGTCGGCATCTTCACGCTGCTGCGGCCCGCCGGCTTCGGCAGGGACCGGCTGACTCCGCTGGTCGAGAAGGGCCTCGCACCCATCGCCGGCATCCTGCTGATCGTCGGCGCGGGCGGCGGCTTCAAGCAGACGCTGATCGACACCGGTGTGGGCCAGATGATCCTGGACATCTCCAAGGACTGGTCGATCCCGGCGCTGCTGCTGGCCTGGCTGATCGCGGTGGGCATCCGCCTGGCGACCGGTTCGGCGACGGTGGCGACGGTCTCGGCGGCCGGCCTGGTGGCCCCGCTCGCGGCCGACATGTCGACCACGCACACGGCCCTGCTGGTCCTGGCCATCGGCGCCGGCTCGCTCTTCTTCAGCCATGTCAACGACGCCGGGTTCTGGCTGGTCAAGGAGTACTTCGGCCTGAACGTCGGCCAGACCATCAAGACCTGGTCCGTCATGGAGACGATCATCTCGGTGGTCGCGGGCGGTCTGGTCCTCCTCCTCTCGCTGATCATCTAGGAGTACGGGAATGAGTCACCCGCTCTTCGACATCACCGGCCGCACGGCCCTGGTCACCGGCTCCAGCCGCGGCATCGGGCTCGCCCTGGCCCGCGGCCTCGCGGAGGCCGGCTGCACGGTGGTCCTCAACGGCCGCGACGCGGACCGCCTCACAAAGGCGGCGGCGGAGCTGCCCGGCGACGTCCACACGGCCGTGTTCGACGTGACCGACGGCCCGTCGGTGGCCGCCGGGACAGCGGATGTCGAGGAGCGGGTCGGCCCGCTCGACATCCTGGTCAACAACGCCGGGATGCAACTGCGGGCCCCGCTCCTGGAGTTCACGGACACGGACTGGCACCGCATCCTGAACACCAACCTCACCAGCGCGTTCCTGGTCGGCCGCGAGGCGGCCCGCCGGATGACGGAACGCGGCCACGGCAAGATCGTGAACATCTGCTCGCTGCAGAGTGAGGTGGTCCGCCCCGGCATCGCGCCCTATGCGGCCACCAAGGGCGCCCTGAAGATGCTCACCAAGGGCATGTGCGCCGACTGGGGCCCCTACGGCGTCCAGGTCAACGGCCTCGGCCCCGGCTATATCGAGACCGAGCTCACCCAACCCCTGGTCGAGGACGAGGAGTTCAGCGCCTGGGTCCGCCGCCGCACCCCGGCCGGCCGCTGGGGCCGCACCGAGGACCTGGTGGGTGGCGTGCTGTTCCTCGCCTCACCCGCGGCGGACTTCGTCAGCGGGCAGGTGCTGTACGTCGACGGCGGAATGACGAGCGTGCTGTGAAAGGGGCTGCGCGGATGCTCGGTTGTGTCATCCACGGCCAGGACGACCTGCGGGTCGACGAGCTGCCGGTCCCCGAGCCCGGCCCCGGCCAGGCCTTGGTCGCCGTCCGCTACGGCGGCGTCTGCGGCTCCGACCTGCACTACTGGAAGCACGGCGGGGTCGGCGACTTCCGCCTGAAGGAGCCGATGCTGCTGGGCCACGAGGTGGTCGGCACGGTCGTCGCGTACGGCTCCCCGGACGCGTCCGGCCCGGCCGTGGGTACGGCGGTCGCGGTGCACCCGGCGACTCCGTGCGACCTGTGCCCGGAATGCGTGGAGGGACGCCGCAACGTCTGCCGCGACACCCGCTACCTGGGCAGCGCGGCCCGCTTCCCGCACGTGCAAGGCGGGTTCGCGTCCCAAGTCGTCGTACCGGCCGATCAGTTGAGGCCGCTGCCCGAGGGTCTCGACCTGCGCCGGGCAGCCCTCGCCGAACCCCTGTCCGTCGCCCTGCACGCGGTCCGCCGGGCCAAAGACGTGCGCGGCAGGCAGGTCCTGGTCACCGGTGCCGGGCCCATCGGCTGCCTCGTGGTCGCGGCGGCGAAGGCGGCGGGCGCCGCACGGGTGACGGTCACCGACCTCCTCCCGGCGGCCCTGGAGTACGCACGTGCCGCGGGCGCCGACAGCCTTGTACGGGCCGACGATCCGGAGGACGCCGGGTGGCCGTCCGAGGTGGACGTGGCGGTGGAGGCGTCCGGGGTGGCCGCGGGTCTCGACACCTGTCTGCGTCTGGTGCGGCGCGGCGGGGTCGTCGTGCAGCTCGGGATGCTGCCGCCGGGGCCGAGCCCCTTCGCCGGGAACCTGGTCGTGAGCCGGGAGATCGAGCTGCGGGGAGCGTTCCGCTTCGACACGGAGTTCGACGAGGCGCCGGCGCTGCTCGCCACCGAGCCGGCTTTCGACGGGCTGGTCAGCGCGGTGGTCCCGGTCCGGGAGGCGGAGTCGGCCTTCGCGCTGGCCGCGGACCGGAGCCGCTCCTGCAAGGTGCTGCTCGACTTCGAATCCTGAATTTTCCCCAAGGATCAACCCGAGGCGGCTTCCCCGGCGCCGGGGTCGGCCCGATGATGAGGGGACCCCTGGACACGGCCTCCGGGGGCACTGGGGGTCGGGGGGCGTCATGGCGGTTTCCCTCGGGACGCGTATCTCGGGGCTGCTCGTGGTCGGCGCGGTGGCGGTGGCCGTCGCGGCCTTCACCGGTGACGGGAGGGGCACGCCGGACAGCAGGGGCGGGGACAGCTCGATCGTGACGGCGGGGCCGTCGAACGGCGCCACACCGCCCTCCCCCACGCCTCGCCAGTCACCCGCCGGAGAGGCGAGCAGCACCGCACTGCCGAGTGAGGCGGCGATGCGGGGCAGCCAGGGCCACACGCGTACGGCCACTCCCTCGCCGAGCAACAGGCCTCTTCTGAGCCCTACTTGGCTCCCACCGGGCCCCGTCTCCCCCAACGCCGACACCACACCGGACCCGCCCAGCGTCTACGACCAGCTCCGCGACCCCGGCCAGTGCCGGTCCGCCCTCAAGCTGATCCCCACGGCCTCCACGGACCCCGATTGGCGCCTGCTGCACGCCCTCGCGACCGCCTGCCTGGCCGTCCAGGGCGAGGGCGGCAGCTGGGCCACGGCGACCAAGGAATACGCCACCCTGGCAGACAAGGCAGACACCTGCAAGGGCCGCGCCGCCTACACCGTGCTCGGCGCACTGCTGGACTTCCACCGCCAACACCCGTACACCAGCGTCCAGTTGAAACCCTCCTCAAGCGGCACCCCCGCCTGCACCTACCGGATCGCAGGCGTGGACACGGGCGGCGACGGCGAGGCCCAGCCGGGTGACACGATCACCATCGAACTACGGGGCACCTTCTTCGCCCCCGCCGAACTCCTGCGCTTCGGGACCGTGTTCATCGCCGGACAGCAGACCGCCGGCCCGCCCGTACTGCGCTCACAGACGGGCGACGAGCTGGTGCTGTCCGCCGTAGTGCCGTCCCTGGGCGGTACTACAGCGGCTTCCAGGGGCGCGGGGCTGTATCGATATGCGGCTCCGCCGCGGGGCGCGACCAGCCACAACGGCGCCGCGGACGAACGCACCGTGGACGTAGTCGTCCGCTACGGAAACACCGAGGCCCAGCTCAAAGGCGCCTTCACGGTGGCGGCACCCGCCGCAGCCACCTCACCCCCGCCGGAGGCACCCTCAGGGACGCCACAAGGGATGCTCCCGCTCAGCCCACTCCCGGCTCACCCGGCCCGTCCGTAGCCCACCCCGCGCCTCCGGATCCCCGATCGCCATCCCGATGTGCCCCGCGAGCACGATCCCGATCGTCAGCGCCAGCCAGTCATGGACGAACGTCGCGCTGGTACGCCACATCAGGGGGGTCAGATGGGTGAACCACATGATCAGCCCGGTACCGAGCATCACCAGCGTGGCCCCGGCGATCCACGCCGCGTAGACCTTCTGCCCGGCGTTGAACTTCGCCGCCGGACGCGACGACCGCCGCTTGTCCCGGCGCAGAGCCGCCCGCAGCCAGACCCTGTCGTGGGGTCCGAAGCGGTTCAGATGCCCCAGGTCGGCGCGGAAGTGCCGGGAGACAAGACCCACCAGGACGGGCACCGGCAGGGCCAGCCCCGCGCACTCGTGAACGCGGACCACCAGCTCCCGGCGCCCGACGAGTTCGGCGAACTGCGGGATGTAGAGAAACGCCGCGGTCACCACGCACACACCCATCAGCGCGGCCGTCGTACGGTGCACCCAGCGCTGCACGGCGCCGAACCGGCGGACCCCGGCGACCGGCGGCGTGTGCGCCTCAGCTCGTAGGCTCATCGTCCCGCCCGTTCGAGTGGCCGACCCAGGCGTCGACGTCGTAGCCGCGGTCCTCCCAGTAGCCCGGCTTCACGTCCTCGGTGACGGTGATGCCGGACAGCCACTTGGCGGACTTGTAGAAGTACATGGGCGCCACGTAGAGGCGGACCGGGCCGCCGTGGTCGTGGCCGATGTTCTTGTCCTGCATGCGCAGCGCGACCAGGACGTCGGAGCGGCGGGCCTGGTCGAGGGTGAGGCTCTCGGTGTACGTGCCGTCGAAGCAGGTGAAGCGGACCGCCCCGGCCGTGGAGCGCACTCCCGCGGCGTCCAGCAGCCGGGACAGCCGCACCCCCTCGAAGGGCGTGCCGGGGACCCGCCAGCCGGTGACGCACTGGACGTCCTTGACCAGCCGCGTCTGCGGCAGGGCGCGCAGGTCGTCGAGGGTGTAGGTCCTCGGGCGGTCGACGAGGCCGTCCACGGTGAGGCGGTAGTTCGTGGCGTTCCTGTGCGGTACGGAGGAGGCGACCGAGTAGTAGCGGAAGCCGCCGCCATTGGGGAGCAGGCCGGTCAGGCCGGTGGGGTCCTTGTCGGCGGCCGCGCCGAGGAAGCCCTCCAGGGCGCGCTGCAGAGTGGGCGCGGCGACCACGCCGAGGGCGCCCAGGCCGATGGTGCCGAGCAGGACACGGCGGCCGACCGGGGTGCCGCGCTCCGGTGGTGGCTGCGGGGTGCCCGGCTCCTCGGGTTGTTCGGAGTTCACGTATCCATTCGAACACCCGCGGCCCCGGCGGGACCAGGAATCGCGGGTGCTCGTCAGGGTTCCGTAATCACTTCTTACGGGCTTCTCAGAAAGCCGCCCCGTACGGGAGGCGTCACGACGCGTCCCGCGCAGCCTTGTCCAGTTGGAACGCCTCGTTGCCGAGCCCGATGCGGGCGTGCGCCTCGGGCGAGCGGAAGCGCAGCAGCAGGCCCTGGGCCAGGCCGACGACCAGGGCGAGGCCGATGATGCCGGGCAGCGCCCAGCTCAGGGCCGAGTCCGGGCCGGCGCCGACCAGGACGTCGAAGTCCTTGACCGTGTAGCCGGCGATCACGAGCAGGGCCACGGCCGCAAGGGCGGAGGTGACCAGCCGCCAGGCCTGGGTGCCCGCCGCGCCGCGCCGGGCGAAGAAGACGATCACCGATACCGAGGCCGCCGCCATCAGCAGGATCACGCCGAGCGCGCCGATGTTGCCGAGCCAGGTGAACAGGTGCAGCACGGGTGCGGTCGGGTCGCCGGTCGGCTTGTCGTCGGCGACCGCGAAGGCGATCACGACGACCGCGGAGACGACGGTCTGCAGCAGGGAGCCGGTGCCGGGGGCGCCGCTCGTGCCCGTCGTACGGCCGAAGGTACGCGGCAGCAGTCCCTCGCGGCCCATGGCGAAGGCGTATCGGGCGACGACGTTGTGGAAGCTGAGCAGGGCGGCGAACATGCCGGTCACGAACAGGACGTGCAGGACGTCGGTGAAGGTGGAGCCGAGCCGGGACTCGGTGAGGGAGAACAGCAGCCCGGCGCTCTCCTTCTGCGCGGCGCCCACGATCGCGGAGGGGCCGGTGGCGACGGTGTACGCCCAGGAGCTGATCGCGAAGAAGACGGTGACGAAGCCGACCGCGAGCAGCATCACGCGCGGGACGAGGAGGTGCGGCCGGCTGGTCTCCTCCGCGTACACCGGTGCCTGCTCGAAGCCGGTGAAGGCCGCGATGCAGAAGCACAGGGCGGTGCCGACTCCGGCGCCGGTGAGGGTGTCCGGGTTGAAGGCGTGCAGCGAAAGGCCCTGCTTGGCCGGGTCGGCGATCGCGGCGACGTCGAAGACGGCGACGAGGATCACCTCGACGACCAGCAGAACGCCCAGCACGCGCGCGTTGACGTCGATCTTCAGCCAGCCCAGCAGCCCGACGACGGCCACGGCCGCCAGCGCCGGTATCCACCACGCCACCTGGACGTCGGCGTAGGTGGCGAACAGGTTGGAGACCTCGAAGCCGAAGATGCCGTAGATGCCGACCTGGAGCGCGCTGTAGGCGGCGAGGGCGACGAGGGCCGCGCTCGCTCCGGCGGTGCCGCCCAGGCCGCGGGAGATGTACGCGTAGAAGGCGCCCGCGTTGTGGACGTGCCGGCTCATCTCGGCGTACCCGACGCTGAAGAGGACCAGCACCACGCCGAGGACGACGAAGAGCAGCGGCTGCCCGACGATGCCCATCACCGCGAATGTGGTGGGCATGACACCCGCGACCACCATGAGCGGGGCGGTCGCGGCGAGCACGGAGAGCAGCAGGCCGCCCGCGCCCAGGCGGTCGGCGCGCAGGGCGCGCTCCTGCCCCAGATAGGTACTGATGCCGCCCGCGGCGGCTCTGCTCGCGTTGGAACTGCCCGTGGTCATGGAGGGACCGTCCTTCTGTCGGGGTCGGGAGTGTCAGGCCGTGCCGAGCGCGGCGGCCCGCGCGGCACGGAAGGCGGAGTGCGGATCGCGGTCCGGGTACGACCACGGGGCGGGGGTGGCGTGCTCGCCGATGCGGTGGAACAGGGCGGCGGCCTCGGCGCCGCGGCCCTCGCAGACCTTGGCGTGGGCGAGGAAGTTGAGGTCGACCAGGCGGCGCGGGTGGCCCTCGTGCTCCCACTCGAGCCACCAGTCGAAGGCGGCCTTCATGACCTGCCGGGCCCGGCGTCCGCTCCAGTGGCCGGAGGCTGCGGCGTCGGCGGGCTCGTGCCCGGCGGCGGCCAGCACGCGGTAGCGCTCGGCGTGCGCGACGACCGGGAGGATCGCGAGGGGGGAGTCGGCGGGGGCGTACAGGGCGGACCGGTTGGCGAAGTCGTAGACCTCGTGCAGCGGGTCCGGGCCGGCGTCGGCGTGCCGCTCGGCGAGGCGGGCGACCATCAGGTGGTGGGCGTGGTGGTGGTCGGCGTACCGTCCGCGGACCTCGGCGAAGAGCCGCTCGGCCTCGGGGCCCGGGTCGCGCTCCAGCATGAGCAGGCCGAGCCACGGAGTGGGGTCGGCGGGTACGAGCGCGGCGGCGTCCCGGCAGGCCTGGCGGGCGCGCTCCGGTTTCTCCTTGCCCCGTGAGGCACGCTGGACGAGGGCGAGCGCGAGCAGCACGGCGGCATCGGCTGAGTCGGGCTCGGCGAGCAACCAGTCCCGCGCCCAGGCGCCGCTGTACGGCTCCAGCGCGAGCACGGTGACCCGATGCCCGCGCAGATCCCAGTCGTCCCCCGTCTGAACGAGCAACGACCGCGCGGCCTGCCACCGCCCCTGCGCCAACGCGGCCCGGGCAGCGACGAGTTCGGCGTCGTCGAGGGCCGCGTCGAGGGTCTGGGCCGCGCGCTTGCGGCCCCGGCCGAAGGGGGGCGGGGGTGGGGACACCGCGGGATCTTCCTCACGCGACGCGGCTCGACGTCTGGTATCGGTCCGGCCTGATATCGGTTTGCCGTCAGCTGGTCACGCACAGCAAATCCCCCGCCAACGCTTTGCGTCAAGGGAGAGACGGTTGTTACACGCGTCAACTTCTGTTGCTGGAGGGGCAATTGTGATCACGCAGGGACGTTCGTTCCGCCGCTCGGGGTCATGCGTGTGGCGCACGCCATGGCGCCGCGCGCCCCCGCACCTCACCATGGCGGGACGACCGCGGCCGCGCCCTTGATCGTCGGGGAGACGTGACCGAGTCGACGGCCCGATCCGGGCACTCCCAGGGGCAAGCCGGGCCCTGGGACGCTACAGTCACCCACTACGCACCCCGTGGCCCGGCCCATCTGACTCGAGGTACGCAGCGTGTCCGTTCTGGTTCTGATTCTCGCCGTGAGCGCTGCCTGCTGTCTGGGCTTCGGATTCGTGCTCCAGCAGAACGCGGCCCAGCGGGCACCCCTCAACGACTTCCTCTCACCGCGCCTGCTCCTCGACCTGATGCAGGTGCCGCGCTGGCTGGGCGGCATCGCGCTGATGGTGGCCGGCATGGTCCTCGGCGCGATCGCCCTGAGCCAGGGTGAGATCTCCCTGGTCGAACCGCTCCTCGCCACCAACCTCCTGTTCGCCCTGGCCCTCTCCCGCAAGCAGACCAGACAGCCGCTGGGCCGCCAGGGCTGGGCCGGCCTCGGCCTGCTCGCGGGCGGCGTCACCGCCTTCATCGTCGCGGGCGAGCCACGCGGCGGCACCGCGGTCACCGACCCCTTGCGGCACTGGCTGATCATCGGCGCCATGATCGGCATCGCCCTCCTCCTGACGACGTATGCGAAGCGCTCCCGCCTGAGCGCCGCCCCCGTCCTCCTCGCCCTCGCCGCCGGTCTCCTCTACGGCGTCCAGGACGCCCTCACCCGGGTCAGCGGCGAGCGTTTCACCCAGGGCGGCCTCACCGAGCTGGTGACGGGCTGGCAGCCGTACGGCGTGGCGGCCCTGGGGGTCGTCGGCCTGATCCTGGTCCAGAGCGCCTTCGAGACCGCGCCCCTGCGGATGTCGCTGCCCGCCCTGACCGCCGCCCAGCCGCTGGCGGGCATCCTGTGCGGAGTGGGCTTCCTGGGCGACCGGCTGCGCACCGACACGGGCGCCCTCGCCTGGGAGGCGGCCGGCCTCGCGGCGATCGTCGGCGGCATCGTCCTGCTCGGCCTGCACCCCTGCATGCCGAGCGGCACGACGAAGCCGGAGCGGGCCCGGGCCCTGCAGCGCAGCTGACCCCGTCCTGCTTGGATGGCGGCATGACGAGCCCCGCAGACGAAATCCTCGACATCGTCGACGAGAACGACCAGGTCATCGGCCAGTCCCCGCGCGGCGAGGCCTACGCCAAGGGCCTGCGCCACCGCTGCGTCTTCATCCAGGCCCGGGACGCGGAAGGCCGCCTCTTCGTCCACCGCCGCACCCCCACCAAGCTGGTCTTCCCCTCCCTCTACGACATGTGGGTCGGCGGAGTGGTCGGCGCGGGCGAGTCCTACGACGACGCCGCACTGCGCGAGGCCGAGGAGGAACTCGGCGTCTCCGGCCTCCCGAGCCCGCGCTTCCTCTTCAAGTTCCTCTACGACGACGGCGCCGGCCGTACCTGGTGGTCCGCGGTCTACGAGGTCCGCTGCGAGCTGCCGGTGAGCCCACAGACGGAGGAGGTGGCCTGGCACGCCTTCCTGCCGGAGACGGAGGTGCAGCGCCGGTTGAGCGAGTGGGAGTGGGTGCCGGACGGGCTGGATGCGTATCAGCGGCTGATGCAGCACGACGGCTCGTGACGAGCGCCGGTCGAGTTGTTTCAGCCCGTCCGGCATTTGAGGACGAGGCCCCTTAAGGGCCGAAGCGGGGGTCTGGGGGCGGCAGCCCCCAGCGGACGGCGCCGACCGAAGCTGGATAGAGTCGTAAGCGTGATCGAATTCGGACGGAACGTCCGGCTCTGGTTCGCCCCGGAACAGGTCCGGAGCGAGGGCGGAACGCCGGACTACCGCTTCTCGCTGGCCAACGAACGCACCTTCCTGGCCTGGGTGCGCACCGCCCTCGCCCTGATCGGCGGCGGCTTCGCGGTGGACCAGTTCCTGCCGGACCTGCGCTGGGCCTGGCGCGCAGGCCTGGCGCTCGCGCTGCTCGGCGCGGGCGTGCTGTGCTCGCTGCGCGCGGTCAACCACTGGATGCGCTGCGAGCGGGCCATGCGCCGCGGCGAGGATCTGCCGGTCTCGCGGTTCCCGGTGCTGCTGAGCATCGTCGTCGCCGCCGTGGCCGTGGCGATGGTCGTCGTCGTACTCGTCGGGTGGGAGGGGTGAACGCCGGCGCGGGGCAGGAGCGCGACCCCGGCCTCCAGCCGGAGCGGACCCGGCTCGCCTGGCGGCGTACGACGCTGGCGAGCACCGTGGCCGCCGTCCTCGCCACGAAGACCGCGCTGCACGGCGGCCTCTCCGCGGCCGGGATCATCGCCTGCGCCCTGTGCTGCGTCCTCTGGCTGGGCTTCCTCTTCGTCGCCCACCGCCGCATAAGCGCCCTGGCATCGTCCGACAGCCCCTTGGCCCTGGCCCCACGGCACGCCACCGCGGCGGTCCTGTGCACGGTGGCCCTGGCGGCGTGCGGGGCGGCACTGGTCGTCTGACAGGGTCTTCCGACCGGCGCCTGCCGAGCGGTCGGCGGGCCGGGTCGGTCTGCGCTCGGCCGCGAGGCCGCGATGGGCCGTCGATCGTCTACGGCTCCGTCGTGGCCGGCCGCTCCCCGACTCTCGGCTTCGCTTGAGCGGGGCCCCCATCACGGCCGAGCTGCACATCGCCTGTGCCATCGGCCGCTGCAGCGGCAGGCCCCGCCCCCGCTCCCTCTGCGGCGTGCGGGAACCGAAACGGACCCGGCCCGGCCTGCTCAGCCGGCCGGTTCCACGTCCCACTCCACCGTCACCACGATCTTCCCCCGCGTCCGCCCCTCCTGGTTGAGCCGGTGCGCGTCCGCCGCGCGCTCCAGCGGGAACGTCTGGGACACGTGCACGGACACCGCCCCTTCCTCCACCAGTTCGGTCAGCCGCAGCAGGTCCCCGGCATCCGGGCGCGCCCAGCAGTAGCGGCCGCCGTAGTCGACGACGTCGCCGTCGGCGATCGACGCGAGGCGCCCCTCGGGGGCCAGCAGATTGGCCGAAACCTTGAGGGTCTCACCGCCGACGGTGTCGAACACGGCGTCCACGCCCTCGGGGACCAGCCCGCGCACCCGCTCGCCCAGCCCCTCGCCGTACTCCACGGGCTCGCCGCCAAGCCCGCGGACGAACTCGTGGTTGCGCTCGCTCGCCGTACCGATCACGCGGGCGCCGAGATGCCGGGCGAGCTGGACGGCGATGGACCCGACGCCGCCCGCCGCCGCGTGGACCAGGACGGTCTCGCCGCGTTCGACCTGGAGCGCCTTGACGATCACCTGGTAGGCGGTGAGTCCCACGAGAGGCAGTCCGGCCGCCTCCTCGAAGGAGAGGTTGCGGGGTTTGCGGGCGAGGGTGCGCACGGGTGCGGCGACGTACTCGGCGAAGGTGCCGCGCGAGAGGAAGTCCTCCCGCACGTACCCGACGACCTCGTCCCCGGCGGTGAACTCCGTGACGGACACGCCCGGTTGGACGACGACGCCGGAGACGTCCCAGCCGGGCACCACCGGGAAGACGGCGTCGAGCATTCCGTCGAGGTGGCCCTCGCGGCACTTCCAGTCGACGGGGTTGACGGCGGCCGCGCGGACCTTGACGAGGACCGAGTCGGGGCCGATCTTCGGGTCGGGCAGCTCGCCGTACTCGAGCACCTCGGGTCCGCCGTACCGTGCGTAGCTGATGGCCTTCATGGGCTCGACCCTCCGGTGTACGCGGCCGCCACGCAAGCCGAATGGTCCGTTATGCGCCGTTCGCGTGGCGCCCTGTCCGACGTCATCACCAGCACTCCCCCGAAGGCGAACCCCCATGACCACCCTTCACCTGGAACACGCGTCCCACACCCACGCCCACGGCCCCGACTGCGGACACACACAGGTGCCGCACGGGGATCACGTCGACTACGCGCACGACGGTCATCTGCACCGCGAGCACGGCGGCCACTGGGACGAGTGCGAGCCGGACGGGCACGCACCGCACGAGGACCACGAGCACCGGCACGGCGAGGGCTGCGGACACGAGAGCGTCCTGCACGGCGACCACGTCGACTATCTGCACGACGGCCACCGGCACGCCCCGCACGAGGGCCACTGGGACGACCACTGAAACCGGCCGGAACCGGTCGGCCGACAGCTCCCCGCGCCACCGCGCCGGGAGCTGTCGCCTTATCGTGGCTCAGATCACGTTCGCCGCACACACTGGACGGCATACCGACCGGTCGGCATCATGGTGGGGAACCTTTCTGACGCCCCTGAAGGAGCACCGATGAGCCCCGACCACCCGCCAGGTCTCGATCTCGACCGGCTGCGCGGCCTGCTCGACCAGGAGCGGCCCGGCCTGGTGCACGGCCCCCTGACCGGCCGGCTGATCGAGGGCGGACGGTCGAACCTCACCTATGCGGTCTCGGACGGCACCTCGAAGTGGGTCGTACGCCGGCCCCCGCTCGGCCATGTCCTGGCCACCGCGCACGACATGAAGCGCGAGCACCGGGTGATCAGCGCCCTGCACCCGACCAACGTACCGGTGCCGCGCCCCGTGCTCCTGTGCGAGGACGAGGAGGTGCTGGGGTCGCCTTTCTACGTCATGGAGTTCGTGGAGGGCACGCCGTACCGCACGGCCGACCAGCTCGCCCCGCTCGGTCCGGACCGCACCCGGGACGCGGTGCTGTCCCTGGTGGACACGCTCGTCGAACTGCACGCGGTGGACCCCGCCGAGGTGGGCCTCGCCGACTTCGGCCGCCCCGAGGGCTTCCTGGACCGGCAGCTGCGCCGCTGGGGCAAGCAGCTGGACGCCTCCCGCAACCGCGACCTGGCCGGCATCGACGAGCTGCACGCCTCGCTGGGCCGCCGGCTGCCCACCTCCCCCGCACCGGCCGTGGTGCACGGCGACTACCGGCTCGACAACGTCCTGATCGGTGCGGACGACCGCATCAAGGCGATCCTCGACTGGGAGATGTCCACGCTCGGCGACCCGCTCACCGACCTGGGCCTGCTGGTGATGTACAGCATGCCGCTGGGCATGCCCGACTCCCCGGTCTCCACGACCGCCGAGGCCCCCGGCCACCCGGATCCGGCCGAGCTGATCGAGCGGTACGCCGCCCGATCCGGGCGCGACGTCTCGTCCGTCTCCTGGTACACGGCGTTCGCCTGGTTCAAGCTCGCCGTGATCCTCGAGGGCATCCACTACCGCTACACGCTGGGCCAGACGGTCGGCCGCGGCTTCGACCGCATCGGCGACCTGGTGCCCGTGTTCATCGAGCACGGCCTGACCACTCTTCAGGAAGGCTGACCGACCATGGACTTCGCGTTCGACGCGCGCACCGAGGAACTGCGCGCCAAGCTGCTCGCCTTCATGGACGAGTACGTCTACCCGGCCGAGGCGGTGGCGGAGGAGCAGCGGGCCGCGCTGGCCTCCCCCTGGGACACCCCTGCCGTGGTGGAGGAGCTGAAGGCGGAGGCGCGCAGGCAGGGCCTGTGGAACCTCTTCCTGCCGGACACCGAGCACGGCGCCGGACTGACCAACCTCCAGTACGCGCCGCTGGCCGAGATCACCGGCCGCAGCCCGCAGTTGGCGCCGACGGCCACGAACTGCGCGGCTCCCGACACCGGCAACATGGAGGTGCTCGCGCAGTTCGGCGACGAGCAGCAGAAGAAGCAGTGGCTGGAGCCGCTGCTGGCGGGCGAGATCCGTTCGGCGTTCGCGATGACCGAGCCGGAGGTGGCCTCGTCCGACGCCACCAACATCACCACGCACATCGAGCGAGCCTCCGATGGCACAGACGAGTACGTCATCACCGGGCGCAAGTGGTACATCTCCGGGGCGATGAACCCGGACTGCAAGATCTTCATCGTGATGGGCAAGACGAACCCGGACGGCGCGGACATCCGCCGCCAGCAGTCCATGGTCCTGGTCCCCCGCGACACCCCGGGCGTCACCGTCAAGCGGGCGATGCAGGTCTTCGGCTACGAGGACCACTACCACGGCGGCCACGCCGAGGTGGTCTTCGACCACGCGCGCGTGCCGGTGACCAATCTGATCGGCGAGGAGGGCGGCGGCTTCGCCATCGCCCAGGCGCGCCTCGGTCCGGGACGTATCCACCACTGCATGCGGCTGATCGGCATGGCGGAGCGGGCGATCGAGCTGATGTGCCGCCGGGCGGTGTCCCGTACGGCCTTCGGCAAGGCGCTGGCCCAGCAGGGCGTGGTGCACAACTGGATCGCCGACGCGCGTGTGACGGTGGAGCAGCTGCGGCTGCTGGTGCTGAAGACGGCGTGGCTGATGGACACGGTCGGCAACAGGGGCGCCCACGCGGAGATCCAGGCCATCAAGATCGCCACGCCCCGCGCGGTCGTCGACATCATCGACCGGGCGATCCAGCTGCACGGTGCGGGCGGCGTCAGCCAGGACTTCCCGCTGGCCGAGCTGTACGCCGGAGCCCGCACACTGATGATCGCGGACGGTCCGGACGAGGTGCACCAGCGGTCGCTGGCGCGACGGGAGCTGAAGAAGTACCTGTAGGGCATGGGTAAGGGGCGGTCGCCATGCGACCGCCCCTTACCCATGTACGTCCTACGGCCGCAGGGCTCTCAGCAGCAGGTCCGCCAGATGGTCGGCGACCTCCTGCGGGCTCATCGGCCCGTCCGGCCGGTACCAGGTCGACAGGTGGTGCACCGACCCGAAGTGGTAGTCCACCACCAGGTCGGCCGGGGTCGCCTTCGAGAAGACGCCCGTCTGCTGCCCCTCCTCCACCAGCGCACGGAAGCGCTCGTGGTAGCGCCGCCGCTCGGCACGCACCTGCTTGTTCTTCTCCGGGCTCAGATGGTGCATCGAGCGGAAGAAGATCATCGCGTCGTCGAGGTTCTCGATCGTCGTGACGACGACATCCGCCGCCGCTCCCCGCAGCCGCTTCTCGATCGGCTCGTCGGCGTCGGCGAAGGCGTCCAGACGCTCCTGCTGGAGGCGCAGGACGCGCGAGTACACCTCGTGCAGCAGGTCGTCCTTGGAGCCGAAGTAGTGGTACAGCGCCCCCTTGGTGACGCCGGCCGCCTCGACGATCTCCTGCACGGAGGTGCGGTCGTAGCCCTGCTCGGCGAAGAGCCGGGTGGCGGCGGCCAGCAGCCGCTGCGGGACGGGAGTACCGTCACCGTCCGTCGTTCTGGGCACTGTGCCGCCACCTGCCTTCCAAGCTCACTGCCTGCATCTGTTCGCTGTTATTCGCTGTCCTGCGGCCGGGAACGAAGCTCCCGACGGAGGATCTTCCCACTCGCCGTCTTCGGCAAGTCGGGCAGGATCTCCACCTGCCGCGGGTACTTGTAGGCGGCCAGTCTCTCCTTGCAGTACATCGCGAGTTCACCCGGGTCCGTGTCGGCGCCCGGACGCAGGCTGATGTACGCCTTGACAGTCTCCCCGCGATACCCGTCGGGCACCCCGACGACGGCCGCCTCACGGACCGCGGGATGCGTGTACAGGACGTCCTCGACCTCGCGCGGCCACACCTTGAAACCCGACGCGTTGATCATGTCCTTCTTGCGGTCGACGACGTACAGCCACCCCTGCTCGTCCATGAAGCCGATGTCGCCGGTGCGCAGCTCACCGTCCGGGAAGGTCTCGGCGGTCGCCTCCGGCCGCCGCCAGTAGCCGGGCACGACCTGCGGCCCGCGGACGACGATCTCACCCTGCTCACCGAAGGGCACTTCCTTGCCCTGGTCGTCGACGATGCGTACGACGGTGTCGGGGCCCGGCAGGCCCACGGCCAGCGTGCCGGAGGCCGGGTCGACGGGCGCCTCCAGGCCCGGCGGGACGGAGGCGCAGGGCGCGGTGCACTCGGTGAGCCCGTAGCCGTTGCGGATGTACGGCCCGAAGCCCGCCCGGAACTTCTCCACCAGGGCGGGCGGCACGGGGGCACCGCCGCTGGAGATGTTCACGAACGACGAGAAGTGCTCCCGGGTGGCTTCCGGGTGGGCGCCCAGCGCCATGAAGGCGGTCGAGGGGCCGACCGTGTAGTGCGGCCGGTGCTCGGCGAACGCCTCCAGCACGAGACCCGCCTCGAAGCGGTACGTCAGCACGAGCGTGCCCGCGCTGTTGAGACAGGCGCCGAGCTGGCAGACCATCCCGGTGATGTGGAACAGGGGCGCCAGCGCGTAGTACACGGGTGCGTCGGGCAGGGCGAGCCCCGTCCGCTGGCGCTCGGCGTTGTACATGATGTTGCCGTGCGTGTTGGTGGCGCCCTTGGGGGTACCGCTGGTCCCCGAGGTGTAGCTGATCAGCGCGATGTCGGACGGCCTGAGCCGGCGGCCCTCGGGCGCCTCGTACCCGGCGCGGGCCACGGTCGTCAGGTCGGCGGCGTCCGCGGCCTGCGGAAGCCGCTCGAAGCCCAGCACCCGCGTGTCGCCACGCGTCTGGAAGTCCAGTTCGCAGGTGGTCAGCACGATCTGCACGGGCGAGTCGGCGGCCGTGTCCCGCAGATACGACTCCCAGGCCCGGTCGGAGCAGACCAGCGCCGTGACCTCGCCGTCCCGCAGGACGTGCCCGACCTCCCCCGACTTGTACATGGGGTTGACGGGCACGACGATCGCCCCCGCCTTCCATGCGCCCAGCAGCGCCAGCACGAAGAGCGGGGAGTTCTGCAGCAGGATCGCCACCCGGTCGCCGCGTTCCAGGCCGCGGGCGGCCAGATGCCCGGCGACCGAGTCGCTCAGCTCGTCGACCTCGCGGTAGCTCAGCCGCCCGTCGAAGTAGGCGAGGAAGGTGCGGTCCGGGGCCGCGGCGACGGACCGGCGCAGCGCGTGCACCAGGGAGTCGGCGGGCTCCACGGGGCCGCGCTGAGCCTCGTTCAGCAGGGCCACCCAGGGCCGGGCGGCGTAACGGGAGTCGGTCACCGTGCCTCCTCCCACTTCTGCTGGATGTGGTTCATGTTCGTCAGCCAGCGGTCGGGGTGAGTGGCCCTGGCCTGGTAGTACTCGGCGACCTCGGGGTGCGGCAGGATCAGGAACCGGTCCTCCTCGATCCCCTTGAACAGGGCGTCCGCGACGTCCGCCGGCTCGATCGCGGTCGGCTGCAGCACCAGATCGCCAGCGGTACCGGTGGCGGCCAGCATGTCGGTGCGCACCCCCTGCGGACAGATGGCATGCACCTTGAGCCCCCGGTGCCGGTATGTGAGCGACAGCCACTCGGCAAAGGCGTAGGCACCGTGCTTGGTGACGCTGTACGAGGGCGCCCCGATCATGGTCAACAGTCCGGCTGCGGACACGGTGGACACGAAACGGCCGCCGCCCCGCTCCAGCCACTCCGGAAGCAGCTCATGGGCGGCCCGGACATGAGCCATCAGATTGACGTCCCAGGACACGGCCCAGGCCTTCTCATCGAGCGGCTTCCCCGGCCCCGCGTCCTCGAAGGCGACACCGGCGTTGGCGCAGTAGACGTCGATGGTCCCCCCGAGCGCGTCCCGGGCATCACCGACGATGCCGGAGGCGTCACCGGGCACGGCAATACCGCCGATCTCCTCGGCAACGGCCTTGGCCCGGTCCGCATCGAGATCGTTCACGACGACCCGGGCCCCTTGGGCGGCGAACCGCCGGGCAAGGGCAGCCCCGATCCCACCCCCGGCCCCCGTGACAACCACACCAGTACCCTGCACGGCTTCCACCATCGGTCTCCTTCGACTGCGGCTCTGCTGCGGTCAGACTAACCGGTCGGTATGTCACTGGAAAGGGGCCACTGCAACGCCGGGCAGGGGCGCGGGGAACTGCGCGAGCAACCACAGACTTCCCGCATTTCCTCACAGTCTGCGGTAGCAATACGGTGCACCCCATGCGCCTATCCAGACGAGCCCTCCTCGCAGCGACAACGGCAGCAACAACCCTCTCCGCAGCGCCGCAGGCCACCGCAGCCGCCCCCCACAAAAGACTCCGCACCGGCTTCGAACGACTCTCCGCCGAAGGCTACGCACTCCTCGACGGCCAACGAGTCGGAATCGTCACCAACCCCACCGGGGTGACCCGAGACGTCCACCACATCGTCGACGTGATGCACGCCGACGCCAAAGTGAACCTGGTGGCCGTCTTCGGCCCCGAACACGGCTTCCGCGGCACCGCCCAGGCAGGCGGCTCCGAAGGCCGCTACGACGACCCCGCCACCGGCCTCCCCGTCTACGACACGTACCTCAAGAGCGGCCGGCCCCTCGCCGACGTCTTCACGGCGTCCGGCGTCGACACCGTCGTCTTCGACATCCAGGACGTCGGCGCCCGCTTCTACACGTACATCTGGACGCTGTACGACTGCATGGAGGCCGCCCAGCTCGCCGGTAAGCGCTTCGTCGTCCTCGACCGGCCGAACCCGGTGACGGGCCGTGCGGCCCAGGGCCCGGTGCTGCACAAGGAGTTCGCGACCTTCGTCGGACGGCAGCCGATCTCCCAGGCGCACGGCATGACGGTCGCCGAGCTGGCCCGGCTGTTCAACGGGGAGTTCCTGACCACCCCCGTACCCCTGCAGACCGTACTGATGACGGGATGGAGGCGCTCGGAGTTCTACGACGCCTGGTCGCTGCCCTGGGTGCCGCCGAGCCCCAACATGCCGACGCCCGACACGGCGCTCGTGTACTCGGGAACGTGCATGTTCGAAGGCACCAACCTGTCGGAGGGCCGCGGCACCACCCGCCCGTTCGAACTGCTCGGCGCTGAGGGCATCGACGGAAAGTGGGCGGCCGCGGTCAACGAACTCGGCCTGCCCGGTGTCCACTTCAGAGAGGCGTACTTCGCGCCGACCTTCTCCAAGTTCCAGGGGAAGACTGTCGGCGGCGTGCAGCTCCACGTGCACGACCGGGCCGCGTACGACCCCGTGCGCACCGGGATCGCGCTGCTGGTGACCGCCAAGAAGGTGTGGAGCGGCTTCGGCTGGCGGCCGGACAACTGGATCGACAAGCTCACGGGCTCCACACACGTGCGTTTGGCGATCGACGCGGGCGCGGGGACCGACGAGGTGATGGCGGGCTGGCAGGAGGAACTCGCCGCGTTCCGGCTGATTCGAAAGGAATACCTCCTCTACAAGTAGATACAAGTGAGGCGGGACGTATGGCCATCCTCGGCCGGTAGCAGGACGATGCGCCCACATCGCACTGCTCCGGGGGACGAGGGGGCCTGTCATGGCACAGCCGGCAATGAGTGTGAGTCCTTACTGGGAGCTGACCTTCGACGCGGACGGGGACGTCGACGGGCAGGAGCGCGACCGGCTGCTCGCCGAGGTCACGAAAGGCGCAGTCCGTGACCTGATCGTCTTCGCGCACGGCTGGAACAACGACCGCTCGGGGGCGACCGCCCTCTACAGCCAGTTCTTCGCGCCGATCCCGCAGCTCGCGGCCCAGGCGAAGATCGGGTACGTGGGCGTGATCTGGCCGTCGATGCGGTTCTGCGACGAGCCGATCCCCGACTTCCCGAAGTCCGTGGTGGCCATGGAGGCGGAGGCGTCCCCGGCGCCCGCGCTCGACAAGGACACCCGGCACGCACTGCTGGAGACGTTCCCCGGACGGGCCACCGTGATCGACCAGATCGCACGGATGCTGGACCAGCGGCCCGACAACGAACTGGAGGAGTTCGGGCGGCTGGTCCGGCTGCTGGTGGAGCTCGTACCGGGCGGTCCGCAGCCGCTGTTCGCGGCGGACACCCTCGCGGAGGGCGTCCCGCAGAGCGAGCCGGTGCTGTTCACCGAGGACACGGCGACGCTCTGCGACGAGTTCGCGCAGGCACTGGCCGACGTCCGGTCCGGTGGCGACCCGGAGGGCTTCTCGCTGCCGAACCCCTGGGACGGGGCGAAGGAACTGCTGCGGCAGGCGACGTACTACGCGATGAAGCGGCGC
The DNA here is from genome assembly GCF_053593775.1 of Streptomyces sp. NPDC002092. Lineage (NCBI taxonomy): Bacteria > Bacillati > Actinomycetota > Actinomycetes > Kitasatosporales > Streptomycetaceae > Streptomyces > Streptomyces sp. NPDC002092. Next base: position 236,682 of record NZ_JBSFDG010000010.1, read on the forward strand.
GCGGGCACGGTCGGCGAGCGCGGGCTCGGCCGTCTGGTCGGGCAGCTCGCCGCCTCCGCTCCCGCCGTGCGCGTGCACCTCGTGGGGCACAGCTTCGGCGGCCGGCTGGTGTCGTTCGCGCTGCGCGGGCTGCCCGAGGGCGTGCACACGGTGAAGTCGGTGACGTTGCTGCAAGGGGCGTTCTCGCACTACGCGTTCGCGGCGCGGCTGCCGTACGACGCACATGCGGGGGGCGTGCTGCAGGGCCAGCAGAACCGTGTCGACGGCCCTCTGGTGTGCTGCTACTCCCACTTCGATACGGCGCTCGGCACGATCTACCCGCTGGCCTCGCGCATGGCGGACGACGCACAGGGCGTCGTCGAGGGGGCCACCGAGGGCTTCGGCATCGGGGAGCTGCTGGGCGTCAAGTGGGGCGCGATGGGGCACGACGGTGTGCAGGCGGTGCCGGGCACGCGCGCGTACACGCTCGCCGACGCCCTCACGAGCACCCTGCCGACCTCGGGTTGCGTCAACGTCGACGCGGCGGCCGTGGTGAGGAACGGCGGGCCGCCCGCCGGTGCACACAGCGACATCGTGCACCGGGAGCTGGCCCAGGTGGTGCTGGCGGCGGGCCGCATCCGCTGACCCGCCGCCGCTGGTCCGTCACCGGTGCGAGGTGTACTCCACCACCTGCTGGAAGGTGGGCCGGTTCTGCCAGCTGATGTTGTAGTGCTTGATGCCGCCGAGCGTCCGCTGGACGATCGAGTCGGCGCACCACTGGTCGCCCGCCGAGCACAGGGAGTCGCCGGGGTAGACGGTCGACGCGGACGTGCCGGCCGCCGTCTTCAGGGTGCTGATCAGGATGTCCCGGCAGGAGCTGAGGCTGCCGCCGCCGCAGTACTTCTCCGCCAGCGGCCCCTGCACCGACTCACCGAGCACCGCCCGGATGTCCTTGTCGACGTAGCTCCACCAGCCGTACTGGAAGGAGCTGCCGGCGTGCGAGCCGGTCGGTCCGTGTGCGGCCGACGGGGCCTCGTCGACCGGCAGGTTGCTGGTGAAGGCGGTGTACAGGTCGCTGCCGAGGCCGGGTTGGAACTCGGCCTTGACCAGCAGCGGCCACCAGGCGTCCAGGATGCGGATCGCGTCGGCGTCGGCGTACTTCTTCGAACCCGCCGAGGTCTCCGTGCGCTTGGCGCCCGCCGTCACCCAGGCCTGCAGCTTGCTCACCGCGGCCGCGGCCGTGGAGTCGGTCACCGGGCTGCTGTTGATGACCTTGAGCAGCTTCGGCAGCACGTCCTCGGCCCGCAGGTCCTCCAGTGCCGCGTCCGCCATGGCCTGCACCAGCTTGGTACGGGTCACCCCGCCGGCCGCGACCAGCTTCTTCACCCGGTCCTCCAGCAGATTGCCGCGGTGCACGGACCCGTCGCCCCAGGGCGCGGTCGTGTAGTCCTTGGCCTGCTTGTTGTTCCAGGAGATGTAGTAGTCCTGGTCGATGGAGTTGGGGTGCGCCGAGGCGGGCGTGTAGTCGGCGGTGTTGGTCGTCGGGTCCCAGTTCTTCCACTCGTACGCCGCCTGCCCCCACACCGGGAACTCGGCGTCGACGCCGCTCGCCCGCACCGGGTTGTTGCCGCTGTTGTAGTACGCGGTGTGCTGGGAGTCGGCGTAGAACCAGTTGAAGGTGTAGTTGATGTGCTGAGCCGCGCTCTGGAAGTCCTGCGGGCCCTTGACGAAGTCGGGGTCGTTCAGCATCTGGAAGCCGATGATCGAGTCGGCCTCGTGCATGTAGGACGAGCGCAGCGTGGTGTAGGCGACCTTCTTGCCGCCGACGGTGGCCCGGTACTCCACCGGCCCGTACTTCGTCTTCCAGACCCTCATCGTGTACGACCCCGCGGCCGTGCCGTCGGCCGTGGTCGGCTTCCAGGAATTGGTCTGCTCGACCTTGTCCATGGCCGTGCAGGTGCCGTGGTACAGGTAGTGGTAGTCGTCCTGGCACAGCTCGACGGCGTAGGTGTCGATGATGTCCTGGCCGGAGGTGGTCGCGGACCACGAGTAGTCCTGGCCGCGGCCGAGTTCGACGTACATGCTCAGGCCCGCGAAGGAGGCGCCGCGGGCGCTGAGGCCCGGGCCCTGGATCTCCTGGAGCATCAGCAGCTGGGGCGCGAAGTAGCCGGTCTGCGGGCCGAAGACGGCGATGGGGTGGCCGCTGGCGGTGTACTTGCCGCTCACCACCAGAGCGTTGGACATGCCGCGCCTGGCCGAGCTGAGAGCGGTCGCGGTCGCCGCCTTGGAGGCGGCGGTGGCGCTCTGGCTCGCCCCGGTGCCGGTGGCGTCGTAGACCAGCGGTTCGGTCGTCACCGAGCCGGCGTCGGGCAGCGCCTCGCCCTGGGCGGTGTCGGGCTTGGTGGCGTACGGGAAGCTCTCGCCGTTGTGGACGGTGAGCACGGCCTCGGGGTCGTTGCGCTCCCGGAAGGACTCCCAGACCTTGGTGCCCTCCGTCACGCCGTACTTGGACTGGGCGGCCAGGAGTGAGATCGCGTTGTTGACCTCGCCGCCACCGCCGGCGCCGAACAGGGAACCGATCACGGAACCCAGCGCCACCAGGTCGGTGATCTTGAAGTGGTCGATGGTGCCGGCGTTGGTGATCGAGTCCTTGTGGCCGGTCAGGACGTACTCGCCGGGGAAGTAACGGCCGCTGTCGGAGGCGTCGATGTAGGCGTTGATGCCGGCCAGGTAGGCGTTGGCGTCGGCGAGGGCCTGCTGTCCGCGGGCGCCGTTGTGGGCGACGGCGTTGTCGATCTGGGCCTGCAGGTCGGCCTCGCTGTAGGGGGCGTTGCGGTAGAACTGCTGCTCAAGGCCCTGGTTGGAGGCCGCGCCGCCCGCGAACGAGGTCAGCTGGCCGCGTCCCACGTGCCGGAAGACGTCCATCAGCCACAGCCGGTCCTCAGCCGCGGCATACCCGGCGCCGAACTCCGTGCCGTATCTGGTGGTTCCGGTGATGTGCGGAATGCCCGCCTTCTTGTCGCGGACGATCGTCACGTCGGTGCGGCCCGCAGGCTTCTCGGTGGAGGCGACCTGATCGGAGGAGACCCCGAACGACGCGTCGTTGAAGAAGGTGTTGATCGTCGAGTCGGTGAGCGAGGAGTACCCCTTGGCCAGGTTGGCGTACGGGCCGAGCTGGTCCTCCGCGTGGTCGGGCTGGGTGCCGAACGCCTGGTTGAGGAGGACCTGCGCGAGGGTCGCGTTGCCGTTCTCGCCCGGCGGCAGGATGTCGGAACACTGGCCGCCGCAGTAGTCGTTCGAGGCAGCGGCCGCTGCCGTCGCCTGGGTGAGCGGGGACAAAAGTCCAGCAATCAGGACGCATGTGGATGCGGTCTTCAGGAACCCGGCGAGTCTGCCGGGAGTTCTCAGTCTGACTGGGGCGCTACGAGAGGTACGCCAGGGCATGGCAGCTCCTACCGACGGGGGTGAGCCGGGACGTTACCGCCGGTATCCCCGGGAGTGAAGATGAACATGCGTCAAGTTTTGGAGTGGGCGGGACGGCTTATGGAGGGCATTGGAAATCGGATGGAGCCGAATCGCTTGTCGATACGTCTATTCGGCGACGTCCGTACGACGACGCCGAAGTGACCGAAGTACAGGTGCAGGTGTGACGGAGGTGCAGGACGATGGCCGGCTTTCGGAGTCTGGCGAGACAGGTCCGCGACCCGCGGTGCGATCTGGCACTGCGGCGCTACTCACTGCGCAAGTGCCTTGAGCGGTTTGCTCCTTACGGGCACAGGGCGACCTGGGACCATTTGTGCTCCCGGGCAGGGTTCGGCCCCGAGGACCGCTCCCCCGACCCAGCGCGGCTCGTGGCCGCACTGGAGGAGTTGGAGGAAGCGCGTTCGGTCTGGCTGGCCTACGAGGTCGAGTTCGCCGAGCGGCGCAGGAAGGAGAAGCACGACGGGCTGCGCCGGCCGGGCACGGTGGACGACTGGCACCGGCTGACCTGGGGCGGTTTCGGTGTCGCCTGGTGCGACGACCCGCGGGTGCACCCCCGCGAGCCGCTTGCGGAGGTGCTGCGCCGGCTGATCTCCGGCCTGGAGCGCGAGCCGGGCTCCGGTTGCCCGGTGTGCGGCGCGGACCGCCTGATCTGGAAGTACGACTTGGACCACGAGCCCTCTGCGGGTCCGGTCTGCACTCACTGTGGAATTCTCGTGCCACGGCCCGTACTCAGTCCCGAGGCCCTGGCGGACGCAAGGCGCGGAAGGCTGCTGGTGTCGGCCTAGCAAGGCGGGGGTGCGCCGGGGATGCCGCACCCCCTGTCTCAACGAGCTGGGCCGTTGTCAGTGGGGGCTGGCAGGCTTGAGGCATGGTGCAGGTGTGTCTCAACGGAGTGCGGGGGTCCGCCGACGGTGCGATGGTGCCGCTGACTCCGGAAGCGATGGCCGAGTCCGCGGCGCAAGCCGTCGCGGCCGGGGCCACGGACATCCACGTCCACCCCAAGACTCCCTGCGGGCGTGACTCGTTGTCGCCCCGCGTGATCGGCCCGGTGCTCGAGGCGATACGGGCGCGCGTGTCGGTCCCGGTCGGTGTCACCACGGGCGCCTGGGCGGAACCGGATCCTGCGGCACGGCTGGAGCGCGTCAGAAGCTGGGCCACGCTCTCCGAACTTCCCGACCACGCCTCGGTCAACTGGCATGAGCAGGGCGCCGAGGAGATCACCGCCGCGCTGCTCGACCTCGGCGTGGAGGTCGAGGCCGGCATCTGGTCCGGGACGGACGGGGCGATACGGTTCGCGGTCTCACCCCTGGCCCCGAGAGTGCTCCGCGTACTCGCCGAGGTGACGGACGCCTCGCCGGACACCGCGGAGGAGACCGCGCGTGCGCTGCTGACCGACCTGGGCCCGGCGCCCGGCCGCCCCGTACTGCTGCACGGCGAGGACGGCGGGGCGTGGCCGGTGCTGCGGCTGGCGGGGCGGCTCGGGCTCGCGACCCGGGTGGGTCTGGAGGACACCCTGTTCCTGCCGGACGGGGAACGGGCCTTGTCCAACGCTCAGTTGGTCGCCGAGGCGCTGGCCCAGTAGGAGTGCGCCCAACGCTCGTCATAGGGCAGGGCGAGGAGCTCGGCGCGGGTCGCCAGGTCGGGCTCGCCCTGGAGGCGTAGGCGAGCGGAGCCGGGACCGGCCAGCCAGCTGCGCAGATCGGCGAGGCCGGCGTTCTCGCTGTCGTCCTGCCACCAGGAGAACGGGGAGAGGTCGGACAGCAGGTCGCAGAGCCAGCCGTCGGTGCAGTGGACGAGGTGTGCGTCGGCGACGGGGCCGCGGCCCCAACGGTCCAGGAACGGGGTCACGGTTCTGGCGATCGTGGCGCAGGTGTCGAAGATCTCGTCGATGCCGTAGGGCGGATCGGGCCGGGTGAGGGCGTCCTGCCACCAGGCGTGCAGGAACGCCTCGATCGCGGCGGCCTGCTCGGCGGGCCAGGAGCGCCAGTCCAGCCGGGTCAGCCCGTGGGCCCCGTAGCCGATCGCGTCGAGTGAGCCGTCGGCCGTCGCGCGTGCGGCCTGCGGCAGCAGGCGGCGCATGGCGGCCGCATGGTCGTCGATGGGGGTCCCCCTCTGGGGGAGATCGGGCACCTCGAAGAGGTAGTACTGCACCACGTTCTCCGGTATCCGTACGTTCGCGTGCGCAGATACGCGGTCTCCTCGGGCGCGTGGCAGTAGCCGCAGCCGGTCTCGTCGAAGCTCGCGAAACCGTCGAAGACCGTGTCGATGTCCGCCAGGGCGGCGTCAAGGGCTGCTGAAAAGATGGGAGTTGATCCCGTCAGGACTGCGTGCGCGGCGTCTCGGCCGGCCGAAGATCGCGACGTTACCAGCAGCTAATCCGCTCGCTCCACCCGTTTCCCGTCCGGACAGTTGGGGGCGATGAAACCGAACCGGGCGACCCCGTAGACCTAGGAGTCCCGCATGTCGACGCTGCGCGTCACCGCCGAAGTGCTGACCGTCCATGAGCATCCGAACGCCGATGCGCTCGAACTGGCCCAGGTGGGCCTGTACCGGGCCGTCGTGGCCAAGGGCGCGTACCGCACCGGCGACGTCGCCGTGTACATCCCCGAGCAGTCCGTCCTGCCCACCGGGCTGATCGAGGAGCTGGGGCTGACCGGGCGGCTGGCGGGGAGCAACTCGGACCGGGTCAGGGCGGTGCGGCTGCGCGGTGAGCTGTCGCAGGGCATCGTCTGCCGGCCGAAGGCGCTCGCGGAGGTCGATCTGGCGCGGGCCGCTCTGGACGGGACGGACTTCGCGGAGCAGCTCGGCATCACCAAGTGGGTGCCGCCGATCCCGCCCACGATGAGCGGCGAGGTCGAGCCCGCGCCCGAACTGCTGCCCTGGGTCGACATCGAGAACATCCAGCGGTTTCCGGACATCTTCACACCGGGCGAGGCTGTGGTCCTGACCGAGAAACTGCACGGCTCTGCCTGTCTGCTCACCTATCTCGCCGACGAGGACCGCGTGCACGTCTCCTCCAAGGGCTTCGGCGCCAAGTCCCTCGCCCTGAAGGAGGATCCGCGCAATCTGTACTGGCGGGCCATGCACGGCCACGGCGTCGCCGAGGCCGCCGCCCGGCTCGCCGAGCAGCTGGGGGCGCGTCGGGTCGGGATCTTCGGTGAGGTGTACGGGGCGGGGGTCCAGGACCTGACGTACGGCGCGGACGGGCGGCGCGAGAGTCTGGGGTACGCCGTGTTCGACGTCTCCGCGGAGGTCGACGGGACGGTGCGCTGGCTGGATGCGGCCGAACTGCTGGGCGGGGAGCTGCCGTTGGTGCCGCGGCTGTACGAGGGGGCGTACGACATCGAACGAGTGCTGGAGGTTGCCAGCGGGCGGGAGACCGTGTCGGGGCGGGGGCTGCATCTGCGGGAGGGTGTGGTGATCCGGCCTGCGGTGGAGCGGTACAGCCCCGTGACCGGGGGGCGGGCCATTGCGAAGGCGGTGAGCCCGGCGTATCTGACGCGGAAGGGTGGGACCGAGTACGAGTGAGCGGGGGGGTTGGGTCGGGAGCCGCCCCAGCGGCACGACCGTCCGCAGGCCAGGTGGGCTAAGCGCGCTTCCCCCTGCGTTCCACCATCAGCCGCGATCCCGTCAGGCGTTCGCCGAACACGTCGTCCGGGTTGGACAGGACGCAGCCGTCCAGCGACAGGCAGCCGCAGCCGATGCAGTCGGTCAGGTGGTCGCGGAGGCGGTTGAGCTGGCTGATGCGTTCGTCGAGTTCGGAACGCCAGGCCTCGGAGAGCCGGGCCCAGTCCTCCCGGGTCGGGGTGCGTTCCTCGGGGAGCTCGGCGAGCGCCTCGCGGATGGTGGCCAGGGGGATGCCGACGCGCTGCGCGGCGCGCACGAAGGCGACCCGGCGCAGCGTGTCGCGGTGGTAGCGGCGTTGGTTGCCCGCGGTCCGCCGGCTGCTGATCAGGCCCTTGGACTCGTAGAAGTGCAGGGCGGAGACGGCGGCGCCGCTGCGCGCGGCGAGCTGGCCGACCGTGAGCTCGTGGATCTTCTCTGGAATCTGGGGCACCCCTCGAACCCTACCCATCCGTACCCGGCCGCTGTCCGTTGACATTGGTTTCCCGGACTACCATGCTAAGCAGTTGCTTAGACATAGTGTTCATGATGTTCAGGACATGAGCGAGGCATGGGAGGCCGGGACATGGCAGAGCCGAGGATCTTCACGTCCGCCGACGAGCTGAAGGCGGCGGTGGGCGAGCAGCTGGGGTACACCGACTGGCTGGAGATCGACCAGAAGCGCATCGATCTCTTCGCGGAGGCCACCGGCGACCACCAGTGGATCCACGTCGACCCGGAGAAGGCCGCGGCGGGTCCCTTCGGGACGACGATCGCGCACGGCTATCTCACCCTGTCGCTGCTGCCGCTCTTCGGCCCTCAGCTGATCAGCGTCGAGGGCGTGAAGATGGGCGTCAACTACGGCACCAACAAGGTCCGCTTCCCGGCCCCCGTGCCGGTCGGCTCGCGGCTGCGCGCCACCGGGAGGATCAGCAGCGTCGAGGACGTCCCGGGCGGGGTCCAGCTGGCCGTCGCCTACACCGTGGAGCGCGAGGGCGGGGACAAGCCGGTCTGCGTGGCCGAGTCGGTGGCCCGCTTCTACGTCTGAGCAGCGGCCCGGCGGGCTACTTGACCCCCACCATGCGCAGCACGAGGTCGGCGTCGAGCGCGCCGACCTCGTCGGGCGTCCAGGGGCCGTCGACGTTGAACCAGCGGGCGACGTCGATGCAGAGCGACATGACGGCGAGGGTGGTGCCCTTGACGTCCAGCACGTCGAACTCGCCGGAGGCGATGCCGTCCTCGATGATCCCCCGCACCTCGGCGTCGCACTGCCGGCGCAGCGCGAGGATCTCCTCGCGGGCGTCCGGACCGAGCGAGTCCAACTCGTACTGCACGACCCGGGCGGTGGTGCGGCCGCCCGCGTGCCAGCGGACGAAGGAGCTCACCGCGTCGGCGAGCCGCTCGGTCGCGGTGCCCTCACGCCGGGCCGCCGTCTGCAGGATCTCCAGGGCCTTCTCATGGCCGATCCGGCTGATCCGGTGGAGCAGCTCCTCCTTGGTCTTGTAGTGGATGTAGAGCGCGGCGGGGCTCATGCCGGCGCGGCCCGCGATGTCACGGGTCGTCGTGGCGTGGTACCCGCGCTCGGCGAAGGCCTCCACCGCGGCGATCAGCAGCCTTCGGGCCGCGTCGGGCGTGACCTCGCCCCACGCGGACGTCTCGCCACCGGCCGTCTCCTCCGCCGTACTCATCGCTCGCTCGCCCCTCTCGCAGACAGACACCCCACCATACCGCCGAAGGTGAGCGAGCGCTTAGAGTCCCCGCTCAGAGCTTCCAGGAGGGCTCAGAGCCTTCAGAGGGCTCAAAGCTTCTCGAAGGGGTGGTACGCGCGCTCCGCAGCCTCCTGCCGGTCCCGGATCACCTTGGCGAGGGTGAAGGCGGAGGTGACGAGGTACAGGACCGCGATCCCGAGGAACGCCCGCACCCAGGCGTCGGCATTCAGCCGGAAGATGCCGATGGCGGTCGCGGCCATGGCGATCGCGAAGGAGGCGACGGCCTGGCCGTAGAAGGCGGCGGTGTTCTGCTGCTTGCCGGATGTGTCACTCATGGGGACAAGCGTCGGCGGATGTGGCCGGTACCACATCCGCCGAGATACTCAGCTCAGGTACTCAGAACGCCGAAACCCCCGTCAGGGCACGCCCGATGAGCAGTTTCTGGATCTGGCTGGTGCCCTCGTAGAGGGTCATCACGCGGGCGTCGCGCAGCAGCTTGCCCGCCGGGTACTCGTCGATGTAGCCGTAGCCGCCGAAGACCTGGAGGGCGTTGTTGGCGGCGCGGACGGCGGCCTCCGAGGCGAAGAGCTTGGCCTTGGAGGACTCGACGGCGAAGGGCTGCCCGCGGTCGATCAGGTCGGCGACCCGCCAGGTCAGCAGGCGGGCCGCGTCCACGTCGACGGCGATGTCGCTGATCAGCTCCTGTACGAGTTGGTGGTGGGCGATGGACTTGCCGAACTGCTCGCGCTCGCCTGCGTACTTCACGGCCGTGTCCAGCGCGGCCTGGGCTATGCCCACACAGCCCGCCGCGACCGACATCCGCCCCTTGGCCAGGGCCGACATGGCGACCGAGAAGCCCTTGCCCTCCTCCCCCAGCATCGCGGAGGCGGGCACCCGGACGTCCTCCAGGACCAGCTCGGCGGTCGCCTGGCCGCGCAGGCCGAGCTTGCCGTGGATGGTGCGGCGGGTGAGGCCGGGGGCGTCGGTCGGCACGAGGAAGGCGGAGACGCCCTTGTGGCCGGGGGCGTCGGTGGAGCGGGCGAACAGCAGCACCACATCGGCCCAGGTGCCGTTCGTGATGAACATCTTGGCGCCGTTGATGACGTAGTCGTCGCCGTCGCGCACCGCGCGTGTGGCGAGGTTGCCGGCGTCGGAGCCGGTGCCCGGCTCGGTGAGGCCGAAGCAGCCGACGTACTCGCCGGAGGTGAGGCCGGGCAGCCACTGCCGCTTCTGGTCCTCGCTCCCCCAGGCGGCGATCGTCTTGGCGACCAGCCCGAGCGACACGGACACGATGCCGCGCACGGAGGAGTCACCGCGCCCGAGCTCCTCCGTGACCAGGCAGTACGCGAGATGGTCGCCGCCGGAGCCGCCGTACTCCTCGTCGACGGTCAGCCCGAGGAAGCCGACCTCGCCGAGCTTCTTCACGATGGACCGGTCGACTTCCTCCGCACGGTCCCAGGCGATGACGCTCGGGGCGATCTCGCGGTCCACGAAGTCCTTGGCGAGCCGCCGGACGGCTTCCTGCTCGTCACTGAGCTCCAGATTCATGACCGCTCACCCCACTCGAGATCCTGCACGATCCTGCACATTTAAATTAGCACTGCTAGTTTCAGGCGCGCAGCCCTACTATGTGCGCCATGGCCCGACCGCGCAAGCCCTTGCTCAGCACCGACCGCATCGTCGAGACGGCACGTGCGCTGGTGGACGCGGAGGGCCTCGCGGCCGTCTCCACACGTCGGCTCGCCGCGGAACTGGGGGTGAGCGGGCCCTCGCTCTACAACCACTTCCGCACCAAGGACGAGATCCTGGAGGCGGTCGCCGACTCGGTGAGCGCGCAGGTCGACCTGTCGATGTTCGAGGACGGCCGCGGGTGGCGGACCGCGCTGCACGACTGGGCCGTCTCCTACCGGGCCGCACTGCGCGACCACCCCAACATCGTCCCGGTGCTCGCCCAGGGGCCGGGGCGCCGCCCCGCGGGACTGCGCCTGGCGGACGCCGTCTACGGCGCGATGGTCGACGCGGGCTGGCCGCCGGCGCAGGCCACCTCCATCGGGGCGCTGATGCGGTACTTCATCATGGGCTCCGCGCTCGGCTCCTTCGCCGGGGGTTTCGTGGACGACCAGAGCGCGTACGACCCCGCCGACTACCCGCACCTGGGCCAGGCGCATCTGCTCGCCGAGCAGCAGGAGAAGATCGACGAGCGGGCCTTCGAGACGGGTCTCACGGCGCTGCTCGACGGTCTTGTGCAGCAGTTCGAGCAGGTGGAGCGGGCCGGCTAGCGACAGTTCGGCGAGCGCCGAAGTGTCCGTGTCCCATGCTGGGGTGCATGACCACCAGGGAACCCCAGGCACCGCGGCTGGCCCGGCTCGCCGGGCTGATCGCCGACGAGACGCGGGCCACCTGTCTGCTGGCGCTGCTCGACGGACGGGCATGGACCGCGAGTGAGCTGGCGCGGCATGCGGGGGTCGCCGCGTCGACGCTGAGCGGACATCTGGGCAAGCTCGTCGCGGGCGGCCTGCTCGCCGAGGAACGGCAGGGCCGGCATCGGTACGTGCGGCTCGCCGATGCGGCGGTTGCGCAGCTGGTGGAGGATCTGGCCGCGCAGGTGGGGCCGGGGGATGCCGTACGGCCTCGGGGGCTGCGGGAGTCGAATGCCGGGTCGGCGATGGCGCGGGGGCGGACCTGTTACGACCATCTGGCGGGGCGGCTGGGGATTGCGGTGACGGAGGGACTGACGCTGCGGGGGCTGTTGCGTCAGGACACGGGGTTCGCCCTGACGGAGGCCGGGGTTCGGTGGTTCGACGCCACCGGTATCCCCCTCGACCGCGGGGGGCGGCGGCCGTTGGCCCGTGCGTGCCTTGACTGGACCGAGCGGCGGCCGCATCTGGCCGGGCTTGCGGGGGCGGCGTTCTGTCGGCATGTGATGGATGCCGGGTGGTGTGTGCGGATCGGGTCCGGGCGGGCGGTGAAGGTGACTCCGTCGGGGGAGCGGATGTTGGGGGAGCTGCTCGGCATTGACGCGCATTCCCTTCGTTGAGCGGCGGCCCGGTATGCGTCTGCGGCTCCGTCGTGGCTGATCGCGCTCACGCGGCGGAGCCGCAAATCGACACAGCCCCGCGCCCCTTGAGGGGCGCGCCAGTGCCGCGTCTGAAATCCGCGAGCCCCTGCTGCACTTCCCTTCTAGCCTCTGGAGCATGATGAACTCCCGTCGACCCGAACTGCTCGCCCCCGCTGCCGCCGCTGTCACCGTCGTGCTGTGGGCCTCCGCGTTCGTTTCGATCCGGAGCGCGGGAGATGCCTACTCACCTGGCGCGTTGGCGCTCGGCCGGTTGCTGTCCGGTGCGCTGGTACTCGGGGTGATGCTGGTCGTGCGGGGGGAAGGGTTGCCGCCGCGGGCTGCCTGGCGGGGCATCGCGATATCCGGAGCCCTGTGGTTCGGGTTCTACATGGTCGTCCTGAACTGGGGTGAGCAGCAGGTCGACGCCGGTACCGCCGCGCTGGTGGTGAACATCGGGCCCATCCTGATCGCCCTGCTCGGTGCGCGGCTGCTCGGGGATCCGATGCCGCCGCGGCTGCTGGCCGGGATGGCCGTGTCGTTCGCCGGGGCGGTGGCCGTCGGGCTGTCGATGTCCGGGGGCGGCGGGTCTTCGGTGCTCGGGGTGGTGCTGTGTGTGCTTGCGGCGGTCGGCTATGCGGCTGGCGTCGTCGCGCAGAAGCCCGCTCTGGCGAAGGCCAGTGCGCTGCAGGTGACGACGTTCGGGTGTCTCGTCGGGGCGGTGGGGTGTCTGCCGTTCGCCGGGCAGCTGGTGAGCGAGGCGGCCCACGCGCCGGTGTCGGCGACGCTCAACATGGTGTACCTGGGCGTGTTTCCGACCGCGCTCGCCTTCACCACCTGGGCGTACGCCCTGGCCCGTACGACCGCCAGCCGGATGGGGGCGACCACGTACGCGGTGCCGGCGCTGGTCGTGCTGATGTCGTGGCTGGCGCTCGGCGAGGTGCCTGGGCTGCTCACGCTGGGCGGCGGGGTGCTGTGCCTGGCGGGTGTGGCGGTCTCGCGGTCGCGAGCTGCGGTCGTGCCGGCTGCGGCGCCGGAGAGCACTCCGGAGCCGCAGCCCGAGGGCGCCTAGAAGACCACGAGCGCCCGTCCGCCCTTGCCCGCCAGCATGTTCTCGAAGGCGGCCGGGATGCCGTCCAGGCCGATCCGTTCCGTGACCAGCGCGCCCAGGTCCAGGCGGCCCGCCCGTACGTGTTCGGCCAGTACGGGGAGGTCCTTCGCCGGGTCCGAGTTGCCGTACACGCAGCCCGCCAGGGTCCTGCCCCAGTGGAAGATCTCCAGGGCGTTGAAGGTGACCTGCTGGTCCTTGCCGCCGATGCCGACCACTGTCGTGCGGCCGCCGCGGCGGGTGGAGTCCCAGGCCGTGCGGATCGTCGACGCACGGCCCACGCATTCGATCGCCACGTCCACGCCTTGCTTGTCCGTCAGCCCGCGGATCTCACGGGCCGTCGTGTCGGAGGCGAGGACGTAGTCCGTGGCGCCGGCGCCGCGCGCCAGTTCCTCCTTCTCCGGGGAGACGTCGACGGCGACGATGCGTGCGGCGCCCGCGATCCGGGCCGCCTGGAGTGCCGCCAGGCCCACACCCCCGACGCCGTACACCGCGACCGTCTCGCCCTCGCGGACCTGCGCCGAGTGGTGGACGGCGCCGTAGCCGGTGAGGACCGCGCAGCCCAGCAGAGCCGCGTCCGTGAGGGGGATGCCCTCCGGGAGGGGCAGGACACAGCCCGCGGAGACGACCGTCTCCTCGGCGAACGCGGCGACGTTCAGGCCGGGATGGAGGTCGGAGCCGTCGGAGGAACGGTGGGCGTAGACGTCCGCGGCGCCGTTCAGGGCGTTGGCGCACAGCCACACCTCGCCGAGCGTGCAGGCGTGGCAACCACCGCAGGAGGGCGCCCAGTTGAGGACGACCTCGGCGCCGGGCGAGACGTGCGTGACGCCTTCACCCACGGCGACGACCGTGCCGGCGCCCTCGTGGCCGAGGACTGCGGGGACCGGCACCCGCATGGTGCCGTTGGACAGGGACAGGTCGGAGTGGCACACCCCGGCGGCGGCGAGACGGACACGGACCTGGCCGGGGCCGGGCTCCGGGAGGTCGATGCCGGTGATCTCCAGCGGGGCGCCCACGGCGGGAAGGACTGCTGCGCGAACCATGGATGCGCTCCTCAGAACTGCAGGGACTTGGTCTGGAGGTACTCGGCGAGGCCGTGCGTGCCGAGCTCGCGGCCGACGCCCGACTGCTTGTAACCACCGAAGGGGGCAAGGGGGTTGAAGCGGCCGCCGTTGATGTCGACCTGGCCGGTCTCCAGGCGCCGTGCGAAGGCGACCGCCTCGCTCTCGTCGCCCGCCCAGACGGCGCCCGCGAGGCCGTAGACCGTGCCGTTGGCGATACGCAGGGCGTCCTCCTCGTCCTCGTAGCGGAGGATGGACAGGACCGGGCCGAAGATCTCCTCCTGGGCGATCGTCATCTCGGGGGTGACGTCGGCGAAGACCGTCGGAGAGACGAAGTAGCCCTGCTCGCGCGGGGACTCGGCGCCTCCGGCGACCAGCCGCGCGCCCTCCTCCACGCCCTTCTCGATGTACCCGCGCACCCGCTCCTGCTGCTTGGCGTTGACCACCGGGCCGATGCGGTCGCCGTACTTGGCGGCGGCGGTGGCGGCCAGCCCGACCGCCTCCTCGTACTGGTCCCGGTGGACGAGCATGCGCGTCCAGGCGCTGCAGGTCTGCCCGGAGTTGGACATGACGTTGGCGACGCCGACGTTGACCGCCTTGGCGAGGTCGGCGCTCGGCAGGATGACATTGGCGGACTTGCCGCCCAGCTCCAGGGCGACCTTCTTGACCGCGGCGCCCGCCGTGGCACCGATCTGCCGGCCGACGGCGGTGGATCCGGTGAAGGAGACCAGGTCGACGCCAGGGTGCTCGGCGAGAGCCTGGCCCGCGACCGGGCCGAGCCCGGTGACCAGGTTGAAGACCCCCGCCGGGACTCCCGCCTCGTGGACCGCCTCCGCGAAGAGCTGAGCGGTGAGCGGGGTGTCCTCGGCGGGCTTCAGGACCACCGTGCAGCCCGCCGCGAGGGCCGGGGCGACCTTGGCGACGATCTGGTGCAGGGGGTAGTTCCAGGGTGTGATCGCACCGACCACGCCGACCGGCTCCAGATAGACGGTCGAGTTCCCGGCCTTCTCCTCGAAGGCGTACGTGACTGCCAGCTCGGCGTACGAGCCCGCGACCGCGATCGGCACGGCCGCGTGCACGTTCTGCGAGAACGGCAGCGGCGAACCGAGCTCGGCGGTCACCGTCTCGGCGATCTCGTCCTTGCGGGCCACGAGGACGTCCCTCAGCGCACCCAGCCGGGCGGCCCGCACGGCGGGCGGGGTCGCGGCCCAGGCGGGAAACGCGGCGCGGGCGGCCCGCACGGCGTGGTCGACGTCCGCGGCGGTACCGGCCGGAACCCGGCCGATGACCTGCTCGTCGACGGGATTCACGACATCGATGACCTCCCCGCTCGCGGCGGGGCGCCAGGCGCCGTCGATGTACATACCGTCGTGTGCCTTCATGCTGCTCCTCCGGCCGGGGCGTCGTCCGCATCACAACCTATCGACAGCCACAATAAACTAGCGCCGTTAGTTTTCACCTGGCGGCCACGACAGCGCCCCAAAGGGGCGCGGGGCTGCATCGATTTGCGGCTCTGCCGCGTGGGCGCGACCAGCCACGACGAAGCCGCAGACTCCGACCGCCCCATCCCGGCACCCCCTGCGGAGCAAAACCTCACGCGTCGAGATCAGGCAGCCGCGCCGGAGCCGGACAAATCCGCTCCCCATGCTGGTCGAAGACGAACAGATGGGCGATGTCGACGAGCAGCGGCACCTGCATGCCATGGCGGAGCTCAAGGTCGGGGGTGGTGCGGACCACCAGGTCACCGGGGAGGCGGGCCTCGGTGAACGCGGCCTCCGCCGGGCCGGCCTCCGCCGGGTCGTCCATGACCACCACAGGCCCGGCCCGCAGGGCCCCCGCCCGGTCCCGCAGACGCTCCAGCACGGTCGGCCCGCCCTCCCGCCGACGGCGCCGGGACGGGCGCGAGCCGGGGCGCGGGGCCTCCAGGTCCGGCACGACGGCGGGCCGGGAGCCGGTGTTGAAGTGCACGAGGATCTCGTGGCCCTGGAACTCCACGTGCTCCACCAGGCCGGTGAGCGGCACCTCGCCCGTCCGGGCGGAGGAGTGCTTGGCGATGCGTACGGCCTCCGAGCGCAGCCCGACGATCACCTCCCGGCCCTGCTGCACCCGCAGCAACTGGTGGTCCAGACAGAGCGGTTCGGGCAGCCGCAGATACTGCTTGCCGAGGCTGATGGTCATCGCACCGTCGAGCGGGGCGCGGACCAGGCCGCGCAGCAGGTTGATGCGCGGGGTGCCGATGAAGGCGGCGACGAAGACGTTGCGGGGCAGGGCGTACACCATGCGCGGGGTGTCCAGCTGCTGGAGCACCCCGCCGCGCAGTACGGCGACCCGGTCGCCGAGCGACATGGCCTCGGCCTGGTCGTGGGTGACGTAGACCGTGGTGACGCCCAGCTCCCGGGTGAGCTTGGAGATCTCGGCCCGCAGATGGTTGCGGAGCTTGGCGTCGAGGTTCGACAGCGGCTCGTCCATCAGGAAGGCCGAGGGGTGCCGGGCGATGGCGCGGCCCATCGCGACGCGCTGGCGTTCGCCGCCGGAGAGCTGGCTGGGGAAGCGGTCGAGGAGGTCCTCGATGCCGAGCATCCGGGCCGTGGCGTCCACGCGCGGGCGCGGGTCCTCGCCGGGGTTCTCGACGCGCAGCGGGAAGCCGATGTTGCCGCGGCTGGTCATGTTCGGGTACAGGGCGAAGTTCTGGAACACCATCGCCATGTTCCGCTCGGACGGGAGGAGTTCGTTGGAGTGCTCGCCGTCCAGCAGCAGCCGGCCCTCCGTGATCTCCTCCAAACCGGCGATCATGCGGAGCACGGTGGATTTGCCGCAGCCGGACGGCCCGAGCAGCACGAGGAATTCACCGGGGCGGATGTCCAGCGACAGCCGGTCCACCACGCGAACGCCTCGCGTATAGGTCTTGCTCACGTCGTGCAGAGAGATGGCGCGTGTCATGGCACTGCCCCCGAGGGCGTACTGAGCGAGTCCTGAGGCTCCGCGGTCGAACGGCCCGTACGGGTCGCACGGGCTGTGAGTCACGGAAGTTAACGGACCGTACGCGCTCCAGGGAAGACACCTGACGGAATCCGGTGCTTCGTTCCGCCCGGTGAGAAAGCGGACGCGGAGGTGCGGACGGCGCCTTGCGGGTCAGCGGGTCGCCGTCAGATGGGCGAACACGACGACGTTGCTGCTGTAGCCGGTCCTGCGGGTGAACAGGCCTCCGCAGGTCAGCACCCGCAGCTCGGGGCGTGAACTCGGGCCGTACACCTCCTTGTCGGGGAAGCGGTCCTTGTCGAAGACCCGTACGCGGTCCACGGTGTAGACGGCGATGCGGCCGTCGGCGCGCCGGACCTCGATCCGGGCCCCCGGGTGCACCTGTGCGAGGGCGGCGAAGACCGCGGCGCCGGTCCTCGTGTCGCGGTGGCCGACGGCGATGGCGGTGCCGGTCTCGCCCGGTGAGGGCCCGTCCTGGTACCAGCCGACGAGCCTGGGCCTGTCGAGCGGCGGGGTGTCCAGCTGCCGGTCGGCGCCCACTCGCACCCCGATGACCGGCGCGTCGATGCCCAGGGACGGTACGCGCAGGGCGGCCGCCGGCGACCGGGGCAGTGGCGGGGGCGGTGTGGCGGGTTGTGCGGGCGCGGCCGGCTCGGAGGCCCGGGGACGCCCGTCGGCGGGGCCGGGGGCCGGTTCGGCGGGCGCCTCGACGGGCGCCGGGCCCCCGGCCCGGACGGACTCGGCCGGGTGGTGGTGATGCCCCCCGCACCGGAAGACCGTCACCAGGACGGCCACGATCATGGCCGTCCTGGTGAGGCGGTAGGCGCGGGTCCGGTGCCAGGGCCTGCGTCGCCTGCGCGCGGGAGCCGCCCGGCGGACCGTGCCGGCGCCGTGGGGTCTGGCCCGCGTTCCCCCGGAGGGGGGCGCCGGACAGGTCCTACTCGGCACCGTGGGAGCGGCGGCGCAGCAGCGTCCGGACATAGATGGCTCCGCCGACGGCGACCAGTCCGACGCCTCCGGCCGCGCTCAGCGGGGTGTACGCCTGCACGGTGTCGACGAGGCCGCCGCCGCCGGCGTGGACGCCGCCCTTCGGCCCGTGATCCTCGATCGTGTGGCTCGGGCCCGCCTGCCCCCGGTCGTGCCTGCCGTGGCAGTCGACGGAGAAGACCTTCTCCTTGGGCGCGACGGGCGGCGTGGGCGGCGTGGTCGGCGGAATGGTCCACTGGAGGGTGTATCTGCCGTCGGCCAGCCCCAGGATGTCGGTGTGCCCGGCACCGCCGGCCAGGGAGATCGTGCCGCTCACGGTGGCCGCGGTGGGCAGCGGGGGCTGAGCCGTGATGGTGTAGGAGACGGACGTCAGGTCGCCGAAATTCACGGCGTCGAGGTAGAACCTGCAGACAACGGGGTCGTCCTTGGAGACGCCGTAGGGCACTCGCTCACTGTGGATCCTGATGTCGGCACCGTCACCCGGGGCGGCAAGAGCGGCGGACGTCGCGGACCAGGAGGCCCCGGCCGCGATGAGTACGGTGAGGGCCGCGGCTCCCAGACGGGCGCCTGCGGACGGGGGCAGCAAGGTGGGCATGGACGTTCCTCCGAGTCAGACGATTTTCATACAAATCGCTCTTTCATCTGACTCTCTTTCACATCCGCCCGGCGTGTTGCGGCAGCACCACCCGACTCGCCGTCAGATGTCCCCCGACCGGCGCAAGGGAGCGCGGGCCGGGCGCCCGTCCGGAGCTGCCCCGGCCGCCTGCCCGCCGCCGGGAGCGGCCGGTGCGCGCAGGGCACTGCCCGCCGAGAACAACAGCAGGGCCCCGAGCATCACGAAGGGCGCCGCCACGCCCGCGACCCCCGCGACCAGACCCGCGGCGGCCGGCGCGGCGACCTGGCCGAGGCGGTTGCCGGTCAGCCGCAGGGCGAGGGCCGTGGAGCGGGCGCCGTCCGGGGCCGCCTGGACGACGGTCGTCATGGACAGCGGCTGCCCGACGCCGAGGCAGAACCCGAGGGCGGCCAGCACCAGGCCGAGCGCCCACACCGGCATCGGCAGCGCGACCCCGGCGCACAGCACGGCCGCCAGCAGGCAGGTCACCGTGAGCAGCAGCGGCCGGCCGAGCAGCCGCAGCAGCGGGGTGAGGACGAGCCGGCAGGCGATCGTGGCGCCCGCGCGCAGGCTGAGCAGCACACCGATCACCGAGGGTGCGATGCCCCGGTGTTCGCCGACCACCGGCAGATAGGCGGTGAGGATGTCGGTGGCGGACAGCACGGAGAGGCTGATGAGCATGCCCGCCGGTACGCCCCGGGCCCGCAGGATGCTGCCGACGGGGACCTGACCGCCTTGTGCGGTACGGGACTTGAGGGCCGTACGGTCCTCGATGCGCCACAGCGATGTGAACGCGATCGCGGCTCCCGCGCCGGCCATCACGAGGGCCAGCGCGCTGGTGCCCGCCATGTCCGGGGCGCCGATCAGCGCGCCCGCCGCGATCGGGCCGACCAGTTGGCCGAGCGAGGCGCCGATGGTGAAGTGGCCGAAGTTGCGGTCCTGTTCGTGCGGGGCGGACTGGCGGGCGACGAGCGACTGGGCGCCGATCACGAAACAGAGGTGGCCGAGGCCCATCACACCGCTCCAGACCGCCATCGCCCAGAGGGAACCGGCGAGTCCGCTCAGCGCGCAGCCGCCCGCTGTCAGGACCACGCCGACGGGCAGCAGAGGTGCGCAGCGGCCGTGGTCGGTGCGGCGGCCCAGCGGTACCGCGGCGAAGAGCGGCAACAGGGCGTACACGCCCGCGATGACGCCGACCGCCCGCTCGTCGGCGCCCAGCGCGAGGGCCCGGTAGGAGACGGCGGGCCGGGCCATCGACACCGCCCCCTGCGCGAAGCCGAAGGCGATGACGAGACGGAGCAGCCAGCCGCGGTTCCTACCGGGCCCCATGTGCGAGTCCTCCTGGATTCCCTTGCCTGGAACCCGAATTCCCTTGCCGGGAAGCCGAGCTCCCTTGCCCGGCATCCGAGTTCCCTTGCCGGAAGCTCAGATGATGCCGAAGAGGATCCCTGCCCCGAGGACCACGAGTGAGGTGAGCGCGGCCCACTTGACCACGAACCTGGTGTGGTCGCCGAACTCCACCTTGGCCATGCCGACCAGGACGTACACGGCCGGGACGAGCGGGCTCGACATGTGCAGCGGCTGCCCGATGAGCGAGGCGCGGGCGATCTCCAGGGACGAGACGCCGTGGGCCTGACCAGCCTCGGCGAGCACGGGGAGGATGCCGAAGTAGAAGCCGTCGTTGGACATGAAGTACGTCAGCGGGATGCTGAGGATGCCGGTGACGAAGGCCATGTGCGGGCCCATCCCGTCCGGGATGTTGTCCACCAGCCACTTGGCCATGCTGTTGACCATCCCCGTGCCCTGGAGGACGCCGGTGAAGACGGCGGCGGCGAAGACCATGCCGGATACGTTGAGGACGTTCTCCGCGTGGGCGCCGAGGCGGGCCTTCTGGTCGGGCATGTGCGGGAAGTTGACGGTGAGCGCCAGAGCGGCACCCAGCAGGAACAGCACCGGGATCGGCAGCCACTCCATGATCATGGCGGTGAGCAGGGCCACCGTGAGCAGCGCGTTGAACCAGTACAGCTTGGGGCGCAGGGTGGGCCGGTCGGGGTCGAGGCCCTGCAGGCCGTCGTCCTCGTCCGCGGGGAGGTCCGCGTCGGTCCCGGAGCCGGAGCCGCCGGTGGCACGCTCGGCGTCCTTGCCGGACCCGGAACCGGAGCCCGCGCCCACCAGAACCGTCTCGGTCTCCTTCTCCTCGACCAGCACCTCGTCCAGCGTCAGCACACCGAGCCGCTTGCGCTCGCGGCGCCCGAGCACGTACGCGAGACCGAAGACGAACAGCAGGCCCATGGCGAGCGCCGGGATCATCGGGACGAAGATGTCGCTCGCGTCGAGCTTCAGCGCGGTCGCGGCGCGGGCGGTCGGGCCGCCCCACGGCAGGGTGTTCATCACGCCGTTGGCCATGGCGGCGACACCGGTCATCACGACCAGGCTCATCTTCAGGCGCTTGTACAGCGGGTACATCGCCGACACGGTGATCATGAAGGTGGTCGAGCCGTCGCCGTCGAGCGACACGATCGCGGCGAGGACGGCCGTACCGACGACGATCCTGAGCGGGTCGGCCTTGCAGAACTTGAGAATCCCCCGAACGATCGGGTCGAAGAGGCCGACGTCGATCATCACACCGAAGTAGACGATCGCGAACATGAGCATCGCCGCGGTGGGCGCGAGGCTGGTGACGCCGTCGATGACGTAGTCGCCGAGCTTCGCCCCCTTACCGACGAAGACACAGAACAGTGCCGGGATCAGCACGAGCGCCGCGATCGGCGACATCTTCTTCAGCATGATCAGGACCAGGAAGGTCGCGATCATGGCGAAGCCGAGGATGGTCAGCATGAATGGATACCTAACGTTCGCCCTTGAACATCCCGCCGGGCAGGCGGTGCGATGACGTTAGGTCCGTTCAAACGGCGTTAACAAGACGTTGACCTGCGAGCAATAAGCGCAAAATCCCAGGTCACGGCTTTGCTCAGGTCACAGGGCTGAGCTTTTCGGACACGGCGGCGACTGCGGCGACCTCAATGGGCACTCCGTTGAGGACCGCGTTGCCCGACAGCGGATCGAGCAGGCTGCCGTCGAGGAGCTGGTTGACGTTGACGCCGGGGTCGGTGGCGGCGTGGCTCATGCGGGTGCCGGGCCGGTCGTGGCCCCAGCCGTGCGGAAGGCTCACCACGCCGGGACGTACGGAGTCCGTGACCTCGGCGGGGGCGGTGACCTCTCCCCCGGCACCCTTCACGCGTACGGCCGCCCCGTCCCGCACGCCGAGCCGCTCGGCGTCCTCGGGGTGGATGTGCAGGGTGCAGCGGTTCGTGCCGCCGGTGAGGGCGGGGACGTTGTGCATCCAGCTGTTGTTGGAGCGCAGATGACGGCGGCCGACGAGGACGAGTTCGTCCGGGCGTCGGTCCAGGGCCGCCCGCAGCCGCGGCAGATCGTCCGCGATCGGCTGTGGCAGCAGCTCGACCTTGCCGCTCTGGGTCTTCAGCGGCTGCGGCAGACGCGACCGCAGCGGACCGAGGTCGATGCCGTGCGGATGCGCGAGCAGCCGCTGAAGGCTCAGCCCGTCCGGTCGTACGCCGAAGCCGTCACCGTAGGGGCCGAGGCGCAGCATCATGTCGAGCCGCCGCTCGGGGCCGCTCACCCCGGTGAGCTGCGCGGCAAGTTCCTTGGGGTCGCGGCCGTGCACGGGCGACCAGGGCTCCTTGACCGCCTTGCCCAGGGTCTGCCCGATGACCAGCTCGTCGACGGCGGACGGGTCGGCGCCGTGCATGCCGGTGGCGGCCAGGACGAGCCGGGCGAAGATCTCGGTCTCGGGCAGGCGGCCGGGCTCCAGGGGAACGGCGGGGCGGGTGTAGCGGACCTGGTTGCGAACGGCGAGGGTGTTGAACGCGAAGTCGTGGTGCGGGCTCTGCGAGGGCGGGGGCGGGGGCAGGACGACGGTCGCGTGGCGCGTGGTCTCGTTCAGGTACGGGTCGATGCTGACCATGAAGTCCAGGGAGCCCAGGGCCTTGTCGAGGCGGTCGCCGTCGGGCGCCGAGAGCACGGGGTTGGCGGCGGAGGTGATCAGGGCGCGGATCGGCACGCCCTCGTCGGTCCCGGTGTCGATCTCCTCGGCGAGCGCCGAGAGCGGCAACTCGCCCTTCGCCTCGGGGTGGCCGCTCACCCGTGAGCGCCAGCGGGCGAGCGTGAAGCCGTGGCTCGGTCCTGCAGGGCGGGGTGTGCGGTCGGTGGCCGCCTGCGGGAACAGGGCCCCGCCGGGACGGTCGAGGTTGCCGGTGAGGACATTGAGGACGTCGACGAGCCAGCTGGCCAGGGTGCCGTGCGGGACGGTGCAGCTGCCGATGCGGCCGTACACGGCGGCGGTGGGGGCGGCGGCGAGTTCGCGGGCGAGGGTGCGGATCGTGGGGGCGTCCACGTCGCAGGCGCCTGCGACGGCTTCGGGGCTGAAGTCCTGTACGGCCGCGCGCAGTTCCTCCAGGCCCTGGAGGTGCGGGGTCAACTCACCGGTGTCGACGAGGCCTTCCTCGAACAGGGCGTACGCCATCGCCGCGAGGAGCAGCGCGTCGGTGCCGGGGCGGATCGCGATGTGCCGGTCGGCGAGCTTGGCGGTGCGGGTGCGGCGCGGGTCGATGACGGTGAGGGTGCCGCCGCGGGCCTTGAGCGCCTTGAGCTTGCCGGGGAAGTCGGCGGCCGTGCACAGACTCCCGTTGGACTCCAGGGGGTTGGCGCCGATCAGGAGCAGATGGTCGGTGTGGTCCAGGTCCGGCACCGGGATGGCGTTGGCGTCGCCGTAGAGCAGTCCGCTGGAGACGTGCTTGGGCATCTGGTCGACCGTGGACGCGGTGAAGACACTGCGGGTGCCGAGACCGGCGAGCAGCACCGGCGGGTAGAGGGCGCCCGCCATGGTGTGCACGTTCGGGTTGCCGAGGACGACGCCGACGGAGTGGGGGCCGTAACGCTCGACGACCGTGCGGACCCCGGCGGCGACCGCGTCGAAGGCCTCCTCCCAGGTGGCCTCGCGCAGCTCGCCGTCCTTGCGCACGAGGGGGGTGCGCAGCCGGTCGGGGTCACCGTCCACGGCGCCGAAGGAGGCGCCCTTCGGGCAGATGAACCCCTTGCTGAACACGTCCTCGCGGTCACCGCGGGCGCCGGTGACACGGGTGCCCTCGATGGTGAGGGTCAGCCCGCAGGTGGCCTCGCACAGGGGGCAGATTCGCAGGGCGGTGCGGGACACGGGTCCTCCCGGTGGCGGCGACGGTGACGCTCGTACTGTGCGCCGAGCATACCGACCGGTATGCACGGAGGGGAGACCTCTTCGGGGGCGAGGTCGGAAATCCGCGGGCCGCGGCCCTGCGGGATCTCAGTCCAGCACGCGCGCCAGATACGCCCGCAGCAGCTCCCGCGCCTCCTCGATGATCTTCTCGTCGCCCTCCGGGGCCACCCGGAAGGCCAGGTGGACCAGGGTGTCGGCGGTCTCCACGGCGATCAGGAAGGTACGGCGCAGATCGTCGTCCGGCTCCCGGTCGAGGTAGCCGGAGAGCAGATCGGTGAGGCGGTCGGCGACACGGTGGTTGGGTTCGGAGTTGCGGGCGCCGACCGGGATCTGGTTGCCGAAGTCGACGAGGGAGAAGCCGGGCGCGGTGCGCTTCATCGCCAGGTACTCGTCGAGGACGGCGTCCATCGCCGAGCGCCAGCCCCCGTCGCCGGCCGACTTCAGCCGCTCGGTGACCTGCTCGGTGAAGCGCTCCAGGTTGCGCTGGGCGAGGGCGTCGACCATCTGCCGCTTGTTGCCGAAGAAGCGGTAGACCGAGCCGATGGGGACCCCGGCGCGCAGGGCCACGGCCCGGGTGCTCAGGTCGTCGTAGCCGACCTCGTCGAGGAGGTCGGCGCAGGCGTCGAGGATTCTGGTGAGGCGTTCGGCACTGCGCCGCTGCACAGGCGCTCGGCGTAGCGATGTCGCGTGGGGCACAGGCTTCATGATGCCGTTCCGGAGCGCTGGGGTGAACCTCGCCCCCCGGCATGCAGATAGGTGCCGGATGCACCGAGTGCGGTCACCCCGGGAGTGGCACCGGGTGCGCCCGCCGCCTCCGAGGCCGTGATGTCGGCCGTGCTCTCCACGGGGCGGCCCTGCACGGCCCATACGGTGCCGTCGTCGGCGTACAGCCGGGCGGTGACGTGGTGCGTGCCGCGCGGCACGAACCTCGCCGGGAGGCGGCAGGTGAGGCCGCGGAGCCGGGTGACCAGCCGGTCGTCGACGAAGACGTATGCGAGACCGCGGCCGGCCCGCGCGCGCGACTTCGCACCCGGGGGCGAGAAGCGGAAGTTGTGGACGGTCAGATACACGTCCCAGGTGTTGCCGGAGTCCGGCTGCACCTCGATCCCGACCTCGGGCGCGCCCTTCTTCTTCACTTCACGGTAGTGCCGCCCCTGCTTGTCCGTGCTGCCCAGGAGCTTGCCGACCGGCGGGATCGAATCGCCGTTCTTCCCCTCGTGCGTATCACTGGAGCCGCAGCTCACGGATCCGGTCAACAGCAGGACACAGACCGCGAGCGCGACTGGAAGACCCCGCGTCCACGACATGCCCGGGAGACTAGAACACCCCTCCGACACTCGGATCCCCCTGAAGTCTGGTTCTCGTTCCTCCCTGATGAGTAGGCCCCCTGGACCCCCTTGCGCCCGCGAAACCGCAATCCTACGGTGATACATAGGAATCAGCAGGCAACGATCTGCATCTGCCTGCATCTGTCTGCATCTGTCTGCATCAGTCCGCAAGGGAGCGATGATGAGCGGGGACGCGCGTAAGACGGCCGAGGGGCTGGCCTATCTCTCCGGTTTCGGCAACGAGCACAGCTCGGAGGCGGTGCCCGGAGCCCTGCCCGAGGGCCGCAACGCGCCGCAGCGCGCTCCGCTCGGGCTGTACGCGGAACAGCTCAGCGGTACGGCGTTCACCGAGCCGCGGGCCCACAACCGCCGTTCCTGGCTCTACCGCATCCGCCCGTCGGCCGCGCACCCGGCGTTCACGCGCACGGACAACGGTGCGATCCGTACGGCCCCGTTCACCGAGTCGGTGCCCGACCCGAACCGCCTGCGCTGGAACCCGCTGCCCGAGCCCCCGGCCGGGACGGACTTCCTGGCCGCCCTGTGGACCCTGGGCGGCAACGGCGACGCCACCCAGCGCACCGGCATGGCCGTGCACCTGTACCACGCCAACTCCTCGATGGAGCGCGTCTTCAGCGACGCGGACGGCGAGCTGCTGATCGTCCCGGAGCGCGGCGGGCTGCTGCTGCGCACGGAGTTCGGGCTGCTGCATGTGGAGCCGGGACATGTCGCGCTCGTTCCTCGTGGAGTGCGCTTCCGTGTGGAGCTGCTGGATGCCTCCGCCCGCGGTTATGTGTGCGAGAACTACGGCGCGCCCTTCCACCTCCCCGACCTGGGCCCGATCGGCGCCAACGGCCTCGCCAACGCCCGTGACTTCCAGGCCCCCGTAGCCGCCTACGAGGACGTGGAGGGCCCGGTGGAGGTGGTGAACAAGTTCTGCGGCAACCTCTGGACGGCCGTCTACGACCACTCACCGCTCGACGTGGTCGCCTGGCACGGCAACCACGTCCCCTACGTCTACGACCTGCGCCGTTTCAACGTCATCGGCAGCATCTCCTACGACCACCCGGACCCGTCGATCTTCACGGTGCTGACGTCCCCGTCCGACACCCCGGGCCTGGCCGGTGTCGACTTCGTCGTCTTCGCGCCGCGCTGGCTGGTGGGCGAGGACACGTTCCGGCCGCCGTACTTCCACCGCAATGTGATGAGCGAGTACATGGGCCTGATCGAGGGCGCCTACGACGCCAAGGCGGAGGGCTTCGTGCCGGGCGGCGGTTCGCTGCACAACATGATGTCGGCGCACGGTCCGGACCGGGAGACCTTCGACCGGGCGAGCGCCGCCGAGCTGAAGCCGCAGAAGGTGGACGACGGGCTGGCGTTCATGTTCGAGACCCGCTGGCCGGTGACACTCACCCCGCACGCCGCGGGCGCGGAGCACCTGCAGCAGCGCTACGACGACGTGTGGCAGGGCCTCGAGCGGCATTTCCGCCCGTTGCACTGATCGCGTACGACCGGTACGGATAGGCCCGTGACCTCCTTCGCTCCGGACTCGATCGTCCTGAACCGCAAGCTGCCGCTCTGGTACCAGGTGTCGCAGTCCCTGCGCGCCTCGATACTCGGCCGCTCGCCCCAGGACCCGCTGCGGCTGCCCACCGAGGAGCAGCTGGCGGGGCACTACGGGGTGAGCGTGCTGACCATGCGGCAGGCGCTGAAGGAGCTGGAGGACGAGGGCCTGATCACGCGCCACCGCCGCCGGGGCACGTTCATCGAGCCGGACGCGCTGAGGGGCGCCCCGGTCCGGCTGCTCGGCTCGGTGGACGCGATCGTGGCCCAGCAGTCCGGGATGGTGACGGAGCTGCTGGACCACGGCAGCGCGCCCGTGCCGCCCGAACTCGCCGAGTTCTTCCCGGAGACCGGCGAGGTGGCCGCGTATCACCGGCTGCGCAGCGACGAGAAGACCGGCGAGCCGACCAACCACGCCCGCAACTACGTCCGTCCCGAACTGGCCGCCCGCTTCGAACCCGCCGACCTGGTGCGCCGGCCGATGACGAAGGTGCTGCGTGACATCGTCCGGGCGGACATCAGCCGTATCACGGACACCGTGGAGGCCCGCCTGGCCGACCCGGAGACGGCCCGTCTGCTCCAAGTCCCGCTGCTCAGCCCGATCCTGCACTACACGGGCGTCACCTACGACGGGGACGGACGCGTCCTGGACGTGGCCGTCATCCACTACCGCGGCGACCGCTTCTCCTTCACCGTGACGCTGGACGCCACATGACGCTCCCGGCCGCCGGTGCCTGTCGGTGGAAGGTCGTACGATGCCCAGCGTGACGCACGACGACGCTCCGCTGCTTGCGGACCTCATGC
Organism: Streptomyces sp. NPDC002092; assembly: GCF_053593775.1. Classification (NCBI taxonomy): domain Bacteria; kingdom Bacillati; phylum Actinomycetota; class Actinomycetes; order Kitasatosporales; family Streptomycetaceae; genus Streptomyces; species Streptomyces sp. NPDC002092. The sequence continues at coordinate 264,223 of NZ_JBSFDG010000010.1, forward strand.
CGTGGTCCGTCGCACCGCCGCGGCTCGGCCGGGGGTGGCCGACGGGCCCCGACGCCGCAACCCTCAAGGCCCGTTGGGACGCCCTGATGAAGGCCGAGGGCCCGGACCGCGAGGCCTTGTTCGAGCCGACCCGCTCGCGCACGCTGCGCTCGGCGGTCGGCCAACTGCCGGGCCAGTCGAGCGGCACGGAGAAACTGATCCACACGTCGGGTCCCTGTCCCGAGCCGGTACGCGTCCTGCTCGCCCCCTTCGACGAACAGTGGCTGATCCCCGACCACCGCCTGATCGACACGGCCCGCCCCGAGCTGTGGCGGGTGGCGGACGAACACCAGGTCTTCCTCGCCGAGACGGCCACGGACAGCACCGGCCCGCACCTCCTGGCCACCTCCCACCTCCCCCTCCTGCGGCCCGGCCGCATCCGGCCCTTCTACCGCCGCCCGGGCGGGACGGAACCCAACCTGACCCCGGGCCTGCTGGACCACCTGGGCACCCGCCTCGGCCACTCCCCCACCCCGCCGGACCTCCTCGCCTGGACCCTGGCGACGGTCCGCCCGGACCTGACGGTCCCTCTCACCGAGGACACCGAACTCTGGTCGCACGGCGTGGAGTTGGGCCGCCGCCTCCTCTGGCTGATGCGCCGCAACGGCGACCGCCCCAAACTCCCGGGAGGCCGCCGCCCCTACGTCCGCGCCCCACTGCCGTCCCGCCCCCTCACGATCGCCTACGACCGCGACGAGGAAACCCTGCTCCTCGACGAGGGCCGCATCTCCCCGGTGCCACCGGAGGCCTGGGACTTCGAGGCGGGCGGCGTCCGGGTCCTGGAGCACTGGTTCACGTCCCGCACGGCGGAGGCCGAGGCGGGCACCCTGACGGCCATCCGCCCGCCGGCCTGGCCCCAGACATGGACCTCCGAGCTGCTGGAACTGATCACGGTCCTGGCACTGCTGGCGGAACTGCGGCCGCAGCAGGACGAGTTGACGGTCACGGCCCCCATCACGGCGAGCGAGCTGCACAAGGCGGGGGTGCTCCCTCCGGCGGAGGCGGCACGGAAGCCGGCGTCCGTCCTCGATCACCACGAGGAGGGCCCGGAAGGCCAGTTCGCGTTGATCTAGCGCCTTTCGGGATCGAACCCGTCGAGCACCCGCTCCAGCGCCAGCTCGAAGACGGCGTCCAGATCGATCGGCCCGGGATCCTCCGTGAACGCCGCAGCCATCCGCGGATACGCCCCGCTCGCGACCTGGCCTCCCAGATACGCGATCCGCACCGCGTTCTCCTGCTCCTCCGACCACGGCAGGTTCCGCGTCCGCTCGGCCGTGGCCAGTTCATTGGCCACGTACATCGTCACGACGCCGTTGAGCAGCCCGACCAACTGCATCTTCATGCCGTACTTCATGCCGTCGAGCGGATCCAGACAGGCCAGACAGTGCTCCAGGTACCGCAGGGCGTTCGGGCTGAACCCGTACACGGGTGACATCAGCCGCGGCAGCCAGGGATGCCGGTGCATCAGCGAGCGGGTCTGACGAGCCACCCTCATCATGTCGCCCCGCCAGTCCCCCGACGGCTCCCACTGCTCGTGCTCACCGCTGATCGCGTCCACCATCAGCTCGTACAGGTCCTCCTTGCGGGGGACGTAGTTGTACAGCGACATGGTCCCGCACCCCAGCTCGGCCGCGACATGCCGCATCGACACCGCGTCCAGGCCGCCCTCGTCGGCGATCTTCACCGCCGCCGCCGCGATGTCGGCACGCGTATGGGCCGGCCTCGGCCCCCGGCCCGTCCGCTCGGGACGCGCCCAGATCACTTCGGGTACCGCCGCTCGGCCCGCCATCGATCATCACCTCGCCACCCATCCTAGTTACGTACACCGTACGTAGTGCGCTATGGTCGAGCCATGACTTCTACGTACGCTGTACTTAGTGAAGGTCTGGAGAAGAGGTTCGGCGAGGTGCACGCGGTGCGCGGGCTGGATCTCGCGGTGGCCCAGGGCACGGTCTGCGGTGTCCTCGGGCCGAACGGGGCGGGCAAGACGACGGCCGTACGGCTGCTGACGACCCTGTTGCGGCCGGACGCGGGCTCGGCGCGGATCGCGGGGCACGACCTCGTCCGCGAACCCGCGGCCGTCCGGCGCAGGATCGGCGTCACCGGGCAGTACGCGTCGGTCGACGGCGACCTCACGGGCCGCCAGAACCTGCAGCTGTTCGCGCGGCTGCACCGGGTACGGGCGCCGGGGCAGCGCGCCGACGAGCTCCTGGAGCGGTTCGGGCTGACCGAGGCCGCCGGCCGGACGGCGTCGACGTACTCCGGCGGGATGCGCCGCCGGCTGGACCTGGCGGCGAGCCTGATCCGCCGGCCCGAGGTGCTGTTCCTGGACGAGCCCACGACGGGGCTCGACCCGGCCAGCCGCAATCTGATCTGGACGGCCGTGCGCGAACTCACCGCCGACGGTACGACGGTGCTGCTGACCACGCAGTACCTGGAGGAGGCAGACCAACTCGCCGACGACATCGCCCTGGTGGACCGCGGACGGGTGGCGCACACGGGCTCACCGGCCCAGTTCAAGGCGCTCATCGGGGCCTACGTCGAGGTCGTCGTCGCGGACGCGGACGTGCTGGTGAAGGCGGCCGGGGTCCTCGATCAACTCACGGGCGCCGAGCCGTCGTTCGACCGTGAACGCAACGCCGTCACCGCGGTCACCAGGGACCGCACGCTCACCCTGCCCCGCCTGGTGCGCGAACTCGACGCGGCGGGCGTGCCGTTGCTCGACGCGAGCCTGCGGCAGCCGACGCTCGACGAGGCCTTCATCCGACTGACGACCGACATCAAGGAGCCCGCAGCATGAGCACGTTGGCGTACGACGGCCTCGCGATGGTCGGCCGGCAGCTGCGGCGGGTCCGCAACAGTCCCGGCCTTGCGATCCTCACTCAGGTCATGCCGATCAACATGCTGCTGTTTTTCGGCTACGTGTTCGGCAGCGCCCTCGCGATGCCCGGCCGCGAGTACCGGTCCTTCCTGGTGCCGGGGCTGCTGGTCGCGACGGCCGCGGGCGGACTCATGACCGGCATGTTCCAGGCGGCCGCCGACTCGCACCGCGGCGTGATGGACCGCTTCCGTACGATGCCGGTGAGCCGGGCCGCCGTGCCCCTCGGACAGGCGGTGGCCGACCTCATGGTCACAGCGATCGGGACGGTGCCCCTGCTCCTGGTCGGCCTCGCGGTGGGCTGGCGGATCGAGGGGTCCGCACCCCGGGCCGTTGGCGCGGTGGGGCTGCTGCTGCTGTTCCGGTTCGCCTGCACGTCGATCGGGATCTTCCTCGGGCTGCTCACCCGGAGCGAGGATGCGGCCGGGCAGCTCGGTGCCTCGACGTTCGTGCTGCCGCTGCTGTCCAACGCCTACATCCCGACCGACGGTCTGCCGGGCTGGCTGCGCACGGTCGCCGAGTGGAATCCGATCAGTGCGGTGACGACGGCCCTGCGGGACCTCTTCGGCAATGCGCCGGTGCCGGGGGATGCCGCCTGGCCGGTGGCGCATCCGATCGTCGGGTCACTGGTGTGGTGCGTGGCACTGATCGCCGTGTTCATGCCGCTCGCGGTACGCAGGTACGCGTACGGGGGCCGGTGATCTCAACAGCTGGGGGTCAATGGGCAGATGTCTTCGGTGCAGAGCGGGTGGAACGCACCGAAGACGCCCTCGATGGCAGGCCACGCCCGAGTACGGGCTGCGAGCCGGTGCACCACTGCATGCCGTGGGGATGACGGACGACTGCCGCAGCACTGCACCGGACGCACGGACGCCGGTACGGCTCAGCGCCCGCCGAACAGCGAACGACGCAGTCGGCGCAGCGGTGCGAAGAGCAGCACACGGCTGATCCGGTTGCCGCTGGCGCTGCGCTCACGTGGGGTGTCACGCGCGGTCAGCTCACGCATCAGCGAGGTCGCCTCGGCCGTCTCGCGCTGTGGTACGGCCGGGCCGCCCAGCACCGAGAGATGGCGGTCGAGACGCGAACTGGTCGCGCTGCTCCCGCAGGTGATCGCAGGGACCCTGGCCCTGCTGCGCACTGTTATCTGTTCCATGTCACTCCCCACCCGTACGAGTCCACCCGGCCCGGGCAGGGTAACCCTATCGCTCCCTCGGGGCACTCGTGTATCGCGGTCACAGGATTCACCTTCCCCATAAGGGTGTTGACAACTCCTCCATGGTCACTCTCCGAATCCAACCGATTTCAGGGCGAGTTGGACAATGGGCTGGCTGGTGGGCTGGGGTGAGCCTCCGTCGGGTTCGACGGTCACTGCGAGTGACGTGGCCGAACTGCCGAGGTCGGTCGCGACCAAGGGCGTGTCGCCGCCCCCGAAGAGCCCCAGGGAGCGTGGTTGTGCACCGGGGCGCATGAGCCAGAGCTGGTGCACGCGTCCGCTGGGCAGGGCGTCGTATCCGCTGAGCGTGACGACCGCCTGTCCCTCCGATGCGGAGGCGACCGCTCCGATACTTCGGCCCTGGGGGTCCTTGCGAGTCGTCGCACGCGCGTCGGGAGCTGCGAGAACGTGGGCGATCTCACGTGCCTGGGCGCGCTCGGCGTCCAGCTTGTCCTGGGTCCGGTTCGCCTGGACGGCGAACAGCGATGCGACGACGAGTGCCGCGGCCGCCGTCGCCGTGGCGAACGGCACGAAGAAGGGGCGGCGCTCGCGCGGCGCACGGGAGCGTCCCGGTGGCGGTTGCGTGCCCCAGACATGCGGGGGCAGCTGGGGCGTGTGCTCCCTCGCGACCGGCCCCGCCTCCTGCGCAGTGGTGCGTACGGCGGCCAGCACCCGGTCGCGCATCGCGGCCGGCGGTGGGGCGGCCGTCGACCAGGCGAGGCGGACGGCGTCCTCGGACAGGGCGCGCACCTCGGCCCCGCAGCGCTCGCAGTTCTTCAGGTGCCGCTCGAAGCGCACCCGCTCAGCGGGCTCCAGCGCGTCGAGCGCATAGGGGGCCGCGAGCGAGTGCAGATCCCCGCGGCCGAGCAGCCGGGCGAGAAGACTCATGCGACACCTCCCAGGCACTTGCGCAGCTGGGTGAGTCCGTCGCGCATCCGGGTCTTGACCGTGCCCAGCGGCAGCGAGAGCCGCTCGGCCACTTCACGGTACGTGTAGCCGTCGTAGTAGGCGAGGGTGACGGACTGGCGCTGCAGGGTGGTGAGGCGGTCCAGGCAGCGGCGTACCCACTCGCGTTCGAGGCCCGCCTCGACCTCCTCGGTGACCTGGTCGAAGGCCGGGTGGTGGGCCCGGCGTGCCTCGCGCTGTTCGCGGTCGACGGCCGCGCGGGCGCTGCGCACCCGGTCGACGGCGCGGCGGTGGGCGAGGGTGAGGATCCAGGACAGGGCGCTGCCGCGGCCGGGGTCGAACCGCGCGGCGGACCGCCAGAGTTCGAGCAGCACCTCCTGCGCCACCTCCTCCGACTGCGCGGGGTCGCGCACCACCCGGCGGACGAGTCCGAACACCGGACCGGACACCAGGCCGTACAGCTCCTCGAATGCCTTCTGGTCGCCGCCTGCCACGAGTACCAGAAGCTCGTCCGCCTCCACTCGGTCCCCCTCTCGCCGCCCGCATGGGCCCCGTCCCGTCACACCAGGCATTCGCAACGAACGCACCTCCGGATGGGGTACGGATCAGCGTGCCCGAAACGCGGGTCGGCGCCCCACCAAAGAAGTTTCGCGGCTCGACTGAGACAAGATCAGGGCTTCGCCGTAAAGACGTTTGAGATTCCACCAATCCACTCCGGCGACCGCTCCGAATCAGCGTTCGTCAGGCAAGTTGGGACTGAGGACGGACGGCATGACAACTGACTCCAGGAGCGGCGCGGGACGCAGGAGCATCGCGACCCTCATAGCTGGTGCGCTGGCCGCCGGCGGGCTCGCGGCCGCAGGCGTGGCCACGCTGGAACCGGGGGCGGCCTCCGCCTCCAGCCACCGGGAGGCCCCGTTGATCTCGGGGCAGCCCCAGTACGACAACACGGACCTGTACGCGTTCGTCAGCCCGGACAAGCCGGACACGACGACGGTCATCGCGAACTTCATCCCGTTCGAGGAACCGGCGGGCGGCCCGAACTTCTACCAGTTCGGCGACGACGCCCAGTACGACCTCCACATCGACAACAACGGTGACGCGCAGGACGATCTGCTGCTCCGCTACACGTTCCGCACCCAGACGAAGAACAAGAAGTCGTTCCTGTACAACACGGGCGTGGTCAGCAACCTGACCGACCCGGACCTGAACATCACGCAGACGTACAACATCGACCTGATCAAGCTGAAGGGCCGGCGGGCCGTCTCGAAGACCAGGCTCGCCGAGGACATTCCGGTGGCACCGTCGGACGTCGGCAAGGCGTCGATGCCCGACTACGGCAAGCTGCGCGACCAGGCGATCTACAAGCTCTCCAACGGCGGCCAGACCTTCGCCGGCCAGGCCGACGACCCGTTCTTCGCCGACCTGCGCGTCTTCGACCTGCTGTACGGCGGGAACCTCTCCGAAGTCGGCCGGGACACCCTCGCGGGCTACAACGTCAACTCGATCGCCCTGCAGCTGCCCACGGACATGCTCACGGAGTCCAAGAAGCAGCCGGTCATCGGCGTCTGGTCGACCGTCTCGCGCAAGAACGCCCGGGGCTACTACGAGCAGGTCTCGCGCCTGGGCAACCCGCTGGTCAACGAGGTCGTCAACCCGCTGAAGGACAAGGACAAGTTCAACGCGTCCTCGCCCGCCTACGACGCGCAGTTCCTGAAGAACGTGACCAACCCGGAGCTGCCGAAGCTCATCGAGTCCATCTACAAGATCAAGGCGCCGTCGGAGCCGCGCAACGACCTCGTCGACGTGTTCCTGAAGGGCGTCAAGGGCCTCAACCAGCCGCCGTACGTGCGCCCGGCGGAGGAGCTGCGCCTGAACACCTCCATCAAGCCGGCCGCCTCCCCGAAGCGGCTGGGCGTCCTCGACGGCGACAACGCGGGCTTCCCGAACGGGCGCCGGCTCACCGACGACGTGATCGACGAGGCGCTCCAGGTCATGGAGGGCGAACTGGTCGGCTCCAAGAACGACCTGGGCGACGCGGTCGACAAGAACGACAAGGGCTTCGGCAAGTACTTCCCGTACCTGGCCAACCCGACCTCCGGTTCGCGCGGTGCGACCGCCAAGGGCGTCGCCGGCGGCAGCGACGTCAAGAGCCAGCTCGGTGACGCGCTGCAGCCCGCCTCGGCCGCCGGCATGGACAACACCACACTGATCGCGGCTTCGGCCGGTGGCGGAGCCGCCGGTATCGCGCTGATCGGCGCGGGTCTCATGTGGTGGCGCCGGATGCGGAGCCGCGCGTACTAGTACGCACCATTACCGGCGGACCGGGCGGCTTCTTCGGAGCGGCACCGCCCGGTCCGCGGGCTTCGGCCCATACACCGACGAGGAGAGGGCATGGCCCCGGACACTGACGACAACGAAGGCTTCGCGGAGAGCGCCACGGAAGGTCGGGACTCATCTGCGGGCTCGTCGGGGCCGGTCGCGCCCACGCGGCGGAGCCGCATATCGACACGCCCCGCGCCCCTTGGGGGACGTGCCGAGAAACCGGCATCGGAATCAGCCGTCGACTCGCCCGACGACACCTCCACCGACGAACGAGTCGCCGCGGTCCGGCGGGTCGCTGCCGCCGGACGGCGTTGGCACATCGGGCAACTGGCCGGAACCGCCGCCCTGTTGGCCGTCGCGCTGACCGGTGGGTCCCTTGCTTACGGCGCCATCCGGGACGGCAACACCACGGCCGTCTCGGCAGCGCCCAGTGCGCTGTCGCCGGCGTTGCTGAACAGCGGGGACATCGACGCGAGCATCCTCTCCCTGCAGGCCCATCTCAAGGCACAGCCAAGGGACTTCGGGAGCTGGGCGAGTCTTGGGCTGGCCTATGTCGAGCAGGCACGCACCAAGGGCGACCCCTCTCGTTACCCGCAGGCCGACAAGGCGCTGAAGCGCTCACTCGACGTGAAACCCGGCAACGAGCAGGCCATCACCGGTCAGGCCGCCCTGGCCGCGGCCCGGCACGACTTCAAGGACGCTCTGAACTTCGCCGACCAGGTGCTGAAGGAGAACCCATACAGCCAAAGCGCCCTCTCCTCCCGTATCGACGCCCTCGTCGAACTCGGCCGCTACGCCGACGCGTCGAAGGCCGCCGACACCGCGGACTCGCGCCGCCCGGGCATCCCCGTCTTCACCCGGTACGCGTATGTGCACGAGCTGCGCGGGGACGTGAAGACGGCCCGCCGGGTCCTGGAACAGGCCCTCGGCACCGCGAGCACCAAGGGCGACATCTCCTACGTCGCCTTCCAGCTCGGACAGCTCGCCTGGAACCAGGGCGACTACAAGACCGCGGTCGACTACTACGCCCGCGCCCTCGCCGCCGACGACAACTACCTGCCGGCGCTGGAGGGCCGCGCCCGCGCCGAGTACGCGAGCGGCGACAAGGCGACCGGGCTGAGGGACATGGAGCAGCTCGTCGCCCGCTACCCGCTGCCCCAACCCCTCGTGGAACTCGGCGAGATGTACGAGGACCGCGGCGCCGCCGGCGACGAGGCGAAGGCCCGCGACCAGTACGCCCTGGTCGACGCCTGGATCGCCCTGGCCCGCGCCAACGGCGTCAACGCCGACCTCGACACCGCCCTCGCGGCGGCCGACCACGGCGACAAGGCCGCAGCCCTGCGCGCCGCCCGCGCCGAGTGGACCCGCCGCCACACCGTGCACACCGCGGACGCCCTGGCCTGGGCGCTGCACGTCAACGGCAAGGACGCCCAGGCCCTCCCGTACGCCCGGCAGGCGACGGCCACCGGCTACCGCAACGCCTCCTTCCTCTACCACCGCGGGATGATCGAACGCGCCACAGGCCACACCGACGACGCCCGTGACTCCCTGAAGGCGGCGCTGGAACTCAACCCCGGCTTCTCGCCGCTGGGCGCCCGTGAAGCACGCAAGGCACTCGCAGACCTGGAGGCGGCGAAGTGAACCCCCGTCGATTGCTCGCCTCCACCGGGGCCGTCCTCACGGCGGCCTGCGCGCTCGCGCTGGTACCTTCCACCGGCGCGAGCGCGCACCCCCTCGGCAATTTCACGGTCAACCGCTACGACGGCCTGGTCGCCGCCCCCGGCAAGCTCCGCGTCGACCACGTGGAGGACCTCGCCGAGATCCCGGCCACCCAGGCCAAGCCCGACATCGAGCGGCTCGGTATGACCGAGTGGGCGAAGGAGCGGTGCGCGAAGGCGGCCGAGGGCAGCAAGCTCACCGTCGGCGGACGGGCCACCACCCTGACCGTCGGACCTAGCAAGGCGCAGCTGCGGCCAGGACAGGCCGGGCTGAACACCCTCCGGGTGGAGTGCCGGCTGACCGCTCCGCTCCCCGAGGGCGACGCCGTGACGCTCGGCTTCCACAGCGAGGGCGCCACCTCCGGGCCCGGCTGGCGGGAGATCACCGCGCGCGGCGACCGCATGACGCTCACCGCGACGGACGTACCCAGGACGTCGGTCTCCCACGAACTCACCAGCTACCCCAAGGAGTTGCTCTCCTCCCCCGCCGACACCTCGACCGCTTCCCTGCGCGTGCGCCCCGGCGGACCGGCCCTGGTCGAGGATCGGCAGAACGCTCCCGCCGCCTCCGTACTGCCGCGCGGCGCCGACCGCTGGACGCAGGCCCTGAACAACCTGGTCGCCCGCCACCACCTCACCTTCGGCTTCGCCGCGCTCTCCCTGCTCATCGCGGTCTTCCTCGGCGCGATGCACGCGCTCGCCCCCGGCCACGGCAAGACCCTGATGGCCGCGACGGCAGCCGCCCGCGGCGGCCGTGCCCGCCTCAAGGACGTCATGCCCCTGGCCGCCTCGGTCACGGTCACCCACACCCTGGGCGTGGTCGCCCTCGGCCTCCTGGTCACGGCCGGCTCGGCGGCGGCCCCCTCGGTGATCACCTGGCTGGGCATCGCGAGCGGCGTCATGGTGACCTGCGCGGGCGCCACGCTCGTACGCCGCGCCTGGCGCAATCGCGGCCCCGGCCCCGGACACACCCACGATCACGGGCACACGCACGACCACGACCACCCGCACCCGCACGGCCCCGGCGGCCATACGCACCCGCAAGAGACCGCCGAGCCCGAGGAACGCGCCCTGGTCCTGGTCGCCGCCCACACCGAAGCGGCCGCGACGACTGCCGAAGCCCACACCCACCCGCACTCTCCGGGCCATACGCACGACCATGACCAGGCCCACGATCACGACCACCCCCACAGCCACGATCACGACCAGAGCCACACCCATACCCACCACTCCGACCACACCCACCCCCACCCCCACTCACACACCGTCGAGCACACCCACGGCGGCTTCACCCACACCCACTCCGTCGCCCCGACCCTGCGCGGCACGATCCTGCTGGGCTTCGCCGGGGGCCTCGTGCCCAGTCCCTCCGCGGTGGTCGTGCTCGTCGGCGCGGCGGCGCTCGGGCAGGCCTGGTTCGGGCTGCTGCTGGTCGTCGCGTACGGCGTCGGGCTCGCCCTCACCCTCACCGCGGCGGGGTTCGCCGTCGTCAAGCTGGGTACCGGCATGAACCGTGTGCTGGACAGGCGCCCCCGCTGGACCACCCACCCGATGGCGGTCCTCGTCCGCAGGACCGCGCCCCTGGGCTCGGCGCTCCTCGTCGTGGCTCTCGGGGTGGGACTGGTGCTCAAGGGGGCCGCATCCGCACTCGGCTGAGCTACGTTTGGGAAGAAAACGCACGGAGTGGAGAAAACACGCGGATGCGAATGGGGGACGCCCGTGTCCGAAGAATCGGGCAGTGAACGTCTGATCGCGAGCCGCTACCGTCTCCTGTCCCCCCTCGGCGAGGGCGGCATGGGAACCGTGTGGCGCGCCCGGGACGAGCTGCTGCACCGCGAGGTCGCCGTCAAGGAGGTGCGTGCGCCCGCCGGGCTGCCGGCCTCGGACGTCGAGCGGATGTACGCCCGGCTGGAGCGCGAGGCGTGGGCGGCCGCGCGGGTCGCCAACCGCAACGTCGTCACGGTGTACGACGTGGCGACGCAGGACGGCCGCCCGTGGATCGTCATGGAGCTGGTCCGCGGTATCTCCCTTGCCGAACTCCTGGACGCCGAGGGCCCGTTGGATCCGCAGCGCGCCGCACACATCGGTGCCGAGGTGCTCGCCGCGCTGCGGGCTGCGCACGAGGCCGGGGTGCTGCACCGGGATGTGAAGCCCGCCAATGTGCTGCTGTCGAACGACGACCGGGTGGTGCTCACCGACTTCGGTATCGCACAGGTCGAGGGCAGTTCGGCGCTGACGATGACCGGGGAGGTGATCGGCTCGCCGGAGTTCCTGGCGCCGGAGCGGGCGCTGGGCCGCACGCCCGGCCCGGAGTCCGACCTGTGGTCGCTCGGCGTGCTGCTGTACGCGGCGGTCGAGGGCAACTCCCCGTTCCGCCAGGACACCCCGCTCAGCACCCTGCGCGCGATCGTCGACGAGGAACTGCCGCCGCCGCACCGGGCCGGTCCGCTGGCCCCCGTCATCGAGGGGCTGCTGCGCAAGGACCCGGCCGAGCGGCTGCCGGCCGACCGGGCCGAGCAGGACCTGCGGATCATCGCGGCGGGCGGCACGCCCCATGCGTACGGCGCGCCGGTGTCTCCGTTCGCCCCCACGGTCGCGGCGTTCCCGCAGCGGCCGTCGCCGACGCCTCCTATGCCGTACCCGCCCGGATACACGCAGCCGGCGCCGGGCCCCTCGACGACGACGGCCGCACCGCCGCAGGAGCGCAACCGCCGGGCCGGCGTCGTCCTGCTCGTCGGGGCGCTCGTCCTCGCCCTGGCCATCGCGGGGCTGACGTACGCGCTGCTGAACCGCGACCACGGCGGCGGAGACAACAATGCGGACACCCCCCGCTCGGACACCGGAACTCCGTCGACGGCCACCCACAGCAGCGCGGGCGCGAGTCCGACGCCGAGCCCGAGCAGCAGTGCCTCCACGGAGGCTCCCCAGACGGTGAGCGTCACGCTGGCCGGCTCCCACACCGACTACTCCGGCACTTGTCCGCCCGCCCGTGGCGACGCGCCCGAGTTCACGGCGACCTTCACGGTCGGGAAGCTGCCGGCGGAGGTCAGTTACCGCTGGCTGTCGAAGGACGGGCAGATCATGGATCCGGGCTGGAAGACCCTGTCCTTCCCGGCGGGCGGCGGAAAGACCAAGCAGGACAAGGCGTTCGTGACGACGTACAACAACACCGGGACCTTCCGGAACTCGATCAGTGTCGAGGTGCGCTCGCCGAAGCAGGCGACGTCCGAGTCGGTTCCGTTCTCGGTGACCTGTGTGTCGGAGACCCCGACGGGCGGGGCCTCCTCCAGTACTTCGCCGTCACCCTCCGGGTGATCAGGCCGCGCTGGTCAGGACGGGCAGATAGCCACCGGACTGGCCGGCCGCGGTGGGGTGGTAGGACTCGCCGATGTTGAACCACTCGACGCTGTGCAGCCAGGAGCTGCCGGAGCAGATCTCGTGGCCGGTGAAGGTGGTGCGGACGTCGCCGAAGGTGAAGCCGTGGTCCGCGGCGACCTTGGCGGTGGCGGTGTCCAGGTAGTCGGCCGCGTCGTTGATGGCCTTCCGCTTGGTCTCGGAGAGGCCGAGGCAGGTGGTGCCGAGCTGGTAGAAGCGGGGGTAGCCGAGGACGACGACATGGGCGTTCGGGGCCTTGGCGGTGATCGCCGAGTAGACGTTGTTCAGCTGTCCGGGGAGTGTCGAGTCGACGTACGCCTTCGCGGTGTTGATCCGGGAGAGGCAGGCGCTGTCGGACTGGAGCACACACGTCGTCATGACGTCGGAGAAGCCTGCGTCGTTGCCGCCGATGGTGATGGAGACCAGGCCGGTGGCGGCGCTGAGCGGGCTCAGCTGACCTGACAGAACATCACCCGTACGGGCGCCGGAGCAAGCGGTGAAGTCGAACGTCGAGGGTGAGTGGGCGGCGGCCCAGAGGTAGGGGTAGGCCTTGGTGCTGCGCTTGCAGTCGCCGCTGGCGCTGATGTAGCTGCCGCTGCCGACCCCGGAGGAGTAGGAGTCGCCGAGGGCCACATATCCGGTGGCTGCGGCCTGTCCGGACGCCTGCGCCGCCGTGGCCCCGGTGAGGGCCGTGCCGGCGGCGAGGAGGATCGAGCTCACGAAAACGGCAATTCGGGAACGTCTCATGGAACCTCCCTTTAGCAGGATCTCTGCCGTAACCGTCGTACCAATTACACGTGTCGATGGGAAGTGTTCATGTCAAGACTTTTCGGCTCCTGACGGGTCATCACCACACCTTCACCGCTCGGTCACCAGCGGGCTCCGGCTCTTGACGGCCCCTCTTGCGCTGCGCGACATTGAAGCCCGGCATCCGGCGCGCTGGGGGGCAAAGTCGCCAATGCAGACCATCCGTATCAAGATCAAGAGACTCGTCAAAAGACCTTCGACGGACGGCAGTTCGTCGACAGACGGCGCCGAGCGGACGCGACCAGGACCGGGGAGGGACCTGTCGCCACTGCTCGCGGGCGCCGCGACGGCCATCGGGGGATGCGGCGCGCTGCTGGCGCTGGCCGACTCGGGCTCGCCCCTGCGCGGGCCGCTCACCCTGTTTTTTCTGCTTGCCGCGCCCGCCACGGCCATCGGGGCCGCGCTGCGCGGACTGGAGCCCTTCGGCCGCACACTCGCCGCCCTCGCGGGCGCAATCGTTCTCAACATGCTGGTGGCACAAGGCATGTTGGCCGTTCACCGGTGGTCGGTGCACGGCGGAATCATCGCAATGACCGTGATCAGTTTCCTACTTCTTCTAAGTTGTGTAACGGTCAAACCAACAAAAAGGTGAGGCCTCGTTCCAGGTCTTGCCATACGGGTTCAATCGTCAATACCGTCGTACATCTCACCCGCATCGGTCCATCATCGAGCGGCCCAGGGGAGGGCTCAGGACCGCGATGGTTCCCGGCGTGGGGCGCGGTAGGGGGGTGCCGTGCTCGGTGACCGCACTTGTGACCGGGTCGTGCCGCGCGACCGGCTGCCGTTCCACGGCAGACGGCAAGCTTTGCCAGCTCGCCATCGGCGTGCACGGAGATCCATTTCGTCATTGCCACAGGCGTGAAACCCCCCTTTCGAACCGGACACATAACCGGGCCGCCCAGGGGCGGGCGGTCCACCGGACGAGAGGGACCAGACTCATGAGTTCTGTTCTGCGGCCGGCCATCGCCGGCCAAGGTCCGTCAACTGCCGGCCAGTACCGGCCGATCTCCTCTCACCTGGCCATCGCGCCGCCGGTGAGTGTGGTGATTCCCGCCATGAACGAGGCGGAGAATCTCCCGTACGTGTTCAAGACACTTCCGGACTGGATACACGAAGTCGTTCTGGTGGACGGCAGTTCCACGGACGACACCGTCGAAGTGGCCCGCGGCCTGTGGCCGAACGTCAAGGTCGTCGAGCAGCAGGGCAAGGGCAAGGGGGATGCCCTGATCACGGGCTTCGAGGCGTGCACCGGCGACATCATCGTGATGGTCGACGCGGACGGCTCGGCCGACGGCAACGAGATCGTGTCGTACGTGTCCGCCCTGGTCTCCGGCGCGGACTTCGCCAAGGGGTCCCGTTTCGCCAACGGCGGCGGCACCGACGACATGACGTTCATCCGCAAGCTCGGCAACTGGGCGCTGTGCACCATCGTCAACCGCAAGTTCGGCGCCCGCTACACCGACCTGTGCTACGGCTACAACGCGTTCTGGCGCCACTGCCTCGACAAGATCTCCCTGGACTGCACCGGCTTCGAGATCGAGACCCTGATCAACATCAGGGTGGTCAAGGCGGGGCTCAAGGTGCAGGAGATCCCGAGTTACGAGTACCTCCGCATCCATGGCGCGAGCAATCTGCGGGCGGTGCGGGACGGGTTCCGGGTGCTCAAGGTGATCCTCAAGGAGCGGTCGAACCGGCGCGAGCTGCGCAGCCAGGAACGCCACTCGCCGATGCTCGACTCGGTGCGGGGAGAGGTGTCTTGAGCGGTCTCGACATCTCCGTCGTGATCTGCGTCTACACCGAGGACCGCTGGGAGGACATCCTCGCGGCGGTCTCCTCGGTGCGTGCGCAGTCCCGGCCCGCGCTGGAGACCCTGCTGGTCGTCGACCACAATCCGGCTCTGCTGGACCGGCTTGCCAAGGAGTACAAGGACTACGAGGAGACCGGTGAGGTCCGTGTGCTCGCCAACGCGGGCCCCCGCGGGCTGTCCGCCGGCCGCAACACCGGTATCGCGGCCGCGCGGGGCGAGGTGATCGCGTTCCTCGACGACGACGCCGTGGCCGAGCGGGAGTGGCTGCGGCGATTCGCCGAGGGGTACGCGGATCCGCGGGTGATGGCCGTCGGCGGCCGTACGATGCCGATCTGGGCCTCGGGCCGCCGTCCTGCCTGGTTCCCGGAGGAGTTCGACTGGGTGGTGGGCTGCACGTACAGGGGGCTGCCGCCGGGTCTGGTGCGGGTACGCAACGTCCTGGGCGGCAACGCCTCGTTCCGGCGTACGGCGTTCGACGCCGCGGGGGGCTTCGCCACCGGTATCGGGCGGGACGGCGACAAGCGCCCGCTGGGCTGTGAGGAGACGGAGCTGTGCATCCGGCTGTCCCGCGCCAGGCCGGACGCGATCCTGCTGATCGACGACCGTGCGGTGATCCATCACCGGGTGCCCGAGGCGCGCGAGCACTTCGGGTACTTCCGCACGCGCGCGTACGCCGAGGGCCTGTCCAAGGCGCTGGTGGCGCGAAGTGTGGGGGCGGACAAGGGACTTGAGTCCGAGCGCCGGTACACCACCCGGGTGCTGCCGGCCGGTGTGGTGCGGGGTCTGCGGGACGCGGTGCTGGCCCGGCCGGGCGGTGCGGGGCGGGCGGGTGCGATCGTCGCCGGGGTGCTGACGGCGGCGGGTGGGTACGTGGTGGGGAGCGTCCGGGCCCGCAGGGGCGGTGCCACGTTCTCCGTGGTCGGGATCGAGGGGGGATCTCAATGAGCGAAGCGCCCGTACCGGTTCTCATGTACCACTCGGTCGCGACCGCGCCGAACGACGCCACGCGCGCGCTGTCGGTGGCGCCCGAGGCGTTCGCCGAACAGATGGCGATGATCGGCGACCTGGGCCTCACCCCGGTCAACACGGCGGATCTGGCGGCGGGTTGGCGGTCAGGTCGCTCGCTGCCGCCGCGTCCGGTGCTGATCACCTTCGACGACGGCTACGAGGGCGTGCACCGGCACGCGCTGCCCGTGCTCGCCAAGCACGGCTTCGCGTCCACGTTGTTCGTCTCCACCGGCTGGATCAAGGGCGCTCATGACACCGGGGGCGGCCTCGACACGATGCTGGACTGGGAGCAGGTGCGCGAACTGGCCGCCGCCGACGTCGAGATCGGCGGACACAGCCACACCCACCCGCAGCTGGACCAGCTCGACAACGAGTCACTGCGGTACGAGCTGATCCACTGCAAGGAGATCGTCGCCGACGAACTGGGCACCGTCCCGGCCTCCTTCGCCTACCCCTACGGCTACTCCAGCCGCCGGGTGCGCGAGGCGGTCCGCGAGACGGGGTACGCCCAGGCGCTCGCCGTCGGCAACGGCCTCGCGCGCCGCCGGCAGGGGCCCTACGCCCTGCAGCGTGTGACCGTGCGCCGCAGCACGGGCATCGAGGAGTTCGAGCGGCTGGTCGAAGGCCGTTCGATCGCCCGCACCTTCGCCGGGGACCGTGCCCTCACCAAGGGGTACGCCCTGGTCCGCAGAGCACGACAGGTCCGCCGGAAGGCCATCCGTTCCCGTGTCTGACACGACCACAACGACCGAGGCGAAGCAGCCCGCGACCGAGGCGCCCGAGCAGGCGGGGCGCCGTCTTCGGCTGCCCGGACTGGGCAGCTCCAAGGGCGGCAGCCCACTCTTCCGCAACGCCTACGCGCTGATGCTCAACACCGGCATCTCCGCGGTGCTGGGCCTGGGCTACTGGCTGATCGCCGCCCGCTACTACTCCGAGTCCGCGGTGGGCCAGGGTTCGGCCGCGATCGCCGCGATGAAGCTGCTGGCCGGGCTCACGGCGGTGACGCTGACGGGCGCTCTGGCCCGCTTCATCCCGGTCGCCGGGCGCGCCACGGGACGGCTCATCTTCCGTACGTACGCGGCGAGTTGTGTCGTCGTGTCGTTCGCGGCGGGGATCTTCCTGCTGACCCTCAGCACCTGGGGGCCGTCGTACCACTTCCTGCACGGGCCGGTCAAGGGCCTCGGTTTCATCATGGCCGTGGCCTCCTGGAACCTGCTGACGCTGCAGGACGGGGTGCTGACCGGGCTGCGGAGTGCGCCGTGGGTGCCGGTCGGCAACACGGTGTTCTCGGCGGTGAAGCTGGCGCTGCTGGTCGGACTCGCCGCCAGCATGCCCACGACCGGTGTCTTCGTCTCCTGGGTGCTGGCGATCGCCACCTCCGTGGTGCCGCTCGGCCTGCTGGTGTTCCGGAAGCTGGTCCCCCGGCACATCGAGGCCACGGCGGACCATGCGAAGCCGCCGACGCTGAAGGAGATCGGCAGGTTCCTGGCGGGCGACTACACCGGCTCGCTGTTCTCGCTCGCCGTGGTCTATCTGATCCCGGTGATCATCGCCTCGCAGGTCAGCTCCGAGGACAACGCGTACTTCTACATCACCACGACGATCGGCGGCACGGTCAATCTGCTGGCCATCAACATGGGCGCCTCGCTGACCGTCGAGGGCTCCCACGACCCGGGCCGGCTGGCCTCCAACACCCGGGCTGCGCTCAAGCGGATGGCGCGGATCATGCTGCCGATCTGCGGGCTGCTGTTCATCGGTGCACCGTGGATCCTCGGCGTCTTCGGCCAGGGCTACGCGGACGCTGCGACGCCACTGCTGCGCTGGTTCGCGG
Organism: Streptomyces sp. NPDC002092; assembly: GCF_053593775.1. Classification (NCBI taxonomy): domain Bacteria; kingdom Bacillati; phylum Actinomycetota; class Actinomycetes; order Kitasatosporales; family Streptomycetaceae; genus Streptomyces; species Streptomyces sp. NPDC002092. The sequence continues at coordinate 282,130 of NZ_JBSFDG010000010.1, forward strand.
TCGGCGCGCTGCTCAGGGTCGTCATGGAGACGTACTTCGCGGTGCTGCGCGCGCAGAGCCGTACCGCGGGACTGGCCTGGCTGCAGGGCCTGTTGTGCGTCCTGGTGCTCGGTCTGACGCTGGTGCTGCTCCCCCGCATGGGGCTGACCGGCGCGGGCGTCGCCGAGATCTCCTCGCTCGCGGTGATCGTGACCATCGCCGCGCCCAGGCTGTACCGGACCGTCCGGGCCGCACCGGCCGATGCCGTCCCCGAGGAGACGGCGCCCGACGGGGACCTCGCCGACCTGGGGTCGAGCGAGGACCCGGCCGTCGAGAGGCCCCGCAGGCGGGGTCCCGCCTGGGCGCTGGACACGGACACCCTGGCCCTCGGCATCCACGTCGACTTCGACCACCTGGAACGCCGTCCCGACGTCCGCCCGGGCCCGGGCACCCCGCCCACCGGCACGCCCGTCGCACGCGTCGACCCCCGGCCGACCTGGGCGAAGAACCCGGAGGTCGGTCTGCCCGTGGAGGAGCGCGAGCCCGGCTCGGAGGCCTCCCTGGGACCGGCCGAGACGGAGGTGGACGCGCCCTTCGAGACCGAGTTCGAGCCCGGCTTCGACGCGGGCTTCGACCGGGGCCTCGGCAGTGGCTTCGACGCGGGCGAGAAGGCCGTACGGGAGGCGGAGGCATCGCTCGTACCGGAAGAGGCGCCCGTGCCAGGGGCCGAACCGCCGCCGCTCTCGTGGCGGGAGCGGCTGCAGCCCACCCGCCTCGGAGTCATTCTCGGCTGTCTGCTGGTGGCCGCGCTGCTGCTGTACTGGGTGCCCGCGCTGCGCCTGGGCGAGGCCGACCTGGACCGGATGGGCGGGCTCGGCCTGATCTCGGTGCTGCCGCTGCCGACGCTGGTCGGGGCGGCGCTGCTGGTCGCGGTGTTCGCCTCGCTGCTGTGGCTGGGCCGGGAGCACAAGGCGCTGCTGCTGGTCACCCTGGTGGCGACCGTGGTGTCGCTGCATGCGCTGCCCGCGGTGATCGAGACCGAACCGCGGTTCCCGACGGCGTGGCAGCACCTCGGGTTCCTCGACTACATCGACCGCACCGGGTCCGCCGTACCGGACCTGGACGCGCGCTGGAGCTGGCCGGGCTTCTTCGCGGTGGCCGCGTTCGTCACGAAGGCCTGCGGCGTCACCGACCTCACCGAACTCATCCGCTGGTGGCCGCTGACCATCCAGCTCCTGTATCTGGCCCCGATGTTCCTGCTGGTGCGCTCCCTGCGGGCGAGCTGGCGCGCCAAGTGGACCGGCATCTGGATCTTCGTGCTCAGCAGCTGGGTGGGCCAGGACTACTTCTCCCCGCAGGGCTTCACCTACCTTCTCTACCTCGCGTTCGTCGCCATCCTGCTGGTCTGGTTCCGTGAGCCGCGGGTGATCTGGACGAGGAAGCGGCCGGGCGAGGCGGAGGTCGAGCCGGCGAACCGGCGCCAGAAGGCCGTCCTGCTCGGGGTGCTGATCGCCCTGTTCATGGCGAGCGTCCCGGCCCACCAGCTCACCCCGTTCGTGATGCTGGGCGTGCTCGCGGTGCTCGTCCTGATCGGCAGGTCCGAACTGCGTGGCCTGCCCATCCTGTTCGCCGTGGTGGTGGCGGTGTGGATCGGCTTCATGGCCGAGCCGTACTGGTCCGGCCACTTCAACGAGCTGTTCGGCGGGGTCGGTGGCGTCGGCAGCAATGTCTCCACCTCGGTCTCCGGCCGCATCCAGGGCGGCGACTCGACCCACAAGCTGGTCCTGTACGCGCGCGTGCTGCTGGCCGGCGGTGTGATGGCGTTCGCCTGCTGGGGCTGGTGGCGGCGGCGCGACCACAAGTACCGGGAGCGCTCGCTGCTGGTGCTGACGTTCGTCCCGTTCCTGGGCTTCGGCATGCAGTCCTACGGCGGCGAGATGGCCCTGCGCGTCTTCATGTTCGCGGTGCCGGGCGCGGCCCTGCTGGGAGGCCTCGCCCTGTTCCCGCGCACCGGCATCACCGCCGAGGAACGCGACAAGGACCGCGTGAGCCTCGCACCGCTGGCCGCGCTGATGGCGGGACTGGTCCTCATGGGCGGCTTCCTGGTGGCCCGTTGGGGCAACGAGCCCTTCGAGCGGGTGCGGCCCGGCGAGGTCGCGGCCATGGACTACGTGTACGCCCACGACAAGCCGACCGTCCGTCTGCTGTGGCTGAGCAACGACACGGTCAACGACGTGACGCCGGCGATGCCGTGGGGCACGAAGGACATGGAGCGGGTCAACTACGTGCCCACGCCGGCGCCCGCCGACCCGGTGCTGGTGTCGGGGCTGGTCAAGGCGCTCAAGGACGCGGGCCCGAACTCGTATCTGATGGTCAACGCGGGCCAGACGACCTATCTCCAGATGGACGTGGGCTACTCGGACACCTGGGAGCCCCGGCTCATCCAGAACCTGGACCGGCGGCCCGAGCTGAAGAAGGTGTACGTCAACGACGACGCCACCGTCTACGCCCTCAGGAAGCAGCCCGAGGGCAAGGTGCCGCAGCCGAATCCGGGTCCGATCGGACCGATGATCACCTGGACGCCGTGGTCGGTCGTCGGCGCCCTGGCCGCCCTTGCGCTGATCGTGCTGCTGACGGCGCGCGAGGTGGTGCGGGTCGCGGTGCGGCCGGGCGTGCGGCAGCTGCGGTGGCTGCAGAGCAGCTTCTGGTTCTCGCTGCCGCTGCTGGCGGTGCTGCTGGCCTCGCTGGTGCAGCGGTTCCTGACGATGAAGTGAGCCCGCGCGTCGTGAAGTGGCTCAACCGGTGAAGTGGCCCGACGGGCCTACCGGTCGAGCCACTTCACTTCGTACGCCTGCATCTCGAACCGCTTCCCGTCGACCTTCGCGCTGATCGACCGGTCGAGAGTGTTCACCACCAGGACGGTCCTGTCGGTGGCGAGGACGCGGACGTTGGGCACGTCGTCCGCGGCGACGGGGACGGTCGTGTACTTCGTGCCGGGTGGGAAGGCCCGGTGGAAGCGGGAGACCAGGTCGAACATGGGCAGCTTCCTGCCGCCGTCCGCGCTGTCGGTCGGCGTCCACAGGCAGCCCGCGCAGTCGCTGCCCTTCCCGTCCTCCGGGTTCCAGTAGAAGCCGGAGGAGGCGCCGCCTTTGACCATGGCGATCATTCCGGCGGCCTGGACGGCGACGCGGCGGTTCTCGGACCAGCCCTTGCGGTCGTCGTTGCCGTCGGCGGGCTCGACGTAGTACTCGGACCACCACAGCGGGAGGTTGCCGGTCTGCTGCCGCACCCACGTGCCGACGGCGGTGAACTTGTCGGTGGCCGCGAACTCGTTCGGCAGCATCTCGTCGTCGTTGGTGTAGCTGGAGCCGTCCACGACGACGAAGTCGGCGCCCGCCTTGTTCTTGTTCCAGTAGTCGAAGGCGTCCAGGACCCGCTGGTCCATGGCGCCCCACGGGCCCTTGAAGGCCTTGGAGGCCTCGTCCGCGCGCGGGTCGACACTGTCCATGACCAGGTAGGGCCCACCCACCATGATGTCCTTGTCGACCTTCTTGAGGGCCTTGTAGACGAGGTTGTAGAGCCTGGTGTAACCCTCGTAGTCCCAGCGGCCCTTGGCGTCGTTCCAGAAGCCCTTGAACTCGTTCCAGACGATGAAGTGGCGTACGTCCGGATAGCGCTTGGCGACGGTCGCGGCCAGCGCGGCGAAGTCCGCGTAGTGCTCGGGCTGCGGGGCCGTCTCCAGCGCGGACTGGCTCCAGTTGGTGTTGTCGACGCCGGCCCTGCCGCCCTTCATCCAGTCCGGGGAGCAGCACAGGGTGACCACCGGGGTGCCGCCGGACTTGCGGATGAAGTCGATACGGCGGTCCATCGCGCCGAAGTCGTAACGCCCCTTCACCGGCTCGGGGTTGTCCGCGCCCCAGCCCATGATCGCCTGGTCCTGCGGCATGCCCCCGGCGTCCGAGATCAGCCCCTCGACCCGCTCGATGGCGGCGGAGCTGCCCTCGTCGGCGCTGTACTGGGTGTGCGTGAAGCCCCAGCCGACCTCGGGTCTGTCCTGGTCGGGCGGGGTGACCGGAGTGCCGTGCACCGTGTCGCCGTTGCGCGAGGTGCCCGCGGTGCTGGCGCCGCCCCCTGGAAGCGTGTTGATCAGGGTCACGATCAGAGCCAGTGCGGCCACGCCCACGCCGAGCAGCGCGGTGAGCCGCCACCGCCGTGCCCCCGAGTTCCACTCATGACGTCCCATCGAAGGCAACAGTAACCGCGGGAATGCCACATTTGGCAGATGTTGTGACTGCACGGGTCTGTTGCATTTCCCGGGGCGGTGACGTCAGCGGCTCCGCTGCGGGCCCGCGGACCCCCCGCAGCGGGCCGGTGAACCCGGTGCATGGGAAGAGACACCGGGACAGAGCGGGGGAAATCCAGTGCGTGGAGCGCCCACGTGCCGGATCATGGGCGCCATGTCTGCGAACCCATACGACGCTCTGCCGATCCGGCTCAACGTCGACGACAGCGACTCGCCGTCCGACGTCGTCGACGCGCTGTTCCTCGGCCGCTTCGCGACGGGCGAGCAGCCGTACTCGCATGCGGCGAACATCGACCGGGTCCGCTCCGGGGCGACGCTCCTGCCGCCGGGTGCCCGGGTGCTGCGCGTGGCCCGTGACGACGACCGCAGCGCCACGCTGGCGGAGGGCGACGGCTGGACGCTGCTGATCTCCCGCTGGAACCGCGGCGCCGACGTCACGGTCACGGCGACCAGCGCCGAGCTGGCGCAGAAGGTCCTCGACCAGGCGACGGAGGGCGCGGCGGACGAGCCCGAACCCCAGCCGGAGAACGTGACGATGGGCTTCTGGTACGTCTCCCCGAGGCGTGGCCCGCACCGCACGACCCGGCAGATCTCCGCGGGCACCTGGGACGAGGTGCGGGAGAACTACACGGCGCCGGTGGCGGACGCGATGGACCGCCTGATGAGGACGACTCCGCAGGACATCGCGGGCCGTCTGCTCCTGCTGCACGGGCCGCCGGGCACCGGCAAGACCTCCGCCCTGCGCACGCTGGCCCGTTCCTGGCGGGACTGGTGCCAGGTGGACTGCGTGCTCGACCCGGAGCGTCTGTTCTCCGACGTCGGCTATCTGATGGACATCGCGATCGGCGAGGAGGACTCGACGGGCAAGGGCCGCTGGCGGCTGCTGCTCCTGGAGGACTGCGACGAGCTGATCCGCGGCGAGGCCAAGCACACCGCGGGCCAGGCCCTGTCGCGACTGCTGAACCTGACCGACGGCCTGCTCGGCCAGGGCCGCAACGTACTGGTGGGCGTGACGACCAACGAGGACCTGGAGCGCCTGCACCCGGCCGTGGTCCGCCCTGGCCGCTGTCTGGCCCGCATCGAGGTGGGGCAGCTGACCCGCGCGGAGGCGGTGAACTGGCTGGGGACGGAGGAGGGCGTGGGCCGCGAGGGCGCGACCCTCGCGGAGCTCTACGCACTGCGCCGCGGCACCTCGCCGACAGCCGTGCCGGAACCGCGGGACGGTGCGGACGCCGGGCTGTATCTGTAGGCGACCGGTGTTTTGATGGACGTATGACCCTGTTCGTCGGAACGTCGGGGTGGCAGTACAAGGACTGGCGGGGGGCCTTCTACCCCGCCGATGTGCCCATGCGGCTGTGGCTGGAGGAGTACACGGAGCACTTCGCCACGGTGGAGATCAACAACGCTTTCTACCGGCTGCCGACACGGGAGAACTTCGAGGCGTGGCGGGAGCGCGTGCCGCGGGACTTCGTGGTGGCGGTGAAGGCGAGTCGCTACCTCACCCACATCAAGCGCCTGAAGGACCCCGAGGAGCCGGTCCACCGTCTGATGAGCCACGCGACGGGCCTCGGCGACCGTCTGGGCCCGGTGCTCCTGCAGCTCCCGCCGACGCTGAAGGCCGACGCGGGGCTGCTGGACGCGTGCCTGGCCTGCTTCCCCCCGTCGACCCGGGTCGCGGTCGAACCGCGTCACGAGTCCTGGTGGACGAAGGAGGTACGCAAGGTCCTTCAAGCCCGGGGTGCCGCCCTGTGCTGGGCCGACGTCCTGGCCCGCCCCGTCACTCCGCTGTGGCGCACGACCGACTGGGGCTACGTCCGCTTCCACCAGGGCCGCGCCCACCCGTGGCCGCACTACGGCCGCCGCTCCCTGGAAACCTGGGTGGACCGGATCGCAACCACCTGGTCCGACCGCCGGGACGTGTACGCGTACTTCAACAACGACCCGGGCGGGGCGGCGGTGAAAGACGCGGTGGCCTTCGGCCGAGCGGCGAGCAGGGCCGGGCTCACGGTGACCCGCACCCCGGAACTGGCGACCCGGCGCTGACCAGGCGCGCCCCCGGGAGGGGCGCGGGGAACTGCGCGACAAGCCACAGCGGGCCTGCAGACGGCCGACGGGCCGCAGCGCCGATCGAAGCACCCCCCGGGGGGACTGCTCACCCCTCGTAAGCCGCCCGCAGGGCATCCCGCACGGCGGCCAGCGCCGCATCCTCCCCCACCGCCAGCCGGCGAGCACGCTCCACGTAAGCCTGGGCCGCCAGGGCCAACTCCCGCTCCGCCGCCGAGCCCGCGGCAGCGACGAACGTACCGTTGCGCCCCCGCGTCTCGATCACCCCGTCGCTCTCCAGCGCCCGGTACGCCTTGGCGACGGTGTTCGCCGCGAGCCCGAGCGATTCGGCCAGCCCCCGCACGGTCGGCAGCCGGTACCCCACCGGCAGCACCCCCGACCGCGCCTGCTCGGAGATCTGCGCTCGCACCTGCTCGTACGGCGCGGCACTGTCGTCGATGTGGATCTTCAAAGTCACGCTGCCGATTGTCCCGCACCGGCCCGAAAATGAGAGGCAGCCGGGTGCGCCTCCCCCGTAGCGTGCGCCCAATGACAGTGACCGTGCGCGATCTCCGCTCCGACGACCGGGCCGACGTGGAGGGCTTCGCCCATGTCCGCCATCTGGCCCTCCCGCACATCCTGTGGACCCCGGACGCCATCGTCCACCGCCTCGCCCACGCCCACCCCGACGCCCGCTTCCGATCCCTGGTCGCGGAGGAGGACGGCGAGGTCGTCGGCACGGCCCAGGTGCAACTGGCGTACGACAGCCCGGAGCCGGGCCAGGGCATGCTCAACATCTATGTGCACCCGGACCGCACCCGCCGCGGCGCCGGCGACCTCCTGGTCCGCGCGGCCGAGCAGCACCTGGCCGAGCACGGCGCGACCAAGCTGTTCGCCTGGGTCCTGGACGAGCCCGGCAACCGGACCTTCGCGGAACGGCGCGGCTACCGCGCCAGCCGCTCCGCCCACTTCCTCCGCCTCGATCTGACCGGCGGGGCGCTCCCGCCGCTCCAGTCTCCGCCGCCGGGCGTGGAGCTGCGCTCCGCGGCCGACTTCGCGGACGATCCGCGCCCGCTGTTCGAGCTGGACGCGGAGACGACCTTGGACGAACCGAGCGATGTGGACACCGAGTTCACCGACTACGAGACCTGGGTCGAGGAGAACTGGAAGCACCCGCTGCTGGACCGGGGGCTGACCACGGTCGCGTTCGTCGAAGGCCGTCCCGCCGCGTTCAGCGTGGCCTGGACGGACCCCGCCACCGGCCGCTACGCCACCGCCATGACGGGCACCGCCCGCCCTTGTCGCGGCCGCGGCCTGGCCAAGCTCGCCAAGAACGACTCCCTGCACCGCGCCCGGGCCGCCGGATACAGCGTGGCGCTCACGGGCAACGACACCGGGAACGAGCCCATGCTCGCGATCAACAAATGGTTCGGATACGAGATCTGCGCATCGGAGGTGCGGTATGTCCGCGAACTCACCTGAGAATTCATGGCAGTTGGACGTCGTTCTGGTCAAGGCGGGCCGGACGAAGATCCGTTACGGGGCGGAGCTGCTCGGCGACGACGGTACGCGGGTCGCCGTCCGTGCACCCTGGGCGGGCGACGGCGTCCGCGACTTCGGCTTCGTCCGCTTCGAGAAGGGCGATGTCTTCACGGAGTACTACTGGCGCGACCGCTGGTACGCCGTGAAGGAGGTCCGCGACTCGGAAGGCACCCTGAAGGGCTGGTACTGCGACGTCACCCGCCCGGCCACGCTCTCCGGCTCGGAACTGGTCGTCGAGGACCTCGACCTGGACCTGTGGCACTCCGCCGACGGCAAGGACGTACTCCGCCTGGACGAGGACGAGTTCGCCGAGAGCGGCCTGGCGGCGACGGACCCGGCGGCCGCGGCCGCCGCCGTCGCCGCCCTGGACGAGCTGGAGTCGCTGGCCCGCGAGGGCGGCTTCGACGCGCTGCTGGCCTGAGGGCTCACACCAGCGCCACCACCGCGTACCGCTCGTCCGTCACCGCCTTCCCCCACAGCTGCGCGTCCTGCGACAGCTGTTCCAGCCGGACCTCGGCGGCGAGTGGTGTCAGGAGGCCGGTGAGCACGCCGGCCGGTATGCCGACCGGCGTGACGGTCCCCCACACGCCCTCGACCAGCACCAGCCGGCCTCCGGGGCGCACCAGCTCCCGCCAGTGCCGCAGGACCCGGCCGGGCTCGGGCAGTGCCCACAGCAGATGCCGTACGAGCACGGTGTCGAAGCGCTGCTCCCCCACCGGGGGCGCCGCGGCGTCACCGACCAGGAACGCCGCGTCGCGTCCGGCCAGCTTCGCTCTCGCGAGGTCGACCATCGCCGGGGAGCTGTCCACGCCGGTCACATGGTGTCCCTGCTCGGATGCGAGGAGCGACAGGCTGCCGGTGCCGCAGCCGAGGTCGAGGAGGTCGCTCGGCCGCTCCGGCAGCCAGGAGCGAAGCCGCTCGGCCCAGGCGCCGCGCACCTGAGGGTCGCGCAGACCGTGATCCGGTTCGTCGTCGAAGGAGGCGGCCTCGGCGTCCCAGTCCACAGCCGCCCAGCTCAGCGCGTCATTGTCGTTGGTCATGCGCCCAAGAGTGACACCCGCCACTGACAGTCGATTCGTGACAGCCACCACAGACAGACCCCGACCGATGAGTCACTCTCCCCGAAAGGGTCTACCTCCGTGAGAACGCGGAACCCGGTGGAACCTGAAGGAGGCAGCCATGCGCCGCACCACCGTGCAGAAGCCCCTGAGGAAGACGGACGCCCGCAGGGTCCGCGAGGAGGCCGACGAGCGTCCCGCGGGGCGCCCGGAGGTCCGCAAGGACATCGCACGAACGTGGTGGCCGGACGGCTGAAGCAGCCGGTCCAGCCCATCAGCCAGGTCAATCCAGCCGCTTGCGGTAGTGAATGCGGTCGTAGGGGCCGTCCACCCGCCGCTCGACGACCTCATAGCCGAACTTCGGATAGATCTTCTGGTTCTCCCACATCATCGCGTTGGTGTGGAGCCTGACCTCGGGCAGTCCGAGCGCACGCGCGCGTGCGTCCACGAACTGCAGCAGCCGTCGCCCCACGCCCCTGCCGTGCGCCTCGGGGTGGACGGCGATGTTGTCGAGGTACAGATGGTCCGTGCGCTCCTCGAGCACGACCAGACCGATCACGGGGTCTCCCGTCACGAACACCCGGCCCGCGGCCACGTTCGCCGCGTGGTCCGCCTCCATGGGCTGCGGCACCACCCCGATGCGCTCGATGTAGTGGTGGTAGGCGGCATCGGTCACGGCCTTCACAGCCGGTACGTCGGCGGCGACGGCCGCCCGGATCTCCTCGTCGGTCATGCCGCGCACGGTATTACCTGATCCCAGGCTGAGCACTCCCTTAACGGCACCATAAGGATCTCCGTCACCCGCCTCCAGCAGGCGATTTCACGGTTTCTTGGGGCTAGCTTCTGATCGCACCCCACGGGATTCGCCCCGCGATCCGCCCCACGCATCAGGACCGTTCCGAGGAGATTCCGCATGCCCGCACGCCGCCGCAAGGTCGCCGCTCTCACCGCTCTCGGCGTCGCCCCGCTCGCCCTGACCGCCCTCGCCGCGGCCCCGGCGTCCGCGCACGGCACCATGGGCGATCCGGTCAGCCGGGTCGCGCAGTGCTACGCGGAGGGCCCGGAGAGCCCGAAGTCCCACGCGTGCAGGGCGGCGGTCGCGGCCGGGGGCACCCAGGCGCTCTACGACTGGAACGGCATCCGGATCGGCGACGCGAACGGGCAGCACCGGACTCTGATCCCGGACGGCAAGCTGTGCAGCGCGAACAACGAGGAGTTCAAGGGGCTCGACCTGGCCCGCGCCGACTGGCCGGCCACGAGGGTGAGCGCGGGTCCGTACACCTTCAAGTACCGCGTGACCGCACCGCACAAGGGCACCTTCAAGGTGTACGTCACCAAGGCCGGTTACGACCCGGCGCACCCGCTGTCCTGGTCCGACCTGGACCTCGGCCACCCGGTGGCGACGGCCACCGACCCGGTCGCCTCGGGCGGCTTCTACACCTTCTCCGGCACCCTCCCAAAGCGCTCCGGCAAGCAGCTCCTGTATGCGATCTGGCAGCGCTCGGACAGCCCGGAGGCGTTCTACTCCTGCTCGGACGTGAGCTTCGGCGGCGGTCACACCGGCGGCAGTGGTACGCCGAGCGGCGCGTCCCCGGCGCCGACCGCCTCCGCCCCCTCCGACCAGCAGATCGAGGCGGGTGCCGACAAGTCGACGGTCGAGCACCACGGTCACGGGGACGCGAGCACCTCCTCGGACCCGTCGACCGCCACGGCCAACGGGCCCGAGGCAGCCGGGACCTCGGAGAACCTCGCCGAGACGGGCGCCGACGACAGCACCTCCTACCTCGCCGTCGGCGGCGCGACCGCCCTGGCCCTCGGTGCGGCGGCGCTGTTCCGCTCGGTCTCCTCGGTCCGCCGCCGCACGACCGGCGACGGCGGAGGGCACGGCCGCTGACCTGGCCGAAGAGCGCGGGGCCTGTCCGGCGGCTCAGGTCGGACAGGCCCCGAGGGTGCGTCAGCTCAGCGCCGACGCACAGGTGGTGGCGGTGGCGTGCGCCGGGTCGAGGGCGGCCGCCACCTCGTGGAAGGCGATCCGGTCGGTCAGCCCGATCAGGGCGTGCTCGGAGAGGTCGAGTGCGCACAGGTTCTGCAGCAGCACGTTGTGCACGTCGGGACCGCTCAGGAACTGGCTGCTGTACGGGGTGACCACCTCGTCGTACTTGGTGGCGAGGACGGTGTAGTGGACGCCGGGAACGGTGTCGCCGCCGGCGTTGAGCTTGGTGAGGAAGGCGGATCCCACGATCTGGTCGGCGAGCCCGGGGGTCGAGGCGGAGATCAGGTCGGCGGCGCCGGGGAAGTACGGCAGCAGATGGGTGAAGCCGTCGAGGTCGGTGCCGTGGTTGTCGGGCGCGATGCCGACGAGGGCGTTCACCTTGGCGGCGCCGCCGAGGAACTTCAGGTAGTAGCGGGGCATCATGCCGCCCTGCGAGTGGCCGACGAGGTCGACCTTGGCGGCACCGGTCGCGGCGAGCACCTTGTCGACGTAGGCGGACAGCTGCTCCGCCGACTTGTCGATGGGGCCGAGGCCGTAGAAGACGGGGACGTTCGGCAGTTGGCCGTAGTCGAAGGAGAAGACGCAGTAGCCGCGATCCTCCAGATACGGGGCGAGGGCCAGCCAGTTGTCGACGGAGTTGGCGAGGGTGCCGTGGACCAGGACGACCGGCCGGGGATGGGCGGCGGACGGCTTGCAGGAGTAGTCGTTCCAGCCGCTCGACGAGGTGGCGGCCGTGTCGGCGGCGTGGGCGGCGGTGGCGGCGGGGACGGTGACGACCGCGGCGCTCAACAGCAGCGCGATCAGGGGTCTGAGCACTCGTTTCCAGGGCAGCATCGTGTGATCTCCTTGCGGCTCAAGGGAGTTGCGATGGCCTTACGCCCTGTGATCCGGATCACGAAGGATGCTGTTCACTCGTCAAGTTACGGGCGAGTAGTGCAAGTGTGAAGTTACGCGTCAGTAAAAACTTCCAGTGATAACTGACTCGCCAGTAGCCGAGGCCGAACCCTCACCAGGCGGGCCGGATGGGACCATAGGGCGCAATGCGCCCCAACTGCCCACCCAGCGCCCGCACTCCAGCCTCACCGAGCACATCACTCCACCCCCGCACCACCTCTGCGGCAACCTCCTCCGCTGCCCGCGTACAGGCCCACCCCTGCTCGGTCAGCACGATCAACTTGGCGCGGGCATCCACGGGGTGCGCCAGGCGCTCGGCATAGCCCTTCCGCACGATCTCGTCGACGAGCTGACTTGCGGCCTGCTTGGTGACGCCGAGATGGGCCGCGAGGTCGGTGACCGTCGCCCCGTCCGGGGCGAGCCGCGCGAAGGCGAAGCCGTGCGCGGGCCGCACCCCCTCGAAGCCGCGGGCGACCACGCCCGCGTTGATGCGTTGCGTGAGCTCACCGGCGACGGCGAGCAGGGCGGCGGACAGGGCCATGGCCTCGGAGTTGTGCACGGAGGCATTGAAACACCCTTGACGGAATGGTCAAGCAGCTTGACCATAGAGGAGGTAGTCAAGCAGCTTGACCATATGGATCGGAGTCAGCCATGCCCGTCATCCGCACGTCCGAAGCCGTCACCCATGAGATCCACGGCGCCCGTTTCGTCTCGTACGCCACCCCGCTCGCCGGCAGCAAGGAGCTCTGCGCCTGGCGTGGCGAGATCCCCGCCGGGACCAAGGCGCCGGTGCACACGGTCAATCGCGAGGAGATCTTCCACCTCCTGATCGGGGAACTGCTGATCACCCTCGACGGCCGCACCGACCGCATCACCGCGGGTGACACGGTCATCGTCAACCCCGGCGCCACCCTCGGTGTCGAGAACCCCACCGATCAGACGGCGATCTCCTGGGTCACCACATCCATCGGCCTGGAGGCGGTGCTCGCCGACGGCACCCACATCACTCCCCCGTGGGCCAACTGAGGCCTATGCCGCCAGCGCCCCCGGCCGTACCGCCCCGGGGCCGAACTTCGCCCGTACCCGGTCCGCGACCTCCTCGATGCGGCGGGCCTTCTCGTCCACCGGGTCGAAGGTGAGCTGGTAGGAGGCCTGTTCGGCGGGGCCCAGGGACTCGGCGCGGAGGGCGAGGGCGCGGACCCGGGCACGCTGGAGGCCCAGCGACTCGTACATGTCGTACGCCGTCCTGGTCAGGGCGGCCGAGTGCGCGGTGGGTTCCTTGAGGGTGCGGGTACGGGTCGTCGCGGTGCGGTCGGCGTAGCGCGCGGTGAGGGTGAGCGTGCCGCAGACCTTGTCCAGGGCGCGCAGCCGGGCGCCCAGTTCCTCGGCGGCGGAGAGCAGTGCTCGGCGGTGCCGGTCCGGGCTCAACTCGTCGCGGGTGAAGGGGCGTTCGGCGGCCAGGGAGCGGGAGACGGCGTTCGGGACGACCCGGCCGCGGTCGACGCCGTTCGCCTTCTCGTACAGTTCGCGGGCCGCCCTCGCACCGATCAGGCGCTGGAGGGTGGAGAGGGGTGCGGCGGCGACCAGACCCAGGGTGTCGAGGCCGTACTCGCCCAGGGTGCGGGCGGTGGTCGCGCCGATGCCGGGGAGCGCGGTGACCGGGCGGTCCGCGAGGAACTCGGCGATGCCGTCCGGATCGCCGGGGGCCTCACAGGTCAGCCCGGGCCCGGCCGCGCCCAGTGCCACCCGGGCCAGCATCGGGCCAGGCCCGGCGCCGATCGCGCAGTCGACGCCGTACAGGGCGAGGGCGCGCACCCGGATCACCGCCGCCAGCTCGATGGCACTGCGCCCGAAGTACCGCTCGGCGCCCCGCAGATCGGCCAGCGCCCCATCCGGTGGCAGCGCCTGAACGACCGGGGTGAACTCCTCCAGCAGTCCGAGCAGCCCCGGCAGCGCGGCCTCGGAGGCCTGCGGCAGCTGGAAACGTACGCACACGATGGTCATCCCGCACTCCCCGGACTCTGGTGCCACAACTTCCGTACCTGTGAGGGCTCTTGACCCGCCGGCCGCAGATCGGCCCACGGGTTCATCTCGTATCCGGTGGGCAGCTGGATCCGCCTGCCGTGGGCCGAATCCCCGCCGCCCTCCGGCAGCGGCTGTGCCAGCCGCTTCGCCACCTCGTCGAGGCCGCCCTCGGCGCGCAGCTCGACCAGTTCGGCGAGGTTCCAGGCGGCGGCGCCCACCACGCTGAGGCTGCGCGGGCCGCGCCGCTGCACCACTCCGCGCACCAGCAGCAGCCAGGAGTGGAAGACGGTGTGCGCGCAGGCGTCGTGGGAGTCGTCGAAGAAGGCGAGGTCGACCAGGCCCGTGCCGTCGTCCAGGGTGGAGAAGATGACGCGCTTGCCGGAGCGGATCGGCGGGGTCTGCGTCGCCGCCTTGGCGCCCGCCACGAGGACCGTCTCGCCGTGCCTGGTCTCGCGCAGCCGGCGCGCGGAGACCACGCCCAGCTCGTCGAGGAAGGCCCGGTGATCGTCCATCAGATTGCGCGAGGCGTCCATCGACAGCACTCCCAGTTCGGCACTGAGCTTCTCCGCCTCCGACAGGTCCGGCAGTCCGGCGGGGGCCGTCTTCCGCCCACCTGCCAAGGGGAGTTGGCCGCCGCCCGCACCCCGGGCGCCCCGGTGCAGCTCGGTCAAGTGCAGTTGCAGATCACGCCGGTTGGCCCCGAAGGAGTCCAACGCGCCGACCTGGGCAAGCCTTTGGGCCAGCGGCCTGCTCGGCCGCGCCCGCTCCCAGAAGTCCAGCAGCGAGGCGTAAGGCTGCCCCTCCGCGATCCGCGCCGCCTCGGCCTCGCTGATGCCGTACACGTCGGTGAGGGCCAGCCGCAGTCCCCAGACACCTTTGAATCCCCTGTGTCCTTCAGACTCCTTGGATTCAGACACCAGTTCGATACGGTGTGCGACCGCCGACTTGTTCACATCCAACGGCAGCACCGGCACCCCGCGCCGCCGCGCGTCCGCCAGCAGCAGCCGCTTCGGATACATCCCGGGGTCGTGCGTGAGCAGTCCGGCGTAGAAGGCGGCCGGGTGGTGCGCCTTCAGCCACGCCGACTGGTACGTCGGCACGGCGAAGGCGACCGCGTGCGCCTTGCAGAAGCCGTAACTGCCGAAGGCCTCGACGATCTCCCAGGTCCGCCGAATCGTTTCCGCGTCGTACCCGTTGGCCGCCGCGTGCTGGGCGAACCACACCTTGATCCGGCCCTGCGACTCCGGGTCCGACAGCCCGCGCCGCACCCGGTCCGCCTCGCCGCGTCCGCAGCCGGTCATGATGGCCACGATGTCGATGATCTGCTCGTGGAAGACGACGACCCCGTACGTCCCCTTCAGCGGTTCCTCCAGGTCCGGGTGCGGATAACGGATGGGCGCCCGCCCGTGCCGCGCCTCGATGAACGGCCGCACCATGTCGGCGGCGACCGGACCAGGACGGAAGAGGGAGATGTCGACGACCAGGTCGTGGAAGGTGGCCGGCTGCAGCCGCCCCACCAGGTCCCGCTGGCCCGGCGACTCGATCTGGAAGCAGCCCAGGGTCTCGGTGGAACGGATGAGCTGGTACGTCGCCGGGTCGCCGCCCTCGATCGTGTCCAGGTCGATCCGCTCCCCCGTGGCCCGCTGCACCTCGGCGACCGCGTGCGCCATCGCCGACTGCATCCGCACCCCGAGCACGTCGAGTTTGAGCAGTCCGAGGTCCTCGACGTCGTCCTTGTCGAACTGCGACATGGGGAAGCCCTCGCCGCTGGTCGGCATGACCGGCGTACGGGAGAGGAGGGAGGCGTCGGAGAGCAGGACCCCGCAGGGGTGCATGGCGACTCCGCGCGGGAGGGCGTCGAGTGCCTCGACCAGTTCCCAGAGCCGTCCGTACCGCTCCTTCTCTCCGGCCAGTGCCCTGAGTTCGGGCAGTTCCTCCAGTGCCGCGCGGGCGTCGCGGGCGCGGATGTGCGGGAAGGACTTGGCGATGCGGTCGATCTCGGCCGGGTCCATGGACAGGGCCGCGCCGACGTCACGGATCGCGTGCCGGACGCGGTACGTCTCCGGCATCGAGACCGTGGCGACCCGCTCCTCGCCGAACCGGTCGATGATCGCGCGGTAGACCTCGAGCCGGCGTGCGGACTCCACGTCGATGTCGATGTCGGGGAGCACGACCCGCTCCTTGGACAGGAAGCGCTCCATCAGCAGTCCGTGCTCGACCGGATCGGCGTTCGCGATGCCGAGGAGGTGGTTGACGAGGGAGCCCGCTCCCGAGCCGCGGGCGGCCACCCGGATGCCCATCTTCCGTACGTCGTCGACCACTTGAGCGACCGTCAGGAAGTAGGAGGCGAAGCCGTGGTGGGCGATGATGTCCAGCTCCCGGTGCATCCGCTCCCAGTAGGCGCGCCTGTCGGAGTAGCCGTGCAGCACCATCCCGGCCGCCGCCCGCGAGGCCAGTGCCCGCTGGGCGGTGCGGCGCCCGGCGCCGACGAGGTGCGGCTCGGGGAAGTGGACGGCGCCCATGCCGAGGTCGTCCTCGGGGTCGACCAGGCACTCGGCGGCCGTCGTCTGCGTCTGCTCCAGCAGACGGTGGGCGGTGTCGCGCCGGTAGCCCGCGGCCTCGACGATCCGCTCGGCGGTGTGCAGCATGGCGCCCGCGTCCTTGAGCCAGGCCTCGCCGGAGTCCAGTTCCTTCGTCGGGTCGACGGGGACCAGGCGGCGGGCCGCGTCCAGGACGTCGGCGACCGGGCCGAGGCCTGGGTCGGCGTAGCGGACGGCGTTGCTGAGCACCGGGCGGATGCGCTGTTCGGCGGCGAAGCCGACGGTACGGGCGGCCAGGCGCAGCGAGCCGGGTCCGGTGCCCTTGCGGCCGTGCCAGACCGTCTCGAGGCGCAGGGCGTCGCCGTAGATCTCGCGCCAGGGGGCGAGCAGCCTGGCCGCGCGGTCGGGGCGGCCGGCGGCGAGGGCGCGGCCGACGTCGGAGGCGGGGCCGAGCAGGACGGTCAGGCCGTCGGCCCGGTTGTCGGTCCAGGGCAGCAGGGGCGGGCCGTCGGCGGAGTGCGCCGCGGTGACCAGGCGGCACAGGTCGGCCCAGCCGCGGGCGCCGTCCCGGGCGAGGAAGGTGACGCGGGGGGTCGACTCGTCGATGAAGGCACCGCCGCGTACGGGGGTGCGGCGTCGCTCCCGCCGTACGGGATCGTCCTCGCGCAGCCGGGCGGGCTGCTCCACCGCCAGTTCCGCGCCGAACAGCGGACGGACGCCGGCCGTGGCGCAGGCCTTGGCGAAGCGGACCGTGCCGGCCAGGGTGTCGCGGTCGGTGAGGGCGAGGGCGTCCATGCCCTGCTCGGAGGCGCGCTCCGCCAGCCGCTCCGGGTGCGAGGCGCCGTAGCGCAGGGAGAACCCGGAGACGGTGTGCAGATGGGTGAAGCCAGGCATCCGCACCTCCCGCTGTTCTGAGCTGTCTCCGTTATCGAACATCAGTTCCCGACTGCCTCACCTCCACCATAGACCAAAAACCGAACGAGTGTGCGACAACCGTTCGGCCCTCCCCCACCTGCGGAAACGTCCGCCGCCCCGGACCGTGAGGACATGGCACAGAGGAGCTTTCCCGCCGAGGTGAAGGACGCGGTCACGCCGCGCGCCACACTGCTGGTCGTCGGTGTGATCGCCCTCCAGTTGCTGTTCATCGCCTCCTATGTGGGCGCGCTGCACGATCCGAAACCCAAGGACGTGCCCTTCGCGGTCGTCGCGCCCAAGGCCGCGGCCGAGCAGGCGGTGGCCCGGCTGGACCAGCTGCACGGCTCACCCTTCGACCCGCGGGTGGTGGCGGACGAGGCGACGGCGCGCGCACAGATCCTGAACCGGGACATCGACGGCGCACTGCTGATCAACCCGGCCCGCACCACCGACACGCTCCTGGTCGCCAGCGGCGGCGGCACCGTTCTCGCGAACACCCTCCAGCAGTACCTCGCACTCCTGGAGGCCTCCCAGCAGCGGACCGTCCGGACGGTGGACGTGGCCCCCGCCTCGTCCCAGGACTTCGACGGGCTGTCCTCCTTCTATGTGGTCGTGGGCTGGTGCGTCGGCGGCTATCTGTGCGCCTCGGTCCTGGCGATCAGCACGGGCGCCCGGCCCGCCAATCTGCGCCGTGCGGTGATCCGGCTGGCCGTGATGGCGCTGGTCTCGATCGTCGGCGGGCTCGGCGGGGCGGTCATCGTGGGCCCGGTCCTGGGCGCCCTGCCAGGGAGCGTGCCGGCCCTGTGGGGGCTGGGGGCGCTGATCACCTTCGCGGTCGGGGCGGCGACGCTCGCGCTCCAGGGGATCTTCGGGATCGTCGGCATCGGCCTGGCGATCCTGCTCGTGGTGATCGCGGGCAATCCGAGCGCGGGCGGCGCCTTCCCGCTGCCCATGCTGCCGCCGTTCTGGAAGGCGATCGGGCCGGCGCTGCCGCCGGGCGCCGGGACCTGGGCGGCGCGGTCGATCGCGTACTTCAAGGGCAACGACACGACCGCCTCGCTGCTGGTGCTGTCGGCCTGGGCGGCGGCCGGGATCGCGATCACGCTGCTGGCGGCGGGGCTGCGCGAGAAGCGTGCAGGGGAACCCTCGCCGACCCAGGCGCCGTAGCGCCGGGTACGCGAAAGTCCCGCCCCTCGCGCGCGGGGCGGGACTTCACACAACTTCACGCAACCGGCGGAGCCGACGATCAGCCGATCGAGGCGCCCTCGGCCGACAGCGCCTCGGTGACCGGCTGGAAGAAGGTCTGGCCGCCGGAGGTGCAGTCGCCGCTGCCGCCGGAGGTGAGGCCGATCGCCGCGTCGCCGTCGAAGAGCGAGCCGCCGCTGTCGCCGGGCTCGGCGCAGACATCGGTCTGGATGAGACCGCTGACCGTGCCCTCCGAGTAGTTCACGGTGGCGTTCAGGCCGGTGACCGTGCCGGTGTGCACCTGGGTGGTGGAGCCGCTGCGGGTCACCTTCTCGCCGACCGTGGCCTCGGCGGCGTGGGTGATGGACTGCGAGGAGCCGTTGTAGAGGTCGACCGCGCTCGGGTGGTCCACGTCGGCGGTGTACTTGACCAGGCCGAAGTCATTGCCGGGGAACTGGGAGTCGGCGTTCTGGCCGATCTGGTTGCCGCTGGAGTCCGACCAGGTCTTGATGGCGCTGGTGCAGTGCCCGGCCGTGAGGAAGTACGGCTGACCGCCCTTGGTCACGTTGAAGCCGAGCGAGCAGCGCCCGCCCGAGCCGGAGATGGCGTCGCCGCCCGCGATGAAGGGCTTGAACTCCCCCTTCGAGCGCTTCAGTTCGGCCTTGGCGCCGAGCCCGTCGACGACCTTGGAGAGCTTGGCCCACTCGGCCTTGGAGACGGTCTTGTCGGCGGTGACGACGACCTTGTTGCTCACCGGGTCCGTCGACCACGAGGTGCCGGGGATGGTGGCGTCCTTGGTCAGCGTCGTACGGGCGGCGTCGAGTTCGGCGAGGGAGTTCTCGACGAGTCTCGCCTTGGCGCCGGCCGCCTCGACGGTCCTGGCTGCGGCCTGGTCGAGGACGTTCACGACGAGGCTCTTGGCCTTCGCGTCGTAATACGTTCCCGCCGCGTCGGTGCCGAGGTTCTTGCCGAGAGTCGAGGCGAGCTTTCCGGCCGCCACGGCCGACAGGGTCTCGGGCGCGGAGGGCTTCGAGGGCTCGCTGGCGTTCGCAGTCTGGAAGGTGACTCCCGCGGCCACCAGTGCGGCTATGCCCGCACCTGCCACGGCGGCACGCCGCCTGGGTATGCGTCGGTGCTTCAACTCACGTCCTCCTGTGGGGGGTCGGTCCGGGAGGTTGTGGGGACCTCGCGAACCGGAAGGCGTTGAACAGCGCCTACTATCCCGAGGGCGGCAGGGAGCACACAAGGGCGTCTTCAGGACGCGCGTAGAACGCGGTGTGTGCGCCCCCGGCATTTTTGACAGTCCACGGTCACCCCAGGTCTTCGCTCTGCAAACACGACGAGCGAGTAACCTGTGTGCGGTGCGTGAGGTCTAGTCCTGTCCGGATTTCGACCCCTCGGGGCCGGGCTCCAAGCGCGACACGGGAGGCGGCAGTTGCTCCTGCACCGGTTGCTGCTGCACCTGGACCGGCTGCTGCGGGACCTGCTGGGGCGTCCCGGCCGTCTGCTGCGCCTTCTCCAGGAACCTCAGCAGCTCCACCGGGAACGGCAGCACGAGCGTGGAGTTCTTCTCCGCGGCGACGGCCGTCACCGTCTGCAGCAGCCGCAGTTGCAGCGCGGCCGGGGTGTCCGCCATCTGCTGCGCGGCCTCGGCGAGCTTCTTCGACGCCTGGAGTTCGGCGTCGGCGTTGATGACCCGGGCCCGGCGTTCCCGGTCGGCCTCGGCCTGCCGGGCCATCGAGCGCTTCATCGTCTCCGGCAGGGACACGTCCTTGATCTCGACGCGGTCGATGGTGACGCCCCACTCCACGGCCGGGCTGTCGATCATCAACTCCAGCCCCTGGTTGAGTTTTTCCCGGTTCGACAGCAAATCGTCCAGTTCGCTCTTGCCGATGATGGACCTGAGCGAGGTCTGCGCCATCTGCGCCACCGCGAACCGGTAGTCCTCGACCCGGACGACCGCCTCGGCCGGCCCCGTCACCTTGAAGTAGACGACGGCGTCCACCCGCACCGTGACGTTGTCCCGGGTGATGCCCTCCTGCGCGGGCACCGGCATCGTCACGACCTGCATATTGACCTTCTGGAGCCGGTCCACGAACGGCACGATCATCGTGAACCCAGGCCCCCGCACATCGTCACGGAGCTTCCCGAGCCGGAACACCACACCGCGTTCGTACTGCTTGACGACCCGCGCGGCCGCCATCACGTACACCACACCGGCGGACGCGAGGGTCGCTCCCGCCGCCACCAGCTCCTCGACCATGTCGGCCCCCCAGGGGACTGAGCCTGATTAGTCCTTCGAAGTCTGAACTTCGAAGTCTGAACTTGTCGAAATCGGCACTTCGGAATGTGTACTTCGAAGGTAACTCCGTCACCCGAACAAGAGGGAGCCCCCGCACGCCAGTTGCGTACGGGGGCCGTCGCCGAAATGTCAGCCGATGCTCACGCCGTAGTGGCTCAGTGCCGCGGTGACGGGCTGGAAGAAGGTCGTGCCGCCGGAGGTGCAGTCGCCGCTGCCGCCGGAGGTCAGACCGTACGCCACGGTGCCGCCGTACAGCGGGCCGCCGCTGTCGCCGCCCTCGGCGCAGACGGTGGTCTGGATGAGGCCGCGGACGATGTCGCCGCTGCCGTAGTTGACGGTGGCGTTCAGCGCGGTGACCCGGCCGCTGTGCGTACCGGTGGTGGAGCCGCGGCGGTACACCGTCGTACCGACGCTCGGGGTGGCCGCGCTGGAGATGGTCTGGTTGCCGACCGTGCTCGGGTGCGAGATCGACGAGTTGGTGTAACGCACCAGCGCGTAGTCGCTGCCCGGGAAGGTGTAACCGACGTTCGTACCCAGCGTCGTGGTGTGGCTGGAGTTGGAGTACCAGGTGGAGGCGACCTGGCCGCAGTGGCCCGCGGTCAGGAAGTAGTAGGTGCTCCCGCTGTGCACGTTGAAGCCGAGGGAGCAGCGGTACTGGCCGCCGTAGATGGCGTCGCCGCCGCTGATCAGCGGCTTGAACTGCCCGGAGGTGTGCTTGATGGTGAGCGCGCCGGCGGTGCTGCCGGCCTGCCGCTCGATCTTCGCGATCTCGGCCTTGGAGACCGTGCTGTCGACCGTGACGACGACGCGGTTGGTCTTGCTGTCGACGGCCCAGGCGGTGCCCGGGACGTTCGCCTTGAGCACCGAGGCGTCGGCGCTCTTCAGCTGGGCCGTGCTGAAGGGGGTGGCGGTGGACGCGTTCGCGCTGGGGACCGCGATCGCTGCGGCGGCCACGAGACCGGTGGTGACGGCGATCAGCCGGGTCCGTCTCGCAATGCCGCTGCGGGGGGTGGTGCGCTTGATCCTCACGTTCGTTCCTCCCAAGGGGAAGTCTGGGGCCCGCGTGGGGTCGGGGCCCGTGAGGCGCAGCCAGGGCCGCGTTCGTCCGGATTCCAGACACGCCGTGCCCCTGACAAGCGCTTGCGGGGAGTATTCGGCCGAACGGCCGGTAGGCGCAAGGGCGTCTTTCGGCCGTCAAGCCCTCAACGAACCGGTTCCCCGGCGGTGGGAGCGGGCAGAAGCCCAGCTCCCGGGGATGTCCGGAAGTCGCCCTTCCGGATGGTCCTCGACCCCGGGGCGCCCCAGGCCGGTCAGGCACTGACGGACGGCACCGGGTCGGGCAGGCCGAGATGTGACCGCAGCGTCGTGCCCTGGTACTCCGTGCGGAACGCGCCGCGCTCCTGCAGCAGCGGCACCACGCGGTCCACGAACTCGTCGAGTCCGGCCGGGGTGATCAGCGGCTGGAGGACGAAGCCGTCGGCGGCGTCCTTCTGCACGTACTCGTCGAGCTCGGCGGCGACGGCCTCGGGCGTGCCGATGAAGGACTGCCGGCCGGCCGCCTCGATCACGGTCTGACGGATGGACAGCCCCTTCTCCTTGGACAGGGCGCGCGCCTTCTCGGCGATCGCGACGGTGTCGCCGCGCCGGGCCCGGCCCTGGGTGATCGCGGAGTCCGCCACCGGGTCGATCTCGGGGAACGGGCCGTCGGGGTCGTACGCCGACAGGTCGACACCCCAGACCTGCTCCAGGGCGAGGATCGCGTGCTGCGGGGACACCTGCTGCCGCCGGATCTCGGCGGCCCTCTCCTGGGCCTCGGCGGCGGTGTCGCCGAGGACGACGGTGACACCGGGCATGATCTTCAGGTCGTCCGGGGAGCGGCCGTACTCCTTCAGGCGGCGCTTCACATCGGCGTAGAGGGAACGCCCCGCCTCCAGCGTGCCGTGCCGGGTGAAGACGATGTCGGCCGTGGACGCGGCGAACTCCCGTCCCTCGGCCGAGTCCCCGGCCTGGATGACGACCGGGTGCCCCTGCGGTGAGCGCGGCACGGTGAACTCGCCCGCGATGTCGAAGTGCCGCCCGCGGTGCGCGAACGGCCGCGAGACACCGTCGGGGGTCCAGGAGTCCCACAACTTCCTTGCCACGCCCACGAATTCGGCGGCTCGGGTGATGGGGGTCCCCCCGCTCGAGCGAAGCCGAGAGTGGGGGAGGTCCGCGCGGTCGAGGAAGCCGCCGCGGCGGAAGTTCTCGCCGGTGAAGGCGTCGGAGGAGGTCACCACGTTCCAGGCCGCGCGGCCGCCGCTGAGGTGATCCAGTGTGGCCAGCCGGCGGGCGAGTTCGTAGGGCTCGTTGAAGGTCGCGTCGACGGTGGCGGCGAGGCCGAGGTGTTCGGTGACGCCGGCCAGCGCGTTCAGCACGGTGAGCGACTCGGGCCGGCCCACCACGTCCAGGTCGTGGATACGGCCCTTGTGCTCGCGCAGCCGCAGCCCCTCGGCGAGGAAGAAGAAGTCGAACAGGCCGCGTTCGGCGGTGCGGGCGAGGTGTTCGAAGGACGAGAAGTCGATCTGCGACTTCGAGCGCGGATCGGCCCATACCGTGGTGTTGTTGACGCCGGGGAAGTGGGCCGCCAGGTGCATTCGTCTACGTCGTACGGTCATGACGCTCCCCCTGTCACGGCGTACCGGTTGGCGGGCCTGGCGAGGCCCAGGTGCTCCCGGAGGGTGCTGCCCGGGTAGAAGGTGCGGAACAGGCCGCGGTGCTGGAGCAGCGCCACCGTTCCGTTGACGAGCCGCTCCAGGTCACGGCGCGGCTCGGTGGGCGTGAGGTGGAAGCCGTCGACGATGCCGTCCGCGTGCCAGCCGGCGATCAGTTCGGCGAGGTCCACGGGGCCGCCCCGGTACAGCGGGCCCTGCACGGTCTGCCGGGGTCCGCCCCCGCCATGGCCCGGCTCGGCCGCATGCTCACCGTCGCCGAGGTCGACGAGGAGGCTCACGAGCACCCGCAGGGTGTCGGGGTTGCGTCCGAACTCGGCGGCCGCCCGCCGGAGTTGGTCGCGTACGGCGGCGGCCTGCGTGGGGCTCGCGGCCCGCACCAGGGCCACGTCGGCGTACTGGGCGGCGGTGCGCCGGGCGTGCCCCTCGGTGGCGTCGACCACACGGACGGGGTGGCCCTGCGGGGGCCGCGGCACGATCGAAGGGCCCTTCACCGAGAAGCCGGCGCCGCTGAAGTCGACGTGGTGCAGCTTGTCCCGGTCGATGAAGCGGCCGGTCGCCGGGTCCCGTATCTCGGCGTCGTCCTCCCAGCTGTCCCACAGCCTGGCGGCCACATCGGCGACTTCGCCGGCCTCGCGCCACAGTTCCTCGGCGGTCACGGCATGGCGGCGGCCGAAGAGGCGGGCCTCGCCCTCGGTGGTGGACACGTCGATCCGCCAGCCGGCCCGGCCGCGGCTGACCCAGTCGAGGGTGGCGACGGCGGCCTGCACGTGGAAGGGCTCGGTGTGCGTGGTGGTGACAGTGGGGACCAGGCCGATGCGGGCGGTGGCGGGGGCGACCCGGGACAGGACGGCGAGCGCGTCGGGCCCGGGGCGGGCGAAGGTGTCGTCCAGGGTGACGAAGTCCAGGCCGCCGCGCTCCGCGAGCCGCGCCAGTTCGATGTGGGAGCCGGCGTCGAACACCGCCGGCTGGTCCAGGGCGGCGGCCAGGTGCAACAGCCCCCGGCCGGGCGATGAGGTCATGTGGGGGAACCTTTCAGAGAACCTTGGAGAGAAACGCCCGGGTCCGCTCATGGCGGGGAGCGTCCAGCACGTCACCTGGCGGGCCCTGCTCGACGATCTTCCCGTCGGCCATGAACACCACCGTGTCGGCGACCTCGCGGGCGAAGCCGATCTCGTGCGTGACGACGATCATCGTGGTGCCCTGAACGGCCAAGTCCCGTATGACATCGAGGACTTCGCCGACCAGCTCGGGGTCGAGCGCGGAGGTCGGTTCGTCGAAGAGCAGCAGCTTGGGCTCCAGCGCGAGCGCCCGCGCGATGGCGACCCGCTGCTGCTGTCCGCCGGAGAGCTGCCGCGGGTAGGCCTCGGCCTTGTCCGCGAGACCCACCCGGTCCAGCAGCCGACGAGCGCTTTCGAGGGCCTCCTTGCGCGGCCGTTTCAGCGCGGACACGGGCGCCTCGATGATGTTGTCCACCACGGTGAGGTGGGGGAACAGATGGAAGTTCTGGAAGACGAACCCGATCCGGGTGCGCTGCTTGAGCACCTCACGCTCGGGCAGTTCGTGCAGCTTGTCGCCGGAGCGCCGGTAGCCGACCAGCGTGCCGTCCACGCTGATCGCTCCGTGGTCCACCTTCTCCAGATGGTTGATGGTGCGCAGCAGCGTCGACTTGCCGGAGCCGGACGGGCCGAGGACCACGGTGACCTCGCCGGTGCGCACCTCCAGATCGATGCCCTTGAGGACCTCGAGCGAGCCGAAGTTCTTGTGGACGGATCTGATGTCGACCATGACGCTCATCGGGCCACTTCCTTGGGAATGGGAGGGAGGCGGGTCATGCGGCCGCGCTGCCGTCCAGCTCGCGCAGGAACCGCAGCGCGGCCCGTGCGGTGGCGTCGTTCTGCCGGAAGGCGGGACCGCCGGTGCGCGGCCGGGTGAAGGCGCCGGGCGTGCGTCCGTCGGTGTAGGGCCCGAGCGCGAACCGCCGGGGATGCGGCCGCCCGGCGCCGTCGAGCAGCCGCCCGTCGGCGGGGTCCACCCGGAGCAGCCCGTCGGGGGTCTCGACGGCGCCGTCGGCGTGCAGTTCGCGCAGCAGGGTGTCGCGGGCCCGTCCGACGGTGGGCTCGGGCAGCCGCGCCTCGACCAGCGCCCGTGCCTCGACGAAGGCACCCGGAACGGTGGCACTGGACGCCCGGAACACCCCGCCCTCTGCGCTGACGGTCATGTCGGCGCCGAGGAATTTCAGGACACCGGCGCGGGACAGCGCCAGCATCTGCCGCAGCCGCGGACCGGGTGGCCCGGAGGCCAGATAGCTGAAGAAGCCGTGCCACCAGGGGCCGACACCACCGAGCCGGACCAGCTGACCGTAGACGGAGAGCAGCCCGAGGAACACGGCCAAGTCCGGGCTGTGCTCAGGATTATGACGTCTGCTCAGGTCCTGCTCGATATACGTGCGCAGTCCGTCCTGGAAATCGTCGAACGAGCCGTAGCGCACTCCGTCCAGCGGGTGGTCGAGCGCGGCCAGATCCAGCCGGTCCGCGGGGTCCGGCACTGCGGCCGCCACAAGGGCCTGGATGTCCGCGCCGTTCCCGGCCGCGTACTTCTCCTCGAAATCGGCCCAGGACATGAGGGTCCGCCCGGGATGCACGGTGAACAGCCGGTGGTAGTGGGCGAACCCCAGCTCCTTCTCCACCAGCGGCCACACATCCCGCTCGCCGTGTCCGACAGCGGCTCCGCCGCGGGCGAACCCCTCGGGCCGCGCGAGCAGCGCCTCGACCTCGGGCGGCCCGAAGAACCTCGGCAGCGGCGGCCGTTCACCGGTCCAGTCGTAACCGATCTTCGAGTGGTACGGCACTCCGCGCCGCGAACCGACGTACAGCACCGGCTCCTGCCCCGACGGCACATAGGCGTCGCCCTCGTACCGCCCGCCCCGCCCCTCGGTCAGCAGCACCATGAGGTCGACGAAGGCGAGCCCGAACCCGCGCACGAGAACGGGTTCACCGGCCTTCAGCGCGGACAGATCGCTGTCGGCCGTGAAGTCGGGCGGAAGGTGAACCAGTCCGTGCGCACGCGCATACTCGGCCAACCCGGCCTGCTGACCGTCGAGTTCGGCGTCGAGGTGGCCGAGCGTGAGCACGACGAGGTCGGCGAGGAGCGGGCGCGGGCGGCCCTCAAGCCACACCTGCTGACGGCCCTCGCGCGGGCCGCTGACCCGCAGGGCACGGCGCGGGTGGTGGTGGACGGCGACGCCCGGAGGCAGATCGGCCACGGCCTGTTCATGCACCCAGCGCAGATAGGCCCCCTGAAGCTGCCGGTCCGCAAAGGTACGGCCGTCGATGCCGGCCCACTCGTGCAGCGTGGGCCCCTCCCGCACCGGGCCCTCCATGGCCACCGTCTCGTCGGTGAACATGGTGACGTCCTCGGCGTGGGAGTTCATCCACAGCAGCGGCGACTGCGCGGCACGCCAGATGCGTCCGGCGCCCGGCGGATGGGGGTCGACGAGATGGATGTCGAGGCCAGAACCGGCGTACAGCTCTGGCGCGTTGGCCGCGATCCGCTCGATGAGACCGGTCCCCCGCGGTCCGGCCCCGACGATCACCAGGGAGGGCCTCATCGCGCGCGCTCCGAACCGCGGGCGTAGTGCTTCTCCACGTAGTACTGCCCGACACCGAGCACCGAGGTGACGACGGTGTACCAGAGGGTGGCCACCATCAGCAGCGGAATGACCTGGTAGGTGCGGTGGTAGATCAGCTGCGCCGAGAAGAGCAGGTCGTTCACCGCGATGACGCTGACGATGGAGGTGCCCTTGAGGGTGCCGATCAGCATGTTTCCGGCGGGCGGGACGATGGAGCGCATCGCCTGCGGCAGCACGATCCGCCGCCAACGCCGCCTCCGGCTCAGCCCGAGCGCCTGGGCGGCCTCGATCTGCCCCCGGTCGACGGACAGGATGCCGCCGCGCACGACCTCCGCGGCGTAGGCGGCTTCGTGCAGCGTGAGTCCGACGACGGCGACCTCGACGGGCCCCAGCAGATTGACGGTCTTCACCCCGAACAGCTCGGGATACAAGGCCCCGATGTTGAACCACAACAACAGCTGCACCAGGATCGGAATCGACCGGAAGAGCCAGACATAGCCCCAACTCACCGCCCGCAGCACGGGGTTGGCGGACAGCCGGAACGCGGCGAGCAGCGTGCCCAGCGCAAAGCCGAGCACCATCACGACCGCGGTCAGCCACAGGGTGAGCCACAGGCCACGCAGCACCGAGTCCGAGGTGAAGTACTCGGCGACGACGTCCCACTGGAACGCCTTGTTGCGCAGTACGGAGTTGACGGCGAGACCGAGCAGGGCGAGCACGAGGACGGCTGCGGTCCACTGCCCGAACCGCCGCTGCGGAACGATGCGCGGGGCATCGGCCTGTTCGGGTATGTCCGGTGCCGCCGGGACTTTGGCGAGAGTGTCGGAAGACATGCGAAGGCTCCGTGACGCGTAGGTCGAACACGGTGGATGCCTTCACACGGGCGCGCCGGGCCGGGCACAGCGACAGCGCGATACGGCCGAGCCCCTCAGCAGGGCCGTCCATCGACTGTACGGGGCCGTTTCCCCTCACTGTCAAGGCTGTCCGGTATGTGAGCGGCACGTCTCAAGTCGGTTGACGCAGAACCGGATGCCTGTTCCACTTGGCCCATGCATCCACAGCAGTGGCTGGTCACGCGCTCCCACATCGACTTCGGTCGAGTGTGGTCCTGTTCCTGTTGAGCCGACCCCACTGCGCGCCCTGACCGGGCGTTCTCAGCGTTCTCCCTCTTCGCCTTCACACGCGCACGCACCCCTCCCCTCGCGCTCTTTTCACTCCTTCCTGCATCCAGGAGACCGCACACGATGCGCACGTTCACGCGTCCCCGTAGAACCCTCTTTGCACCTTTCGCCCTGATTACCTCGGCCACTGTGCTGCTCACCGCTTGCGGCTCCGGTGCGGACGGCTCGACCGACGCCGCGGGCACCTCGGCGAAGGCCGGCAAGGTGCCCACCACGGACGTGGTCTCCGCCGTCCACAAGGACGAGGCGTCGGCAAAGCTCCTGCCGTCGGGCACGACAAGCCTCACCGTCGCGTTCAGCGTCGGCGGCACCCCGCCCGGCACCACCTACCTGGACGACGGCAAAACCCTGACCGGCCAGGACGTCGACTTCGCCCACGCGGTCGCCAACGTGCTCGGCATCAGGCTCAAGTCGGAACAAGCCGCCTTCGAGGCGATCCTGCCGGCCCTCGACAGCGGCAAGTACGACTTCGGCGCGAGCAACTTCGGCGTCACGGACGAACGCCGCAAGACCATCGACTTCGTCACCTACATCAACGACGGCCAGGGTTTCGCCACCCGCAAGGACAGCAAGCTCTCCAAGGTCACGGACCTGAAGCAGCTGTGCGGACTGAACGTCGCGACCGGCGCCGGCACCACCTTCGAGGCCACGCTGGCGGAGAACAAGAAACTCTGCACGGCCGCCGGCAAGAAGCCGTACAACGTGCAGACCTACAACGACACCGGCGCCATCTGGTCCTCCCTCCAGCAGGGCCGCAGCGACGTGGTGATGTCCACCATCAACGGCCTCCGCTACGCGGTGGCCCGGCAACAGGGCGTGAAGTTCCTCAACGAGTACCACCGCCTGGACGTGGGCTTCGCCTTCAAGAAGGACACGAAGCTGGCCCCGGCCTTCCAGTCGGCGGTGAACAAGCTGATAGCAGACGGCACGTACGAAAAGATCCTGAAGAAGTGGGGTACGACGGGTTCGGCGATCGAGAAGTCGCAGGTCTCCCCGCCGGAACCAAAAAGCTAGGGGTTTCACCCGCGCCCCTTCAGGGGCGCGGGGCTGTTTCGATTTGCGGCTCCGCCGCGTGGGCGCGAGCAACCACACACAACGGGCAGCCGCTAACGCACCATCGCCACCCGCCTCTTGGGCGCAGCCCGAACCCCGATCACCCGGTCCATCAACGCCCCCAGAACATCCCGCACAGACCCCCGCTCCCGAGCGTCACACTCCAGCACCGGCACATCGGCCCCCAGGCCAAGCGCCTCCCGCACCTCCTCCAGTTCGAACCGCTCCGCCCCGTCGAACCGATTCACCGCGAGGACGAACGGCTGCCCCTGCGACTCGAAGTAGTCGACGGCCGGAAAACACTCCTCGATGCGCCGGGTGTCCGCGAGGACGACCGTCCCCAGGGCCCCCTCCACCAGGTCGTCCCACAGGAACGAGAACCGGTCCTGTCCGGGCGTCCCGAACAGATAGAGCGCGATCGTCGGATCAAGAGTGATCCGCCCGAAATCCAGCGCCACGGTCGTGGTCGTCTTCGACTCGACCCCGTCGAGCGAATCGACCCCCACGGAAACCTGCGTCATCGCGGCCTCCGTGTCCAGCGGTTCGATTTCCGAAATCGCCCCGATGAACGTGGTCTTGCCGACGCCGAGTCCGCCGCTCACCACGATCTTCACGGCGAGCGGCACGATCCTGTCAGAGCGCCCGGACATGGTCCCTGATCCTTTCGAGCATCTGGAGCGGCAGCTCCTCGGGTTCCCGGCAGTCGAGCCGGCCGGCGACGACGAGGTCGGACACGAGCACCTTGGCGACGCCCAGCGGGATGCCGACCCGCGACGCCACCTCGGCGACCGTCGTCGGCTGCTGGCACACCGCGACGATGTGCCGCCGCTCGAACGTGAGCGACTCGTCGGGCTCGCCGACGGCGACGACCAGCGTCTCCAGCCGCAGGTCGGCCTGGAGCGGCTCGGCCCGGCCGCCGGTGATGATGAACGGCCGGACGAACGTCGCGTCCTCAACAGGCTCTACGTCCATGGGCTCTTCGCCGTTCACCGCGGCAACGCCTGCCGCAGATCGGCGATGAGCGTCGGCGTGAGCAGATCGCCCGCCCGTTCCGCGAGGACCGCCATCTCGTAGCCGACGAGCCCCAGTTCACCGCTGCTGTCGGCCAGCACACCCAGACAGCTGCCGTCGCGGATCGCGGAGACGAGCAGGAAACCCCGGCCCATCTCGATCATGATGAGTTTGACCCCGTCGAAGCCGTACCGCTTGGAGGCGCTGCGCGCCAGGCTGCTGAGCCCCGAGACGATCGCGGAGAGATGGTCGGCCTCGGTCCGCCCCAGCCCGTCGGACACGGCGATCAGCAGCCCGTCGGAGGAGACGGCGACCGCGTCCCGTACCCCGTCGGTGCTCTTGACGAAGTTGGCGAGCAGCCAGTTGAAGGTCTGCGAGTCCTTGTGGGCGTCGACGGCGGTCACTTGGCGTCACCCTCATTCTGCTCGGCGCCCTTGTGGTCGTCCTTGTCGCTCTCCTTCGCCTTCTGCTTCTCCGCGCTGATCACGCCCCGCATATGGGCGCTGCGCAGAGTGGAGAGCATCCCGGAGATCTCCTCGGGGCTGCGGTCGGGCGTGGGCTCGGTGGGGGCCGGGCGCTCGGGGCGGTCGGTCTCGCTGACGGCGTCGGAGATGGCGCTGCGCTGCGGGCGCTTGACGAGCCCGTTGCGGGTCCGCGCGGCGGAGGTGCCCTTGCCGCCCGCGGCCTTGTCACCGGTTTTCTCGGCGGGTTTCGCCTCTGCCTGAACCGTCACCAGATCCCCGGGGGGAACGTCCACGTCCTTCTCCTTCCGGGGAGCGGGCAGCACCGGCTTGTCGGCGGCCTTGCCCTGCGGAGCCTCCGTGAGCAGCTGCAACGGAATCAGCACCCGGGCGACCACTCCGGCCGCCGGCGCCTCGCCGAGCCGTACCTCGATCCCGCACTTGCGGGCGAGGGCGCCGACCACGAAGTGGCCGAGGAACCGAGTGGGTTCCGCCATGAAGCTGGCCGTGCCGGACAGCCGTACGTTCGCCTCGGCGAGCGCCTGGGTGTCCATGCCGAGCCCGTTGTCGACGATCGCGACGAGATAGCCGGCGCTGGTGCGCCGGCCCTCGATCTCCACGGCGGAGTCCGGCGGCGAGTAGCTCAGCGCGTTCTCGACCAACTCGGCGAGCAGATGGGCGACTTCGGCGACGACGGCGCCGCTGATGTGTGCGGGTTCGATCCGGCGCAGGGTGACGCGGCGGTACTCCTCGACCTCGGCGAGCGAGGCGCGCAGCACGTCGGTGACGGCCAACGGGGTGGCCCAGGGGCGGGGGCTGGACTCCCCGGCGAGCACGAGGAGGCTTTCGGCGTTGCGGCGCATCCGGGTGGCGAGGTGGTCCAGTTCGAAGAGGTTGGCGAGGGTGGCCGGGTCGGCGTCCTCGTGCTCCAGCTTGTTGATGAAGCTGATCTGTCGGCGCACCAGGTTCTGGTTGCGACGGCCGAGACTGACCAGTGAGTCGGTGGCGTTGCGGCGCAGCACGGCCTGTTCGGTGGCGAGGTCGAAGGCGGCCCGCTGGACGCGGTCGAACGCCTCGGCGACCTCCCGGACCTCGGCGCCCGCCCTGCGGCTCACCGCGAGCGGGGCGGGTGGCTCGGGGCTCTCCCCCGAGTCCGCGTCCTGTACGGCGGCGACGGCGCGCGGCAGTCGCTCGCCCGCCACCTCACGGGCCTGCTGGGCGAGTTCGGCGAGCGGCGCGGACACGGACCGTACGCAGTCGAGGGCGAGCGCGCCGAGTGCGGCGACGGTACCGAGCGCGAGCAGCACGAACAGCAGCAGGTCGCGCTGGGCGGTGCTCTCCAGGGCGGCGGCTCGGTGCTCGACGTCGGCGCCGAGCGAGATCTGCACGGCCCGCAGCCCGTTGATGGTCGAGGTGGTGGTGTTCCACCAGTCCATGGGCGGGAGGCCGGACGTGCTCAGCTTGGAGCCGCCGTGCACGGCGACGCTCTCGTATGCCAGCATGCGCTCCGCGTCCGGAGTGGTCAGGGCCTCGTTCAGACGCTGTTCCTGGTCGGCGGTCGCCGTGCGCGGGAAGGCGGCGAGGGCGGCCTGGCGACCGGCCCGGATCTGCATGAAGCGGCTGTAGTCGTCGCCGCGGAAGCGGCCGCCGGAGGCGCGCACCGAGCCGAGCACGATGGCACGCTCCTCGCCGGTGAACTCCTTGGCGTTGCCGAGGACCTGGAGCGCCTGGTAGGCATCGCGCAGGGTGCCGTCGCGCACCGCGTCGAGGCCGAGGTCGAGCCGGTCGAGGACGGTGATCGTGGTGGTGAAGTAGTTGAACGTGTCCTTCACGACGCCGGTCCCGTCGTCGGCGTCCCTGCGGATGCCGACCAGGCCGTCGAGCCGCCCGAGGGACTCGCGCACGGAGTCGGCGGCCCCGTCGTCGCGCCCCTTCAGCGCCTTGTCGAGCGCTGCGCGTGCGG
Source organism: Streptomyces sp. NPDC002092 (assembly GCF_053593775.1). NCBI lineage: Bacteria > Bacillati > Actinomycetota > Actinomycetes > Kitasatosporales > Streptomycetaceae > Streptomyces > Streptomyces sp. NPDC002092. The sequence continues at coordinate 314,917 of NZ_JBSFDG010000010.1, forward strand.
TGTCGGTGGCCTTGCGCTGGGCCGGCAGTTTGGCCTTGAACTGCCCGACTCCGCCCACGTATCCGGTGGTGAGTCCGCGCTCCTTCTGCAGCTCGTGGACCAGGCCCTGGAGGGTGATCTCCAGTCGTGCGTTCTTGTCGGTGGCCGATGCGTTGCGGTAGGCGGAGATCTGCTCGGCGGCCGCGGCGCCGAGCAGCGTCAGCAGGACCGCGAGGGCGAGGATCAGGATCCGCAGCAGCCTGGTGCGAATGGTGGTGGTCGCTTTTGCTGTGACGTCCACTGAAGTGCCTTATGTGGGTGGCGAGTTGGGACAGGGACAGAAATGGTTCTGCTTCCGCCCAACGACCTCACGGGGCACCGGTCACCAGATCATCTTCTTCTTTTACGTTGCGGACACAGGATCTTCGGGAAGCGCCAGGTGGCCGCTTGGCGCGGCGCATTCCGTATACGACACCTGCGGTAGCGAATCAGCAATCACAACCGCAGTCGCAGCAGTCGCAGCAGTCGCACCCGTCACAGCAGTCGCCGCAGCCATTGCAGCCGTCACAGCAATCGCAGCAGTCGTCGCAGTCGTTGCACAGGCCCTCCTTGCGCTCACGGCTCCACGGGTCCTCGTACTCACCGCAGCACAGCTGGCACGTACAGGCCAGCCCGGCCCACACCGCACAGCCCGCGAGCAGCCCACGCCGTTCACGCCGGGGCGGCTGGGGCGGCAGAAACGGCCCACCGGGGCCGCCGGGTGGCGCATACGGCCCCGACAGCGAAGGCGCCGACCCGTGCGCGCAGGAGGCGGTGCCGAAGGCGCGGTCGACGGAGGTGCGCAGTTCGTGCACGAGCAGCCGGTGGGCGAGCCCGCTGTCCACGAAGTCCACCTCGCGCAGCGCCAGCCGGATCCCGTGCACGGCGTCGTCGGCGAGCCGCCGGGCCTCGGTGAGCGGGGTTCCGGTGGCGGTGAGCGGGTTCCAGGCACCCGACGCGGCGTCGGTTTCCCTGTCCTCCACCGCGTCCAGGAGATGCGCGAGCCGCCCGAACAGCCGCCCGGCCTCGGCGAGCGGCTCGGCGTTGCCCGGCCGTCCGGCCAGGACCGCGGTGTGCGCGAAGGCCGCCGCGGTCGCCGTCTCGGTGGGTTCGGTGACGGTCAGAACCGGTGTCCCGGGCCCGGCGAGCGCCTCGATGCCGGTCTGCCGGTCCACGGCGTCCACGAGCACCGCGGTGTCGAACCCGACGGCGGATCCGGTACGGGCCCCCGCCGCGTCCCAGTTCGAGGCCACCCGGCGCGCGGCGAGCGCCACCGGTTTCCGTGCCAGCAGCCCGTCCCCGTCGGCGAGGTGGTCCCGGACCTTGGCCGAGGCGAGCACCAGCGACACCGCGGCCGCGAGCCGCGCCCCTTCCCCCTGCGCGACGGTCGCGGTGCGCATCCCGCGCAGCGGACAAGGCCCCGCCGTGCGCCGCAACCCGGCGGCCTGCGCGGCCTGAGCCTCCGTCAGAACGGATATGAGCAGCCCGTCGTAGTTGGTCACGACTCGTGCGAACTGACCGTGGTCCTTGCGCAGTGCGAGACACAGTCCGCACAAATGGGCAACCCATTGGGACTTGAGGTTCTCACCGAGCCGATGCCGACAAGGCCTGACGATTCCGAACACGACGATTCCCCCGTGGCTCGTGTGACTTCCGGTGCTGGTGCTGCTTCTGATACGGCGTTGAGCTGCCGCATCGTACCGACCACCGCGTTCACCCGTACGCAGTGCCCGTCACCCGTACGCCGTGAAGAATCATATTTCACTCACAGTCAGCATCCGTGTACAGCACGACCCTTGGGAAACGCGGGCTCTCGACGGATTCGCTCTGCACCAGTACCGTCACAAACCCCCCGCGCGGCGTCTATCCACTTGGCGCGCCAACCGCATCATGGATGACCATAGGGATGCGGAAAGCAAGAAGGACCGCTGTGAGAGGAGGCGTCCATGGGATCGGTACGCAAGGCGAGTGCCTGGCTTGGCCTCGTTGACGACAACGATGACGAGCGTTACTACGACGACGACTACTCCGAAGGGACCGAGCAGCCCGGGGATGCCTGGGTCACCGACCCGCGGGTCAAGGTGGCCTCGGACACCGCCGAGGAGAAGGGCCGCCGTATCGGCACGGTGACCCCGGACAGCTTCCGGGACGCCCGCGCCATCGGGGAGCTGTTCCGCGAGGGTGTCCCGGTGATCGTGAACCTCACCGCCATGGAGGCGTCCGACGCCAAGCGCGTCGTCGACTTCGCGGCGGGGCTCATCTTCGGTCTGCGCGGTTCGATCGACCGCGTCTCCAACCGCGTTTTCCTGCTCACCCCCGCCGACACGGAAATCATCAGCGGGGAGCCGGCCTCGCACCGTTCGGACGGTTTCTTCAACCAGAGCTGAGGCAGGGCCGCTCACCGGCCCTGCCCCCGCGCAGGGTTCACCGGAAGGCGTCGAGTCCGGTGAGCGCCTTGCCCAGTACGAGCTGGTGCATCTCGACGGTGCCTTCATAGGTCAGCACCGACTCGAGGTTGGTGGCGTGCCGCATGACGGGGTATTCGAGCGAGATCCCGTTGGCACCGAGGATCGTCCGTGCCGTGCGGCAGATCTCAATGGCCTCTCGTACGTTGTTGAGCTTGCCGAAGCTGACCTGCTCGGGACGCAGGCGGCCGGCATCCATGCGCCGCCCGAGATGGTGGGCGAGCAGAATCCCCTTGTGCAGTTCGACCGCCATGTCGGCGAGTTTGGCCTGGGTGAGCTGGAAGCCCCCGATGGGCCGCCCGAACTGCTCCCGTGACTTCGCATAGTCGACGGCGGCCTCGAAACAGCTGCGGGCCGCACCCATGGCACCCCAGACGATCCCGTAGCGGGCGTGCGAGAGACAGCTGAGCGGCCCCTTGAGGCCGACGACCTCCGGCAGTACGGCATCGGCGGGCAGCCGTACCTCGTCGAGGACGAGTTCGCTGGTGACACTGGCCCGCAGGGACCACTTGTGCTTGATCTCCGGCGCGGAGAACCCGGGGCTGTCGGTGGGCACGACGAAGCCGTGGATCCCGTCCTCGGTCCGGGCCCACACCACGGCGACGGCCGCCACGGATCCGTTGGTGATCCACATCTTCCGCCCGTTGAGGACCCAGTCGTCGCCGTCCCGCTTGGCGTGCGTGCGCATCGAGGCGGGGTCGGACCCGTGGTCGGGCTCGGTCAGCCCGAAGCACCCGATGGCCTCACCGGCGGCCATGCGCGGCAGCCACTGCTGCTTCTGCTCCTCGCTGCCGAACCGGTGGATGGCGTACATCGCGAGGGACCCCTGCACGGAGACCAGCGACCGGATCCCGGAATCGGCGGCCTCCAGCTCCAGACAGGCAAGCCCGTACTGCACGGCACTGGCCCCCGCGCACCCGTACCCGCTGAGCGACATACCGAGGGCCCCGATCCCGCCGAGCTCGCGGGCAAGCTCCCGGATCTCCGGCAGCTCCCCCTTCTCGTACCAGTCGGCGACATGCGGCAGCACCCGGTCGGCGGCCCAGGCACGGACGGTGTCCCGGACGGCGAGGTCCTCCGGGTCGAGCAGATCATCGATGCCGAGCGGGTCGGCGGGATCGAAGGGAGGCAGCTTCGAGGACGCGGACATGGGACACCCTCCGGCACACGGCGAAAACTAGCAGCGCTAGTTACGATTTCCAGAGCGACGTTACGGTGCAGTGTCGCGCACGTCCAGTACAGCCGCGCCCCTCAGGGGCGCGGGGAACTGCGCGACCAGCCACAACAGTGCCGCAGACAGCTGACGACCCCGCGGCGGAGCCGCAAATCGGTCAGGCCGAGACCCGCGAGTCGGCAACTTCCCGAGGCGCCGGCAACTCCACAGCCGCCGCAGCCTCGCCGCAGTGCATGATCCGAGGCAACCGCAGCGCCATCACCGCACCCAGCAGCAAAAGAGCCGCGCTGACCAGCAGCGTCACATGCAGCCCGTGCACAAAGGAGTCCCGCGCGGCCCGCCGCAGAGCCACCCCCACGGGCCCGCCCAACTGCGCGGCAACCTGATACGCCTCGCCCAGCGAATGCGACGCAGAGGCCGAGGCCGACGAAGGAACCCCCGCAACGGACGCCAGTCCGGGCGTGTACGCGGCGTTCATCACGCTTCCGAGGAGCGCGATACCGATCCCCGCCCCCAGCTGGTACGAGGTCTCACCGATCGCCGCGGCCCCACCGGCCTGCTCCGGCGGAGCCTCGCTCAGCATCGACTCGTACGCCCCGAAGAGCGTGGTCTCCAGGCCGAAGCCCAGCAGCATGAACGCGGCCACCATCAGCCCCGCGTTGTCGGACCCGCCCATCACGGTCAGCAGCACCACGGCCCCGGCGGTCAGGCAGAACCCGAAGCTCACCATCCGGCGCGGGCCGAAGCGGCGCAGCATCCGTGCGCCCGCGAGCCCCGCCGCCATCGCCGCGAACGTCAGCGGCAGCAGTCGCAACCCCGTCTCCAGCGGCGACAGCCCCAGCACCAGCTGCAGATACTGCGCCGCGATCAGCTCGAGGCCGACCAGTGCGAGCATCGCCAGCACGATGCAGCCCACGGCGGTGCTGAAGGCGGGCCGCGCGAACATCCCGAGGTCCACCAGCGGATGCGTACGGCGCCGCTGCCGCCGTACGAAAAGGACCAGCAGGAGGGCGCCCACGACGAGCGGCGCCACGGTGAACAGACCCAGCTCGCCGCCGCCCAGCCGCTTGACGCCCAGCACCACGCCGAACAGCCCGGCGGCGGCCATCAGTGCGCCGACCACGTCCCAGGGGCCGTCACCGGCGCCCCGCGACTCGGGCAGCAGCAGCCGGCCCACCGGCAGGCTGACCAGCATCAGCGGGATGTTGACGAGGAAGACCGAACCCCACCAGAAGTGCTCCAGCAGAAAGCCGCCGAGGAGCGGCCCGACCGCCGCGCCGACCGCGGCGACCGCGCTCCAGATGCCGATCGCGAGGGCCCTCTCACGCCGGTCGGGGAAGACCTGGCGGAGGATCGAGAGCGTCGCGGGCATGATCATCGCGCCGCCGACGCCGAGCAGCGCCCGCGCGAGGATCAGCACCTGCGGGTCGTGGGCGAGGGCCGCGAGGCCGGAGGCGACGCCGAACAGGCCGTAGCCGAGCAGCAGGATCCTTCTGCGGCCCACCCGGTCGCCGAGCGTGCCGAAGAGGATCAGCAGCGAGGCGCAGACGAGGGGGTAGACGTCGACGATCCAGAGCAGTTCTATCGCGCCGGGCCTGAGGTCCTCGGTGACGGCGGGGACCGCCACGTGCAGCACGGTCGCGTCGACCGCGACCAGCAGCAGGCTCACGCAGAGGACGACGAGCACGACCCAGCGGTTGGCACCGGCCCCGGCCGCCCGACGGCGCAGCGCTGCGGCGGCCGTGGTCGTCCCGGACATGTACGTACCTCCCAGATGTTCCCTCGCGGTCGGCGGGCACACGGGGTGGGGACTCCCCGTGATCTCGGCCGGAGAGGAGCGGTGGTCTCCGGCCCGCGCAACGAAGGCGAGTGACACGTCAGCGTACGCGAGTTCGTGTAAAGGTCACGTGTCGGACCTCTCAGACTTCGCACGGACCGGTGTGGCGTACGCCACTCCCCCTCCTTCCGGGTCACGCCCCGCCGGGCCTTCCGGTTCCGTCGGCCGTCGATAATCGAGCCCGTGACCGACCTTGTGACACGCGTTGCGTCGCCGCGCGAGACGGCCCTGCGCCGTGCGGTCCCGGCCCTCCTCGGGTACGTGGCCGTGCGCGCCCTGAGCCTGCTCGTGCTGGCCCTGTGGAGCGCCGCGCGCGGCAAGAGCGCGTACACGCTGCTGACGGCCCGCTGGGACGCGCTCTGGTACACGAGGGTCGCCGAACTCGGTTACGGCTACGAGGTGCGGCTGCCCAATGGCGACGTGCACTCGAATCTCGCCTTCTTCCCGCTGCTGCCCTGGCTGGAGCGGGGCCTGGCGGCGGTGAGCCCGCTGTCGTACGCCGACGCCGGTTTCGTCGTCAGCCTGCTCGCCTCGCTCGCGGCGGCCTGGGGGATCTTCGCCGTCGTGGAACATGTGTACGACCGCCGGGCCGGGGTGTGCGCGGTGCTGCTGTGGGCGGTGCTGCCCGTCGGGATCGTGCAGTCGATGGCGTACAGCGAGTCGCTGTTCACGGCGCTCGCCTCCTGGTCGCTGTACGCGGTCCTGACCGGCCGCTGGCTCACGGCGGGCGCGCTGGCCGCGCTGGCGGGGCTGACCCGGCCGGTCGGGCTCGCCGTCGTCGCGGCGGTGTGGGCAGCCGGGACGGTCTCGTTCGTGCGAGAGCGGAGCGCGGCGGAGGCGCGCGCGGGCGAGTGCACTCCCGCGCCGCCCGGGGACGGCTCCACGCAGCGCGTCGTGTCATCCGGCGGCGCGCCGGGCGAACCGCGCGCCCCCGCGGCCGTACGACGCGCCCTGGCCATGCTCCTGGCCCCGCTGGGCGCCGTCGGCTACGTCCTGTGGGTCGGCCACCGCACCGGCAGAGGCCCGCTGGGCTATCTGGACGTCCAGGCGGGCTGGCGCAACGGCTTCGACGGCGGTCTGGCCTTCGCCCGCTTCGTCGCCGAAAAGTTCACGTCGTTCCCGTCGGCTCTCGCGGCCGCCGCGATCGTCCTCGGGGTCGGCCTTGTGGTGTGGCTCTACGTCGTCTGCGTACGGCAGCGCCAGCCGCTTCCGCTGCTGGTCTACGCGGGTGTGGTCACGGCGCTCGCCCTGTGCGCGTCGAGCTACTTCGGCTCGAAACCGCGCCTGCTGCTGCCCGCCTTCCCGCTGCTGCTGCCCCTCGCGCTGGCCCTGTCCCGGCTGCGTACGTCCCGGTCGGCACTGGTGGTGGGCGGTGTCGCGGTGGCATCGGCCGTGTACGGAGCGTTCTGGCTGAACGGCTCCGGTCCCCCATGATCGACTCGCGGGGGCCGGTGAGCGCCCGGGTAAATCAGCCCCAGCATTCGGTGAACGAATTCATAAGTCCCATAAAACTGGTTCGCGGAATGATCAAAGGAATTGAAGGGAGCGGCCGCCGGACTTTGCGGATTCCTTGGAAATAAACCCACCGCTGAGAGGAATCCCACATCACATCGTCATCACAAAGCAGCTGAAGAGACGGAGAACTTACCTCACTCGCTGTAACGTCGATTGGGTGCGTACCGAACGAAACCTCACCCGTCTGGACCGGGTGTTCGCCAGACTGGACCGGGAGCCGGAACGACCGGCCAACCTCGATGTGCCGAGGATGAGCCGGCACCGGGTCGCGTTGCTGACCGGGACCCTGGCCTTCTACCTGGCGATCGTGTATCTCGTCGTGACCACGTCGTGGCTGGTCCGCTTCGACTGGCAGGTCATGTTCTTCCGGCCGTACCAGCAGTGGCAGGGCATCCACTGGTTCGTCGACTACTACGTCGTGCTCGGCCAGCGCGGCCCGACCGCGGTGATGGTCGCGGCCTGGCTGGGCTGGCGCTCCTGGCGGCAGCACACCCTGCGCCCGCTGCTGACACTGGGCGCCTCGCTGCTGCTGCTGAACATCACGGTGGGCGCCGCCAAGTACGGCATGGGCCGCCTCGGACCGCACTACGCGACCGTGATCGGCTCGAACGAGATGGGCAAGGGCGGCGATATATTCCCCAGCGGCCACACCGCCAACGCCGTGGTGACCTGGGGCATCCTGGCCTACCTCGCCTCCACCCCGAGGGCCCGCCGCTGGCTGTCCGCCCTCTCCGCACTGACCGCGCTGGGCGTGGGCATGGCCACCGTCTACCTCGGTACGCACTGGCTGAGCGATGTGCTCCTGGGCTGGGCCGCCGGCCTGCTGATCCTGCTGGCCCTGCCCTGGTGCGAGCCGCTGATCGCCAAGGCCGAGGTCGCCCTCTTCGACCTGCGCGACCGCTGGCGGGCCCGCAAGGGTGCCACCGCGCCGGCCGCCCCCGTGGGCGCTCCGGTGCTGCTCAAGCCGCGTACGACCGCGCAGGACGAGGCCGCCGCACGCGAGACGGTCGGCTCCGGGACCCGCTCGGCCCGGGCGCCCGTCTATCTGGCCCCGGGCCCGCACACGGCACGCTCGGAGCGCACACCGGTCACTCCGGCCGGCAGCCGCCGCCCACCGCACGCGGACCGCATCCCGCGCGGCGCCACGACCTCCACGGCCCGCCCCTGACGGGCGGCTGAGGGCACACGACAGCGGGGCGGTACGCACATCCACCCCCGCACGGCGAAGGCCCCGGTTCCCGTTCGGGAACCGGGGCCTCGTCAATCTGTCAGCCCTTCCAGGCCCGCACCACCCGGCCGTCCTCCACCTCGAAGTTCAGCCGGCCCGTGCGGTACTCCATCGTGATGATCGCCCCCGGCGGCAGCGAGCGCACCGTGGACCAGCCGCGCTCCCGCGCGCGCCGCTCGGCGCCGGCCGCATCGAGGCCGACATACGCATCCGGACTGTCCTGGGGCTCCGCCTGCGGAGCGGGAATCGGTGCCATGCCGCCACGCTAGGCCCTGCCCCGCTGCCGGGGAAGGCGGGGCCGTCCCACAGGGCCCGCATCCCCCTCCGGTCACACTTCTGTCACAGGATCACGACACGTGTTTCGGCTCATGTGACATCAACTACTGCGCTGCGGGTGTCACACGTACGAGCGGTTCCGTACCTGTTCCGTAGGCCTTCCGCAGGCAATCGAACGTAATTCCCGCGTGTCGCCGCCGCTCTCCGAATAGCCCGTCGGAAAGTGCCGTGAGAACTGATCCCGGACTTCTTTCGGGTCCGATTCCCGGCGGGTCCATGAGAGCTGACACCGCGTAGAAAATGCACGGTTCCAGCACAGAACCCCCGCACGCCCCCTGTCGGAGCGCGCGACGGTGCGCGCATCATGACGTGAGCTCGCGGCCGGGGGTGACGCGGGCTTCAGCGGACCCGGGGCGCGACGAGCGAAGGGGCGAGCGAGCGATGGGGACCCAGACCGTGCAGGCGGCGGCGCAACCCGTGCCGACAAGTCAAGGCCGGGTGATCGTCGACTGGCTGACCACCACCGACCACAAGAAGATCGGGCATCTCTACCTGATCACCTCGTTCCTGTTCTTCCTGACCGGCGGGGTGATGGCGCTGCTGATGCGCGCCGAACTGGCCCGGCCGGGGCTGCAGATCATGGACAACAACCAGTTCAACCAGTTGTTCACCATGCACGGCACGATCATGCTGCTGCTCTTTGCGACGCCGATGTTCGCGGGCTTCGCCAACGAGCTGATGCCGCTGCAGATCGGCTCCCCCGACGTCGCCTTCCCGCGGCTGAACATGCTGTCGTACTGGTTCTTCCTGTTCGGCGGCCTGATCGTGCTCGGCTCGCTGCTCGTGCCCGGCGGTCCCGCCGCCTTCGGCTGGTTCGCCTATGCGCCGCTCAACAGCGCGGTGCGCTCCCCCGGAGTCGGGCCCGACCTGTGGATCATGGGGCTGGCGCTGGCGGGCTTCGGCACGATCCTCGGCGCGGTCAACTTCATCACCACCATCATCGGGATGCGCTGCCCCGGCATGACGATGTTCCGGATGCCGATCTTCACCTGGAACACGCTCTTCACCTCGATCCTCATCCTGATGGCGTTCCCGGTGCTCGCGGCCGCGCTGCTGTGTCTGGAGGCGGACCGGCGGTTCGGCGCGCAGGTCTTCGACGCGGCCAACGGCGGGGCGCTGCTGTGGCAGCACCTGTTCTGGTTCTTCGGCCATCCCGAGGTGTACATCATCGCGCTGCCGTTCTTCGGCATCGTCACGGAGATCCTCCCCGTCTTCAGCCGCAAGCCGCTCTTCGGCTATCTCACCCTCGTCGGCGCGACGATGGCGATCACCGGACTGTCGGTGGTGGTGTGGGCGCACCACATGTTCGTCACCGGCGCGGTGCTGCTGCCGTTCTTCTCCTTCATGACGTTCCTCATCGCCGTGCCCACCGGCGTGAAGTTCTTCAACTGGATCGGCACGATGATCAAGGGCTCGCTGTCCTTCGAGACGCCGATGCTGTGGGCGTGCGGCTTCCTGGTGACGTTCCTGTTCGGCGGTCTGACCGGGGTGATCCTGGCCTCGCCGCCGCTGGACTTCCATGTCTCGGACACCTACTTCGTCGTGGCGCACTTCCACTACGTGGTGTTCGGCACGGTCGTCTTCGCGATCTTCGGCGGCTTCTACTTCTGGTGGCCCAAGTTCACCGGCAAGATGCTCGACGAGCGGCTGGGCAAGATCCAGTTCTGGACGCTCTTCATCGGCTTCCACACCACGTTCCTGGTGCAGCACTGGCTGGGCGCGGAAGGCATGCCACGGCGGTACGCCGACTATCTCGCGGCGGACGGCTTCACGGCCCTCAACACCATCTCGACGATCGGCGCGTTCCTGCTCGGCATGTCGACGCTGCCGTTCCTCTACAACGTCTGGAAGACCGCCAAGTACGGCGAGAAGGTCGAGAGCGACGACCCCTGGGGCTACGGCCGCTCGCTGGAGTGGGCGACCTCGTGCCCGCCGCCGCGGCACAACTTCACGATCCTGCCGAAGATCCGTTCCGAGTCCCCGGCGTTCGACCTGCACCATCCCGAGTTCGCGGCGACGCCCGAGGAGCCTCTCGGAGAAGAGCGCGAGAAAGCCGGTCCCGGGCCGTCCTGATCGCCTCGGTGAGCTCGACGGGCTCCAGGACCTCGAAGTCGAAGCCCGTCATCATCACGTGGATCACCATGACGTCGAGGCTCGCCGCCCCGGTGCGCAGAATGCAGGCGTCGGGGCCGTCCGCCTCCAACTGCCCCGCCGAGGGCGAGATGCGCTCCGCCGCCTCTTCCAGGGGTGCGAGCAGCCGTACGACGGCATGTGAGGCGTACGCGCGCGTGGAGACGCCTTGCGAGACGTACGCGGCGAGGTCCTCGGCGGGCGGGGTGCGCGGCGCGAAGCGCGGGCCGTGCGGCGGCTTCGGCGTGATGCGGTCGACGCGGAACGTACGCCAGTCCGCGCGGCCGAGGTCCCAGGCGACCAGGTACCAGCGGCGCTCGGAGCACACCAGGCGGTGGGGTTCGACGGTCCGGCGGCTCGAAGCACCCCCGTGGTCGCTGTACTCGAAGCGCAGGCGTTCGCAGTCCCGGCAGAGGTTGGCCAGTTCGGTCAGGACGGCCGGGTCGACGGCGGAGGGCCGCGGGCCGCGCAGCATCGGCACGGTGAACGCGTTCAGGGCGCCCACCCGGCGGCGCAGCCGGTTCGGCAGCACCTGCTCCAGCTTGGCGAGGGCCCGTACGGAGGTCTCTCCGATGCCCTCGATGCCCTGTCCGGCGGCCGTGCGCAGCCCGACGGCGACGGCGACCGCCTCGTCGTCGTCCAGGAGCAGCGGCGGCAGCTCGGCGCCCGCGCCCAGCTGGTAGCCACCGCCGGTGCCGGGGCTGGCGTTGACGGGATAGCCCAGCTCGCGCAGCCGGTCCACGTCCCGGCGCACCGTGCGCGCGGTGACACCGAGACGGTCGGCGAGATCGGCGCCGGACCACTCGCGGTGGGCCTGGAGGAGCGAGAGCAGACGCAGCAGTCGTGCCGAGGTCTCCAACATGGCTCCGAGTCTGCCAGCCGTTGCGGACCGCTGCTGTCCTAAAGGGCAGTCCTAGGGGGTGGGTTCACCGCGGTGACGGACACCGACAGGTCGTTGTCTTGTGTGTAGTAAGGCCCGGCCTCCAAGGGGCCGTACGGCGCGTCCACGCGCACACGTGGATAGGTGAACACGGGCTTCTTGTCGGCCACGTCGTCGAGCAGCCGCGCGATCCGCACCGCCGGCCCCACCTCCCCCGCCGGCCGCAACCACAGGTCCCACCGGCCCGGCTCCAGAGCGCCGTAGACCACCTTGAAGCGGAACTCGGTGCGGTCGGCGAGGACTTCGGTCCGCCGCACCGGAACGGGCGCGTGCCGGCCGCGGAGCTCGGCATGGGCGTCCGGGCCGAGCTCGATGCCGTACACCCGCCCCGGCACCGTCAACACGCCCTGTCTGATGCGCAGTTCGCCCGCCTCGGCGTGCGGGGCGCGCAGCCAGCTGCGGACGGTGAGGTTGCCCTGCCGGGTCGCGTACGGGATGCGGACGGCGACGTGGCCGCCCGAGCCGCTGGGGGTACGGGCGGCGAGCGAGCGCAGATCGGTGACGCCGGGCGCCAGGCGGCGCGGCTCGCCGGCGTCCACGCGCGCGTAGGCGTCCCAGCGGCCTTCGGGGAGGGCGACGATGCTGGGCAGCGCGGCGCGCAGCCGCCCGTCCGCGGCGGGGGTCAGCGGCAGGTACACGTCGTCGTGGGTGTAGCGGCTGTCGCGGCGGCGCAGCACGAGCAGGGCCGTGGCCGTCTCCCCGACCGCGCGGACGTCGAAGGTCAGGCCGCCCGCGGAGTCGGCGATGCAGTCGGCGCGCAGCGGTGTGGACTGCGGAGCCACCGTCGTCATGCGGTACAGATCCCCTCTCGGCCTGTGCTTCTCGGTTAGACCCGCGAACAGGCGCTTTGGTTGCCCTTTACCCGGACCACGGTCGACCGGACCACGGCCGGCACCGGACTACGGCTGGTAGGAGAGCTGCGGCACGTCGAAGCAGTTGCCGTTCATGTCTCCCTGGGACACCCAGCCCCTGCCGTCCTGCCAGCGGGCCACCGACACACAGGCCCTGCGGTGCTTCGGCGGCTCGGCCAGCCGTTCGAAGACGACGGGAACCAGCAGCCCGCCCGCGGTGTAGTTCTCACTGCGGTTCATGAAGGCGTCGACGCACGCGCGCGTGATGCCCGTCCGTGCACAGGACTTCGCCGCGTCCGTGAACCACATGGCGGCCGCCCAGCCCTCCAACTGCCACTGTGAGTGCGTCTTCAGGGCCTTGGTGGCGTCCCGGAACCGCCGTACGGCCGCGTTGCCGGTGTCCTCGTAGTTCCGGCTGGAGCCGGTCGCCCAGAGGGCGTTACGGCAGCGCGGGGAGTCCGTGTAGTCGTCGGGGACGGTCGACGTCCAGTTCTGTACGTTGGTCACCTTCGCGATGACCTTGACGCCGACCTCGTCCATCGCCTTGCACAGCTGGGCGTTGCCGTGGGTGTCGATGGCGTCGAAGACCAGGTCGGCGCCCTGCTGCTTCAGATCGGCGGCGGCGGCACGGAAGTTGGGCAGCGCGAAGTCCACCTGTTCGGTGACCACCTTGTAGCCCTCGGCCTTCAGGCCCTGCTCGACGAGGCGGGCGTAGGCGGCGGACGCGGCCTGGTTGTAGGACACGACGGCGGCCGTGCGGGCGCCCTTCTCGCGCTTGAAGTAGCGGTAGACCTCCGTGCCGCCGTAGAGCTTTCCGTTCCAGCCGGGGGTGCCGTTCCTCGGGGCGAGGCTGCCGTAGATGCCGTAGAGGTGCGGCCAGGTGTCGTAGGCGGCGCCGATGGGCTGGCCGCCGATGTCGGGCACGCGCGCGTGGGAGACCCGGGAGGCGCCCGCGTAGTCCAGGGCGGTGGTGGCGACCAGGGCGACGACCTGGTCCTCGTCGACCAGCCGGTGCACACAGGTGTTGTTGCCGACGCCGCTGCCGCCGTCGTCGCACTCCCGCACCTCGACCGGGTGCCCGTCGATGCCCCCGAGCGCGTCGAGCCGGTCGAAGAAGGCCTTGGCGCCGTCGCGCGGGCCGGTGAAGGTGTTGCCGCCGACCGGGCTGGTGGCGCTGGTGATGATGCCGACGCGGACGGGCGTCCCGCCGGTGGGCGCGGGCGCGTTCGTGCGGCCGCCGTGCTCGAAGTCGCTCTCCGGCAGGCGACTGCCGCAGGCCGTGCCCAGCAGGAGCAGCAGCGCCGCGGCGGCCGCGTGCTCAGCAGCCGGGTGCCGGCGAGGCCGACGCATCGCCGCTCAGCTTGACCAGGGCGCACAGCGTGTTGACGGACACCTTCCAGGTGCCGCTCTGCTGGACCGAGGTCCCGGAGGCGCTCGGCAGGGCGGTCGCGCCGTTCAGGGTCAGGGTGTACGTCACGGTCGCCTGGGTCGGCGAGGTGAACTCGATCTTCTGGACCTTCGCCTGCACCTGCCCGCCGCGCTTGTCACCGCTGAAGGCCTTCAGGACAGGCGCCATCCGCTCGCCGTTCTCCAGGACCTTCTGCTTCTGGGCCAGGGGCGTCTTGGGGTCGAAGAAAGTCTGCCAGTTCCTGCTGATCTCCTGTTTGGCCGCCGCCGGGTCGGCGGGCGCGGTGGCCGGCGCGCTCGTCGTCTTCTCCACGGACGGAGTGGGGGGTGTGCTCTGGCTGCCCCCACCACTGTTGTCACTGCAGGCCGCGAGGACCGGGGCGAGAATGAGAACGAGGGCGGCTGCGAACGCCGTACCCCGTCCCGCCGCCCCTGGGCCGCGCCCCCTGCCTGCGTTCCTCCGCCTGAGGTCGCTCCCGAGAACCATCTGGCTCACCACCGGGTGTCGGTCCGGGCAAGGTGCGCCCGGTGCTTTCAGGGTCAGCTTCCAGGAGGCATAGTGCAAGCCATTGGCTGACATGGACAGGCACATGCACAGACTCGCGACTGTGGGAGCCAGCGATGCGGACAGGCCGACTGCGGACCGTGCACCCCGTCCTGTGGGCCGGCTGGGCCGCGCTCGCCGCGGGTGCGGTGCTGTGCGTCATCGGCTGGTACGGCATCTCCGGTGAGCGTTACGCCGAGCGTCAGCTGCCCTATCTCGCCTCCTGCACGGTCCCCGGCGCCGCGCTGATCATCGCCGGGTCGGTGCTGCTCACCCATGGGCGGGGCGCGCTCGCCGCCGCGCGTGTGGAGGAGCTCTACGGTCTCCTGGTCGCCGCCGAGTCCCCCGACGCCGACGAGTCCCGGCAAGCGGCCGCCCTGCCCCTCGCGGTCAGCGGTGACCTGCTGATGGTGCCGGGCGGCACGCTGTGGCACCGTGCGGACTGCCCGCTGGTCTCCGGGAAGGTGGAGGCCGTACCGGTCGACGCGAAACTGCTGCAGAGCGGCGAGCTGGGCCCGTGCCCGATCTGCGAACCCGCCGACGAGACCGACTGAAGTCCTCTCGATGTCCTCCTTGACGTACGACCTCACGCTCGCCGGCCTCTCCGTCGGCAGCGCGGCCGCGCTCACCGGGATCGGCCTGATCGTGACGTACCGCGCGACCGGCGTGCTCAACTTCGCGCACGGCGCGATCGCGATGGTGTGCGCGTATGTGCTGCGGCAGTGCGTGGTCGAGTGGGGCTGGCCGCTGTGGCTCGGGGCGACGGTGACGCTCGTCGTCCTGGCCCCGGCGATCGGCGTGGTCCTGGAGCGGTTCGTCTTCCGGCCGCTCGCCGTCCTGGGCAGCGACCCGGCGCAGACGCTCGTCGCGTCGATCGGGGTCTTCGTGCTGCTGGTCGGCGGGGCGGCGCTGGTGTGGGGGCAGGGCGCCCGGGACGATGCCCCCGAACTGGTCTCGGAGGACCCCTGGGGCCAGCTGGCCGTGGTGCTCGTGCTGGCCGTCGGCGTCGGAACGGTGATCCGCTGGACGCGGTTCGGGCGGGAGCTGCGGGCCGTGGTGGACGACCGGCAGCTCGCGGTGCTCGGCGGGATCGACGCGGACCGGGTGGCGGCGGCCGGCTGGGCGTTCGGTGCGTTCACGGCGGGCCTGACGGGGGCGCTGCTGGCGCCGTACGTGCGCCTGGACCCGTACGGCCTGCCGCTGCTCGTCATGGAGGTGGTGGCGGTCGCGGTGGCGGCGCGGATGCGGAACCTGCCGGTGGCCGTCGTCGTGGCGCTGGGCATCGGGATCGCGCAGAGCCAGTTGACGCGGCTGCATCCCGCCGGCTGGGGTGAACCTCTGCTGCAGGCGGTGGGCGCGAACCTGTTCGTGGTGGCGCTGCTGGTCGCGGCCCTGGTGCTGCCGCGGATCGGCACCCGCGACGCGCTTCCCCGGACGGCCACCGCGCGCGTGCCGACACCGCCGGGCGCATGGATAGTGGCCGTCGTCCTGTTCCTTCTCCCCCTGGGTTTCGCGGGCTCCGACCTGCACACCTCCGTCCAGGTGCCGGCGCTGGGCGTGGTCCTGCTGTCCCTGGTGGTCGTGACGGGCCGCGGCGGTCAGATCTCCCTCGGCCAGGCCGCGTACGCGGGCCTGGGTGCCCTGTTCACGGCCCTCCTCGCGGCGGGCCGTTTCCCGCTGCTGCCGCGCCTGCCCGAACTGGCCGCCCTGGCGGTGGCGGTCGTCCTGGTCGCTCCCCTGGGCCTGCTGACGGGCTGGCCGGCGATCGGCCGCCAGGGCCTCGCCCTCGCACTGGCGACGTTCGCGGTGGGCGTCGGCGTGAGCCGCTTCGTCTTCGCCCAGCCGTACGCCACCTCCGGCCTCGCCCTGGACCGCCCGGCGGGCTTCGACGGCGACCGCGCCTACTACGTCCTCGAACTGGCCCTGCTGGCAGTGGCGTTGCTGGCCACACGGGCACTGCGCCGAGGCCGCACGGGCCGGGCCCTGGCCGCCATGCGCGACCACGAGTCGGGCGCCTCGGCGGCCGGCGTCCAGGTCCCCTCGCTCAAGCTCCTGGCCTTCGTCTCGGGCGCCGCCCTGGCCGCGCTCGGCGGCGGCATGCTCGGCATGGGCCTGCGGGCCTTCGACCCGAGCACCTACGACCCGGTGCGCAGCCTGTTGTGGTTCGCCGCCGTCGTGGTACTGGGTGCCGACAGCACCCTGGGCGCCCTGGCCGCGGCCGCCCTCCTGGTGGGCCTGGACGCGGGCGCCCGCGGCGGCGTGGCGGCAGCACTGATCGGCGTACTGGCGGCACTCGTGGGCCGCTTCCCGGGCGGCCCGTACGAGGCCTTGCGCAGGGCGGCGGGAGCCCTGCGGCTACGGCGGGGGGCGAGGCTGACCCCGATGGGGCTACGTCTACGGGCGCGGCTGGGCGCCGCGGAACCGCGGCTGGCCCGGCGGCCTGCGGCCGGTACCGGCTCCCCGCGAAAACGTCCGGCAGCCGCCGACGGTGCTCAACCCCTACAAGGGCCACCCGCACCCGACAACGAAAGTGCCACGGGTGGTGCGGGTGGGACCCCGAACCCGGCCGAAGGCCAGGTGCACCCCCAAACACCCGCACCGACTCTCACAGCCCACACGCTCCACGCCCGCTACGGCGGCTTCCAAGCCCTCGACGGAGTCACCCTCACCGTCCCCCCGGGACAGATCACCGCCGTCGTCGGCCCCAACGGGGCAGGGAAAAGCACCCTGTTCCACTGCCTGGCAGGCACCCTTCACCCCACACACGGGCAAGTGCGCTTCGGCACGAGGGACATCACGCGCCTCGCGGCACACGCCCGCACCCGCCTCGGCATTGCGCGGACCTTCCAACAGCTGGCCGTCTTCCCGTCGTTGACGGTGGCCGAGAACATCCGCGTAGGCGCCGAACAGGGCCTGGTGAACGACCCGGGCGCCGTGGAGCGGACGCTGCGGCTGCTGGCGCTCGACGGCCCCGCACGGACCCTGCCCGCCGCGGACCTCCCCACCGGCACACTGCGCCGCGTGGAACTGGCCAGAGCCCTCGCGGGCAGCCCCCGCGTGCTGCTGCTCGACGAACCCGCCGCCGGCCTCGACAGCACCGAAGTCGCCGCCCTGGCACGGGTGCTGAAGGCCCTGGCGGCCGACGGCACCGCCCTCCTCGTGGTGGAGCACGACCTCGACCTGGTCGCCGACCTCGCGGACGTCGTGCATGTCATGACGGCGGGCCGCATCGTCGCCTCCGGCCCGCCCGGACACGTACTCGAAACCCTCGGCGCCCTCGGCACCGGGGAGGCGGGCCCATGACCATCTCCCTGCGCCACGCGCGCGTGCGGTACGGCCCCCTGGAGGCCCTGCACGGCGTCACCCTCGCCGCCCCCGGCCCCGGCCTCACCGTCCTGCTCGGCCGCAACGGATCCGGCCGTACGACCGCCCTGCGCGCGCTGGCCGGCCTCGTGCCGCTGTCGGGTGGCGCGGTGGTGTGGGACGGCGTGGACGTGAGCCGGATGCCTGCGTACGAGCGGGCCCGGCGGGGGCTGTGTCTGGTTCCCGAGCGGCAGGCCGTGTTCGCCTCCCTCACCGTGCAAGAGAACCTCGAACTGGCGTCCAAGGACCATGGCTTCGCCCTGGAGGCGTACCCGCAGCTGGAGCCGCTGCTCACGCGCCGCGCCGGCACCCTCTCCGGCGGCGAGCAGCGCATGCTGGCGCTCTCCCGCGCCCTGCTGGCACGCGCACGCGTGGTGCTCGTCGACGAGCCCGCGCAGGGGATGTCCCCCGCGGTCGCGGCCCGCACCTACGAGCTGCTGGGCGCCCTCGACGCCTGCGTCGTCATCGCCGAGCAGCGACTGCCGCCCGGGCTGCAGGACCGGAGGGGGGTCATCGTGTACGAACTGCGCCGCGGCACCGTCGCGTTCAGCGGAGAGGCGGGCGAACGGGAGCCTCGTCCTCGGACAGGGGCGGGCCGGCCGCCTCGAAGTCCTGGTACGGCTCCCGGGCGCGGGCCGAGCCCCGCGGGATGAGCAGCTGCGTACCGACGTTCAGCCGGTTGGGGTGCTCGCCGACCATGTCCCTGTTGGCCCGGTACAGCGACAGCCAGCCGCCGTCGATGCCGTATCTGTCCGCGATCGACACCAGCGTCTCGCCGGCGTGGACGGCGTGCACGCGCCCCTGGAGTCGGTAGCGCTGGGAGCAGGCCGGCCAGGTCTCCCATCCCTGGGCGGCCAGCACCTTCTCGGCCACGGCGATCTGCTCCTCGCGGCTGGCGAGATCCGCGCGCGGGGCGTACTTCAGCCCGCCGAAGTACTTCCAGGTGGACTGCCGGAACTGCAGGCCGCCGTAGAAGCCGTTCCCGGTGTTGATGTCCCACTGTCCGCCGCTCTCGCAGTCCGCGATGCAGCCCCAGGGCCAGTGGTCCTTGGCGCAGGCGTAGGCGTAGGCGTAGGAGAGGTGCACCGGAAGCGTTCCCGGCAGCGGTGGCGGTGGTGCCGCCTGCGCCGTGACGGGGACGAGGGCGCCGAACAGGGCGGCGGCCAGCGCGAGTGCGAACTGCGTACGGTGCATGCGGAACATCGGGCCACGGTAAGCAGTGGGCGGCCCGCGACCGCTCCGGCGCGTCCGATGGGCCGAAGGGCCCCACCCGGTCGGACGACCGGACGGAGCCCTTCGGTGAGGGGGAGCGGCTCAGAGGTCGAGCTGCTGCCCGGGCACGATCAGGTCGGGGTCGGAGCCGATGACGGCCTTGTTGGCGGCGTACAGCCGCTGCCAGGTGGTCCCGTGCCGGTCGGCGATCTTGCTCAGGGTGTCGCCCTCGCGGACGGTGTAGTCGCCGCGGGAGGCACCGCGCGCCGGGTGGCCCGTCGAACGTGCCGGCGTCTTCGACGGCTTCGACTTGGCGACCGGTTCCGACTTGGTGTCCGATGCGGACTCGGTGGCCCGTGAGCCGGAGGAGGCCGCGGGTGCGCTGCCGTACGCTCCGGCCCGTCCCGAACAGACCGGCCAGGCGCCCCAACCCTGGGCGTTCTGGACCTTGGTGGCCACGGAGATCTGCTGTTCCCTGGAGGCCCCGGCGGCCGTCGGCGCATAGGCCGTGCCACCGTACGCGCGCCAGGTGCCGGCGGAGAACTGCAGCCCGCCGTAGTAGCCGTTGCCGGTGTTGATGTGCCAGTTGCCGCCGCTCTCGCACTGGGCGATGCGGTCCCACACCCCGCCGTCCGCCGCCGCGGCGTTGCCGGTCGCGGCCAGCAGCCCGAGCGGGGCGAGCAGTGCCGCCCCGGCGAGGAGCGCCGTCGTACGGTTCCTGCGGACGTTGTCACGGCTGGTATCGGCACACTCGGACATGTAATTCCCTCTCGAAACACCCGGGCTCCCCCAAGGCGGGGCGCGCTCACGGCACATGGGCCGGTCGCCGCACTCCGCCCCGTCCGCCGGTGATCGCTTTTCTGCTGGTACTGCTGGCTGGTGCGGTCGGCGGACGTTCCCGAGCGGTGCTCGTTGCACACGGCGGAGGAATCTAAGGAGCCTGTCGGGGCGTCAGCAACCAACTGCTTGTCATTCCAGGCCAGTTCGCCGTTACCGCCGGTATCAGCAATGTCCGGCCACCCACTTAATTCGCTGATTTCCTGATTTGTCGACCATGAGGCCCGAGAGTCTGTGACTCACTTCACGCAACCAACTTCCTTGGATATCCAAGGACTTGACAGTGAGTGCCCGATTCCGCACCTTCGGTGACCCTGCGCGGTGGATGGTTCGACTCCGTTCGCCCTGAAGCGTGACTCCCGCCACAGATCGCCCGTTGTCTTCTTCATGAGCCCGGGACCCGCCCGGTTCACACTTCCCGAGGGGAGCCACCCGTGCCGCGCATGCTCGACGTCAGCGACGAGGTACGTGCCGAGATCGGCGACGAGGAAGCCGACCGGCTGCTCGCCGGAGAGAACGCCCCCGGCAGTTACGACTGCACCTCCTGCCGCACCCCGGGCGACTCCGAACAGGAGCGCACCAGCACCGTCCTGTTCGTCGGCGAGGAGACCGCCGTCCTCGCCTTCGCCCACGCCACCTGCCTGCCCTCGCAGGTCGTCCAGGTCACCGAGGAGCAGCTCCAGGGGGCCGTGCGCTCCATCTCCGGGGACACCGTGGACCTGGACCCCGACCAGGTCGTCCCCGAGCAGGCCGTGCTCGGCGTGACCAGCGGACTGGTCCTGATCGCCGGGGAGTTGCACCCGGCGCTGGTCGTCGAGCCGACCGGGCCCATCGTGCGGCCGGGCACGACCGGGCTCGGCGACGACTTCCTGCCGCTGCTGATCGAGCAGGGGTTCATGCCGCTCATGGAGCTGTCCGAGGTGCCGCCCGTGCTGCACGGCTGGTCGGTGCTGCTCGCCATGGGCCAGCTGCACGCCGTGCTGCAGCCCGGCACGAACGGCGGACAGCCGGTGGCGTGGTGGCAGGCGCACCAGCCGCTGCAGGTGACCGACGGCTGGCGGGCCGCCGCCAACAAGCACCAGCAGGTGCTCATGTTCGCCGCGCCGGTGGGGTCCATCGGGCGTCAGCCCCGGGAGGACCTGCTGCGGGACGCGCTCGACAAGGCGGCGGCCAACGGGAAGCTGGTCGGTGTCGCCATGCCGCTCGCGGGCACCTGAGATCACCCAAAGAGGCGGATATCAACCGCATCCCTTGAAGTTCGGGGTCGTTTGGACATACGTGCACGCATACGACATCCCCCGCCGCCAGTCGTTCCAGCCGATTCCCTCCGCCCGCTCGGCCCAGGACATTTCGGGCAGCCACTCGGCCACGCCCATCTACGACGCGCTCTGGTCCGAGTACGTCAAGTCCTTCCGCACGCTGCCGGGTGACCGCAGCGGCGAGGAAAACCTGGGGTTCGTCGCCTTCGGCAACATTCCGACCAGTTCGGAGACGCACGGAGGTCATCGGCCGGGATCGTTCAGCAGCTCGTACAGCGCCTACAGCGCCGGGGCCTACAGCGCCCGGCAGCAGACGCAGTGGCAGCGCTTGCCGGCCGCACTGCCACCAGGGCCGCGCGGCCATCGCTGACATATGGGGGTGGGGACGAGCGTGCACGCATCAGGTGCCGTGGTGGCCCGCCCGCTCGGCGCGCTCGCCCTGTCGTCGGTGCTGGGGATCAGGTCCGTGCG
>NZ_JBSFDG010000010.1:336513-383432 GCF_053593775.1 Streptomyces sp. NPDC002092
GACCGAGTTCGGCCAGGTGGCGTGGGCGCCCCGGGTGAACGTCTCGGCGCGCACCGGCCGTCATATGGAGAAGCTGGTCCCGGCGATCGGGACCGCCCACCCCCATATGTGGCCTACGGCCTACTTCTTCTTGTTACCGCGCTTCTCGCGCACCCGTACCGAGATATGGATCGGCGTCCCCTCGAAGCCGAACTCCTCGCGCAGCCGGCGCTCGATGAAGCGCCGGTAGCCCGCCTCGATGAACCCGGAGGCGAACAGCACGAACCGCGGGGGCTTGGTGCCGGCCTGGGTGCCGAAGAGGATGCGGGGCTGCTTGCCGCCGCGGATCGGGTGCGGGTGGGCGGCGACCAGCTCGCCGAGGAAGGCGTTGAGACGTCCGGTGGGGACACGCGTCTCCCAGCCGGCCAGCGCGGTCTCGATCGCCGGGACCAGCTTCTCCATATGACGGCCGGTGCGCGCCGAGACGTTCACCCGGGGCGCCCACGCCACCTGGCCGAACTCGGTCTCGATCTCCCGCTCCAGGTAGTAGCGGCGCTCCTCGTCGAGGGTGTCCCACTTGTTGTACGCGATGACCATCGCGCGGCCCGCCTCGACGGCCATCGTCACGATCCGCTGGTCCTGCACCGAGATGGACTCGGAGGCGTCGATCAGGATGACCGCCACCTCGGCCTTCTCGACCGCGGCCGCGGTGCGCAGGGAGGCGTAGTAGTCGGCGCCCTGCTGGAGGTGGACGCGCTTGCGGATACCGGCGGTGTCGACGAACTTCCAGGTCACGCCGCCGAGTTCGATGAGTTCGTCGACCGGGTCGCGGGTGGTGCCCGCCAGCTCGTTGACGACGACGCGCTCCTCGTTCGCCACCTTGTTGAGGAGGGAGGACTTGCCGACGTTCGGGCGGCCGATCAGGGCGATGCGGCGCGGGCCGCCGACCGCGGAGCCGAAGGTCTGCTCGGGCGCGTCCGGCAGGACCTCGAGGACGGCGTCCAGCATGTCGCCGGTGCCGCGGCCGTGCAGCGCGGAGACGGGGTGCGGCTCACCGAGACCCAGCGACCACAGGTAGGCCGCGTCCGCCTCACCGCTCTGGCCGTCGACCTTGTTGGCCGCCAGCACCACCGGCTTGCCGGCCTTGCGCAGCAGCCGTACGACCGCCTCGTCGGTGTCGGTGGCGCCGACCTTGGCGTCGACGACGAACACCACGGCGTCGGCGGCCTCGATCGCGTACTCGGCCTGAGCGGCCACGGAGGCGTCGATGCCGAGGACGTCCTGCTCCCAGCCGCCGGTGTCGACGACCTTGAAGCGGCGGCCCGACCACTCGGCCTCGTAGGTGACGCGGTCGCGGGTGACGCCGGGCTTGTCCTCGACGACTGCCTCGCGCCGTCCGATGATGCGGTTCACCAGGGTCGACTTGCCTACATTCGGGCGGCCGACGACGGCGAGGACGGGCAGCGGGCCGTGACCCGCCTCCTCGATGGCGCCCTCGACGTCCTCGAGGTCGAAGCCCTCTTCCGCGGCGAGCTCCATGAAGTCCGCGTACTCGGCGTCGCCAAGTGCTCCGTGGTCGTGCTCCTCGCCCGAGCCTTCGGAGTGGATGTGGTCGCTCATGAAGTCCGTACCTCGTCGTTCATCGTGGTGATCGGTGGATTATCCGGTTTCTCCGGCTGATCCACTACTGAAGTGTCGCTCAGCGCCCGGTCAGGCGCCTGGCGTTTTCCAGGTGCGCGGTGAGCTGCTTCTGGATGCGTTCGGTCGCCTCGTCGAGCGCCTTGCGCGTGCGCCGTCCGCCGCCGTCGCCCGCCTCGAAGGGGTCGCCGAAGACGACGTCGATACGGCTGCGCAGCGGAGGCAGCCCCTTTATCAACCGTCCCCGCCGCTCGGAACTTCCCAGTACGGCGACCGGAACGACCGGTGCTCCGCTGCGTACGGCGAAGTACGCGAGCCCGGCACGCAGCGCGGCGAAGTCTCCCTCACCGCGGGTGCCCTCCGGGAAGATGCCGAGGACCCCGCCGGCGGACAGCACGTCCAGCGCCTGCGAGATCGCCGTGCGGTCGGCACCCGACCGGTCGACCTTGACCTGCCCGATGCCGAGCAGGAAGGGGTCCAGCGGGCCGACGAACGCCTCCTTCTTGATCAGGAAGTGCGTCGGCCGGGGCGCCACGCCCATGACCATCGGACCGTCGATGTTGTGGGAGTGGTTGACGGCGAAGATCACCGGGCCGGTGGCGGGCACCTTCCAGGAACCCAGCACCCGCGGCTTCCACAACCCGTACATCAGGCCGACGCCGATCCGCCGCCCGACCTCGGCGCCCCGCTCCGAAGGCTGTGTCACTTCCCGGCCCGCTTCTCCTCGACGAGGGTGACGACGCACTCGATGACCTGCGCGAGGGTGAGGTCGGTGGTGTCCACCTCGACCGCGTCGTCCGCCTTGGCGAGCGGCGAGGTCTTGCGGGACGAGTCGGCCGCGTCGCGCTTGATCAGCGCCTCTCGGGTGGCGTGCACGTCGGCGCCCTTCAGCTCGCCGCTGCGGCGGGCGGCACGCGCCTCCGGCGAGGCGGTGAGGAAGATCTTCAGGTCGGCGTCGGGCAGCACGGTCGTACCGATGTCACGGCCCTCGACGACGATGCCGTGCTCCGCGGAGGTGGCCAGCGAGCGCTGCAGCTCGGTGATCCGGGCGCGCACCTCGGGCACCGCGCTGACCGCGCTGACCTTGGAGCTGACCTCCTGGGTGCGGATCGGGCCGGCCACATCGGTGCCGTCGACCGTGATCGTCGGATTGGCCGGGTCCGTGCCGGAGACGATCTCGGCCTTGCCCGCCACGGCGGCGATCGCGGACGGGTCGTCGATGTCGATGCCGTTGGTCACCATCCACCAGGTGATCGCCCGGTACTGGGCGCCGGTGTCCAGGTAGCTCAGGCCGAGCTGCGCCGCGACGGCCTTCGACGTGCTCGACTTGCCGGTGCCGGCCGGGCCGTCGATGGCGACAATCACGGGCTTGGCGACGCCGTTTTCCACGGGGGGACACCTTCCTGGTGCGGTGCGGTGGGTGTGTGGGGCCGCGAGGGTGCCCTGCACAAGGTTACTGGGTGCGCGTCACTCGTCCGGACGCGCAGCCTTCCGGCCCGTCCGGCGTTCGACCATGGCACCGCCGGGTGCCTACTGCCGAATCGCCCACCCTCGCTCCCGCAGCGCCGCGGTGAGCACCGGTGCCGCCTGCGGTTCCACCATCAGCTGGACCAGACCCGCCTGCTGCCCGGTCGCGTGCTCGATGCGTACGTCCTCGATGTTGACCCCGGCCCGGCCCGCGTCGGCGAAGATGCGTGCCAGCTGGCCCGGCTGGTCGTCGATGAGGACGGCGACGATCTCGTACGCCCGCGGAGCGGACCCGTGCTTGCCGGGGACGCGGACCTGTCCGGCGTTCCCGCGCCGCAGGACGTCCTCGATGCCCAGGACGCCCTCCCCGCGCTTGGCCTCGTCGGAGGACTGCAGGGACCGCAGCGCCTGCACCGTCTCCTCCAGGTCGGCGGCGACGTCGGAGAGCAGGTCGGCGACCGGCCCGGGGTTCGCGGACAGGATGTCGATCCACATCCGGGGGTCGGAGGCGGCGATCCGGGTCACGTCCCGGATGCCCTGGCCGCACAGTCGTACGGCCGCCTCCTCGGCGTTCTCCAGCCGCGCGGCGACCATGCTGGACACCAGGTGGGGCATGTGGGAGACCAGGGCGACGGCGCGGTCGTGGGCGTCGGCGTCCATGACGACCGGAACGGCCCGGCAGTGCGAGACCAGCTCCAGGGCGAGGTTGAGCACCTCGGTGTCGGTGTCCCGGGTCGGGGTGAGCACCCAGGGGCGGCCCTCGAAGAGGTCACCGGTCGCCGCGAGCGGTCCGGACTTCTCGCGGCCCGACATGGGATGCGTGCCGATGTACTTCGACATCACGGACGGGTCCAGGCCCAGCGCCTCCAGCTCGCGGCGCGGGCCGCCCTTGACGCTGGCCACGTCGAGGTAGCCGCGGGCCGCGCCCCGGCGCATGGCGTCGGCCAGCACTCCGGCCACATGGGCGGGGGGCGCGGCGATGATCGCGAGGTCGACCGGTCCGGCGGGGGCCTCGTCGGTGCCGGCGCCGAGCGCGGCGGCCGTACGGGCCTGTTCCGGGTCGTGGTCGGAGAGGTGGACGACGACGCCCCGCTGGGACAGGGCGATGGCGGCGGACGTACCGATGAGCCCCGTGCCGATGACGAGCGCGGTTCTCACTGGGCGATGTCCTTGCGCAGGGCGGCCGCGGCGCCGAGGTAGACATGGGAGATGTCGGCGCGGGAGCGGTCCGACTCGATGTGCGCCAGGACGCGCACGACGCGTGGCATGGCGCCCTCGATGTCGAGTTCCTGGGCGCAGATCAGCGGTACGTCGACGATACCGAGCTTGCGTGCGGCGGCCGCCGGGAAGTCGCTGTGCAGGTCGGGAGTCGCCGTGAACCAGATGCTGATCAGGTCGTCCGTGCTCAGGGCGTTCCGCTCGAGGACGGCGGTGAGCAGGGCCCCGACCTGCTCGTCCATGTGTCCGGCTTCGTCCCGTTCCAGTTGGACGGCTCCCCGGACCGCTCGTACCGCCACGGCTGCACTCCTCGCTGATGTACGGATCGGCTTTCGACCCTCCAGCCTAGTCAGCCCGCGGCGGGCGGGTGCGTGACGCCCGCCCGCTGAGACGGCGGCTCGGATGCCCTGCCAATGTCACCGAATCGCCCCGATTTCGCTACTTGGGGTGGCTCGCCCCTGTGCGCCTCTTTACGTCGGGGCCGCCGGTCCGCTCTGATGGCAGGACACTCGCCTCGGGGGAGGCCCGTATGAAGCGTCCTGGACCGCTGCTCACCCTGCTCGCGGGACTGCTGCTCGGCCTGTTCATGCTGTCGCTCGACGCGACGACGGGGTCGAAGAGCGCCTCGTCCCCGTACAAGGAGAAGTCGCCCGCCGTCACGGCCTCGCCGACTCCCCCGAAGACCACCGCGTCGCCCAGTCCGTCACCGTCGCGGGCGGCCGCACCCCAGGGTGTCTACACCGGCCGTACCGACGACGACTCGTCCGCCGTGGCCGTCTCGCTGCGCGACGGCAGGGCGATCGCGTACTTCTGCGACGGCCACAACATCGAGTCGTGGCTGAAAGGCTCGGTGAAGGGCGACGGGAGCCTGAGCCTGACCGGTGACCACGGCGCGAAGCTGGACGGCACGCTGAAGGGCGGCAAGCAGATCCGGGGGACCGCCGAGGTCGGTGGCGGGCACTACGCCTTCACCCTCGACAAGGCGAAGGAGCCGTCCGGGCTCTACCGGGCGAACAGCCAGGTCGCCGGCGCCAGGATCGTCGGCGGCTGGATCGTCCTGCCGGGCGGCAGGCAGGTCGGCATCGTCACCCGCGACGGAACGCCCTCGGCCGCGCCGGCCATCGACCCGGCGACGGGCGCGGTGACGGTCGGCGGACAGCGGCTGACGGCACATCCCGTAACTCCTTGATCCTCCTGACCTGGGAGACGACACCATGACCGTCGACCCGAACGCCGCGACCCAGAGTTTCCCGCCCTCCGAACCCGGCCATCGCGCCCCCGGCCCCGGCCGCTATCTGATCCCGGCCCTCGTCGCCGCCGCGGTGGCCGTCGGCCTCGGGGTGTACGGCAAGGTCCACCACCCCACCGGGACGGCCTTCAACCTGGCCGGGTTCAGCAGCACGGGCGCGGTGAAGTCATGGCTGGCGTCGACCGCGTTCTTCTTCGCGCTCGTCCAGCTGGTCAGCGCGTTCATGGTGTACGGCAAGCTGCCGGGGCCGCGCTGGGCGTCGACGCTGCACCGCTGGTCGGGCCGGATCGCGTTCCTGGTGGCGGTGCCGGTCGCCGTGCACTGCCTCTACGCGCTCGGCTACCAGACGTACGGAACACGTGTGATGTGGCACTCGGCCCTGGGTTGCTTCTTCTTCGGAGCCTTCAGTGCCAAGATGCTGCTGCTCCGCTCTCAGCGGCTCCCCGGATGGCTGCTGCCGCTCGTCGGCGGGCTGGTCTTCACCGTTCTCACGCTCATCTGGCTGACGTCCGCCCTCTGGTTCTTCCGCACCTTCGGAGTGACGACATGACCCATCGCTCGACGCGGCGCACGGTTCTCCTCGCGACGGGCGCGGCCACGCTCGCCGCGGGCTGCAGCAAGTACGGCAACAGCGACTCCGGGTCCGCCACGAACGCCTCCGGCGGGCAGGAGCTGGCGAAGACCTCCGAGATCCCGGTGGGCGGCGGCAAGATCTTCAAGGACCAGAAGGTCGTGGTCACCCAGCCGAAGAAGGACGAGTTCAAGGCCTTCTCGGCGATCTGCACCCACCAGGGCTGCACGGTGAGCACCGTCTCGAACGGCACCATCGACTGTCCCTGCCACGGCAGCAAGTACCGCATCGCCGACGGCTCGGTGGCCGGCGGCCCGGCGCCGAAACCGCTGCCCGCGGAGCAGATCAAGGTGGAGGGAAATTCGATCCGTCTGGCGTGAGGGGCCGCGTACGCTCCGGGGCATGCTTCCCGAGACCCTGGTGCGCGACCACACGATCTACGCCTGCGTGATGGGTTCGCGCGCCTTCGGTCTGGCGACGGACGGCAGCGACACCGACCGCCGGGGCGTGTTCGTGGCGCCCACTCCCCTGTTCTGGCGCTTCGAGAAGCCGCCGACGCATGTCGAGGGCCCGGCCGAGGAGCAGTTCGGCTGGGAGCTGGAACGCTTCTGCGAGCTGGCCCTGCGCGCCAACCCGAACATCCTGGAGTGCCTGCACTCCCCGCTCGTGGAGTACGTCGACGACACCGGCCGCGAACTCCTAGCGCTGCGCGGGGCGTTCCTCTCCCGCCGGGCCCACGAGACGTTCACGCGCTATGCCCTCGGCCAGCGCAAGAAGCTGGAGGCGGATGTCCGCACCCACGGCGCCCCGCGCTGGAAGCACGCCATGCATCTGCTGCGCCTGCTGAGGAGCTCCCGCGACCTGCTGCGCTCGGGCGCCCTCACCCTCGACGTGGGTCACCAGCGCGAGCCCCTGCTGGCCGTGAAGCGGGGTGAGGTCCCGTGGCCGGAGGTCGAGTCGTGGATGAACCGCCTGGCCGCGGAGGCCGAGGAGGCCGCCCGTCACAGTCCCCTCCCCGAGGAGCCTGACCGGGCCCGCGTCGAGGCCTTCCTCGTCCGCGTCCGCCGCGCCTCAGCCCTCCAGCCGGATACGTACGACGAGGTCGTGCAGGGCGTCGTACACGGCCGGGGCGTCGGGTAGCGCCGACGTCTCCTGCGCCGCGTCCAGCACGCCGTGCAGCTGCTCGACGTCAGCCTGCACGCGCGCGTACTCGACATCGGCACCCCCGTGCTCCTGCTCCGCCTTCGCCGCGATCAGCTCCGGCAGGTAGCCGGGGGCGTCCACCTCCCCCAGCAGCGTGGGCAGATGGGCCTGCACCTCGCCGCTGCGCATCAGATGGATCCCGGTGAGCAGAAC
The DNA here is from genome assembly GCF_053593775.1 of Streptomyces sp. NPDC002092. Classification (NCBI taxonomy): domain Bacteria; kingdom Bacillati; phylum Actinomycetota; class Actinomycetes; order Kitasatosporales; family Streptomycetaceae; genus Streptomyces; species Streptomyces sp. NPDC002092. Next base: position 343,992 of record NZ_JBSFDG010000010.1, read on the forward strand.
CCGGAAGGTGTAGAGCAACGGCTTGAGCTCACCGGTCTTCTCGAACAGCCGCCACTGCGTGTTGGCGAACCCTCTGTAGTGGTGGGCGTGATGGCTGGTGAGCACGCCGGGCGCGAGCGCGGCCAGTTCGCGGTGCGCGTCGGTCGTATGCACGACCAGCGGCGACAGCAGCTGCTCCAGGACATAGCCGTTGCGGCGCAGCATCAGCCGTACGAACTTGCGCAGGTCGTGCGTGACCAGGTCCATCTCGACGCCGTCCCGGTCCCACATCCGGGACCGGGTCTCGTCGGGTTCCCGCAGGCCCACCAGGTCCGCCGTGGGCAGCAGGTGCACGCCCCGCAGGTCCACGTCCGAGTCGCGCGACGGGAAGCCGTAGAGGTGTGCGCCGGAGACGGTCGCGAACAGCACCGGGTCGGGCTGTTCGGCGACCACCGGTGTCAGGTCGAGGTTCAGTGCGTCGATCATGGCTCAGGCGTCCCAGAGGGCGCCGAGCGTCAGCAGGTCGCTCCGGTATTCGATGCGGTCGGCCCACTCGGTCGGCCAGGCGTCGGCGCCCAGGTGCGCGCCCGCGAAGGCGCCCGTCAGGCAGGCGATGGAGTCCGAGTCGCCGGAGGTGCAGGCGGCCCGGCGGATGGCCGTCACCGGTTCGTCGACGAAGAGCAGGAAGCACAACAGGCCGGTCGCCAGGGCCTCTTCGGCTGTCCAGCCCGCCCCGGTGGCCAGGCACGGGTCGGTCTCCACCGAGGCCGTGCGCACGGCCTCCTGAAGGCGGCCGAGAATCTCCAGGCACTCGTCCCAGCCGCGCGCGATGAACTCCTCGGGGGTGGCGTCGGCGGCACGGGTCCACAGGTCGCCGAGCCAGGCGTGGTGATAGCGGCTGCGGTTCTCCAGGGCGTACGACCGCAGCAGCCCGACGAGGCCGGTCGGCTCGGCGCCCTGCGCAAGCAGCCGTACGGCACGGGCGGTGAGGTCGGAGGCGGCGAGCGCCGTCGGATGCCCGTGGGTCAGGGCGGACTGCAACTGGGCGGCGCCCGCGCGCTGTTCGTCGCTCAGACCGGGGACGAGTCCGACGGGCGCGACCCGCATGTTGGCGCCGCAGCCCTTGGAGCCGATCTGGCTGGCGTCCTGCCAGCGGCGGCCCTCGTCCTTCAGCAGGTAGCAGGCCAGCAGGCAGGTGTTCCCGGGCGCCCGGTTGTTCTCCGGCGAGTCGTGCCAGTCCACGAACTCCTTGCGCAGCGGCCCCGCCAGGCTTTCCGGCGCGAGCACCCCGAGGTCCGTGGCCGTCCTCAGTGCGTGCCCCACCGCCAGCGTCATCTGCGTGTCGTCGGTGACGATCGCGGGCGTGGGCAGCCGCATCTGCCGCCACGGCCCGCACTTGGCGAGGATCGACGGCACGTCGTTGAACTCGGTAGGGAAGCCGAGCGCGTCCCCGAGTGCGAGGCCGGTCAACGCCCCGGTGGCTGCTTGCTTGTCGACGATGGTGGCGGTCATGCGGGGCGTCCTTCCCGGGACGGTCGGAGGAGGGGCGGGTGCAGCGCGGTGGCCGGACCCGCGCGATAGAGCGCGGCGGGTTTGCCCCGGCCGCCGGTCAGCCGGGCGGCGCCCGGCACGGCTTCGACGAAGCCGGGCGTGGCGAGCACCTTGCGGCGGAAGTTGGGCCGGTCGAGAGCCGTGCCCCAGACCGTCTCGTAGACGTGCTGCAGCTCGCCGAGCGTGAACTCGGGCGGGCAGAAGGCGGTGGCGAGACAGGTGTACTCGAGCTTGGCGCCGACCCGTTCGTGGGCGTCGGCCAGGATCGTGTCGTGGTCGAAGGCGAGCGGCTGAGCCGAGTCGTAAGGCAGCCAGCTCGCTCGCGCCGCGTCGCTGCCGGCCCGCGGCTCGGGCGCGTCGGGCAGCAGCGCGGTGAAGGCGACGGACACGACCCGCATCCTGGGGTCGCGGTCGGGTTCGCTGTAGGTCCGCAGCTGCTCCAGATGCAGCCCGGTGACGTCCGCGAGGCCGGTCTCCTCGGCGAGTTCGCGCCGGGCGGCCGTCTCCGCCGACTCCCGCGGCTCCACGAAGCCGCCGGGCAGCGCCCGGCAACCGGCATAGGGGTCCTGTCCGCGCTCCACGAGGAGGACATGCAGGGCGCCGTCACGGATCGTCAGGACGGCGAGGTCGACGGTGACGGCGAAGGGTTCGTAGGCGTACTTGTCGTACTGCATGACACCGGCCTCCAACCCCCGGACTTCTTAATAGTCATATCGACTATAAACACGAGGTGTGCGCTTCCACAACCCCGAGAGCTTCCTCAACCCGCATGCTTCCCAACCCGCGTGCTTCCGCGGCCCCGAGAGGGGTAACCGGCACCGCATGGGCGAGATCCTTGTGGGCACGTGTTCGTGGACGGACGGGGCACTGGTCGGCAGCGGCTGGTATCCGGTGGGGCGCAGGGACGCGGAGGGGCGGCTGAGGCACTACGCCGAGCAGTTCCCGGTCGTCGAGGTCGACTCGGCGTACTACGCGCTGCCGAGCGCCCGCAACAGCCGCCTGTGGGCCGAACGGACGCCGGACGGCTTCGTCTTCGACGTGAAGGCGTTCTCGCTGCTCACGGGACACCCGACGCGGGACTCGGTGATGCCGGACGGGCTTCCCGCCGACCACCGGGATCCGAAGGTGCTCGACCAGGTGTGGGCGCGGTTCACCGAGGGGATCGAGCCGCTGCGGGCGGCCGGGCGGCTCGGCAGCGTGCTGTTCCAGCTGCCGCCGTGGTTCCGCCCCGGAAAGCGGTGCGGGGAGTTCCTGCGGGAGTGCGCCGAACGGACCGAAGGGTGGCCGGTCTCCGTGGAGTTCCGGCATCCCGGATGGTGGCGGCCGGAGTGGGCGGAGGCCACGCGCGCGTTGCTGACCCGGTACGGCATGACCGCCGTGGCGGTGGACATGACGCAGTCGCTCCCCTGGTCCGTCCCGCCCGTCACGCCGTTCGCCGCGCCACGGCTGTCCGTCGTCCGGTTCCACGGGCGGAACCCGGCCTGGGGGTCGGGGAGCAAGGAGGACCGGTTCCGGTACGACTACGGGGAGGACGAACTCATCGAATGGCTCCCCCGGTTGCGGTCACTGGCCGGGCGGACGGAGCAGCTCCACGTGCTGTTCAACAACTGCTGCGGTGCTGCCGCGGTCCGCGCCGCCGAGACCATGAAGGGGCTGCTCGACGGCGCGGAGTGGGCTCACACGCGCGTGTGTGACGGCGCGAACGCCGCAACCACCGCCCCCACTCCCGCCGCCCCGGCCGACACCCACAGCGCCGGTGCGCAGCCGTCCAGGAAGGACGCGGGTGAGCCGTAGCCGCCGTACTGCGTGAAGACCAGGGCGGCGACGGCGATGCCGAAGACGCCGCCCAGTTCGCGCAGAGCGTTGTTGACACCGGCCGCGACGCCGGCGTCGCCGAGGGGGACGGCGGAGGTCACGGCGTTGGCGACGCTCGGGAAGACCATGGAGATGCCGATGCCCGCGATGATCAGCGGGAAGACCAACTGCCCGTAGCGGACGCCGGGTTCGACCTGCCAGGCCAGCAGGGCGAGGCCCAGGGCCTGCAGGGCGAGGCCCGTGAACATGAAGGGCCGGGTGCCGAAACGGTCCGCGAGGGCGCCGGCGACCGGGGCGACCAGCAGCGGCATCGCGTTCCAGACGAGGATGCGCACGCCCGCCTGCAGCGGGGAGTAGCCGAGCCCGGTCTGGAAGAGCTGCGTGATCATGAAGAGGGCGCCCAGCAGGGACCCGAAGACCAGGAAGGCGGCCGCGTTGGCGACGGAGAAGCCGCGGTTGCGGAAGTGCGCGAGCGGCAGCATCGGATAGCGGGCTCCCCTGCGCTCCCAGAGCAGGAAGGCGGCCAGCAACACGATCCCGGCGGCGAGTGCGGTCAGCACCTCGGCGCTCCCCCAGCCCTCCTGCGGGGCCCGGACCGGCGCCCAGGCCAGCCCCGTCACCCCAAAGGCCGCCAACACCAGCCCGACCAGGTCGAGTTGGGGCCGGGTGCCATAGCTCTCGCGGAGCCTGGTGGCGGCGAACGGCAGCATCGCAAGGCCGATGGGCACGTTCAGCCAGAAGATCCACTGCCAGGACAGGCCCTCGGTGACGGCCCCGCCCAGCACCGGCCCGGCGGCCACCCCGAGGCCGGTCACGCCACCCCACACGCCGATGGCGACGCCCCGCTTCTCGACCGGGAACGCCTCGCTGATCAGGGTCAGGGTGAGGGGAAGCAGTACGGCGGCTCCGGCGCCCTGCACCACGCGCGCGCCGATGAGCTGCCCCGGGCCGCCCGCCAGCGCGGAGGCGGCCGAGCCCAGGGTGAAGACGGCGAGCCCGGCGAGGTACATCCGCCGCCGCCCGAACCGGTCGCCGAGCGCGGCGCCGGTCAGGGTCAGACAGGCGAAGACCAGGTTGTAGGCGTTGATCGTCCACTCCAGGTCGGACAGGCTCGCCCCGAAGTCGGCTCGCAGGGCGGGCAGCGCGGTAGCGACGACCACGACGTCCAGGGAGCACAGCAGCGCGCCGAGCCCGGCGAGGACGACGGTCCACACGGGTCGGTGCGGGGCCTGTCCGGCAGGTGGTCTGCGTACGGTGACATTCAGTGTGTCGGTCATGACGGGGGTTCCTTCCATGAGCTCTTGAAGTCGCTCACGGAAGGCAGACCACCCTCACCCCGGAAAGGAATCGCACCGCCCCGGAAAGGAATCGCACCGCCCCAGAAAGGCCAGCAGTCGCTCCTCGGGCCCCGCGTCCAGCGGTACGGCGACGGGCGCGCCGAACCGCACGCCCCGGTCCGCCGGCGCCACCACGCACTGCGCCACCGGCAGCAGCTCGGCCGCCAACGGGCCCGGTATGGGCCGGGGCCGCCCGCAGGCCTGCGCCACGTCCCATCCGTGCACGGCGATCTCCACGGCCCCCACGGCCGCCATCACCCGGACGTCCAACGGCAGTTCGCCCACCAGCACCCGCTCCCTGGCGCCGGCCGCCCAGGCGCCGAGCACGGCACACGCGCGCGTGCGGAACGCGCAGGCGAGATCTCCCCCGGGGCGCCCCGCCGTGAGTCCGATCCGCCCGCCCGTCAGCCCCTCGTGCAGGGCGTCCAGCGAGTCGTCGAGATGCCCGAGCAACTCCCCCAGGTCCCACTGGGCGCACGGAGTGCCCCGCACCAGGCTCCCGGGCCCGACCCCGGCGACACTCCCCAGCGCGTAGGCGAGCGAACGCTCCAGCAGCTCCCCGCAGTTCATGACAGCACCCTGGGGAACCCGAAGCGGGCGACCTGCGCCAGGTCGATGAAGGCCGTGATGCGGGCCAGGGTGCCGCCCTCCACGGTGAGCACCTGCACCGAGTGCGCCCGCAGCACGCCGTCCACCCCGCGCACGTACATGACGACGGCCGGCTGCCCGTTCGCACGCGTGGGCAGCATCCGGTAGCGGCCCTCCCCGTGCCCCCTGGCCCGCAGGAACAGCAGCACGTCCTTCTTGCCGCGGAACCACTCCAGGTTGGGCGGCATCTCCAGCTCGACGCCGTCCTGGAGGAGGTCGAGCAGCGCGTCCATGTCGGCGCGTTCGAAGGCGGCCATGTACCGGTCGAGCACCTCGCGGTCCGCCGCGCCCTCGGGCTCGACGACGAGGTCCTCGTCGGGGGCGACCTCGTCGAGCCGGGCACGCGCGCGTTGGAGGCTGCTCTTCACCGCGGCCGTCGAGGTCCCGAGCAGCGAGGCGACCTCGGGTGCCCGCCAGGCCAGCACGTCCCGCAGGATGAGCACGGCCCGCTGCCGGGCCGGCAGATGCTGCAGGGCGGCGACCAGCGCGAGCCGCAGGCTGCCGCGGGCGGCCACGACGGTCGCCGGGTCGACCAGCGAGTCTGGCAGCGGCTGCAGCCACGGAACATCCGTCGCAGGGGTCCTCAGCGGCTCCTCAGGCGCCTGTGACGGACCGCCGAGTCCCGCGGGCAGCGGACGCCTCGCGCGGCTCTCCAGCGCCGTCAGACACGTGTTGGTGGCGATGCGGTGCAGCCAGGTCCGCAGGGACGCGCGGCCCTCGTAGCCCTCGTAGGACCGCCAGGCCCGCAGATATGTCTCCTGCACCAGGTCCTCGGCCTCGTCGACCGAGCCCAGCATGCGGTAGCAGTGCGCGAGCAGCTCCCGCCGGTACGGGTCCGTCAGCCGGACGAACTCGTCGCGGTCCGTCGTCGTAGCAGGCATGGCCATTCCTCTCGCCGGTCACGAGTACAGACCGGCGAGGGAGCGAAAACGAATCGGCCGGTCCCGGAGGAGATCCGGAACCGGCCGTTGCGCATGACTGCTAGAGGTCGACTTCCTGCATCAGCATGCCGACCTCGGTGTTCGACAGCCTCCGCAGCCAGCCCGACTTCTGGTCGCCCAGGGTGATCGGACCGAACGAGGTGCGCACCAGCTTCTCCACCGGGAAGCCGGCCTCCGCGAGCATGCGGCGCACGATGTGCTTGCGGCCCTCGTGGAGGGTCACCTCGACCAGGTAGTTCTTGCCGGTCTGCTCGACCACCCGGAAGTGGTCCGCGCGCGCGTACCCGTCCTCCAGCTGGATGCCGTCCTTCAGCTTCTTGCCCAGGTCGCGCGGGATCGGGCCGACGATCGCGGCGAGGTAGGTCTTCTTCACGCCGTACTTGGGGTGGGTCAGGCGGTGCGCCAGCTCGCCGTGGTTGGTGAGCAGGATGACGCCCTCCGTCTCGGTGTCGAGCCGCCCCACGTGGAAGAGCCGGGTCTCGCGGTTGGTGACGTAGTCACCGAGGCACTGGCGCCCCTCGGGGTCCTCCATGGTGGAGACCACGCCTGCCGGCTTGTTCAGCGAGAAGAACTGGTACGACTGCGTGGCGACGGTCAGCCCGTCGACCTTGACCTCGTCCTTCTCCGGGTCGACTCGCTTGCCCTGCTCGAGGACGATCTCGCCGTTGACCTCGACGCGGGCCTGCTCGATCAGCTCCTCGCAGGCGCGCCGGGAGCCGTAGCCCGCGCGCGCGAGGATCTTCTGCAGCCGCTCGCCCTCCTGCTCGGCGCCCGGGAAGGTCTTGGGCAGCTTGACGTCCTTCTTGCCCGCGTACCGCTCACGGTTGCGCTCCTCGGCCCGGGCGTCGTACTCACGGGAGCTCGCCGGGGCCGTACGGCCCCGCCCCGTGCCCTGGCCCTGCCTGGGGCCGCCCTTGGCGCCGCCGCGCGCCGAGGCGCCGCGCCCCGACTTCGGGCCGTCCTGGGTGGCGCCGGGGCCTACGTCGTAGCGCCGCTCCTCCGGGCGGGGCTTCTTCGGCCGGCCGCCCTGCTTGTCGTCGCGGTTGTTACCGGCGCCGCGGAAATTACCGCGGCCACCGCTGCTCCCGCCGCGGCCGCCGCTGTTGCCACCACGGCTCCCGCCGTTGTTTCCGCTGCTGTTCCTGCCGCTGCTGCTTCGCATCAAAGTTCCGTCTTGTCGTCTGCGTCCTCGGAATCCGGAGCGTCCGGATCGAACGACGGAACCCCTTCCAGTGTCTCGGCCTCGATCGCCTCCGCCTCCGGGAGGAAGGGCGCGAGCTCCGGGAGCTCGTCCAGACCGCGCAGGCCCATCCGCTCCAGGAAGTAGTTCGTCGTCGTGTACAGGATCGCACCTGTTTCGGGTTCCGTGCCCGCCTCCTGGACCAGACCCCTCTGCAGCAGGGTGCGCATGACCCCGTCGCAGTTGACTCCTCGTACGGCCGAGACCCGGCTGCGGCTGACCGGCTGGCGGTAGGCGACGACAGCGAGGGTCTCCAGGGCGGCCTGGGTGAGCCGGGCCTGCTGGCCGTCCAGGACGAAGCCTTCTACGGCCGCCGCGTACTCGGGCCGGGAGTAGAAACGCCAGCCGCCGGCGATCAGCCGCAGCTCGAATCCACGGCCCTGCACGGCGTATTCGTCGGCCAGTTCCCGCAGTGCGTCCCCGACCTGCCGCTTGGGCCGCTGGAGGATCTTGGCGAGATGCTCCTCGGTCGCGGGCTCGTCCACGACCATGAGGACGGCCTCCAGGGCGGGCTTGAGGTCGAGGTCGGCGACGGTACGGAGGCCTGCCGGGAGGCCGGTGGTGTCCTCGCTCACGCCTTGTCCTCCTTGGGCGGCTCGGGCGGTCGGTCGAATTCGTCGGTCACCATCGGCCGGTCTTCGCCCTCGCCGCCGGTCCAGCGCACGATCAGCTCGCCCAGCGCCGTCTCCTGGTCGAGGGCGACGGCCTTCTCCCGGTACAGCTCCAGCAGGGCGAGGAATCGCGCGACGACGGTGAGGGTGTCGTCGGTGTCCTCGACCAGCGCCCGGAAGCTGGCCTCGCCGAGCTCCCTGAGCCGGGCGACCACGATTCCGGCCTGCTCCTGCACGCTGACCAGCGGGGCGTGGATGTGGTCCACGTACACCTGCGGCTTCGGCTTGGGCTGCATCGCCTTCACGGCGAGCTTGGCGAAGCCCTCCGCCCCGATGCTGATGACGACCTCGGGCAGCAGCTCGGCGTGATGCGGCTCGAGTCCGACGGTACGCGGATAGCGCCGGGCCTCCTCGTCCAGCCGCCGGTTGAAGATGTCGGCGATCTGTTTGTAGGCGCGGTACTGCAGCAGCCGTGCGAACAGCAGGTCCCGCGCCTCCAGGAGCGCGAGGTCGGCCTCGTCCTCGACCTCGGCGGAGGGCAGCAGCCGGGCGGCCTTGAGGTCGAGCAAGGTGGCCGCGACGACGAGGAACTCGGTCGTCTGATCCAGGTCCCAGTCCGGCCCCATGGCCCGGATGTGCGCCATGAACTCGTCGGTGACCTTGGACAGCGCGACCTCGGTGACGTCCAGCTTGTGCTTGGAGATCAACTGCAGCAGCAGATCGAAGGGCCCCTCGAAGTTGGAGAGCCGAACCTTGAAGACACCGCCGCCGTCGGCCTCACCGGGGTCGGCTTCCGCCCCCGGTCCCACTTCCTGGGGCGCGCCACCGGACTCGTCCGGAGGCGCGGGAGCCACGGCTTCCGCCTGAGGCTCGGGGCCCAACCCCCGAACCACGGCCTCCGGCTCCCGGAACAGCTCCGGGGCCACGGCCTCCACCGAAGGCGCAGACACCGCCTCTGGCGCCACGACGCCCGACTCCAGGTCCACGGGACGCTGACCGGCGACCGGCTCCGGAGCCACAGGATCCGCCCCGGGCTCACGGAACGGCCGTTCAGTCGCGGCCTTCGGATCCGGCTCGGGGGCGGCCGTCTCGGGTTTCGGCTCCTCCGGGGTCGGGGCCGGTTCCCCGGGAGGAGCCGTCGGCTCGACCCGTGGAGTGCCGGGGCCCCGGCCCAGTACACGCCGACGGCCGCCGGAGGTGCCGGCGCCGGGGGCGGGTACGTCGTTCGAGGTCATGGCCCCCGCAGGCTACCGCTACCGCCCGCGCAGCCGGCGTACGAGGATGCTCGCGTCCCCGCGGGACTCCAGGTCCGCCAGGACCACGGCGACCGCCTCGCGGACGATCCGCCCACGGTCGACCGCGAGGCCGTGCTCACCGCGGAGCACCAGGCGTGCGTGCTCCAGGTCCATGAGCTCCTCGGCGGAGACGTACACGGTGATCTTCTCGTCGTGCCGCTCGCGGCCACTGGGCCGGCGCGAGGGCGAGGACCGGCCGCGCTTGCGGGGCTGGGCATTGCCGGAGGATGCGGCAGAACCTTCCTGCGCCTCCTGACGGCGCCCGGAGCGCTCCTGTCCCGCGGCACGGCTGCGGGACTCACCGGCCTCGGCCGGCTCCCGCTCCGCGGCCACATGCTCCGGGCCCTCGCCGTCGCCGCCCTGCGCGGGCACCGACTGCGGTGCGTCCTCGGGCGAGGCGGCCGCGGCCGGATCGCTCTCCCCCGCGGGCGCGGGCACCCGGGCTTCGCCGTTGGCCCCCCGCCGCGGAGTGGACGGCTGGAGCGCCATTCCCCCTGTCGTACGGAAGAGTTCGTCGGCCCCCGGCAGACTCACTCGGCGTGACACCGGGCGAGCACCTCCCTGGCGAGCTGACGGTAGGCGGCGGCGCCGACGGAGTTGGAGGCGTACGTGGTGATCGGCTCACCGGCGACCGTGGTCTCCGGGAAGCGGACCGTGCGTCCGATGACCGTGTGGTAGACGTGGTCGTCGAACGCCTCGACCACACGGGCCAGCACCTCGCGGCTGTGGACCGTGCGCGAGTCGTACATCGTGGCCAGGATCCCGTCGAGCTCCAGCTCCGGGTTGAGCCGCTCCTGGACCTTCTCGATCGTCTCCGTCAGCAGTGCGACACCGCGCAGGGCGAAGAACTCGCACTCGAGCGGCACGATCACCTTGTGCGCGGCCGTCAGCGCGTTCACCGTCAGCAGCCCCAGTGAGGGCTGACAGTCGATCACGATGTAGTCGTAGTCGGCCATCAGCGGCTTCAGGGCCCGCTGGAGCGTGGACTCGCGCGCGACCTCCGAGACCAGCTGCACCTCGGCGGCGGACAGGTCGATGTTGCTGGGCAGCAGGTCCATGTTCGGGACCGCCGTCTTCAGGAGCACCTCGTCGGCCGCCATCCCCCGCTCCATGAGCAGGTTGTAGACGGTGAGGTCGAGCTCCATCGGATTGACGCCGAGGCCCACCGACAGCGCGCCCTGCGGGTCGAAGTCCACGAGCAGCACGCGGCGTCCGTACTCCGCGAGCGCGGCACCCAGGTTGATGGTCGACGTCGTCTTGCCGACGCCGCCCTTCTGGTTGCACATCGCGATGATCTTCGCGGGCCCGTGGTCGGTCAGCGGGCCCGGGATGGGGAAGTACGGCAGCGGACGTCCGGTCGGGCCGATGCGCTCACGACGCTGGCGGGCAGCGTCGGGCGCGAGCGTGGCCGCGTACTCGGGGTCGGGCTCGTACTCCGCGTCGGGGTCGTAGAAGTGCCCTTCGGGCAGTTCGTCGTAGTCGGCGAAGTGGTTGTGGGGCGCGCCACTTCCGTCGCCGGCCATGGCGTTCACGTGATGGCCATCCATGCTCTGGTGTGCAGTCCGGATCACCTGCGGACCCGGGCTCTGGTGGGCTGCGAAGGTGCGCACAGCTACGGAGCCGACAGCCTCGAACCCCGCGGGACCCTGGTCCCGTACAGGCGCTCCTGGTTGACCACCCCCGGGAGAAAATGTCGACTCATTCACAAGTCGTCTTACCTCCTTGGTGACCAGGAAACTTCTAGACAGGTCAGCGTGGCACCATGCCGACGACTGGCGACTCTATGGCGTGTCGGGCGTCCTCAGCAACACAATCCGCCGCACCGGGCTCGATGTGTCGACAATGAAACATCCCTCTGTCAAGGGCGTACGGCCGTCGCACGGCAGGATTCGCGGGTGTGCGAATCGGTCGAAGGGTTACGTTCGAGGCGAGTTGACCTAGAGCCGCAAAGTGACCATACACACATCCGGCCGGACCTTGTCGGGCAAGGTCCGGCCGGATGTGCGCTGTTGACGACCTGTGTTGACGTATCGCCTTTTACCAAATGGTGACTTAGCGGCTCGACGACTCGGTGCTTCGGCTACGGCTCAGCCGATCAGGCTCTCGAGCTCCACGTGCTCCAGTCCGTGCGCCTCTGCGACCTCGCGGTAAACGACCTTGCCGTCATGGGTGTTGAGCCCCTTGGCGAGCGCGGGGTCGCGGCGCAGCGCCTCCACCCAGCCGTGGTCGGCGAGTTCGACGATGTAGGGCAGCGTCGCGTTGGTGAGCGCGTAGGTGGAGGTGTTGGGCACCGCGCCCGGCATGTTGGCGACGCAGTAGAAGACCGAGTCGTGGACCTGGAAGGTCGGCTCGGCGTGCGTGGTCGGACGGGAGTCCTCGAAGCAGCCGCCCTGGTCGATCGCGATGTCGACAAGGACACTGCCAGGCTTCATGCGGGAGACGAGCTCGTTGGTGACCAGCTTGGGGGCCTTGGCGCCGGGGATGAGGACCGCGCCGACGACCAGGTCGGCGTCCAGGACGGCCTTCTCCAGCTCGAAGGAGTTGGACATGATCGCCCGGACCTTGGTGCCGAAGACCTTGTCCGCCTCGCGCAGCTTGTTGATGTCACGGTCGAGCAGCGTGACGTGGAAGCCCAGTCCGACCGCGATCTGCGTCGCGTTCCAGCCGGAGACGCCACCGCCGATGACGACGGCCTTCGCGGGCTGGGTGCCGGGGACGCCGCCGGGGAGCACGCCACGGCCGCCGGCCGAGCGCATCAGGTGGTAGGCGCCGACCTGCGGGGCCAGCCGGCCCGCGACCTCGGACATGGGGGCGAGCAGCGGGAGCGCGCGATTGGGGAGCTCGACGGTCTCGTAGGCGATCGCCGTGGTGCCGGACTCGATCAGCGCGTCGGTGCACTCCTTGGAGGCGGCCAGGTGCAGGTAGGTGAAGAGCGTCTGGTCCTTGCGCAGGCGGTGGTACTCCTCGGCGATGGGCTCCTTGACCTTCAGCAGCAGGTCGGCTGCGGCCCACACCTCGTCGGCGGTCGGCAGGATCTGCGCTCCGGCGGCGACGTACTCGCTGTCCGGGATCGACGATCCGACACCGGCATCGTGCTCGATGACGACCTGGTGGCCGTGGCGCACGAGCTCGTGCACACCGGCGGGGGTGATGGCCACCCGGAACTCGTTGTTCTTGACCTCGCGGGGGATGCCGACCTTCACGTCGATCACGGTCCTTGGCTCAGTGGATGTGGGGCAATACAACACATACCCAGGCATGCATGAGCACACCGGGAGACACCGCAGGAGAAGGTGCGGCAGAGCCAGTCTAATGAAGGCGTTCCCTCTGTCTAGCCTTTCATTGCATCAATCTTCGCCAGATGTACTACGGATTTCGCAGGTGTCATCGTCCTGTTGCAAGGGATCAAGGGGTTTCGGCTCCTGCTCACCGCCCTCGCGCTCCTCCCCCAGCAGCCGCTCGGCCGTGCCCCGGTGCAGCTGAGCGGAGGCGGGATCGCCCAGGCGTTCCAGCGTGTCGGCGAGCCGCAGCTGCAGCGCCGCCTGCAGCCGTACGTCCTCGGCACGCCGGGCCCACTCCACCGCCTCGTGGCAGGTGCGCAGCGACTCCTCGGGCCGCCCCGCGTACTCCTGGACGCGCGCGAGTTCGCTCAACGCCCGTGCGTGGGACGCGATGTCGCCGTTCTTGCGGTGCCGGGCGATCGCCGTGCGCCAGCCGCGCTGGGCCTCGCCGTAGCGGCCCGCATAGGTGTGGGCCGCGGCGATACGGCCGTAGAGCCGGGCGGCAGCCGCACGCTCGCCCCGGGCCAGGCGCTCGGCCAGGGCGCGGCCGAACCAGTCGGCGGCCCGGTCGTAGTCCCCGAGCTCCAGATGCGCACCGCCTACGGATTCCATTGCGCGGCCGCTCGCGTACGGGTCGTTTGCCTCCCGTCCGGCGTCCAACGCGGCCCGATAGCGCGCCAGCGCCTCCCTCGTGCGGCCGGTCTGGGCGTCCAGGTCGCCGAGGTTCAGCAGTGCGGCGGCCTTCTCGCGGGGCAGGTCCCGCCGCTCGGCCACGTCCAGGACGAGCCGGTGGATGCCGTACAGGTCGGGGGCGGCGGCCCGGGTGCCGAAGTGCGCGACCATGGCCTTGACCAGCTGGGACATCAGCCGGCGAGCGAGGGTGTCCAGCTCCCCGTCCGCGACGGCCAGCCGTGCCGCGGCCAGCAGCGCGGGCCTGCGCAGGCGCAGCCACTCCTCGGCGGCCCGGGGGCTCGGGAAGCGCACGGCGCGCGGCATGCCCTGGAGCTTCTCGCGCGCCTCGGGGCTGTCCGTCTCGGTGATCACCCGGCAGGACTGCAGCAGCCGTACCGTCCGCTCCAGCATGCGGGCGCGGGCCAGCTGCACCTCGCCGGGGCGGTCCTGGCTCTGGGTGAGCTTCTTCAGCAGGGGGTGCAGACAGCCCGGCACCTCGTACTGCGGCAACGGCGAGTCCGCGGCCCGCAGCAGACCGAGGGCGACGAACTCGTCCAGCGCGGCATGCGCGTCGCCGACCGAGCAGCCGGCGAGCGAGGCCGCGGTGTGCGGGTCGACCAGGCCGGCCGGGGCGAGGGAGAGCAGCCGCAGCATCCGGGCGGACGGCGCGGACAGCGAGGTGTAGACGAGCCCGAAGACCCGGCTGAGGGGCGTGCCCTCACCCTCCGTGTGCAGATGCTTGGCCAGATCGGCGACGGCAGCCTTGGGGCGGGCGGCGAGCCAGCCGCCCGCCAGTGTCAGCGCGGCGGGGTGCCCCTGGCACTCCTCGACCAGGCCCTCGGCGGCACGGGGGTCGACGGTGATGCGGACCGAGCCGGTGTGCCGGGTGAGCAGCTCCAGAGCGGACTTGGTGTCGAGGCCGCCGAGGGTGCAGGGGCGGACGTCGGAGATACCCGTGAGGGGGCCGCTCGACACGGCCACGACCAGGCAGTCCGGCGTGTCCGGCAGCAGGGCGTCGACCTGCTCGGCGTCCGCCGCGTCGTCCAGCAGCACCAGGGCCCGGCGGTCGGCGAGGGCGGTGCGCAGCGCCTCGGCCAGGTCGTCCGCGGCGGCTCCGGCGGGGGTGGGCAGCTTCAGCGCGGCGAGCAGTTCACGGGCGGTCTGTCCGAGGGGGACGGGCGTGCCGTCGGGCTCGCTCAGCCGCGCCCGGAGCACCCCGTCGTCGTAACGGTCCGCAACCTGCCGTACCAGTTCCTCGGCGAGGGCCGTGCGTCCGGAACCGGGCCTGCCCGCGATGAGCAGTACGCGCGCGCGTGGGGCCTTGCGGCCGGAGAGGGTGTCCAGGCCGGCGCGCTCGATGTCGGCGCGGAGTTCCTTCAATTCCCTTGTACGGCCCAGGAAGCGGCTCTCGTCAGCAGCGTGCCCCGACAGCCGTACACCGTCTGTGTTGACCGCCTGATCCGTCACGGGCCACACTCCCGTCCCACCGCACGCGCAAGCCCGCCGGGACTCCGGTACCGGGCATCAACAGAGCCTAGTTCACGCTCTGCAACGAACCTGGCGGAGCACGGCGGGCACATCCCCCGATCGGATCAGCAGATCGTCACACCGGTACGAAAGGGGTGGCGTTCAGGACTCGAAGGGACGCGCGGGCCACGGCGCCTCGGCGGGACGCAGCGCGTCGAGCCCGTCGCCCTGCTCCGCGGCGACCAGCGAAAGGACGCCCACGACAAGGCAGTTGTTGTGCAGCTCGCCCCCGAGGACGCCCCGTACGAGCTCCTCCAGGGGCACCCGCGCGATCTCCATGTCGGCCTCTTCGTGCTCGACCTCGAAGCGGTCGCCCTCGGCCTCGGACAGATCACGGGCGAGGAAGATGCGCACGGCCTCGTCGCAGCCGCCCGGCGTGGTGTAGACGTCGGTCAGCACACGCCAGTCCTCGGCCTTGACGTGCGCCTCCTCGTACAGCTCGCGCTGGGCGGCGTGCAGCGGGTTCTCGCCGGGCACGTCGAGCAGACCGGCCGGGATCTCCCACAGCTTGTGACGCACGGGGTGGCGGTACTGGCGGACGAGCAGGACCCGGCCGTCCTCGTCGAGGGCGAGGACGGCGACCGAACCGGGGTGGACCTGGTAGTCGCGGCGGGCCACATGTCCGTCGGGCATGACCACGTCGTCAGCGCGCACGGAGGTCTTGTTGCCCACGAAGGGGGTCTCCGTCGCCCGGATCTCCCACTCCTCGGGGGTGTCCTTGATCGTCATGCCCTGTCCTTCCGCACGCTTCTGCCACACGCTTCTGCCACGCCGAGTGAAACGGGGCGCTCACCTTTTGAGTGCGAGCGCCCCGGCCACCGTACAACTGGTGTGCTACTTGGAATTCTTCCGCTCGACCGAGGCCTTCACCAGACCCGCGAACAGCGGGTGCGGCCGGGTCGGGCGGGAGCGCAGCTCGGGGTGCGCCTGGGTCGCCACCAGGTAAGGGTGCGTCTCGCGCGGGTACTCCACGTACTCGACGAGCTTGCCGTCGGGCGAAGTGCCGGAGAACAGGATGCCGGCCTTCTTCTCCAGCTCCGCACGGTAGGCGTTGTTCACCTCGTAGCGGTGCCGGTGGCGCTCCTCGACGTACTCCTTGCCGTCGTAGACCTCGCGCACGATCGAGCCCTCGGCCAGCTTGGCCGGGTACATGCCCAGACGCATCGTGCCGCCCATGTCACCCTCGCCGGCGACGATGTCGAGCTGTTCGGCCATGGTGGAGATGACCGGGTGTCCGGTGGCGGAGTCGAACTCGGTGGAGTTGGCGTCGGTGATTCCGGCCAGGTTGCGCGCTGCCTCGATCACGATGCACTGCAGACCCAGGCAGAGGCCGAGCAGCGGGATCTTGTGCTCGCGGGCGTACTTGATCGCGCCGACCTTGCCGAGCACACCGCGGTCGCCGAAACCGCCCGGGATGCAGATGCCGTCGACGTCGCCGAGCTGCGCCGCGGCACCGGCCGGGGTCTTGCAGTCGTCGGAGGTGACCCACTTGATCTTCACCCGGGCCCTGTTGGCGAAGCCGCCGGCGCGCAGCGCCTCGGTGACCGAGAGGTAGGCGTCGGGCAGGTCGATGTACTTGCCGACCAGCGCGAGGGTGATCTCGTGGTCGGGGTTGTGGACGCGGTCGAGCAGATCGTCCCAGGTCCGCCAGTCCACGTCGCGGAACGGCAGGTCCAGCTTGCGGACGACGTACGCATCCAGGCCCTCGCCGTGCACGGTCTTGGGGATGTCGTAGATCGAGCGGGCGTCGGGGCAGGCGACCACGGCGGCCTCGTCGACGTCGCACATCAGGGAGATCTTGCGCTTGATCGCGGTGGGGACCTCGCGGTCGCAGCGCAGCACGATCGCATCTGGCTGAATACCGATGTTCCGCAGGGCCGCAACCGAGTGCTGGGTCGGCTTCGTCTTCAGCTCTCCCGACGGGCCGATGTAGGGCAGGAGGGAGATGTGGACGACGAAGACGTTGTCGCGCCCGACCTCGTGGCGGACCTGGCGGACGGTCTCCAGGAACGGCAGCGACTCGATGTCGCCGACCGTGCCGCCGACCTCGGTGATGACGACGTCGACCTCGTCGGTCGCCATGCGCCGGATTCGGTGCTTGATCTCGTTGGTGATGTGCGGGATGACCTGCACGGTGTCGCCCAGGTACTCGCCGCGCCGCTCCTTGGCGATCACCGTCGAGTAGACCTGGCCTGTAGTGACATTGGCGGAGCCGTCCAGGTCACGGTCGAGGAAGCGCTCGTAGTGTCCGATGTCCAGGTCCGTCTCGGCGCCGTCGTTGGTGACGAAGACCTCGCCGTGCTGGAAGGGGTTCATCGTGCCCGGGTCGACGTTCAGGTACGGGTCGAGCTTCTGCATCACGACCCGCAGGCCCCGCGCCTTGAGGAGCATGCCCAGGCTGGAGGCCGTGAGGCCCTTGCCCAAGGAGGAGGCGACACCCCCGGTGACGAAGATGTGCTTGGTCGTCGTAGATTTCGGCGGCATGGCCAAGAGGGGGCTCCCGTGGTCGCGGTTCGAGGTGCGGTGCCGGGGATTTCTCGCCCACCGGTCCACGGGCTACCAGGGTATCAGCGCCCGGCGGCGATGGCTTCCGGCCACGCAGCGCACACGAGTCACCACAGACCCGCACGGTCCTTCGCGTTTCTCACCCGATGCTCACCCGTTCGGCCTATTCGGGTTGCCCGGAGCGGCACGCAGATCATCTACGTGCGTCGTATCCTGCTCGGACACTCGCTGCCGAGCCCGGCCGGGTACACGGCACCACCCCCGCACGTGATGACCGGAACAACGAGAGCTCGTCAGTTCGTTGAGCATCAATTGTCGTTTTGCCACACGGCCAGGACGACTGCTTTGCTTCACCGCTCAACGACGCATTACAACGACCCCTTGACCGCAATAAGCGACAGCCCCCTTCCTTCACGGGGGTGACGTGGCCGTTCGACTGGAGTTGCACGTGGCCGGGCGCATCGAAGACTACGCACTCATCGGAGACATGCAGACCGCCGCCTTGGTCTGCCGGGACGGCACGGTGGACTGGCTGTGCCTGCCCCGCTTCGACTCGCACGCCATCTTCGCCGGCCTGCTGGGCACCGAGGAACACGGCTTCTGGCGGCTCGGCCCCGCCCACGCGGCCGAGGCGCAGCCCCCGACGGCGGCCCGGCGCAGCTACCGCGGTGACTCCCTGATCCTGGAATCCGAGTGGGACACCCCGCGCGGCACGGTCCGGGTGACCGATTTCATGCCCCCGCGTGACGGCGCCCCCCAGCTGATCCGCATCGTCGAGGGCGTCTCCGGCCGCGTCCCGATGCGCTCGGCCCTCCGGATGCGTTTCTCGTACGGCCGTGTCGTGCCGTGGGTGCACAAGCACGACGGCCGCACGGTCGCCGTCGCGGGCCCGGACTCCGTCTGGTACGACACCGAGTGCGAGACCTACGGCAAGTCGCTGACCACGTACTCGGACTTCACGGTCGCTCCCGGTGACCGCATCGCCTTCACCATCTCCTGGCAGCCCTCGCACAAGGAGCCGCCGCCGCTGCCGGAGCCGGAGGCCTCGCTGGAGGCGACGGAGGACTTCTGGCGGGAGTGGGTGGAGCACTGCACGTACCACGGCCCGTACCGCGAGGCCGTGGTCCGCTCCCTGATCACGCTGAAGGCGCTGACGTACGCCCCGACCGGCGGCATCGTCGCCGCCCCCACCACCTCCCTGCCCGAGGACATCGGCGGCGTCCGCAACTGGGACTACCGCTACACCTGGCTGCGGGACGCGGCCATCACCCTGTCCTCGCTGCTGCGCACCGGCTACCGCGAGGAGGCCCGCGCCTGGCGCGAGTGGCTGCTGCGGGCAGTCGCCGGCGACCCCGAGAACCTGCAGATCATGTACGGCATCGCGGGCGAGCGCGAGCTGGGCGAGGCGGAGCTGGACTGGCTGCCGGGCTACGAGAACTCCGCGCCCGTCCGCGTCGGCAACGGCGCCGCCCACCAGCTCCAGCTGGACGTCTACGGCGAGGTCACCGAGGCCCTGCACCTGGGCCACATGACCGGCCTGGCCCGCAGCGACTACGCCTCCCTGCTCCAGCTCAAGCTGATCCGCTACCTGGAGCAGCACTGGGACGAGCCGGACGAGGGCATCTGGGAGGTGCGCGGCCCGCGCCGCCACTTCGTGCACTCCAAGGTCATGGCCTGGGTCGCCGTCGACCGCACCATCAAGCTCATCGAGTCCGGCGACGCGGACGGCCCGCTGGAGCGCTGGCGCGACCTGCGCGACGACATCCACCGGGACGTCTGCGAGAAGGGCTACGACAAGGAGCGCAACACCTTCACGCAGTCGTACGGCTCGAAGGAGCTGGACGCCTCGCTGCTGCTGATCCCGCAGATGGGCTTCCTGCCCCCCGACGACAAGCGCGTCATCGGCACGATCGAGGCGATCCAGCGCGAGTTGTCCACGCCGGACGGCTTCATCCTGCGCTACCCGACGGAGGGTTCCAGCGAGGGCGTCGACGGTCTGCCCGGCGACGAAGGGGCGTTTTTGGCCTGCTCGTTCTGGATGGCGGACGACCTGGCGATGATCGGCCGCGTGGACGAGGCCCGCAAGCTGTTCGAGAAGCTGCTCGCGCTCCGCAACGACCTCGGTCTGCTCGCCGAGGAGTGGGACCCGCGTCTGCAGCGCCAGGTCGGCAACTTCCCGCAGGCCTTCAGCCACGTCCCGCTCATCGACACGGCACTGCGCCTGACGGCCTCGGGAGCCTACGGCGGCTGAACAGGACCACCGAGCCGGGCCCGCCTACGCTGGAGCCAACAGCCCCTGTACGGAAGGGGGCGCCCCATGGCTTCCCCGTCGAAGGCGGGCGCGGCCCTCGCCGCGCTGCGTGAGGATCTGGTCGGCGATGTGTTCGCCCCGGGGGATGTCGGCTACGACGAGGCCCGGGCGGTCTTCAACGCCCTGATCGACCGGCGGCCGGCGGTGATCGCGCAGTGCGTGGACGAGGCCGATGTCGTACGGGCCGTGCGCTTCGGCCGGGAGCTGGATCTGAAGATCGCCGTGCGCGGCGGCGGGCACAGCGTGGCGGGCATGGCGGTGAACGACGGCGGGCTGGTCGTGGACCTGCGCCACATGCGTGCCGTCACCGTGGACCCCGCGGCCGAAGCGGTGCGGATCGCGGGCGGCGCCACCATGAGCGACCTGGACCGCGCGACCGAGCCGTACGGCCTGGCGACCACCGGCGGCCGGGCCTCCACCACGGGCGTCGGCGGCTTCGTCCTCGGCGGCGGCACCGGCTGGCTGGACCGCTGGTGCGGACTGGCCGTCGACAATCTGCTCGGCGTCGAACTGGTCACCGCCGACGGCGAGCGGGTCCACGCGAACGCCGACGAGAACCCGGAGCTGTTCTGGGGCCTGCACGGCGGAGGCGGCAACTTCGGCGTCGCCACCGCACTGACCCTGGAGCTGCACGAACTGCCCGTCTTCTCCATCGCCTTCGTGATGTATCTGCCCGCCTTCGGCCGCGAGATGGTGCGCACCTACCGCGAGATCATCACGGCCGGCCCGGTGGAGGCGTCCGGGATGGCCGGCTACGTCACCGGCCCGCCGGCCGACTTCGTGCCGCCCCAGCTGGTCGGCCATCTGATGTGCGCTGCGTTGCTGACGTACGTGGGCGGCGAGGAGGACCTGCGCAAGCTCGCCGAGCCGCTGCTGGCGCTGCCGCACGAGGCCGAGGTCGTCGGCGCGATGCCGTACGCCGAGGTGCAGTGCCTGCTCGACGATCCGCCCGGGCTGCGGAACTACTGGTCGGCGGAGTACCTGACGGGCCTGCCCGACGATCTGGTGGACGTCTACTGCGGCCGCGGCGAGGCGATACCGGTACCGACGGGCGTCCAGTACGTGCTGCTCCCCCAGGGCGGCGCGATCGCGGACGGTCCGCACGAATACCCCGTGCCCTATCGGGACGCGCCGTGGGCGGTGCACCCCTTCGGCATCTGGCAGGACCCGGCGGACGACGAGCGGTGCCTGCGGTGGGTACGGGATGTACGCGCCGACGTCCGTCCGTGGAGCACCGGCGCGGTCTACCTCAACTTCATCGGCGACGAGGGCCCCGAGCGCGTGGTCGCCGGCATGGGCGCCGAGAACACCCGGCGGCTGGGCGAACTGAAGCGCCGCTACGACCCGGACAACGTCTTCCGGTTCAACCACAACATCAGGCCGATCTGAGCAGCTCCAGCGTGCGCCGACCCACCGCCCACCGGCCGTCGCCGGCACGAGTGCGATCCCGTCCAGCCCGGCCTCGGCACGGGCGTCGATACAGGCGCATACGGCATCTCGATCGCCAGCCGGGCGGACCGTACCCGCGGCTTCGGCCGGCAGGGCCCTCACCAGGGCGTCGGGATCGGCACCGCGTCCCCGGAGCCCGCCGCCGAGGGGTTCCGGCTCCGGATCGCCTGCGGCAAGCAGCCAGGCGGCGAGCTGGGCGGCGTACGGCCGCCGTCTCGGCCGTCGCGACCAGCTTGGCGCGCAGTGCGCGCACCCCCGGAGCAGGTACGCGGCGGCGGTGGCGATCGCTCGGTGGCCGAATGCGTCGACGGTGATCGGGCCGCCGGGCGGCGCAAGGCAGCGCCGGAAGGTGCTGCCCGGACGGCGGGCTCGCCCGGTGGGGCGTGGAGCAGCACCTTGCACCGCTGCCGCCGTCTCCTCCAGTACGGCCGCGGGGCGCACCCGGGGCGCCGGTGCACGCTCTCGACGACCCGTCCGCCGGAGGTGCCCAGCGCCACGCCTGCCGGTCAGCATCACCCATTCCCCGGCCCGCCGAGCCCCAGCCCCGCCCGGAGATGTCCCGCAGGCACCCGCGCGGGTAGCGTCCGGCTCATGGACAGCAGTGCGGGCAGCGACACGAGCAGCAGATTCGACACGCACGGAGCCGGGATCACCGTGCAGCGGGCGCTGGAGCTGCCCGGTCTGCGCAGCGGACTGCCGGAGGTCCTCGCGGGCGCCGACCGGCTGCAGCGCACCGTGCGCTGGGTACACGCGGGCGAGGTGCCGCACATCGCCTCGCTGCTGAAGGGCGGCGAGCTGCTGCTGACCACCGGCTACGGTCTCGGCACCCGGCCGGCCGAGCAGCGGGCGTTCGTGCGCACCCTGGCCGAGCGGGGTATCGCGGCCCTCGTGGTGGAGCTCGGCCCGCGCTTCACCCGCCTGCCCGCCGCGCTCGTCGACACGGCGCGCGCGGCCGGGCTCCCGCTGGTCCAGCTGCATCGCGAGGTGCCCTTCGTGGCGGTCACGGAGGAGGTCCACACCGAGATCGTCAACGGCCACTACGCGCTGCTGCAGCGGGCCGAGGAGGTGCACCGCCGCTGCACCGAGGCGCTGCTGGGCGGCGGCGGGGTGCCCCAGGTGCTGGGCATCCTGGCCGACTTCAGCGGCAACCCGGTCTTCCTGGAGACGACGGACGGACAGCTGCTGTACGCCGCCGGGGCCGGCCCCGAGGGCGCGGACCCGCTCCAGGTGTGGGAGGGGCTGCGCGGCCACCACAAGGACGCCCCGCCACCGTCGGGGTCGGTCCTAGTGGACGTACCCGGCGGCGGCCCGGGAACCGGTTCGGTACGCGCCCGCCTGGTCCTCCTCCCGGTACGGGCCCCGCTGGCCCCCGTGCACCGCATCGCGGCCGAGCGGGCGGCCGGCATCCTGGCCGTCGTCCTGATGCAGGCCCGGCAGGAGGAGGAGCTGGCGGCGCGGGGCCGCGGGGACTTCCTCACCGATCTCGCCGAGGGCCGTGTCGCCGCGGAGGACGCGCCCGCGCAGGCACGCGTGCTGGGCTTCAAGCCCGGCAGCAGCCCGCTGCTGCCGGTGGTGATGCGGCTGGGCGACACGCTGTCGCCAGGCGGGGGCTGGGCGGTGCTGGCCCGCGCGGTCGCCGAGGAGCTGGCCTCGGTGGGCGTTCCGGTCCTGTTGGGCGTACGGCCCGTCGAGGGCCGCGTGCCGTTGCTGCTGGGCCTGCGCGCGGAGGCTGACCGGTCGGCGGTCGCGGACCGGGTCGCGGCGGCGCTGCGGGCGGGCGTGGAGCGGGCCGGGATGCAGCGGCCGGGGGCGCCACCGCCGGTGGTGGTCGTCGGGGTGGCGGGCGGCTGGGCCGCGGCGTCGGCGGGCCTGAGGCACGCGGCGGAGACGGCGACGGCGGCGCAGGGCCTCTCGGACCGCCCCTGGTACGACGCCCGCCGCCTCGACATCGACCTGCTCCTGTGGCGACTGCGCGACCACCCGGACCTGGCGGCCTTCGTGGACCGTGCGATCGGCCCGCTGCGCGACCACGACAACCGCTCCAAGCCGCCCCTGCTGCCCACCCTGGAGACGTACCTGGCGCACGCGGGCCGCAAGGCGGAGACGGCCCGCGAACTCCACCTCAACCGGCAGACCCTCTACAACCGCCTGGCCCGGATCGGCGAGTTGCTCGGCACGGACCTCGACGACCCGCAGACGGTACTGGCGTTGAGCCTGGCACTGCGAGCGCGTAGGCACACCCCCTAGGGCTGCCCTCGGACGAGCGGCCGGCGCTGGGTCAACTCGTCGTAGACGCTGAGCACTTGGGCGACGGTCTCGTCCTCCGTCGGCCAGGTGGCGGCCTGCCGGACGCCCTTCTCCCGGAGCAGCTCACGGCGCTCCGGGTCGCCGAGGAGCCCGGTGACGGCGTCGGCGAGGGCCTCCGCGTCCCCGTACGGCACGAGTTCGGCCGCGTCGCCGACGAGTTCGGGGATGCCGCCGACATGGGTCGCGACGAGCGGCACGCGCGCGTGGAGCGCCTCCTGGGCGAGCACGGAACGCGATTCCCAACTGCTGGGCAGCAGTGCGAGATCGGCGGCGGCGAGCAGCGTCCGCACGTCGTCGCGCCGCCCGATGAGCCGGACGGGCAAGCCTTCGTCCTCGATACGGCGCTGCAGCACGGTCCGCAGCGGACCCTCCCCCGCGATCACGACGAGCGGCACGGGGTCCAGTCGACGCCACGCGCGCGTGGCGTCCAGCAGGGTCTCGTAACCGCGGTGCCGGTCGAGGGAGCCGACGGCCATGAGCAACGGGCGGCCCGTGGCGCCCAGTTCGGCCCGGATCTTGGAGCTCGGGCGGTCGGGATCCTCCGGCTCCGCGCCCGGAGGCGGCCCGGGCAGCGCCACGGCGGCCAGCCGCGCGTCCCGCGCCCCGGTCCGGCGCGCCCGGTCCACGAGGTCCGAGGAGGTGCCGAGCACCACGGTGGCGGCCTTCACGACCCGCCGCTCCAGGAGGCGCAGCAGATGGGCGCGGGCTCCTTCGGCGTGCGCCCGGTTGTGCCAGGTGACCACGAGGGGGGTGCGCCGGCCGCTGAGGGCCAGCGCGGCCCGGAAGGAGGCATGCAGCCCGTGCGCATGCACCAGATCGGCGTCCTTGCACGCGTCCCGCAGCGCGGTCACGGCTCCCGGGTCGCTGCTGCGCGGCACGTGCACATGGTCGGCGCCGGTCCCCGTGAAGTCGTAGGCGTGATCGGCCTCGACGGGCGCGCACACGGTGACCCGCACGCCCCGTGCGACGAGCCCCGCCGCCAGCGAACGCACATGCGCGCTGCTGCCGGCGTTGCCACCGCCGAGCACCTGCACGGTGCGCAGCGGCGACTGACCGTGCGGTGCGTGGCTGCTCACGGGGCTCACGTGGCCGGGGCTCCTGGTTCGGCGTCGGGCGGTCACGAAGAAAGTACAGAAGGATCCAGCGGAGGGGGTGTACCGCGCGGCTTCCTCCACGTACTACGCCAAGGATGCCAGGACGTACGGGCGTTCCGGCAACGAGAAGGTGACGCGAGTGCCGCACGGGGGCTGTGGGGCGGTGGGATTGGTCACTCGCACGAGTGAGAGAGGGGCACCTGGCCCCCACCCCATGACCGCGCCGCCTCGCTCACCTTGTCACCGTACGCCGCCGCAGCCACGAGGGCGGCTGCGTGCGCGAGGAGACCGGCGCGTCCTCCCCCACTCTCGGCTCCGCTCGAGCGGGGGGACCCCCATCCGGTGACTACCGCAGCACCCAGGGCTGCGCCGAGCGCGTGCGCCCCCGTGTCACCGAGCATCGCGCGCTCGCCGCGGTCGTCGGGCAGCACGGCCGTGGCGGCGCCCAGCGCCACGGCGGCCAGTTCCCTGCCGGGCCCCGGGCGCAGCAGCCCCGGCGCCGCGAGCGCGACCGTCGCTCCGGCGGCCCTGCCCGGTCGTACGTCCACGAGGTTCACGAAGTGGGCGGCTGAGGCGATCACGACGCCTGCGAGCACCTTGTCGACGGCCCGCTCCTTGAGCAGCGCACCCGCGACGAGCCCCGCGGCGGAGATCCCGAACAGCTTGACCGCGCCGCTGGTGACCTCGCCGTCCCGAAGGGCTGAGAGATGGTCCCGGAAGCCGTGCCGGGGGTCGCCGGCCCCGGCAACGTCGTCGTAGGCGCCGCAGGCACCCGCAGCCAGCACCGCGAACCCGGCGGCAGGCCTGACCCGGCCCGCTCCGACGGCCGCCGCGACCGCGGCCGCGGGACCGGCGTACAACTGGACGATCCGCCCCGCGTAGTTCTTCCGCTCCCAACGCGCGCGCCCACCCGGCGGCTTGGCGCTCAGCCCGGCGATGCCCGCCCGGGTCACAGACGCGGCGAGCCCGAACGACACTGCACTGCGAGCGAGGTTGACCATCGGGCCACCCTATGCGGCTGTCAGGCTCGGCGGGCGCGGGACATGAGGCGATCGGCGAGCGCCATGACGAGGTCGCGCAGTTCGGCGGGGCGCTCGATGACGAACGGCCGGTCGAGTGAGGCGAGCGTCCGAGGCAACCAGTCGAGCCGCTCCGCCCGTAGCTCGACGCGCAGCCAGCGCTCGGCCGCCGGGTCCTGACCGGCCGCGGGCTCGTGCTCCTCCACGCTCGCGACGCCGGCAGGGAGGTGCGCGCGGATCTGCTCCACCGTCCCGTGGATCCGCAGGGTCACCTCATGCCGGTACTCGGCCGTGGCGAACCCTGACAGCACGCGCTGTGCCGGACCGGGGCCCGCGGGCGCTTCGAAGGAGCCGGGCAGGGTCCTCGCGGCTGCGATGCGATCGAGCCGGAAGGTCCGGTCCTCCTCGACGTGGGCGTCCTTGCCGGTGACGTACCACCGGCCCGCGTGGGCGACGATCCCGTACGCGTGCAGAGTGCGTTCGCTACGGCGTCCCTCGCGGTCGGTGTAGCGGATCGAGACCGGGCGGCGGTGGCGCACCGCATCGGCGAGGGTGAGCAGGAGCGCGGCGTCCGGGTGGTCCAACTCGCCGGGCCGGTCGGTGAAGGCGAGAGCTTCCAGGAGGGTGTCGAGCCGGCGGGCGATGTGCGGGGGCAGCACGCGCCGGATCTTCGCCGATGCCGTCTCGTTCGCCGTGCGCTCCGTCGTCGTCAGGGCCGACCGGCGGCCGGCGACCAGGCCGAGGAGCACGGCCAGCGCCTCGTCGTCGCTGAGCATGAGCGGAGGCAAGCGGTACCCGGGAGCCAGCCGGTACCCGCCGTAGCGGCCGCGCACCGACTCCACGGGCACGTCCAGGTCGATCAACTGGTCCACATAGCGGCGCACGGTGCGCCCTTCGACGCCGAGACGGTCGGCGAGCTCGGCCACGGTCCGGGTGCCGCCCGACTGCAGCAGCTCCAGGAGTGTCAGCACGCGGCCGGTGGGTCGAGGCATGTTCGCAGCCTAACGCGAATACAGGACCGATTCTGTCCCCTATTTCTCCTAGCCTGCGACGTGCACGACCACCTCGCCCCCAGCACGTCAAGGAGATCTCCATGGACTTCGTCTCGATCCGCATCATCACCAGCGACGTCGCGCGCCTCGTCGAGTTCTACGAGCGAGCCACAGGGGCGCGGGCGACATGGGCCACCGAGGACTTCGCCGAACTCAGGACCGCGGGCGCCACCCTCGCGATCGCCGGCACCCGCACCGTCCCGCTGTTCGCCCCGGGCTCCGCCCGCCCGGCGGACAACCACAGCGTGATCACCGAGTTCCTCGTCGACGACGTGGACCGCGTCCACCAGAACCTGACCGGCTTCGTCACCGACTTCGTCACCGAACCCACCACGATGCCCTGGGGCAACCGTTCACTGCTGTTCCGCGACCCCGACGGCAACCTCGTCAACTTCTTCACCCCGGTCACCCCGCAGGCCATCGAAAAGTTCGCACGCTGACGCCACAGACAGCCGCCTCACGCGGGAGCCCCGAGATCCCGGGGCGCCTCGTTGAACACGGCCCCGAGCACGGTCGAACAGGCGATGAGATACGGCGGGGACGCTCACCCGCGAGTGGGCGTCCCACGCCGGCTCACCTCCGAGGACCCCGTGCGATCGAGACCCCCGGGCGAAACATCTAGACGTCCGCCCGTGCCGTCGCCAGCAGCTCCTCCGCGTGTGCCCGGGCGGTCTCGGAGTCCTCCTGGCCCGCGAGCATCCGGGACAGTTCCCGCACCCGTTCCTCGCCCTCGAGCACCTTCACGCCGGAGCGGGTCACGGACCCGTCGTTGGTCTTCTCGACCAGCAACTGCCGGTCGGCGAAGGCGGCCACCTGCGGCAGGTGGGTCACGACCACCACCTGCGCGCTCTTCGCGAGCTTCGCAAGGCGCCGCCCGATCTCGACGGCCGCCTTGCCGCCGACGCCGGCGTCGACCTCGTCGAAGAGATACGTCGGCACGGGATCCGTCCCCGCGAAGACGACCTCGACGGCGAGCATCACACGCGAGAGCTCACCACCGGAGGCGCCCTTGGCGATGGGCCGGGCCGGCGCCCCCGGGTGCGGGGCCAACAGCAGCTCGACCTCGTCGGCGCCGGACGGCCCGTAGGCGACCGTACGTCCGCCGACCTCCACGCCCTCCGGGTCCTCGGTCTGCCGGATGTCGAACGACACGCGCGCGTGCGGCATCGCGAGCGAGGCGAGCTCCGCGGTCACGGCGGCCGCGAACCGCTCCGCGGCCTCCGTCCGCGCATCCGTCAACGCCTGGGCTAGACCGCCGAGTTCGGTCCGCAACGCGTCCCGCTCGGCGGTCAGCTCGTCGATCCGCTCGTCGTCGCCGTCCAGCTCGGTCAGCCGCGCGGCACCCTGCTCGGCCCATGCGAGCACGGAGTTGATGTCCTCCCCGTACTTCCGGGTCAGACCGGTGAGCGCCGCCCGCCGTTCCTCGACGGCCGCCAGCCGAAGGGGATCCGCGTCCAGGTCGTCGGCGTACCCCGCCAGCTCCCCGGCGACATCGCCGAGCAGGATCCCGATCTCCCCGATCCGGTCGGCGAGCGCGGCCAGCGCCGGATCGTGCGCGCGTACCGCGTCCAGCGCCCGCTGGGCCCCCGCGACGAGCGTGGCGGCGTCGATGCCCTCGGGATCCTCCGGATTGCCCGCAAGGGCGGCATGAGCGGCTGTGGCGGCGGACGACAGGGCCTCCGCGTGCCCGAGCCGCTCGGCCTCCTCCGCCAGCTCCACGTCCTCCCCGGCCCGTGGCTCCACACCCGCGATCTCGTCGAGCCCGAACCGCAGCATGTCGGCTTCCTGGGCCCGCTCACGCGCGCGCGTGGTGATCTCTTCCAGCTCCACGGAGACGGCCCGCAGCCGCCGGTAGGCCTCGCCGTACTTGGCGAGCGGCCCCGCGACGGCCTCCCCGGCGTACCGGTCCAGCGCCTGCCGCTGCCGGGACAGCTTCAGCAGCCCCTGCTGATCGGTCTGCCCGTGCACGGCCACGAGATCGTCGGCGAGGTCAGCGAGCAGTCCCACGGGCACACTGCGCCCGCCCACATGCGCCCGCGACCGCCCTTCGGCGGAAACGGTACGGCTGATCAGCAGCGCCCCGTCGTCGAGCTCGGCCCCGGCCTCCTCGGCGCGTACGACGGCCGAGGCGCCCGCGGGTACGGAGATCCGCCCCTCCACGACCGCCTTCTCGGCCCCGATCCGCACGAGCGCCGGGTCCGCCCGCCCGCCCAGCAACAGCCCGAGGCTGGTGACCACCATGGTCTTGCCCGCACCCGTCTCACCGGTGACGGCAGTGAACCCGGGCGACAGCTCGACGACCGCATCGTCGATGACGCCGAGCGACCGTATCCGCATCTCTTCCAGCACGGACACGACCTTACGAGGTCGGGGGCGCCGAGTGCGACGCCCCCTGTCCCGGTTCTGTGAAGGTGCAGGTGACGAATGCGTATCGGCTGCGCATTATCACCCGGGCGAGTGCAGCCCCCAAGGGGCGCGGGGCTGTATCAATGTGCGGCTCCGCCGCGTGGGCGCGACAAGCCACAACGGACCCGCCGCCGCACAAGAATCCCCACACCCCCTACAGAGCGCTAATGCGGCGCCCCACGCCATCCAGACACCGGCAACGCAAACTTCGCCACAAGCCGGTCAGTAAATGACGCATGGTGCAACCGAGCCAACCGCACCGGCACAGCCCCCCGCCGCACCTCGACCCTGGCCCCCGGCGGCAACTCCACGGTCCGCCGCCCGTCACACCACAAGACCCCCGGCGGAATATGAGGCAGCACCTCGACCGCCAGCACCGAATCGGGCGACGTGACCAACGGCTTCGCAAACAGCGCATGCGCAGAGATCGGCACCATCAACAGCGCCTCGACCTCAGGCCACACCACAGGCCCACCTGCCGAGAACGCATACGCGGTCGACCCCGTCGGAGTGGACAGCACAATGCCGTCGCAGCCGAACCCCGTGACCGGCCGCCCGTCGATCTCCAGCACGACTTCAAGCAGCTTCTCGGCGCCGGCCTTCTGCACCGCCGCCTCGTTCAGCGCCCAGTCCGTGTGCACGATGTTCCCGTTCTGGTGAACGACGACATCGACGGTCATCCGCTCCTCGACCTCGTACGCCTTCGTCACCACCCGGTCGACGACCTTGTCGAGATCGTCCCGCTCGGCCTCGGCGAGGAATCCGACCCGCCCGAGGTTGACGCCGAGCATCGGCACCCCGGACGCCCGGGCGAACTCGGCGCCCCGCAGCAGCGTCCCGTCACCCCCGAGCACGATCAGCAGCTCGCACCCGTCCAGGCACTGCGGAGTGGCCTCCTTGACCAGCTGCACCTCCTCGGGCAGCGGCAGATCGGCCGCCTCGTACTCCAGGACGCGCACGCCGATGCCCTCCCGCAGCAGCCCCTTGACCACGAGTTCGGCGCTGCGAATGGCCGCGGGCCGCCCGGTGTGGGCGAGCAGGAAAACTGTACGAGCTCGGTTCTGGGTCAACGCGGCCCCTCCGCCACTGCACGGTCAACGTCGGCCGGGTCCAGTTCGGGTGCCCCGGTCCGCAGCCACAGAAAGTACTCGACATTCCCGGAAGGTCCGGGCAACGGGCTGGCGGTGACACCCTTCACCCCGAGCCCGAGTTCCCACGCCCTGTGGGCCACACCCCGCACGGCCTCCGCCCGCAGCTGCGAACTCCGTACGACTCCCCCACTGCCCAGCCGTTCCTTCCCCACCTCGAACTGCGGCTTAACCATCATCACCAGGTCGGCGTCCGGTTTCACACACCGCACCAGGGCGGGCAGGACCAGCCCGAGCGGGATGAAGGACAGATCCCCCACGACAAGATCCACAGGCTCACCATCGATCTCCTCAAGCGTCAACTCGCGTACGTTCGTACGGTCCTTGACGGTGACGCGTTCATCGCTCTGAAGAGTCCAGGCAAGTTGTCCGTATCCGACGTCCACGGCGACGACGTGGGCGGCCCCCGAGCGCAGCAGCACATCGGTGAAGCCGCCGGTCGAGGCGCCGGCGTCCAGCGCCCGCCGCCCTTTCACCACGAGCCCCTGCGGCGCGAACACCTGCAGCGCGCCGGCGAGCTTGTGCCCGCCCCGGGACACGTACTCGGGGTCGCTGTCGTCGGCCGTGACGACGATCGCCGCCGCGGTCTCCACCTGCGTGGCGGGCTTGGTCGCGACGGTCTTGCCGACGGTGACCCGCCCGGCCGCGATCAGCTGGCTGGCATGCTCACGCGAGCGCGCGAGCTTCCGGCGGACCAGCTCTGCGTCCAGACGGCGGCGTGCGACTCCTGCCACGTTCGGTTCAGCTCCTATGGCCATACGAGGGTGAAGGCGCCCTCTGGTCGTACGACGGCGAGGGTGCCTGGGGTCCCGGGCGGGCGTCGAGCGCGGTGAGCGCGTCGCGCAGTCCCCGGTGTACATCCTCGTACACCTCGAGGTGGCCGTCGGTGGCGAGGTGGTCGGCGTCGCCAAGGCGCTCCAGCTGGGCGTCCACGTCGGCGTTGCCGGTCGGGGTGCGGGGCACGTTCAACGGCGCGGGGGCGGCGGGGTCGTACTCGGGTTCCTGCGCGGGTTCGACCTCGACCGTTTCGTCTCCCACCGTGGCGTCGGGCACAGAGTCGCTCATGCCCAGACGCTACCCCGAACCGCTGGGGTACCGTCGATCGCGATGGCCACGATCGAGGAGTGCCGCGCCGCACTCGAGAAGCTCTCGGACAACATGCAGACCGCCGAAGGGGACGTCCGCACGGCAGCGTCCCTGGACCGCTCGGTGAGCTGCCGGATCACCGACCTCGACATCACGTTCGTCGGCAGGATGACGGGCGGCCGGATCGTGGTGCAGGACACGATCCAGGGCCCGCCACGGGAGAAGGCCGAGATCAGACTGACCATGAAGGGCGACGACCTGGTGGCCCTGGTCAACGGCGAGCTGAACTTCGCCAAGGCCTGGGGCTCGGGCCGGATCAAGCTGGAGGCGGGGCTGCGCGACCTGTTCCAGCTCAGGAAGCTTCTGTAGCCACCATGCGCGCGCGTGCCTTCCGCGCCGCGGGCACCACCAGCGGGGTTCCGGTCTCCGGGTCCTCGACGACCTGACAGCGCAGCCCGAAGACCTCCTCGACCAGTTCGGCGGTGACGATGTCACCGGGCGCTCCCTCGGCGATGACCTGCCCCTCGCGCAGGGCGATGAGATGGGTGGCGTACCGAGCGGCGTGGTTGAGATCGTGCAGCACGGCAACCAGCGTGCGACCCTGCTCCTCGTGCAGCTCGGCACAGAGATCGAGGACGTCGATCTGATGCTGGATGTCCAGGTATGTCGTCGGTTCATCGAGCAGCAGCAGCGGGGTCTGCTGGGCGAGCGCCATAGCGATCCAGACGCGCTGGCGCTGACCGCCGGACAATTCGTCGACATGGCGATCGGCGAGCCCGGCGACCCCGGTCTGTGCCATCGACTCCTGTACGACCCGCTCGTCCTCGGCCGACCACTGGCGCAGGATGCCCTGGTGCGGATACCGGCCGCGGCCGACGAGGTCGGCGACGGTGATGCCGTCGGGCGCGATCGACGACTGCGGCAGCAGGCCCAGCGTCCGCGCGACCTTCTTCGCCGGCATCGACTGGATGACCTGCCCGTCCAGCAGCACCCGCCCCTGGCTCGGCTTCAGCATCCGCGACAGGGCGCGCAGCAGGGTGGACTTACCGCACGCGTTGGGGCCGACGATCACGGTGAACGAGCTGTCGGGGATCTCCACCGAGAGCTGCTCGGCGATGACCCGCTGGTCGTAGGCGAGGGTGACGTTCTCGGCGGACAGCCGGTTCACGGTGCTCCTTCGGGTGTGGGGGTTCTTCGGGCCACTCGTGTCCGGCTGCGCGGGCTCGCTCATATCCGGCCGGCCCTGCGCTCGGTGACCAGCAGCCACAGCAGATGGACACCGCCGAGGACGCCGGTGACCACGCCCACCGGCAGCTGGTCGGCGCCGAAGGCCCGCTGCGAGATCCAGTCGGCGCCGACCAGCAGCGCGGCGCCCATGCACAGGGACGACAGCAGGTTGGGGCCGGGCGAGCGGGTCAGACGGCGGGCGAGCTGCGGCGCGGTGAGCGCCACGAAGCTGACGGGCCCCGCGGCGGCCGTGGCGGTCGCGGTGAGCAGCACGGCGGCCACCATCAGCAGCGCCCGTACCCGCTCCACCCGCACCCCGAGGGCGTTCGAGGCGTCGTCGCCCATCTCCATCATCCGCAGCCCGCGCGCGTTGGCGAGGACCAGCGGTACGAGTACGGCGCACAGCCCGAGCAGCGGCCAGACCTGGTCCCAGTCACGGCCGCTGAGGGACCCGGTCATCCAGACGACCGCGCGGGCGGCGTCGACGAGGTCGGAGACCGTGAGCAGATAGCTGTTGACCGCCGTGACGATCGCGGACACTCCGATACCGACCAGAACCAGCCGATAGCCGTGCACGCCCCGCTTCCAGGCGAGCAGATAGATGGCAAGCCCGGTCGCCAGCCCGCCCACGAGCGCCCCGAGGGTGACCTGGACCGCGCTCCCGGAGAACAGCACGATCATCACGAGCGCCCCGGCCGTCGCCCCCTGCCCGAGGCCGAGCACGTCCGGGCTGCCCAGCGGATTGCGGGTGACGGCCTGGAACAGCGCCCCACCGAGCCCCAGCGAGGCCCCGACCAGCAGCCCGACCAGGACACGCGGCAGCCGCAGCTCATTGACGATGAACTCCTGCCCGGCGTTGCCGCCCCCGGCCAGTGTCCTCAGTACGTCACCGGCCGAGATCGGGAAGTCGCCGGTGCCGATCAGCAGGACGCTCGCGGCGAGCGCGGCGAACAGCAGCAGGACGACGACGGTGGCGGCCCGGACGTCCAGGCGCACGGAGAGCCCGCCCGGCGTCCTCAGCACACGGTTGCTCCTCACAGCTGCGCCGTCCTCCGTCGTCGTACCAGAAAGATGAAGACCGGCCCGCCGATGATCGCGGTGATGATGCCGACCTGGAGCTCCGAGGGCCGGGCGACGACCCTGCCGACGACGTCGGCACCGAGCAGCAGCACCGGCGCCAGGATCGTGGCGTACGGCAGGATCCAGCGCAGGTCGGGGCCGGTGAAGGACCGTACGACGTGTGGGACCATCAGCCCCACGAACGCGATCGGCCCGCAGGCGGCGGTCGCCGCTCCGCACAGCACGACGGCGGCGAGCATGGACAGCGCCCGGGTGCGGTTCAGATTGGCGCCGAGGGCCTTGGCCGTGTCGTCGCCCATGACCACGGCGTTGAGCGGCCGGGCGAGCGCGAGAGCGAGGACCGTGCCGACCGCGAGGAACGGCAGCACCTGCAGAATGGTCGAGTCGGTCGCCGAGGAGAGCGAACCGACCGTCCAGAAGCGCATCTTGTTCAGCGCCGCCTCGTCCGTGATCATCACGGCCTGCAGATAGCCGTACAGGGCGGCGCTGATGGCGGTACCGGCGAGCGCGAGCCGCACCGGCGTCGCGCCCCGGCTGCCGCCGAGGAACCAGACCAGCGCACCCACGGCACCCGCCCCGAAAAAGGCGAACCACACATAGCCGTTGAGGCTCGTGACGCCGAAGTACGTCATGGCGGTGACGACCGCGGCCGACGCGCCCGCGTTGATACCGAGCAGCCCGGGGTCGGCCAGCGGATTACGGGTGAGCGCCTGCAGTACCGCCCCGGACAGGCCGAGTGCCGCGCCGGCGAGCAGCCCGAGCACGGTCCGCGACAGCCGCTCGTCGACCACGACGTCGCCGTACGTCCCCGTGTCCTGGAACAGCCCGTGCCAGACCTGCTCCAGGGGCAGTTCTTTCGCCCCGACGGCGATGCTCGCCAGCGCGACGAGCACCAGGACGGCAAGGGATGCAATGAGCCCAAAGGCACGTATCGTCCGGCGGATTGGGGGCGCGGGGGCGGTGTCCGCGCGCTGTTCTGGAGGACTGTCGACCAACACGTCAGTTAGGTTAGCCTACCCTCGCTTCAGCCTCCGATCCCCGGTCGCGACGGCCGGGCGATTCAGAGCCCCCGTCCGCCACCCGCCCGGTGCGTCGCCTCACAACTCCAGCCGCGCGAGCGCCTTCCCCGCATCCAGCGCGCACACACCCTCACCGGCCGCCGTCCAGGCCGCCGCGCACAATGCCCGCAGACCGTCCAAGGCCTCGCCGTCACCGTCCAGTTCGAGCCGGTCCACACCCGATGTCGCCGTCCAGCCGCCGCATCGGAAGCCGTCCCCCGCCTCGACGACCTCGGGCTGTCCCGTGAGCAGTCCGCGCAGATCCGCGTCGACGTACGTCGGGCGGTGCTGCGGCGGCGCGGCGAGCAGCTGCGCGCCGTCGGTGACACCGGTCAGCACGAGCAGCGAGTCGACCTCCCCGTTGAACGCGCCCTCGATGTCCGTGTCCAGCCGGTCCCCGACCACCAACGGCCGCCGGGCGCCCGTCCGCAGGATCGTCTCCCGGTGCATGGGAGGCAACGGCTTGCCCGCGACCTGCGGTTCGGCACCGGTCGCTATCCGCACCACCTCCACTGCGGCGCCGTTGCCCGGTGCGATCCCACGCCCACTGGGAATCGTCAGGTCGGTGTTGGAGGCGTACCAGGGCACCCCCCGCGCGATGGCGTAACAGGCCTCCGCGAACCGCGCCCACTGCAACTCGGGTCCGCCGTACCCCTGCACGACGGCCGCCGGATCGTCCTCCGCCGACTCGACGGGCACGAGCCCCCGCTCGCGCAGCGCGACCCGCAGCCCCTCCCCACCGATGACCAGCACACGCGCCCCGGCCGGCACCTGCTCGCTGATCAGCCGTGCGACCGCCTGAGCGGAGGTGATGACGTCATCGGCCCCGGTCGGTATCCCCAGCTCGGTCAGATGGTCCGCCACCGTGTCCGGCGTCCGCAGCGCGTTGTTGGTGACGTACGCGAGATGCATCCCGCCCGCCCGAGCCGTGGCCAGCGATTCGACCGCGTACGCAATGGCACTGCCCCCCGCGTACACCACACCGTCGAGGTCAAGCAGCGCGGTGTCGTACGCCTCGCTCAGGGCCTGGCCACTGCCCTCGGGCCTCGTCCTGACGCTCTGGCTCATTCCACATCGCTCCTCGTTCGACGGCTTTCCCCCGATCATCCCTCACGCCACTGACACACGTACGATGCCGGGATGAACACAGCAGGTCACTCGGAAGCAACGGCGCGCCGAGGCCTGGAACTCACCCCGTTCCGAGGCCTTCGCTACGACCCCGACCGGGTCGGCAGCCTCGCCGCCGTGACGTCCCCGCCGTACGACGTCGTCGTCCGCCCCGACGGCCTGCACCACCTCCAGTCCGCCGACCCGCACAACATCGTCCGTCTGATCCTGCCGCAGGCCACCACCCCCACGGCCCGCAACGAACAGGCCGGCGACACCCTGCGTCGCTGGCTCGCCGAGGGCATCCTGACCACCGACCCCGAACCCGGCCTGTACGTCTACGAGCAGTGCGACGGCGGCGGAATGCTGCAGCGCGGCATCATCGGCGCCCTGCGCGTCTCGGACCCGTCGGAAGGCGTGGTCCTGCCGCACGAGGACGTCATGCCGCACGTGGTCGCCGACCGCGCGGCCCTGATGCGCGCCACCTCCGCGAACCTCGAACCCCTGCTCCTGACCTACCGCGGGAACGGCTCGACGTCTTCGGCGATCGAGGTCGTGGAACGCGCCGCCGGGCACCCTCCCCTCCTGGCCACCACCACGGAGGACGGCTTCAGCCACCGCCTGTGGTCGATCACCGACCCGGACGACCTCGCCCGCATCCAGTCCGACCTCTCCCAGCACCAGGCCCTCATCGCCGACGGCCACCACCGCTGGGCGACCTATCGCCGGCTCCGCACCGAGCACACCTCGCCGAGCCCCTGGGACTACGGCCTCGTCCTCCTGGTCGACACGGCCCGCTACCCGTTGCGCGTCCGCGCCATCCACCGCCTCCTGCACGGCCTGCCGGTCGCCGACGCACTCGCCGCCCTGGACGGCCTGTTCCGCATACGGCACCTGCCCGAACCCCTGCCGGAGGCCCTGGACGCACTGGCCGACGCCGCCTGCGCCGGCAACGCCTTCCTGCTCGCCGGCGACGGCGCGTTCCACCTGATCGACCGCCCGGACCCGGACCTCCTGGCCCGTACGATCCCCGCCGACCGCCCCGCGGCCTGGCGCACCCTGGACGCCACGGTCCTGCACGCCACGCTCCTCGACCATGTCTGGCACATCCCCGAGGACGACCCGGCACGTATCGCCTACATCCACGACACGGCGGCCACGGTCGAGAAGGCGGAACGCGACGGCGGTACGGCCGTCCTGATGCACCCGGTACGCGAGGAGGTCGTCCGCGACCTGGCCCGCCAGGGCGTGACGATGCCCCGCAAGTCGACCTCGTTCGGCCCGAAGCCCGCGTCGGGGCTGGTGCTGCGTGCGCTGGACCTCTGAGGCCCTCTGAGCCCTCTGACATGCGAAAGGGCGGGACCTCATGGTCCCGCCCTTCCTCACAGCTCAGTCCTTGTCGTCCTCGGCCTTGGCCTCGACCTCGGCATCGGTCTCCGTGGCGTCGCCCTCGTCACCTTCGTCGCTCTCGTCGAAGGCGTCGACGAACTCCACACCGTCCAGCTCGGCAAGCCGGTCCGAGGCGTCCGTGCTGCCGTCCTTGTCGGCCTCGACGGCCTTCGCGAACCACTCCCGCGCCTCACCCTCGCGACCGGCGGCGAGCAGCGCGTCCGCGTAGGCGTACCGCAGCCGCGCGGTCCACGGCTGCACGGAGCTGGAGGCCAACTCGGGGCTCTGCAGCGTCACGATGGCCGCGTCGAGCTGCCCCATGTCACGCCGGGCGCCGGCCGCGACGAGCCGCATCTCGACCTGTCCGGCCTTGTCGAGCTTCTGCACCTCGGGCGCCCCGGCCATGTCCAGCGCCTTCTCCGGCCGCCCGAGTCCACGCTCGCAGTCGGCCATGACAGGCCACAGCTCCGCGCTGCCGGTCATCCGCCGCGCGGCCCGGAACTCGGCAAGCGCCTCGGAGTACTTCTGGTTCGCGTACGCGGCGAACCCGCCCGCCTCGCGTACGGCGGCGACGCGCGACGCCAGCCGCAGCGCGATCTTGGAGTAGGCGTAGGCGCGCTCGGGGTCCTCGTCGATGAGCCGGGCGACCATCACCAGGTTCTTGGCGACATCATCCGCGAGCGTCTTCGGCAGGCTCAGCAGCTCCTGCCGTACGTCCTTGTCGATCTCGTCGCCGGTGACGTCCTCCGGGATCGGCAGCCGCTTGATCGGCTCGCGGTCACGGTCCCGCTCGTCACGGAACCGACCGCCACCAGCGCCGCGTCGGTCGTCACGCCCGCGGAAGCCTCCGGGACGGCCACCGCGGTCGTCCCGACGGGGGCCCCCGCGTCCACCACGGTCATCACGGCCGCGGAACCCACCGCGCTCGCCCCGGCTGTCGTCCCGCCGGAAGCCACCGCGGTCGCCTTCCCGACGCTCGCCACGGTCGTCCCGCCGGAAGGGCGGACGCTCTCCGCGCTCGCCACGGTCATCACGACGGAACGAAGGGCGGTCCCCGCGCTCTCCGCGGTCTGCACGCTCGTCACGACGGAAGGAGGGGCGGTCTCCACGTTCTCCACGTTCTCCACGGTCGTCACGCCGGAAGGACGGACGGTCTCCCCGCTCCCCGCGGTCGTCACGCCGGAAGCCGCGGTCACGGTCGTCGCCGCGGAAGCCACGGTCACGATCGTCCCTGCGGTCGTCGCGGCGGCCGTAGCTACCGCGGTCGGACCCACCGCGGTTGTCGTCACGCCGGTCGTCCCGACGATCATCCCTGCGGAAGCCGCCACGATCGCCGCGATCGCCGCGATCGTCGGGCCGGCGGTCGTCCCGACGGCCGTACCCGCCACCCCGGTTGTCGTCCCGGCGGAAGCCACCGCGGTCGTTGTCGCGCCGCTCGCCACCACGGTCGTCACGACGGAAGGAGGGGCGGTCGCCACGGTCTCCGCGGTCGTCACGGCGGAAACCGCGGTCACGATCCCTGTCGTCCCGGCGCGGCCCGCGGTCGCGGTCGTCGCGCTGGAACGCCGGACGGGAGCCACGGTCGCCCTCGCGCCGGTCGTCCCGACGGCCGTACCCGCCACCCCGGTTGTCGTCCCGGCGGAAGCCTCCGCGGTCCCCGCGGTCATCACGCGGGCGGTCGTCACGCCGGCCGTGTCCACCACGGTTGTCGTCGCGGCGGCCGTAGCCACCACGGTCGGAACCACCACGGTCGGAACCACCGCGGTCGGAACCACCGCGGTTGTCATCGCGCCGGTCGTCCCGACGGGAACCACCGCGGTAACCGCCGCGATCGCCGCGGTCCCCACTGTCCCGTCGCCGCTGGTCGCGTTCCGGTCGGTCGTCGGGAGAGTTGGTGGACATCGGTGACTCCTGTCTTCGGTACACAAGCATTGTAAAAACGAAAGGACCCCTGGTCCCAGCTGAACGCTGGGACCAGGGGTCCTTCCAAAGATTGTTCGGCGGCGTCCTACTCTCCCACAGGGTCCCCCCTGCAGTACCATCGGCGCTGTAAGGCTTAGCTTCCGGGTTCGAAATGTAACCGGGCGTTTCCCTCACGCTATAACCACCGAAACCCTAATGGTTTCGAGCGAACAAGCACACTCTTCTGTTATGTGTTCTGCTCAAAGCCGACAACGGTCGTTGTCTCAGAACTAACACAGTGGACGCGAACAACTGAGGACAAGCCCTCGGCCTATTAGTACCGGTCACCTCCACACCTTGCGGTGCTTCCAGATCCGGCCTATCAACCCAGTCGTCTACTGGGA
>NZ_JBSFDG010000011.1:0-379203 GCF_053593775.1 Streptomyces sp. NPDC002092
GGCTTCACCCTGCTGACCTCCGCGGTCACCACCAGCCGCGCCCAGACCACCGGAATCGTCCGGCACAACGCCCGCTCCGCCTACGACATCCTGGTCCGCCCCTCGACCGCGCAGACCTCCGTAGAACGTCAACGGGGCCTGGTGCAGGCCAACTTCCTGTCCGGCGTGTTCGGCGGCATCACCCTCGACCAGTACCGGAGCATCGAAAAACTGCCAGGACTCGACGTCGCCGCCCCCATCGCCAACATCGGCTATCTGATGGTGGACGGCAGTCTGCGCCTCGACGTCTCGCGCTTCCTCGACTCGAAAGCCTCCGCCCAACTGCTGCGCCTGAAGCCGACGGTGAAGGCCGGCCTCGGCACATACCCGGCCGCCGACCAGTACGTCTACCTCACCCGCAACCCCATCACGGTCCGCGACGATCTCATGGCCGACACCGGACTGACCGGACTGGACCAGGAGAAGGCGGCCGGGCGGACGTACTGGGTGTGCTGGTACTACAACAGCGACAAGTCCGATACGACGAAGGGCGCCGACGGCAAGACCCTGACGCCCCAGGCCGAGCCCGGCTACAACCCGGTACCGACGTCCGCCTTCGACCTGGATGCGCGGTCGCGGATGACCTGCCGGTCAGGACAGGGCAAGGCCTCGGCGGAGGTCCCGGTCACCTTCCCGGTGCTGCTGTCCGCCGTCGACCCGGAAGCCGAAGACCGGCTGGTCGGCCTCGGCGACACGGTCACCTCCGGCCGGATGCTCACCTCGAAGGACCGCCCCGTGTGGGGCCCCGACCCCTTCGACAGCGGCCCGGCGGCAAGCCGCCAGCACGACTACCAGGTGCCGGTCATGCTCAGCAGCCACGCCCTGACCTCCACGACCCTGACGGCGAGCGTGGAACGCCTCGACGCAGGCGACCCCGGCCGGCTGCCCGGCAAGCTCGGCAGTCCGGCCGCCCACCGGTTCGTCACCGCACTGCGGGGCAAGACCGTCGGCACCGTCGGCGCAGACCTGGACAAGGCCTTCCGCTCCGTCGACCGCGCGGTCAACTTCGACACCGGCGGCTACTGGACCGTCGGTCCGGTCGCCTACGGCGTCACTGCCGACGGCCTGGCGGCGCGGTCCCGCCCGCAGCAGCCCGCCGACGTCTGGAAGAACAACCTCGAGGGGACCTCGGCGTTGCTCTCCGACGTTCCCGAGGAGAACGCCGGCACCCAGTACCGCACGGTCGCCGACCACGCCTCCACGAACTGCGGGGGACACAAGACCTGCAGCGGCGAGGACAGCGGCCGCGCCCCGGTCCCGGTCATCCACCTCGTCGGCCGCTACGACACCACCCGGCTGCACGGCTACTCCGCGCTCTCCGCCGTGCCGCTGGAGACCTACCGCTCCCCACAGGTCACGGGCGCCGACGCGGCCGCCCGGTCCGTGCTCGGCGGCCGACCCCTTCACCCCGACCGCAACCTGGGCGGCTACCTCAGTCCACCGCCCACCCTGCTCACCACGCTGGACTCCGTCAGCGCTTTCACCAAGAGCCGCCACACGCCGACCGCCCAGGAAAAGGCACCCGTCAGCGCCATCCGCATCCGGGTGGCCGGAGTGCGGGGCGTCGACTCCGCGTCCCGGGCCCGGGTGAACGCCGTGGCCGCGCGCATCCATGACGCGTTCCCGGACCTGCGCGTGGACGTCACCGTGGGCAGTTCACCGGCGCCGCAGACCGTCGCCCTCGCAGCCGGCCTCAACGTCCGGGAGAACTGGACGGCCAAGGGCGTGGCACTGCGCGTCCTGCGGGCCGTGGACACCAAGAGCGCCGTGCTGTTCGTACTCGTGCTGGTGGTCTGCGGGTTGTTCCTCACCCAGGCCGCGCTGGCCTCCGTGCGCTCCCGGCGTACCGAGATCGGCACTTTGCGCTGTACGGGGTGGAGCGCGGGGGAGGTGCTGCGTCTGATCCTCGGCGAACTCGCCGTGGTCGGCCTGGGCGCGGGGGCACTGGGGGTGCTGCTCGCCTACGGCCTGGGCGTCCTGCTCGGCCTTTCCCACTCGTTCGCGAAGGCCGCCCTGGTGTTGCCGGTCGCGTCACTCCTCGCACTGGTCGCTGGACTCGTCCCGGCCTGGCGGGCGACCCGGATCAGTCCCCTGGACGCCGTCACCGCCCCGGTGGCGCCGGCTCGCCGGTCCGTCGCCGTGCGTTCGGTCGCCGGTCTCGCCCAACGCGACCTGCTGCGGGCGCGAGGACGTACCGTGCTCGGCGCAGCCGGGCTCGCCTTGGCGGTGGCGGCGTTCACCGTGCTGCTCTCGGTCACCTTCGCCTTCCGGGGGGAGGTCGCGGGCTCACTGCTGGGCGACGCGGTGGTGGCCCGGGCCCGTACGGCCGACTACCTGAGTGTCACCCTGACCCTGGTGCTCGGCGCGGCCGGAGCGGTGGACGTCCTGGTCATGTCCCAGCGAGAACGGGCAACGGACCTCGCGGTCCTGCGCGCCACCGGCTGGACGACACGCGAGCTGGCCCGGTTGACCCTCTACGAGGGCCTCGGCCTGGCCCTGCTCGGCAGCCTCACCGGCGCCGCCGCCGGACTGGCCACCGTCCTCGCACTGGGCGAAGGAGTCCTGTCGGGGCACCTGCTGCCGGTGGCCGCCGCGGCTGGGACGGCGATCCTCGTCTCGACCGGCCTGGTCTGCGCGGCGCTGGCCGTTCCCATCCGCACCCTGACCCGGATCGCCCCGGTGCGCGTCCTGGCCGCGGACTGATGCGGCACTGGAGGCGATCACCGTCGGCGCCGGGCCGGATACACCGTCCCTGGACGAGCTGAGGCCTCGGGCTGACCGTGTTTTCCTCTGCCTGCCTCCGACCGCCTCTCCTACCCGTCCTGGCAGGTCACAGCCTCATCGACCCCACACAAGCGCAGGTCAGAAACTGCGCCGGCTGTACCACTGGTTCCTGGCGAAGGCGGCCACCGCGCATCCATCGCGGCCGCCGCCGACGGGTCGCCCGAGGTGAGCATCTGGCGGGTCATCAGATAAGTGATCGGCCGGGCGGCCGGCAAGGACGCCAGGAACGCGATGCCGACCCCGCCGGTGATGACGGAGTCCTTGGCCGGTGCGAAACGGGCGTTGCCCGTCATGTACGACGCCGCGGCACCGAGGGCGAACGTGATCAGGACGATGACGCCTAGCATCTCGACGCGACGCTTGCGGACCAGCCCGACGACGACGAACAACGTGTTGACGGCGCCGCCGAGAGCGAGGGCCGAGACATTGGAGACGCCCTGGCGGTGGGCGACGTAGTACACGGCGGACGGCAGGATGACCTCCCGGAGGAGGACGGGCCCCACGGACTTGAGGACACTGCCTCGGGCCGATGGAGCTGGAGCGGAGGCCAGTTCGTTCTCGGCCACTGGTGCGGCTGCCCTTCGGTTTCGGTCCGATGTGTCCCCCTGCGTGGGGGGCCGCGTCCTGGCGGCCCGACTCGGCGGTGGGGATGGGGACTTCGTCGGTGGTCCCGTGCGTGATCGCCTCGGCGAAGGCGTCCGAGCCCTGTTCGTGGAGCCGCCGCGGTGGCGTGATGCCCCCTGTGAGGCGCACATCGCGAAGAGTAAGGGGTCCGGTGCACCGTGCAAGCACTTTGAATCAAGACTTGGTTCGTCCTGGCCAACTGCCCATGAACGGCCAGGGACTTGCTCCCCGCCGCCCCGGCTTCGGTGGGGCAGAGCAAATCATCAGCAAAGGTTTCTTGGGTAAGGCTTGTCCGGTTTGCGGGGGGCGGCGACTGTGCGCTGCCTAGCATTGCCGCCGTGTATCCGGGCGGGTGGGAGTGGATGAGTACGAGCCGACGTATGGTGCTGGCGGCCTTGGCCGGGGGAGCTCTGGCGGGCTGTACGGCGCAGAAGGGTCCGGCCAAGGCGGAACCGGCTGTAGCTGCCTCCTCCTCCGCTCCCTCCTCCTCCGCTCCCTCGCCCTCGGCCAGAGCCAGGCCGCGCCCGGCTACGGCGACCCGCGCTGAGATCGTCGCCCGCTACGGTCACGCCGTGCCGCACACCTGGGGCTTCGACGGGCCCGGTGTGGTGCACCGGCTCCCCGCCGGTCAGCGGGGCATTGCGCTGACCTTCGACGCCTGCGGCGGCCGGGGCGGCAGCGGCTACGACCGTGTCCTGATCGACTTCCTGCGCAGGCGGGAGATCCCGGCGACTCTGTTCATCAACTCCCGCTGGATCGAGGCCAATCCGGCCGTCTTCCGCCGACTGGCCGCCGAGCCGCTCTTCGAGATCGCCAACCACGGCACCCGCCACCTCCCCCTCTCCGTGACCGGCCGCTCGGCCTACGGCATCCCCGGCACCCGCGACGCCGCCGAGGTCTACGAGGAGATCGCCGGCAACCGGGCGAAGCTCACCCGTCTGCTGGGCCGCCCGCCGCGTTTCTTCCGCTCCGGCACCGCGTACTGCGACGACGTGGCGGCCAGGATCGTCACCGCCCTGGGCGAGCGGTTCGCCGGCTTCTCGGTCAACGGTGACGGAGGAGCCACCTTCAGCCCCGAGCAGGTCCGTACGACGGTGGGGTCCGCGCCCGCAGGCTCCGTCGTCATCTGCCACATGAACCACCCGGAGGGCGGTACGGCCGCGGGTATCACCGCCGCAGTACCACGACTGTTGGCCTCCGGCCATACGTTCGTACGACTGTCGGATGCTTTGGCCTGAGCACACGGGCCGCGGCACACCTCCCGTACCGACGACTTTCACATCGGCGCCACCGGACCCTTCCCTGACGTTTGGTGCTCTTGGAACACTCGCACCGCGCGCAATCCGTCATGTTCCGGCCATCCGCACCAGGATGAGAGGCACTCAACCCATGCCCGAAGTCAATCGGCGCCGATTCCTGCAACTCGCGGGCGCGACCACCGCCTTCACCGCCCTGTCCAACAGCATCCAGCGCGCCGCCGCGCTGCCCGCGAACCACCGCACGGGATCCATCGAGGACGTCGAGCACATCGTCGTCCTGATGCAGGAGAACCGTTCCTTCGACCACTAC
The DNA here is from genome assembly GCF_053593775.1 of Streptomyces sp. NPDC002092. Lineage (NCBI taxonomy): Bacteria > Bacillati > Actinomycetota > Actinomycetes > Kitasatosporales > Streptomycetaceae > Streptomyces > Streptomyces sp. NPDC002092. The sequence continues at coordinate 5,017 of NZ_JBSFDG010000011.1, forward strand.
TTCGGCACCCTCAGAGGCGTCCGCGGCTACGGCGACCCCCGTCCGGTGGTGACCCGGCAGGACGGGAAGCCGGTCTGGTACCAGGCGGACGCGAGCGGCAAGGACATCCTGCCCTTCCATCCGGACGCCGACGACCTGGGACTGGCCTTCATCCAGGATCTCCCGCACGGCTGGAACGACGGACATGCCGCCTTCAACGGGGGCAAGTACGACAAGTGGGTCCCCTCCAAGGGTTCCACGACGATGGCGTACCTGACCCGCGAGGACATCCCCTTCCACTACGCGCTCGCCGACTCCTTCACCATCTGCGACGCGTACCACTGCTCGTTCATCGGCTCGACCGACCCGAACCGCTACTACATGTGGACCGGTTACACGGGCAACGACGGCCAGGGCGGCGGCCCGGTCCTCGGCAACGACGAGGCCGGCTACAGCTGGACCACCTACCCCGAGCGCCTGGAGAAGGCCGGCGTCTCCTGGAAGATCTACCAGGACGTCGGCGACGGCCTCGACGCGAACGGCGGCTGGGGCTGGATCCAGGACGCCTACCGAGGCAACTACGGCGACAACTCGCTGCTGTACTTCAAGCAGTACCAGAACGCCCAGCCCGGCAGCCCGCTCTACGACAAGGCCCGCACCGGCACCGACGCCCGCAAGGGCGAGGGCTTCTTCGACCAGCTGAAGGCCGACGTGAAGGGCGGCAAGCTGCCGCAGATCTCCTGGATCGTCGCCCCCGAGGCCTTCACCGAGCACCCCAACTGGCCCGCCAACTACGGCGCCTGGTACGTCGCCCAGGTCCTGGACGCGCTCACCTCCGACCCGAAGGTGTGGGCGAAGACGGCCCTGTTCATCACGTACGACGAGAACGACGGCTTCTTCGACCACCTCGTCCCGCCCTTTGCCCCGGGCTCCGCGGCGCAGGGCAAGTCGACGGTCGAGGTCGGCCCGGACCTGTTCAAGGGCGACGCCGGCCACCCCGCCGGCCCCTACGGGCTCGGCCAGCGGGTGCCGATGCTCGTCGTCTCGCCGTGGAGCAAGGGCGGTTACGTCTGCTCCGAGACGATGGACCACACGTCGATCATCCGGTTCATGGAGCGTCGCTTCGGCGTCCACGAGCCGAACGTCTCGCCCTGGCGTCGGGCGATCTGCGGCGACCTGACCTCCGCGTTCGACTTCTCCCGCACCGACACCAAGCCGGTCGCCCTGCCGGGCACCGACGGCTACCGGCCGCCGGACCACAACCGCCACCCCGACTATGTGCCGACCCCGCCCGCGAACCCGGTCCTGCCCAGGCAGGAGCGCGGCCTGCGCCCGGCGCGACCCCTCAAGTACGCCCCGTACGTGGATGGTTCGGTGGACACGGCCGCCGGGAAGTTCACGCTGACCTTCCATTCCGGCGCCAAAGCGGGCGCCGCCTTCCTGGTGACCTCCGGCAACCGCACCGACGGGCCCTGGAGCTACACCACCGAGGCCGGCAAGACCGTCTCGGACGCCTGGAACTCGGCGTACTCGAACGGCTCGTACGACCTGGCCGTGCACGGCCCGAACGGCTTCCTGCGCCTCTTCAAGGGGCCGAACAAGGCGGCAGGGCCCGAGGTCACCGCCCGCCACCGCGGCGACGACATCGAGCTGACCTTCACCAACAAGGGCTCCGGCACGGTCCGTCTGAAGCTGACGGGTGGATACGGCTGCAAGCCGCGGACCTTCACGGTGCGGTCCGGAGCCACGGTGAGGCACACCGTCGACCTCGCCGCGAGCCGGCGCTGGTACGACCTCACCGTCACCTCCGAGGCCGACGCGAAGTTCCTGCGGCGGTTCGCCGGACATGTGGAGAACGGGCGGCCGGGGGTGAGCGACCCGGCGATCATCACGGGGTGAACTGCCGGGCAAAGGCTGCTGAACAGCGGATCGCGGGGACTGGCCAGGTGCTGGTGGGCCCGGGGTAGTGTGCCCCGGTGACCACGCATTCGAACACTCCTGCAGGCTGGTACCCGGATCCGCACGGAGCGCCCCAGACCCTCCGTTACTGGGACGGCGCCCAGTGGACCCAGCACACCAGCCCGGACCAGGGCGCCCAACAGGCCCAGGCCGCCCAGCAGGTTCCGCAGCAGGCCGCCGGGCCGGACCCGCGTGTGCAGCGCCAGGTGCAGCAGCAGGCCGGGGTCGCCGCCGGCGGCCCCGGCGGCGGCAGCCTGTTCACCGAGCCGGTCCTGGTGGTCAACCAGAAGGCCAAGCTGATCGAGGTGACCAACGAGTACAAGGTCATGGATCAGAACGGCAACCAGATCGGCTCGGTGACGGAGGTCGGGCAGAGCACGCTGAAGAAGGTCGCGCGCTTCGTCTCCAGTCTCGACCAGTTCATGACCCACCGGCTGGAGATCCGTGACGCCTACGGTCAGCCGCAGTTGGTGCTGACCCGGCCCGCGAAGGTCTTCAAGTCCAAGGTGCTGGTGTCCCGTCCGGACGGGTCGCCGGTGGGCGAGATCGTCCAGGAGAACATGATCGGGAAGATCAACTTCGCGATGAACGTGGACGGCCAGAAGGTCGGCGCGATCAAGGCGGAGAACTGGCGGGCCTGGAACTTCGCGATCGTCGACCACGCGGACAACGAGGTCGCCCGGATCACCAAGACCTGGGAAGGCCTCGCCAAGACGATGTTCACGACTGCGGACAACTATGTCCTGCAGATCCACTACAGGCTGCCCGAGCCTCTGCTGAGTCTTGTCGTGGCGACGGCACTCACTGTGGACACGGCGCTCAAGCAGGACTCGCGCGGCCTCGGCTGACGCCCCCGAGCGGTGCTCACAGAGGTGTGAGGTGTCCCGGACCGGAAGGCTGCCGGGGCACCAACGCCGGTTCCGGTGTTGCCGTTTCCGGCCGTAGTGCCAGGACCGCGGCCACGGGGTGCTCCGCGTCGACCGTGGCCACCGGAGCATCCGGAGTGACCGGAGCGGGTGCCGCCCGGGTCAGCAGGACGACGCCCCAGGACGCCAGTGCCGCGCCCGCGAGGGCGAGCAGGATGCCCTCCGGGCCGCCGCGCAGGCCCTGGCCGAGCAGGGTGAGGCCGATCACCGAGGCCGCCACCGGGTTGGAGAGCGTCACCATCGCGAGGGGGGCGCCGAGTCCGCCCCGGTAGGCCGTCTGGGAGAGCAGCAGTCCGCCGACCGCGAAGGCGGCCACCAGTACCGCCACCAGGACGACCTGGAGGCTCAGTGCGGAGCCGGACCGGTCGGTCGCGGCGACCGTCACGGTCTGGGTGAGTGCCGACGCGACGCCCGAGGCGAACCCGGACGCCGTGGCGTGCCGCAGGCCCGGCCGGGCTCCGGGCCGCGACAGCAGCCCGATCAGCGCGGCCGTGGTCCCCGCGACCGCCAGTGCCTCGGTCAGGCTCAGCACCTGCTCGGGCGCCGAACCGGATGCGGTGACCAGCAGCGCGGCCAGCCCGGCCAGCGTCAGCGCGGTGCCCCGCCACTCGGTCGGGCTGACCCGCCGCCCCGCCGCCCGCGCCCCCATCGGCACCGCGGCGACCAGCGTGAGTGCGCCGAGCGGCTGGACGACGGTGAGCGGACCGTACTTGAGGGCCACGACGTGCAGCAGCGCCGCTCCGGCGTTGAGCCCGACCGATGCCCACCAGGCGCCCGTGCCCAGCAGCCGCAGCATGCCGGTGCCGGAGCTGCGGGATGCGAGCCGCTCCTGGGCCACCGCGGCGGCCGCATAGGCGACGGCGGAGACCAGCGACAGGGCGACGGCGACGAGTGTGGCGGTCATCGGCCCGCTCCTACGAGGACGTGGTCGTCGGCCACGGGGGCGGGCAGATTCTCGCTGCCGCGCCCGGCCGTCGTGACCGTTCGGTGCGGGCGGTGGATCAGAGCGAGCGCGGCGCCGAGCATGGCGGTCGCGACGATGGCGTCGAGCCAGTAGTGGTTCGCCGTGCCCACGATGACCAGCAGCGTCACCAGCGGATGCAGCAGCCACAGCCAGCGCCACCGGGACCGGGTCGCCGCGATCAGGCCGATCGCCACCATCAGGGCCCAGCCGAAGTGGAGTGACGGCATCGCCGCGAACTGGTTGGAGAGGTGGTCCGAGGACGGCGGGCCGTAGACCGACGGCCCGTACACGTGCGCCGTGTCGACGAGGCCCGTGAAGGCCGGCATCCGCGGTGGCGCGAGCGGGAACAGGAAGGGCAGCGCCAGGGCCGCGGAGGTGAGGGTGGCCAGGACCCGGCGGGCCCACACGTAGTGCGCGGGGCGCCGCAGGTAGAGCCAGATCAGGAAACCCGCGGTGGCCGGGAAGTGGACGGTCGCGTAGTAGGTGTTCGCGAGGCGCACCAGGGTGTCGCCGTGCAGCAGTACCGACTGCACCGAACCCTCGCCGGGCAGATGGAGCGTCCGTTCCAGGTCCCACACGCGGTGCGCGTTGCGCAGTGCTTCGCCGGTGTGGCCGGTCGCCAGCCGGCGACCGAGCTTGTAGACGAGGAAGAGCCCTGCGACGAGCAGGAACTCACGGACGACCGGAGGCCGCGCCATCGCGCCGGTCCCTTCGGTCTCTCCTTCTGCAGGCTCGGTGCGGGCATTCATCCCCCGGCCCCTTCGCTGACGGTGGTGCGTGTGCTGGTACGTGGTGAGACCCGGACCGGAGCCCGAAGTCATCGGTACGCTTGCGTGCCGAAACGAAAGCGTTCCGATACGTCAGTGTACCGATACGTGAGCGTTCCGGTACACTGACGTATCGATTGAGGTACGACACACTGGTTCCAGGGAATAGAGCCAGTGACTAGAGCGGGACTTGAAGCGAGGGAGAAGAGCAGATGACGTCGCAGGCCGCGGACGGACCGCAGACGGTCGCCGCCTCGCGCCGCTCCAAGATCACGCGCGAGCGTGAGCAGGAGTTCTTCGACGCCGTCCTGGAGCAGATCCGCGAATGCGGATACGAAGCCGTCACCATGGAGGGGGTCGCCGCCAGTACGCGCTGCAGCAAGTCCACGCTGTACCGGCAGTGGAAGACCAAGCCCCAGTTCGTCGTGGCGGCCCTGCGCTCCCGCCGCAAGGCCCGCTTCGAGGGCATCGACACCGGATCGCTCGCCGACGACCTGCGCGAGGCCGCGCGGGCCGTGGGCCGCTGGTCGCAGAACGACACCAAGCTGCTGCAGGCCCTCGGGCACGCCGTCACCCAGGACGCCGACCTCGCCAAGGCGCTGCGGGAGGCGCTCGTCGACCCGGAGATCGCCGCGCTGAAGGAGATGCTGAGGCGCGGGGTCGAGCGCGGCGAGATCACCGCCGGCCATCCGGCGCTGGAGTACATCCCGGCGCAGATGTTCGGCGTCGTGCGCGCCCGCCCCGTCGTGGACGGCGAGTACGCCGACCCCGACTACCTGGTCCGCTTCGTGGAGGCCGCGGTGCTGCCTGCGCTGGGCCTGACCTGAGAATCAGGTCGCCGTCCGTGGGATGACTGGACGGTGACCTGCTCGCGCCGCACCGTGGGGACGGGGGCGGCGCGCACCACCGGCCGGGTGGGGCTCCTCTTGAGCGGAGGGGCGCCCCACCCGGCCGGTCGCTGTCCGGGGCGGTTTACGCCGCCTGGCCGTCGCCGCCGCCGGTCGACACCTTGATGCCCTTGGTGATGTCGTCGATGACCGACTGCTTCGCGGCGACGTCCACGCCGAAGCGGACCACGACGATCTGCGACGGGTTCGCGGGGGAGGGGAAGGCCAGCGATTCGACATAGCCGTCGGAGCCCTTGCTGGTGATCGCCTCCCAGCGGACCAGATAGCCCTTCTGCCCGGCCACGGTGACCGCCCTGGAGTCGAGCACCTTGTGCGAGGTGATCGAGCCGTAGGTCTTGCCGCCGTAGGACTGCTCGGCGTTGGCCTCGATGTCGGCCTTCGCGACCTCCTCGGCCGTGCTCCCGGCGGTCTTCAGGAGCGCGGCCGGCGCCGAGAACGCGCCGCCCTTGGTGCAGGTCTGCGAGGTGTCCCCGGGGCACTTGTAGGAGTCGTTCGACGTGATCGAAGCGCCCGCCGCGAGCTGCTGGCCGTACCAGTCGGCCGGGATGGGCAGGCTGATCCCGCTGAGCGGATCGGACACCGAACCGCTCCTGATCTTCGGAGCCTCGGACTGGCCGGGGCCGGGCGACTGGTTCCCGCCCGAACCGCCCGAACCGCCCGAGCCACCGGACCCGCCGTTGCCGCCGCCCGGACCGCCCTGAGCGCCGCCCGGCCCCTGCTGTGAGTTGACGTTGCCGCCCGAACCCCCGTTGCCGGCCAGCGCGTACACACCCACACCGATGCACGCGAGGACGACCACGGCCGCCCCGACGGCGATGCCGGTGCGCAGACCGTGCCGCGGAGCGGCCGGTGGGTGGCCGGGATATGCCGGGTGGTCGGGGTATGCCGCATAGGCCGGGGCCGCCGGAGGGACCGGGCTCGCCGGATCAGGCCCGGCCGTCGGCGTCTGCGCCGGGGGACCCCATACGGCGGCCGACCCCGCGGGGCGGGTCCGGTCCGTCCATGCCTTGCCGTCCCACCAGCGCTCGGTGGCGGGAGCCTCACTTGTCTGCCCGGGGTCGGGATACCACCCGGGAGGAGTCACCTGCGTCATGCCCCCACCGTATGAGGCCTCGGTGAAAGCGGGATGAGAGGATTCCGGCTTCAGGCCACCACCAGCCGTTTCGGCGCTTCTGCTCCCGGCGGCAGCCGCAGCCCGTCCCGGCCGGGTGTGACCGAAGCCAGCACGCTCGCATGCCGGGCCCCGGTGCTCGCGGGCTCGCTGCCCGTCAGCCACCGCCCAGCCCATATTTTTGGCCGCGCCCAGCTCGACGGCCCCGGCGACCTCGCGCGGAGGAAGCCGCACGGCCGCGGTCTCCCGCCGGAACGCGGGCGTCTCCGCCAGCCGCAGCCTCAGCCACAGTGCCGCAAGCCCGAGCGGCAGCGTCAGCAGGAACGGCACCCGCCAGCCCCAGTCACCCAGCTGCCGGTCCGTGAGCACGGTGGCCGGCAGCGCCGCCACCCCCGCACCGCCCAACAGCCCCAGCGCCACCGTGAACGACTGCCACGACCCGTACAGCCCACGCCGCCCCGGCGGTGCGAACTCCGTCAACACCGCCACCGCCCCACCGAACTCACCACCGGCCGGCAACCCCTGAAGCACCCTCAGAAGCGTGAGCGGCCACGGAGCGAGCTCCCCGACGGCCGCATACGTCGGCAGCGCACCGATCAGGTCGTCGCGACCGTCATCAGCACGATCACCAGGATCAGCACGGGACGCCGCCCGATCCGGTCACCCAGCCGCCCGAACAGGGCAGCCCCGACGGGCCGGAAGAAGAACGCCGGCGCGGTGAAGAACCGCGCCGCGATTGCCCACCGACCCGGCCGCCAGGGCTCGTACCGCGGACGACTCCCGCACGGCCCGGCGTTGTCCGGAAAACAGCGTCATCTCAGCGCCTTTTGACTGCCGGTTACCTTCAGACAGGCAGATGACAGGCTTCATGCGTCGCCTGCCCGCACCCGCTGTCACCCATCACGGCAACAGCTACCCGGACCCCCCTCCACTTCTGCAATCCGACGGCTACGCTCGATGTCTGTACGTCGTTCGGGCGACTTGGGGAGGTAGCGGGATGACGGAGGTCCGGCCCAGGGAGGCCGCCTCGGCCTCCCTGTGGGAGCGCGACGAGGAGATCACCGCCGTCAAGCAGGCGATCGACACGCTGTGCGCCGACCGCTCGTCCTCGGGCAGCCTGCTGATGGTCCGGGGCGAGGCGGGCCTCGGCAAGACCGCCCTGCTGGCCGAGATCCGCCGCATCGCGGAGCAGCGCAACTGCACGGTGTGGTCGACCCGCGGCGGCGAGACCCTCAGATCCGTTCCCTTCAACGTGGTGCGCCAGTTGCTGCAGCCCGCACTGGTGTCCCTCATGCCGGAAGAAGCCCGCGAATACCTCGGCGACTGGTACGACATCGCGGGCCCCGCCCTCGGCATCACGGAACCCGGCGAACGCCAGGCCGACCCGCAGGGCGTCTGCGACGGCCTGGTCGCCGGGGTGCGCCGGCTGGCCCGCCGCGACTGGCCGCTGGTCCTGCTGATCGACGACGCACACTGGGCCGACCAGGAGACGCTGCGCTGGCTCGCCGCGTTCGCCGAACGCCTCGACGACCTGTCCGTCCTCGTGGTGGTGGCCCGCCGGCCCGGCGAGGTCAGCGGCGAGAGCGCCCGCCACCTCGATGCGATCGCCGCCGCCTCGGGCCGCCCCGACGCCGACCTGAACGCCCTCACCCCGGACGCCACCGCCGGCCTCACCCGCGCCACCCTCGGCGCGCACGCCGACGCCCCGTTCTGCCGCGAGGTCTGGGCCGTCACCGGCGGCAACCCGTACGAGACCGTGGAACTCCTCGCCAAGGTCCAGGACAGCGAACTGGAGCCGACCGAGAGCGCGGCCGGCGAACTGCGCGCCCTCAACCGCTCGGCCCGCGGCGGCGGCCTCGTCGCCCGCCTCGAGGAACTCGGCATCGACGCCACCCGCTTCGCCTGGGCGGCCGCCATCCTCGGCACCGGCATCTCCGTCGGCCTGATCGCCGAGCTCGCCACCATGGACCACGACGAGGCACTGCGCTGTGCCGAACTGCTCCAGGACGCCCGCATCCTCACCGAACCCGACCCGGCGAGCGCCCAGGCCGACGACGGCGACCTGGAGTTCGTGCACCCGCTGATCGCCACCGCCGTCTACAACTCCATCCCGGACGCCCTGCGCACCGCCATGCACGGCATCGCCGCCCAGGTCGTCACCGAGTCCGGACGCGGCGCCGCCATGGCCTCCCGGCACCTCCTCCAGGTCCACCCGGACGACGACGAGGAACTCGTCGAGCAGCTGCGCGAGGCGGCCCGCGAACACCTCGCCGTCGGCGCCCCCGACGCGGCCCGCCGCTGCCTGGAGCGCGCCCTGCTGGAACCGCCCCTTCCCGAGGTCCACGCGCGCGTGCTCTACGAACTCGGCTGCGCCACCCTCCTCACCGCCCCCGCCACCACCATCGACCATCTGCAGTCCGCGCTCGGCATGCCCGGCCTCGACGGCGACGAGCGCGTCGACGCCGTCTTCCGCCTCTCCCAGGCCTTCCTCCACAACGACCAGATGGAGGAGGCCGTCCGCACGGTCGAGGCGGAGGCGGCCCGGCATCCGGAGGGGCCTGCGAAGATGCGTCTGCAGGCCGTGCAGTACATGTGGGAGGGCATCTACTCCGGCGAGTCGAACACGCCGGGACGCTCCGAGCGGCTTGCCGACCTCGCCCGCACCTGCACCGGCAGCAACAACTCCGAGCGCGTCCTGCTGATGCTGCGCGGCTTCGACGCCCTGATCCAGGGCGAGAACGCCGAGGAGGTGGTCGAGGTGTGCGACCGCGCCCTCGTCAACGGCCGCCTCGCACCGGGACTCGGCTGGACCGACACCGAGTGGGGCATCGAACTGCTGGTGATGCTCGCCAACTCCTACGCCTACACCGACCGCCTCGACCGCGCCGAGAGCTTCTACAACGAGGCGGTTCGCACGTACGAGTCGGCCGGCTGGAGCGGCGGTCACCTCTCCCTCGCCCATGGCCACATCGGCCTCGGACACCGCAGGCGCGGCCGGCTCAGGGAGGCGGAGGCGTCCCTGCGCGAGGCGTTGCGCCTCGCCGAGCGCGTCGGCCGCGGACTGCCCCTGTACTGGTGCGCCACCAGCAACCTCATCGACGTCCTGCTCGCCCGCGGCCATGTCGACGAGGCCTGGGCGATCGCCGACCAGTGCGGTTTCGCGCCGCCCTACCCGTCCCCCATGGTGATGCTGGACCCGCGCTCCGTGCGCGGTCGGCTGCTGCTCGCCGTCGGCCGCACCCAGGACGGCATCAACGAACTGGAGGAGGCCGAGAAGGCCGCGGCTGCACGCGGCCACCACAACCCTCTGGTCATCCCCTGGGCGTTCGACCTCGCCCGGGCCCTCGCCAAGAAGGACCCGGCCCGGGCCGCGCAACTGGCCACGGACGCCCGGCGGCGGGCCGAGCGCTTCGGTACGGACACCGCCATCGGTGAGGCGCTCAGGTGTGCTGCCGCGCTGGAGACCGGGCAGCGGGCGGTTCGCCTGGCCGCGCAGGCCGTGGCCTACCTGGAGGCTTCGCCTTGCCAGTACGAACACGCGGCCGCGCGGGTTGAGTACGGGATCGCCGCGAGGTCCGTCACTGAGCTGAACCGGGGGTTGGCGCTGGCTCGTTCGTGTGGGGCGGACGGGCTGGTGGCGCAGGCGCGGGAAGCGCTGGACAGTGGGCTCGGGGTGCGCTGAAGAGCCCGGGGCGCAAGGCTGCGTGGCGGCCCTGCGCCCATGGGGGCTTACAGCGCCAGCAGTTGGTCTGTGACCGTAGACAGACGCTTCTGTACCTCTGGGTCGTACGTTGCCTCATGCGCCCTCGACGGGGTTGTGCCGTCGAAGTAGCCACCTGTGCCAAGGTCCTGGGTCGCCAGGGCCAGTACGCCGGGAGCACCGTCCGCGACCGTGTTCCAGGGGGTGACTCCGCCCTCGCGGACCATGGCTGTGTCCATGAAGGTGGCCGGGTGGAGGACGTTGACCGAGACGCCGGTGTTCGCCAGCTCCTCGGCCAGGGCGAAGGTGTGGGCCGCGAAGGCGAACTTGGCGCGGCGATAGGCGGCGAAGCCGTCGTACTGGCGTCTGAATTCGATGTCGTCGAAGTCGAGGGGGTCCTGCCCGACCGAGCCGACGTTGACGATCCGGGCGGGTGTGTTCGCGCGCAGTACCGGGAGCAGGGCGCGGGTCAGTACGACCGGTGCCAAGTAGTTCACGGCGAGGCGCAGTTCATGGCCGTCGGCGCTCAGTTCACGCCCCGCGCCGGGCGCGCCCGCTCCCACGCCGGCGTTGTTGATCAGGACGTCGAGGTCGGGGTGGGCGCCGGCGACGTGGGCGCCCAGCTCGCGCACCTGGGTCAGCGAGGCGAGGTCGGCGACGAAGCCTTCCGCGTCGCCCTCGGTGCGCAACTCCTCGACCAGCCGCTCCGTACGGCCCGGATCGCGGCCGTGCGCGAGCACGACGTGCCCCGAGCGGACCAGCTCGAAGGCGACGTAGCGGCCGAGCCCGGAGGTGGCGCCCGTGATCAGGATGGTGGACATGCCTCCACCCTAGGCACGCGGTGCAGGCATGTGCGAGAGACTGCTGGAGGTATCACCAGCAGGGTCACCCTCATGGATCGGTCACCCTCAGAGGCTGTCCTCCTCGGCCAGCACCCGCTGGGCCGCCGCGAACGCCGAGTTCGCCGCCGGGACCCCGCAGTACACGGCCGTCTGCAGCAGTACCGCGCCGATCTCCTCGGGGGTGAGCCCGTTGCGCCGGGCCGCCCGCACGTGCATGGCCAGCTCGTCGTAGTGCCCGTGTGCCACCAGCGCCGTCAGTGTGATCATGCTGCGTTCGCGGCGGCTGAGCGTCGGGTCGGTCCAGATCTCGCCCCAGGCGTAGCGCGAGATGAAGTCCTGGAAGCGGGCGGTGAAGGGCGTCTGCCGGGCCTGCGCCCGGTCCACGTGCGCATCGCCGAGCACCTCCCGCCGTACCTCCATGCCGCGCTTGGCGCCTTGGCCGAGATGGGTCCGGAGGGCGGTCAGCACGGCTTCCGGGCACTGGGCGGGCGCCAGATGGGCGCAGTGCGGAAGTTCCACCAGCGTGGCGCCGGGCACGGCGTCCGCGATCTCCCGCAGATGCGGTGGCGGAGTCGCCTTGTCCTCGCGCCCGGCGATCAGCAGCGTGCGCACGGAGATCTCCGGGAGGCGTTCGCGCAGATCGAAGGCGGCCAGCGCGTCACAGCAGGCGGCGTACGCCTCGGGGTCGGCCTGCGCCTGGTCCCGCACGAGTTCCGGCACGGTGAAGCCGGGCGTGAACCAGCGCGCGTCGGCACTGGCCACCAGCGAGCCCAGCCCCTCGCGCCGCACCAGCTCGGCCCGCTCCTGCCACGGCTTGGCGCCGTCGAAGTCCGCCGAGGAGCAGATCACGGCCAGGGAGGACAGTCGCTCGGGGTGGTGCAGGCCGAGATGCAGTCCGACGGCACCGCCGAGCGACACCCCCGCATAGGCGAACCGTTCGATGCCCAGCGAGTCGGCGAGCGCGAGCACCAGACCGGCGAGGTCGCCGACGGTCGCGCCGGGACCGATCAGAGCGGGCTCCGACCCGCCGTGCCCCGGCAGGTCCCAGCGGATCACGCGGTGGGTGATGGACAGCTCGGGTGCCACCTTGTCCCACAGCGCGGACGACGTTCCGAGCGAGGGCCCGAGCAGCAGCGGGGGAGCGGACGTGGGCCCCTCGGCACGGTGGTTGAGGAGTTTCTCGGTCAACGTTGCTCCAGGGCACGGTCGGTGAGGGCTCCTGCGGAGCCGGTGTAGCGGGCGGGATCGGTGAGCTCGGCGACGTCGATGTCCTTCAACTGCGGCTCTTCGGCGAGCAGTTCGCCCAGCGACCGGCCCTCGCTGCAGGTGCGCTTGGCCAGGTCCGTGAGCAGGGCCTTGGCGCGGGCGCGGCCGAGCACGGGGGCCAGCTCCGCGGACAGCCGCTCCGAGACGATCAACCCGTGGGTGAGGTCCAGGTGTTCACGCATGGCGTCCGTGTGCACGCGCAGGCCTTCGGCCAGTTCGGCGGCGTCCCGGGCGGCACCGCCGACCAGCCGCAGCATATCCCGGAGCGGCTCCCACTCGGCGTGCCAGGCCCCGGCCGGACGCTCGTCCTCGGCGGTCAGCGATCCGTACAGGGTGGCCGCGAGCTGCGGAGCCCGCCGGGCCGCGGCCGCGATCAGCGTGGACCGTACGGGGTTCGCCTTGTGCGGCATGGCCGACGAGCCGCCGCCACTGCCCTCCGCGACCTCGGCGACCTCGGTACGGCCGAGAGTCAGTACGTCCGCGGCGAACTTGCCCAGTGCCCCGGCCGCGAAGGCCAGGCAGCCGGCGAGGTCGGCGATCGGCGTGCGCAGGGTGTGCCAGGGCAGCAGCGGTTCGCGGAGCCCGAGTTCGCGGGCGTAGGCCGCCGTCAGGGCCCGCGTGTCCTGGGCGCCGTAGACGGCAAAGGCCGCCAATGTCCCTGCCGCACCGCCGAGTTGGGCGGGCAGCGAGTTCCGTACGGCCTTGATGCGGTCCCGTGCGTCGAGGGTGAGCGAGCGCCAGCCGGCCGCCTTCAGCCCGAACGTCGTCGGTACGGCGTGCTGGGTGAGCGTCCGTCCCGGCATCGCGGTGTCACGGTGGTCAGCGGCCAGCCGGGCCAGCGCCCGTTCGGTGCGGCCGAGGTCGGCGAGGACCAGGTCCAGGGTGCGCACGGCGACCAGCATCGTCGCCGTGTCCATGATGTCCTGGCTGGTCGCGCCGCGGTGGACATAGGGGCCGTACTCCTCGCCCACCGCCTTCGTCAGATCGGTGACCAGGGGGATGACCGGGTTGCCGCCGGCGCGGGCGCGTTCGGCGAGGGAGCGTACGTCGAAACGGGCGGCGACGGCCGCCTCGGTCACCGCGGCCGCCGCCTCGGACGGTGCGAGGTCAAGGGCGGACTGGGCCCGGGTCAGGGCGGCCTCGGCGTCGAGCAGGGCCTGCAGAAAGGCCGTGTCCCCGCTCGCGCAGGCGGCGGGGGAACCTGCCCACCCGGGGGCGAGCAGGCCGGTGTCGTCGAAGCCGGGGGAAGTCACTGGAACTCCAGGAAGACCGTCTCGCCTTCGCCCTGAAGGCGGATGTCGAAACGGTAGGTGCCCTTGCCGTCGTCCGTCGCGATCAGCGTGCCGCGTCGCGCCTCCGGTACCTGCGACAGCACCGGGTCCGCGGCGAGCACCGTCTCGTCACCGGGCAGATAGATCCGGGTGAACAGGTGCACCAGCAGCCCGCGCGCGAACACGCACACGCTGAGGTACGGCGCGCTCCGCCCGCGCGCGCCGGGCCGCAGCGTCCGCGCGTACCAGTGGCCGTTGGCGTCCGTCTGGATGCGTCCCCAGCCGGTGAACTCCACGCCGTTGCGGCCCAGATAGCCACCGCTCGCCGGGTCGCGCCGGATCGAACCGTCGACCTGCGGGATGTTGCCCTCGGGGTCGGCGCCCCACAGCTCCACGAAGGCGTCCGGCAGCGGGTTGCCCGCTCCGTCGTAGATGTACCCCTGGACGGTGATCGTGTCCGGGTGGCCGACCGGGGCGATGTCGCCGCCGCCCGGGAAGGGCAGGGCATGGCCGTAGAAGGGGCCGACCGTGTGCGACGGGGTCGGGAGCACGGTCTCCGCACGGCTCGTGTCGATCTTCGTCATGGCAGCTCAGCGCCCTTCTTCGATCCAGGTGGCGTGCGGCCCGTCGAGCACGATGTCCCAGTGGTAGCCCATCGAGAACTCCGGCACGGACAGGTTGTGGTCGTACGTGGCGACCAGCCGCTGCCGGGCCGCGTCGTCGGTCACCGACTGGATGATCGGGTCGTAGGGGAACAGCGGGTCGCTCGGGAAGTACATCTGCGTCACGAGCCGCTGGGTGAACGCCGTGCCGAAGAGCGAGAAGTGGATGTGCGCGGGCCGCCATGCGTTGAGGTGCTGACGCCACGGGTAGGGGCCCGGCTGCACGGTGGTGAAGTGGTAGTGCCCGTCGTCGTCGGTCAGCGTGCGGCCGACGCCGGTGAAGTTCGGGTCCAGCGGGGCGTCGTGCTGCTCGCGCTGGTGGGCGTAGCGGCCGGCCGAGTTGGCCTGCCAGATCTCGATGAGCTGACCGCGGATCGGACGTCCGCCGCGGTCGAGCAGGCGTCCGGAGACGGTGATGCGCTCACCGATCGGCTCGCCGGTGTGCTGCCGGGTGAGGTCGTTGTCGATCTCGGTGATGTCGCGCTCGCCGAAGGCGGGGGAGGAGAGCTCCACCAGCTCCGGGTCCTTCGTCACGTCGATGGTGATGGGCGGCTGCTTGGGGTGCCGCAGGACGGACGAGCGGTACGGGGCGTAGTCGCGTCGCGGCTGGTGCTCCACGGGCGCCCCGTCGGCGAGCCGCTTCTCGTACGCGGCGTGCTCGGCCGCGATCTCCTGGTCGATGTCGTGCTGGGTGAGAGTCATGGGGGTCCCTGGGGCTTCCTGGGTGTTCTTGACGCCTGGGTGTTCTTAACGTTCGAGGACGAGGGCGAGGCCCTGGCCGACGCCGATGCAGAGGGTGGCGACGCCGGTGCCGGAGCCGCGGCGGGCGAGCTGGTGCGCGACGGTCCCGGCGAGCCGGGCGCCGGAGGCACCGAGCGGGTGGCCGAGGGCGATGGCGCCGCCCTGCGGGTTGAGGATCGCGGGGTCGAACTCGGGCCATTCGGCGACGCAGCCCAGCACCTGGGCGGCGAAGGCCTCGTTCAGCTCCAGCACGGACAGGTCGGCGAAGGTCCTGCCCGACTTGGCCAGGGCCCGGTTGACGGCCTCGACCGGGGCGAGGCCGAAGTAGTGCGGGTCGACGGCGTTGACGCCGGTCGCCGAGACACGGGCCAGCGGCTCGCGGCCGACCGCTTCCAGGCCCTCCTCGTCGACCAGCAGCAGGGCGGCGGCGCCGTCGTTCAGGGGCGAGGCGTTGCCCGCGGTGACGGTGCCGCCGTCCTTACGGAAGGACGGCTTCAGCTTGGCCATCGCGGCGAGGGAGGCGTCCGGCCGGACGCACTCGTCGGCAGCGAAGGCGACCGGGTCGCCCTTGCGCTGCGGGATGGAGACGGGCGCCAACTCGGCGTCGAACAGGCCCTGTTGCTGGGCAGCGGCCGCCTTCTGGTGAGAGGCGAGCGCGAACTCGTCCTGCTGCTCCCGGCTGATCTTGTGCTTGTCGGCGATCAGTTCGGCGGACTCGCCGAGCGGGATGGTCCACTGCGGGTCCATCCGCGGGTTGACCATGCGCCAGCCCAGCGTGGTGGAGTACAGCTCGGTGTGGGCGGCCGGGAACGGCTTGTCGTTCTTGGGCAGCACGTACGGGGCGCGGGTCATCGACTCCACGCCGCCGGCCACGGCGATGTGGGCGTCGCCGACCGCGATGGCGCGGGCCGCCTGGATGACCGCCTCCAGACCGGAGGCGCACAGCCGGTTGACGGTCACCCCGGGCACGGAGGTCGGCAGCCCGGCCAGCAGGGAGGCCATGCGGGCGACGTTGCGGTTCTCCTCGCCCGCCCCGTTCGCGTTGCCGAAGTACACGTCCTCGATGCGGGAAGGCTCCAACTGCGGTGTCCGGGCGAGGAGTTCACGGATCGTGTGGGCGGCGAGGTCGTCCGGGCGGACGGAGGCGAGGCCGCCGTTGTAGCGGCCGATCGGGGTGCGCACCGCATCGACGATGTAAACCGGGTTCACAGCAGGTCCTCCGCAACGGTCAGCTTGGCGCCGGTCCGGGTGATGACGTCGTCGACGCTCACACCGGGGGCCACCTCGGTCAACACGAGCCCGTCCGTCGTCACGTCGATCACGCCGAGATCGGTGATGACCCGGTTCACACACGCCTTGCCTGTGAGCGGCAGCGCGCACTCCTCCAGGATCTTCGCCGAGCCGTCCTTGGCGGTGTGCGTCATCACCACGATCACCGTGCGCGCGCCGTGCACCAGGTCCATCGCCCCGCCGATCCCGGTGATCAGCTTCCCGGGGACGGCCCAGTTCGCCAGGTCACCACGCGCGGAGACCTGCATCGCGCCCAGCACCGCGACATCGATGTGCCCGCCCCGGATCATCGAGAACGACAGTGCCGAATCGAAGAAGGACGCCCCCGGCAGGACGGTCACGGTCTCCTTGCCGGCGTTGATCAGATCCGGGTCGACGGCGTCCTCGGTGGGGTAGGGGCCGGTGCCGAGGATCCCGTTCTCCGACTCCAGCACCACCTCCACTCCCGCCGGGAGGTGGTTCGGGATCAGCGTCGGCAGCCCGATGCCGAGATTGACGTACTGCCCGTCCTCCAGCTCGCGCGCGGCCCGCGCGGCCATCTGCTCGCGTGTCCAGGCCATCAGCTGCTCACCGTCCGCTGCTCGATCTTCTTGTCGCCTGCCTGCTCCTGCGTCAGGGCGACCACCCGCTGCACGAAGATCCCCGGCAGATGCACCGCGTCCGGATCGATCTGCCCCGGCTCCACCAGCTCCTCCACCTCGGCGATCGTCACCCGCCCGGCCATCGCGGCGAGGGGGTTGAAGTTGCGGGTGGACTTGTTGAACACCAGGTTCCCGTGCCGGTCGCCCTTCGCCGCCCGCACCAGCGCGAAGTCGGTGCGGATGCCCCGCTCCAGCACGTACTCGGTGCCGTCGAACTCCCGCACCTCCTTCGGCGGCGAGGCCAGTGCGACCCCGCCCTGGCCGTCGTAGCGCCAGGGCAGCCCGCCGTCGGCGACCTGTGTACCCACCCCGGCCGGGGTGTAGAAGGCCGGGATCCCGGCCCCGCCCGCGCGCAGCCGCTCCGCCAGCGTGCCCTGCGGGATCAGCTCCACCTCCAGCTCCCCGGCCAGGTACTGCCGCGCGAACTCCTTGTTCGCCCCGATGTAGGAGCCGGTCACCCGCGCGATCCGCCCGGCCGCGAGCAGCACCGCGAGGCCCGTCTCCATCGCCCCGCAGTTGTTGGAGACTACGCTCAGCCCGGACACGCCCCGCTCGTACAACGCCCCGATCAGCACGTTCGGCACACCGCTCAGCCCGAACCCGCCCACCGCGAGCGATGCACCCTCCGGCACATCCGCCACCGCCTCAGCGGCCGTGGCGACCACCTTGTCCATCCGTGAAGCCCCATCCCGTCCGAGCGCCCGGTCACGAATTAATCAGGGCACTGAGTATTTCGGTGAAGTTTCCTTCACGCTGCCACCGGAGCCGCCGGACGTCAAGACCCCCAGGAACAGCAAGGTCAGTAGCCGCGTACAGCTCTACAGACAGTCGACCGGACGACGGGTATCGTTCAGTGCACCAACGAATTCGACCTCGGGAGCGCACATGGCCGCGGTGGACCTCACCACCCACCCCGGGCACCTGGCCCGGCGACTGCAGCAGGCCCACTACCTGTTGTGGAACACGATGGTCTCGGAGGAGATCACCTCGCCGCAGTTCGCGGTCCTCAACGCGCTCGTCGCCGAGCCGGGCCTGGACCAGCGCACGGTGGGGGAGCGGGTGGGCCTCGACCGGTCGACGATCGCCGAGGTGATCAGCCGGCTCGGGCGCCGTGGGCTGCTCCACAAGGTGCGTGATCCGCAGGACGGCCGCCGTTTCCTGCTGCGCCTGACCGAGGACGGTGTGCGCACCCACCGCAAGCTGACGGTGCGCACGGCCCGGATGAACCAGGTCTTCCTGGCCCCGCTCTCCGCCGAGGAACAGTCGGTGTTCTTCGACCTCATCCGGCGGGTCGCCGATGCGGCCGAGGGGCTCCGCAACCCGGCGGAACCCCTCATGGCACAGGGCTGAGCGCGCCGGACCTAGCGCGGTGCCTTCGTCAGTACCACCCATACCTGGCCCTTCGCGAAGCCGACCGGCCTGCCGTCCTTCGTCGTGAACTGTGTGCCGTCGGTGGCTTTCCCGCGCTGCCAGTTGACGTCGTAGACCCGTCCGTCGCGCAGGACCTGCGCCTTTCCGGAGCCGACCGTCTCGGTGTACGGCGTGTTGTTGCCGAGGCGGTCGTGGAAGGCGGACTGGCGCACCTTCACGTACTGCACGACGACCGTCGCCGGGGCCACCCGCTTGCCGTCGGTCGTCGTGGTGGGTCTGCCGTCCATCGCGACCAGATAGCCGTGCAGGCCCGCGGACCAGGTGAAGGTGAAGCCGGCGGCCGGGAAGCGGATGGTGCGGGTGTTCTCCGGTCTGCCGCCTGCCGGTGCGGCGCCGTAGCGGAAACCGGTGGTCAGTGCCTTCGCGCCCGGTGGCGACGACATCAGGCGCGCAGGGTGCAGGTAGAGGTTGTGAGGTGCGGGTCTGTCGGTGCCGCGGAAGTAGGCCCCGGACGCCTTTTCGGGCGGCTCCGCCTGCAGGGGTGCGCTGTTGATCAGCGGCAGCAGCTTGTGCTGCGCCCCGGAGAAGGCGAGCGTCGGACGGTGGAACTGGCGCAGCAGCTCCAGATCCGACTCCCGGGCGCTGCGCACCGGCCCGACGACCTTCGGCAGCGTGCTCGCGTACACCGCCATCAGACGGCTCAGCCCGCCCTCGACCTGTTCCGCGTACACGACGTCCGCCGAGTCGAGCCCCGTCTGGGGGCGGGCCTCAGGCGTGTTGTCGATCTTCACGGCGAGTACGGGGGCGCCGGCGGCGGTCTCCTTCGGCTGCCTGGGGGTGTGCGTCCGGCCGCGTCCGTCCTGCGCCGGGCCGTGCTGATCCGTGCAGCCCGCCGCCAGTGCCGCCGTCGCCGTAGCGGCCAGCAGCGCCACTGTCATCGAGGCGCGTCGCGGACGCGCCCACCGTCCCGTGCTCACCGTGGCCACCACATCCCGTGTCAATGATTGTGCGCTTATACGTTCATTGATGCCCATACCCGCTCGGTTCTGATTGCGCGCGTTCGATACGCCCATTGGCCCTGACCCGCGCCGCACCCCGTTTCCGGCCGTGCTCCCGATCCCGCTTCGGGAAGCGGCGGGGCGGGTACCCGGGCGGCACCGCAGGAGCAGACACACCATGCGATGGAGGGAGCGCCACGCGATGAAGGCTGTGACCTGGCAGGGGAAGCGGGACGTACGGGTGGAGGAGGTGCCCGATCCGGGCATCCAGGAGCCGACCGACGCCGTCATCCGCATCACCTCGACGGGGCTGTGCGGCTCCGATCTGCATCTGTACGAGGTGCTCACGCCGTTCATGACACCGGGCGACATCCTGGGACACGAACCGATGGGCATCGTCGAGGAGGTGGGGGCCGCGGTGCCGGACCTCGCGGTGGGCGACCGGGTGGTGGTGCCCTTCCAGATCGCGTGCGGCAACTGCTGGATGTGTCTGACGGGGCTGCCGACGCAGTGCGAGACCACACAGGTGACCGGCGAGGGCATGGGCGCCGCTCTCTTCGGCTACACCCGCCTGTACGGCGCGGTGCCGGGCGCCCAGGCGGAGTACCTGCGGGTACCGCAGGCGCAGTACGGACCGATCAAGGTCCCGGAAGGCCCGCCCGACGACCGTTTCGTCTATCTCTCCGACGTGCTGCCCACCGCCTGGCAGGCGGTCGAGTACGCGGGGATCCCGCAGGGCGGCAGCGTCGCCGTGCTCGGTCTCGGGCCGATCGGTGACATGGCCTGCCGTGTCGCCCAAGTGCGCGGCGCCGGACGGGTGTTCGGGGTGGACCTGGTGGGCGAGCGGCTGCGCCGGGCGAAGGCGCACGGCGTGGAGACGTTCGACCTGCGGAGGTTCGACAGCGAGAAGGAGCTCGTCCAGGCGATCCGCGACGAGACCGACGGGCGCGGCCCCGACGCCGTGATCGACGCGGTCGGCACCGAAGCCCATGGCAGCGCGGCCGCCCGGCTGGCCCAGCAGGCCTCGGCACTGCTGCCTCGCAAGATCGCGGGCCCGCTCGCCGAACGCTTCAGCATCGACCGGCTCGCCGCCCTGCACACCGCCATCGAACTGGTCCGCCGCGGCGGCACCCTCTCCCTCGTCGGCGTCTACGGCGGCACGGCCGATCCGATGCCGCTGCTCACCATGTTCGACAAGCAGATCCAGATCCGCATGGGCCAGGCCAACGTGCGCCGCTGGAGCGACGAGATCATCCCCTACCTGACGGACGAGGACCCCCTCGGCGTCGACGACTTCGCCACCCACCGGCTGCCGCTCACCGACGCCCCGCACGCGTACGAGATGTTCCAGCGCAAGCAGGACGGCGCGGTCAAGGTGCTCATGACGCCATAGGGCAATTCAGCCCGTCGTGGGGGTCCCCCCGCTCGAGCGGAGCCGAGAGTGGGGGAGTTTGAGGACGAGGCCGTTCAGGCCGAACGGGGGTCCGGGGGCGGAGCCCCCGTGGCAGCCGCGGCACCGCCGGTCAAGCCCCGGCCCCGAAGACCTCTGCCAGGTCGTACCGCACCGGCTCCTCCAGCTGGGCGTAGGTGCAGCTCTCCGGGGTGCGGTCCGGGCGCCAGCGGCGGAAGCGGGCCGTGTGCCGGAAACGCGCCCCGTTCTCCATGTGGTCGTACGCCACCTCGGCCACCCGCTCCGGTCTCAGCGGCACCCAGGACAGGTCCTTCTTGCCCGACCAGCGGCTCGGGGCGCCGGGCAGCCGGGCCGTCTCGTGCGCCGTCTCGTCGGACCAGGCCGCCCAGGGGTGCCCCGCGGCGTCCTCCATCCGCAAGGGTTCCAGTTCCTCGATCAGCTCCGCGCGCCGTTTCATCGGGAACGCCGCCGACACGCCCACGTGCTGCAGGGCGCCCCGGTCGTCGTAGAGGCCGAGGAGCAGTGATCCCACGATCGGGCCGCTCTTGTGGAAGCGGTAGCCCGCGACGACGACGTCCGCCGTGCGCTCGTGCTTGATCTTGTACATGGCGCGCTCGTCCTGGAGGTAGCGCAGGGTGAGCGGCTTGGCGATGACTCCGTCCAGGCCCGCCCCCTCGTACCGCTCGAACCAGCTCTGCGCCACGTCGATGTCGGTGGTGGCCGGCGCCAGGTGGACCGGCGCGGTGACCTCGGCCAGCGCCCGCTCCAGCAGTGCCCGCCGGTCGGTCAGCCGCACGTCGAGCAGCGACTCGTCGGCCAGGGCCAGCAGATCGAAGGCCACGAAGGAGGCCGGGGTCTTCTCCGCGAGCATCCGCACCCGGGAGTCCGCCGGGTGGATGCGCTCGGTGAGCGCGTCGAAGTCCAGCCGTCCCTCCCGGGCGATGACGATCTCCCCGTCCAGCACGCACCGCTCGGGCACCCGTTCCTTCACCGCGGCCACCAGCTCGGGAAAGTACCTGGTCAGCGGCTTGCCGGTACGGCTGCCGAGTTCGACCTCGGTCCCGTCGCGGAACACGATCGCCCGGAAGCCGTCCCACTTCGCCTCGTAGTGCATGTCCGGCGGAATCCTCGCCACCGACTTGGCGAGCATCGGCTTCACGGGCGGCATCACCGGCAGATCCATGGTTCCGATTCTGCTCGCATACGTCGCTTGCCGCCCGGTATGCGAGGTTTACGAGGTACGCCTACCGTGGCCGCATGGGTGAAGCGGTGGAACTGGAAGCGGGCGGCCGCACCGTCCGCCTGTCCAGCCCGGACAAGATCTTCTTCCCGGAGCGCGGTTTCACCAAGCTGGACCTCGCCCGGTACTACATCGCCGTCGGCCCCGGCATCCTGCGCGCCCTGCGCGACCGGCCCACCACCCTGGAGCGTTACCCGGAGGGGGTGACCGGCGAGAACTTCTTCCAGAAGCGGGCGCCCAAGAACATGCCCGACTGGATCCCGACCGCCCACATCACCTTCCCCAGCGGCCGCAGTGCCGACGAGATGTGTCCCACCGAGGAGGCCGCCGTCCTGTGGGCCGCCCAGTACGGCACGCTCACCTTTCACCCCTGGCCGGTGCGCCGCGACGACGTCGACCGCCCCGACGAACTCCGCATCGACCTCGACCCGCAGCCCGGCACCGACTACGACGACGCCGTCCGCGCCGCCCACGAACTGCGCGCCGTCCTCGACGAGTTCGGCGGCCTGCGGGGCTTCCCCAAGACCTCCGGCGGCCGCGGACTGCATGTCTTCGTGCCGATCGAGCCGCGCTGGACCTTCACCCAGGTACGCCGCGCCGCCATCGCCGTGGGCCGGGAGATGGAACGCCGGATGCCGGACCACGTGACGATCAAGTGGTGGAAGGAGGAGCGGGGCGAGAAGATCTTCATCGACTACAACCAGACCGCCCGCGACCGCACCATCGCCTCCGCCTATTCCGTACGACCCCGCCCGCACGCCCCCGTCTCGGCTCCCCTGAGGTGGGACGAGGTGGGCGTCGCGCACCCGCGGGACTTCGACATCGCGACCATGCCCGCACGCTTCGCCGAACTCGGCGATGTGCACGCGGACATGGACGACCGGCGCTTCTCGCTGGAGGCCCTGCTCGAACTCGCCCGCCGCGACGAGCACGACCACGGGCTGGGGGATCTGCCGTACCCGCCCGAGTACCCCAAGATGCCGGGGGAGCCCAAGCGGGTACAGCCGAGCCGGGCGAAGAAGCAGCCGCCTACAGCCCCTTGACGGGCGCGGTGGGGAGAAGACCTGGCCGGCACGGCAACCGCCGAGCAGGAGCAGGAGCAGGATGCGGCCGACATGGCGCCGCGACCCACACTGACGCCGATCCCCGGCTCATCGTCTAGAGCGACTTCACCCCGGCCGGCGGTGAGCGGGCGATGCGTGAACTCCTCGAGCGCCGCCCCGACCTGGACGCCGTGTTCGCCGCCGACGACCTCACCGCGGCGGGTGCGCTGCGCGTGCTGCGCGAGCGCGGGCGGCGGGTGCCCGAGGACGTCGCCGTGATCGGCTTCGACGAGATGCTGCCGGTCGCCGAGCAGACCGCGCCGCCTCGGCCCGCGCTCCGCCGGCCAGGGCGTCGTAGGCGCACCGTCCAGCGTGGTCCTCCCGACGACACTCGTGCGACGGGCCTCGGCCTGAGCCGAATGCGTCTCCGCCGTGCGCGGGCAGCCCGGCCGGGCCCGTGGTGCCGTCAGGCCGTGGCGTGGGGCCGTGTGCTGCTGGGCGAGCTGGTGGAGCGGTCCGCCTCGTCCTGCACGAGCAGGGAGAGCAGTGCTGCCACGGTCAGTCCGGCCTCGGCGGGGTGGCGCAGGACCTTGCTGGGATCGATCCGGTAGGTGTTGGTCCGGCCCTCCCTGGTGTGGGAGAGATAGCCGGCCTGTTCGAGGTCGGAAATGATCTTCTGGACGGCGCGTTCGGTGAGGCGGCAGCGTGCGGCGATGTCGCGGATCCGGGTGCTGTGGTTGTCGGCGATGGCTGCCAGTACGCGCGCGTGATTCGTGACGAACGTCCATCCGGTGTGTGGCTCGGGCACTCCATCCATGCCCCCACTGTAGCGACTCATCATTCGCGCATTCAAAAGCACGTACAGGATTTCATGTATTTCTTGACGCATGCGGGGGAAGAGGGGAACCTTGGGAGCGGAGACGGACGAGCACTCGAGGGAGAGAAGGCCATGCCGGAGCCTGCGCAGTCCGCGCAGACATGCTCGGTGACGATCGACGTGGTGCCGGACGGCGATCGCATGAACGTCCGGTTGTGCGGTGAGCTCGACCACGGCGGCCGACAGCTCGAACGCGGCCTGACGGAGGCGCTGGACGGCTCGGCGAGCGGCATCGACCTGGACCTGAGCGCCATCGGTTTCTGCGACTGCTCCGGCCTCAACCTGCTGCTCGGTCTGCGGCGGAAGGCTCTCGACGAGGGCAAGACGGTCACCATCAGCGCCAGCGGCCCCTCGGTCGACCGGCTGCTGGAGCTGACCGGCGCCCAGGAGCTGTTCGCGCGCCCCGACTCCGACGATGCCGGGAGCACCGAGCCGGAAGCCGCCGGTGACGGACTGAAGGCGCCGGAGGCGGTCGATCAGGAGCTGCGCAAGGAGGTCGCCGAGCTGCGACGGGCGATGCAGACCCGGCCTGCCATAGATCTGGCCCGCGGCATCCTGATGGCCTCCTTCAGTCTGAGCCCCGAGGTGGCGTGGACCGTGCTCGTCACGGCCTCGCAGAACACCAACACCAAGCTGCACGTCCTGGCCCAGGACCTGGTCGGCACCGTTCAGGGCACGCCGCTGCCCGAGGAGGTGCAGCAGCAGCTGGCGGCCGCGGTCGCCCAGGCTCGCGCGGCCGTCCCGCTGGCATGACCGCCAGGCGTCCTCGTCACCTCACGACTGCGGCGCTGCGCTCTTGATCACCGCGAAACGGGCGCCGTAGGGGTCGGCGAGTTTGGCGAAGCGGCCCACGCCCTCGATGTCGGTGGCGGGGACGCGGATCTCGCCGCCCAGTTCCTGTGCCCTGGCGACCGTGGCGTCCGTGTCGGCGACCTCGAAGTACGGCAGCCAGTAGGCGCGGTCCTCCGCCGGGTCCTCGTTGAGCGGGACGATGCCGCCGAACATGGAGTCCTCACCGCCCCCGGCGGGGTTCACGGTCGTGTACGTGCCACCGGGGAAGTCCACCGCCGCCGTCTCCAGGCCCAGCGTCTCGTGGTAGAACCAGGCGGCCGCGGCGATGTCCGGGGTGTACAGCTCGACCCAGGACAGCGCCCCCGCCTCGTTCGCCACGTCCACGCCCTTGGTCCGGCCGGGCTGCCAGATGCCGAAGGGCACGCCCGCCTTGTCGGCGAGGATCGCCATGTGTCCCTCGCCCATCACGTCCATGGGCTGCATCAGCACACTGCCGTGCGCCTGCTCGGCCGCCTTGGCGGTGGCTTCGGCGTTCCCGCTCTGGAAGTACACCGTCCAGGACGGCGGTCCCTGCTCGGGCGTGGTCTGCACACCCCCCGCCGCGGTCCTCCCGTCCAGCTGGAAGAAGCCGTATCCGCCGGCGTCCGGCCCCGCCGACCGGAACCGCCAGCCGAAGAGACCGCCGTAGAAGGAGATGGCGCCGTCGATGTCGGAGGTGCTGACGTCGAGCCAGTTGGGAGCGCCGTTGACGAAACGGGTGGTGAGCATCTTCGCCCTCCTCGGAAGGGTCCCGTTGTCTGCACTGTTCGGAAGGGTCCCGTTGTCTGCACTGCCGAGTCTTGCACCGCCCACTGACAATCGCTGCCGGAGTCCTCTTTCCGCCGGCTTCCGCGCGCCGCCGTGCGCGGCGGTGGGTCGGGGCGCCACCATCAGGGTGGCCGGGGGCCCCGCCGGGCGGCGTTGATGGCGCGTTGATCGAACGTTTTTCGGCCCCCGGCACGATCTCGTCCATGCACATCGACACCATCACCCCGGCCGACTTCGCCTGGCAGGCCCAGGCTCAGGCGCTGTGCGCACAGACGGGGGCGGACTTCTTCTTTCCGGAGCCGGGCAGCTCGGTGCGTGAGGCGAAGCGCATCTGCGGCATGTGCGAGATACGCCCGGCCTGCCTCGAGTACGCCCTGCAGAACGACGAACGCTTCGGCGTCTGGGGCGGCCTGTCGGAGAAGGAACGCCTCGAACTCAGGCGGAGGACACACTGAAGCGGCCGGTACGCGCGTGCGTACCGGCCGCTTCCCGGCCCGGTGCCGGGCCTTCCGTCAGGTGCTCCGTCAGCCTGCGGCGCGCGCCGCCATGCGCGCCTTGCGTGCCGCCAGCTTCTCGTCGAACTTCAGGGCCTCCGCGTCCAGCCCGCCCAGGAACAGCCCGAGTTCGTCCTGGGCCTGCCGGCCCTCGGGGCCGAGGCCGTCGATCTCCATGATCTTCAGGAAGCGCAGGACCGGCTGGAGCACGTCGTCGTGGTGGATGCGCAGGTTGTAGACCTCGCCGATCGCCATCTGCGCGGCGAACCGCTCGAAACCGGGCATGCCGTGGCCGGGCATCCGGAAGTTCACCACGACGTCCCGGACCGCCTGCATGGTCAGGTCGGGAGCCAGTTCGAAGGCGGCCTTCAGGAGATTGCGGTAGAAGACCATGTGCAGGTTCTCGTCGGTGGCGATCCGCGACAGCATGCGGTCGCAGACCGGGTCGCCGGACTGGTGGCCGGTGTTGCGGTGCGAGATACGGGTCGCGAGCTCCTGGAAGGCGACGTAGGCGACCGAGTGCAGCATCGAGTGCCGGTTGTCCGACTCGAAGCCCTCGCTCATGTGGGCCATGCGGAACGCTTCCAGCTTGTCCGGGTCGACCGCGCGCGAGGCGAGCAGATAGTCGCGCATCACGATGCCGTGCCGGCCCTCCTCGGCGGTCCAGCGGTGCACCCAGGTGCCCCAGGCGCCGTCACGGCCGAACAGCGAGGCGATCTCGTGGTGGTAGCTGGGCAGGTTGTCCTCGGTGAGCAGATTCACCACCAGCGCGATCCGGCCGATCTCGGTGACCTTGGACTGCTCCTTGTCCCAGGCCTCGCCGTCCTCGAACAGGCCGGGGAAGTTACGGGCGTCCGACCAGGGCACGTACTCGTGGGGCATCCAGTCCTTGGCGACCTTCAGATGCCGGTTGAGTTCCGTCTCGACCACTTCCTCCAGGGCGTACAGCAGCTTGGCGTCGGTCCAGACGGCGGGGCTGCCGAGGTGCGGGGAAGTGATCGTCACGGGAACTCCAGGGGGACGCACAACTAAGGGGGACGGATCGGCGAGCGGTGCCGAACCTACGGGATCGTAGGCTACGAAACCGTAGGTTACGAAGCCGTAGGTTAAGCCCGCTGTAAAGATCCCTGATCAGGGCACATTTCCTAGGGCTCCCAAGGAACCCCGAAAAGCCCCAGGACCCGCAGGTCCCAGGGCTGAAAGGGTGGCCGCACATCCGTCAGGCGTACAGCTCCCGCAGTCGCACCGAGAGACATGTCACACAGCCTTCGAGCTTCTCGAACTCGCTGATGTCCACCACGACCGGATCGTGACCCAGGTCGGCGAGCAGCTCCGCCGACTTCGGCGCGCTCGCCGCCATCAGCAGCTTGCTGCCGCCGAGCAGCACCACGTGCGAGCCCGACTCCTCGGGCACCGACAGGAAGCGCGGGAACAGCGACGGCCGGTCCACCTTGGGGATGTGCCCGATGACCGTCCCGTCCGGCAGCGCCGTGACCGCCGACTTCAGATGCAGCACCTTGCTCACGGGTACGGCGACGACCCGCGCCCCCAGCGGCTCGAAGGCGGCCCGCAGCTGCTGGACGCCGGCCGCGTTGGTGCGGCCGCCCCGGCCGACGTAGATCGTGTCGCCGATCTTCAGCACGTCGCCGCCGTCCAGGGTGCCGGGCTCCCAGATCCAGTTGACCGAGCAGCCGAGACGGGCGACGGCCTCCTCGACACCGGCCGTCTCCTCCCGCCGGGAGTCGGCGCCGGGACGGGTGATCAGTGCGACGTTCTTGTACATGACGACGGTGTCCTCGACGAACACGGAGTCCGGGCAGTCGTCCTCCGGGTCCACCTCGATCGTCTCCCAGCCGTGCTCGCGCAGGGCCTCGACATACGCCTCCCACTGCTCGACCGCGAGATCGAAGTCGACCTTGTCCCGCTCGATGTGCGTGACCAGCCCTTCGGCGAGGCGGGGGCTCGGGCGGCGGACGAGGGCCTTCTTGCTGGGCACGACGGAACTCCGAATCGGCGGGACGGCAGACCGGGCGCCCATGACGCGACACCCGGTCCGCCATCATGCAGCGCCGATCCACCACGGCAAAACCCTCGTTGCCAGGCTGTGCCCCTCCTGAGACGCACCATCGGGGGCTATCCGACCGCCTCCGGCGTCGTCTCCTGCAGCTCACCGTCCAGCAGCAGCCACCGGGTGATCCCGATCGACTCCAGGAACGGCAGGTCGTGGCTGGCCACGATCAGCGCCCCTTCGTACGACTCCAGGGCCGAGGTCAGCTGCCGCACGCTCGCCATGTCGAGGTTGTTCGTCGGCTCGTCGAGCATCAGCAGCTGCGGTGCCGGTTCGGCCAGCATCAGGGCGGCCAGGGCCGCCCGGAAGCGTTCGCCGCCGGACAGGGTGGCCGCCTTCTGGTCGGCGCGGGCGCCCCGGAACAGGAAGCGGGCAAGGCGCGCCCGGATCCGGTTGTTGGTGGCGGCCGGCGCGAACCGGGCCACGTTCTCGGCGACCGACAGCTCGCCGTCGAGCACGTCGAGGCGCTGCGGCAGGAAACGCAGCGGCACGTGCGCGTGCGCCTCGCCCGCCACCGGCGCCAGTTCCCCGGCGATGGTGCGCAGCAGCGTCGTCTTGCCGGAGCCGTTGCGCCCGATCAGCGCCACCCGCTCCGGACCGCGCAGATCCAGGCCGCCGGCCACGCGCGCGCCGTACGCGAGCTGCAGGTCCAGGAGGGTCAGGACGGTACGGCCCGGCGGTACGGCCGTGTACGGCAGGTCGACGCGGATCTCGTCGTCGTCCCGTACGGCGTCCACCGCCTCGTCGAGCCGTTCCTTCGCCTCGCTGAGCCGCTCCTCGTGCATGATGCGGTGCTTGCCCGCGGACTCCTGCGCCGCGCGCTTGCGCGCCCCCATGACGATCTTCGGCTCGCGCTTCTGGTCCCACATCTTCTGCCCGTACCGTTTGCGCCGGGCCAACTTGACCTGGGCGTCGACCAGTTCGCGCTTCTGCTTCCTGAAGTCGGCCTCCGCGACGCGCACCATCCGCTCGGCCGCCTCCTGCTCGGCGGCGAGGGCCTCCTCGTACGCGGAGTAGTTGCCGCCGAACCAGGTGACCTCCCCGGAGCGCAGATCGGCGATCTGGTCGACCAGTTCCAGGAGTTCGCGGTCGTGGCTGACCACGACCATCACTCCCGGCCAGGACTCGACGGCCGCGTACAGCCGCCTGCGCGCGTACAGGTCCAGGTTGTTGGTCGGCTCGTCCAGGAGCAGGACGTCCGGGCGGCGCAGCAGCAGTGCGGCCAGCCGCAGCAGCACCGACTCGCCGCCCGACACCTCGCCGATGGTGCGGTCCAGCTCGATGTGCGCGAGGCCGAGTTCACCGAGCGTGGCGAGCGCGCGTTCCTCCACGTCCCAGTCGTCGCCGACCGTCTCGAAGTGCTCCTCGGCCACGTCGCCCGCCTCGATGGCGTGCAGCGCGGCCCGCTGTGCGGCGATGCCGAGCGCCTCGTCGACGCGCAGCTGGGTGTCGAGCGTGACGTTCTGCGGGAGGTAGCCGACCTCGCCCGCGACGCGTACGGCGCCGTCGGCCGGGGCGAGCTCACCGGCGATCAGCTTCAACAGGGTCGATTTTCCTGACCCGTTGACGCCGACGAGCCCCGTCCTGCCGGGACCGAAGGAGACATCGAGGCCCTCGAAGACGGGGGTGCCGTCGGGCCAGGTGAAGGACAGAGACGTACAAGTGATGGAAGTAGACATGCGGGCCTCGCGGTTGCTTGGTGCGGTCAGGGGCAAACGCGTATCGAGACACCGGAGACCTACGGCTGGAGAGGAGAGCCCTGGGGCACGAAAAAAGCCCTACTCCGTCAGGACGGCTCGAACGCCGAGGTCGCACGCAGCGCACACACCTCACGTGTGTGACACGGTGTCTCAGGACCTCAGACGAGCAACGTCCTTCTCCAATCGACGGCAACAGAACCGCTGTACACCGTAGGAGGCGGTCGGCGGACTGTCAACGGATTAACGTGCTCTGCGCCCTCACCGCACGAAGGAGTCCCCGTGCCCAACGGCCCGCTCTCACTGCCCGCCCGGCTCTGTCTGCTGGCCTGGGACACCCGCACCGCCGAGGTCACCGCCGCCGCCCGCCTGCACCACCTGGTGCGGGCCGGCGCCCTCATCGAACTGGCCCGGCGTGGTCTGCTCGTCGACGAGGACGGCATCGCCACGCCCGCCGACATGGACTCCATCACCGGGGACGCCGTCCTCGACGGGCTGCTGGAACTGGTCCGCGAGTCCCGGCCGCACCGCTGGCAGACCTGGGTGACGCTGCACGCGCGCGTGACCCTCGACGCAGTACGGGAGCAACTGACGGCGGAGGGCTGTCTGCGGGCGGAGAAGAAGCGGGTCCTCGGGGTCTTCCCGAGTGTGGAGCACGTGCTGGCGCGGCCGGACGTCGTGGACGCGCTGCGTGCGGGGGCGCGGCAGGTTCTGGAGGGCCCGGTGCCGGTGGCGGAGGTCTCCGACCGGGACGCGGCCGTGGTCGCCCTCGCCGCCGCCGCGGAGCTGCCCACGCTGGTGCCGGGCAAGGACCGCAAGCGCCTGCAGGCGCGCGTGGCGGAGCTGACCGAGCGCAGCGGGGCGGCGGCGCCCGCGCTGCGGAAGGTCGTCACCGAGGTGCACACGGCGGTGAACGCGTCCCTGACGGCGGTCACGGGCGGCTGAACCGCACCCGGCCCCGGCGCCTCACGCATGACGACCGAGAGCCGTCTCCGTGACCGCGCTCCGGCCTTCCGCCCGCTGCTTGTGCAGGGCAGCGCGCTCGTGCTGTCGCCCGCGCAAGCGTAGGCTCGGCCATCGCCCAGTCAGCCCACGCCGTGGTCCACCGCGCCGCGCGGGAGCTGCTGGGTGCGGGGACGTGCGGGGCGTTGGAGGGACGCCTTGACCACGGCGAGCTGAACAAAACTGTCGGCGTTGCACCGACCGCCCCCAAAGGGGCGCGGGGAACTGCGCGACAAGCCACAACGCACCCGCAGACGACATACGGCCTGACGGCCCCAAATGCGCAGCGCTCAGCAAGCGTCCCGAATCAGCTCCGCCAGGTCATGGTCCAGATCCATCTGCAGATGTTCCAGCCCCACCGGCACCAGTGCACTCGTGGCGTCCAGGAACCGGCGTATCTCGTGCGACCGGACGTGCACCACGGCGGTGCCCTCGGGCGCGTGGAACTCCAGGACGGTGCGCTCGTACCCGTACGGCCGCACGCGCACGTCGCCGTGGCCCTCCGGCTCGTGCAGACCCGCCGCGAGGAGGTCGCGGGCGAACGTCCAGCAGACCTCCACGCCCTCCAGGGTGGCAGGCGCCGGGAAGGTCATACGGACCGCGAACGGGTCGCTGCGGTCGTAGTGCAGCTTCGCCGGGATGCTCGGCATGCGCGGCGCGGCGGCGACGAGGCGGGCCTCCACGGGTTGTTCGATGACGGTGGACAACGCCTTGCTCCCTTGTGACGTCTGGGCGGACTTCCGAGTGGATTGGGCCGGGCACTGCTAGAGACGCTGGAATCAGCCAATCCGTGCACACCTGATTCGAGTGACCTGCGTCACCGCATTCATGCACAGGAGTGACGCAGTCCATTTCCCGTGCACCGACGGGCAGTTGTGAAAAGGGCCGCCATCTGGACGGGGTCGGGGGTCTCGGATAGCTTCGCCCGCCATGAGGCGTATGGGGAACACGCGACGAACGAGACTTACGTTTCGGACAGTGGCCGCAGGGGCGGTGTGCTCGGCGGCGCTGGCCGCCCTGACCGTCGTGCCCGCACAGGCACAGCAGCCCGGGCACCAGGCGCCGCACTGGGAACTCAAGGACACCGGTGCGACCGGTGTGCGCTTCCGGGGGCTGTCGGCCGTCAGCCGGGACACCGCCTGGGTGGCCGGGACCGGCGGCACCGTGCTGCGCACCACCGACGGAGGGGCGAGCTGGCGGAACGTCTCGCCGCCGGGCGCCGGCGAGCTGCAGTTCCGGGACATCGAGGCGTTCGACGCGCGGCGCGCCGTGGTGCTGGCCATCGGCGAGGGCGAGGCCTCCCGCGTCTACCGCACCGAGGACGGCGGCACGACCTGGACCGAGTCCTTCCGCAACACCGACACCAAGGCCTTCTACGACTGCCTCACCTTCTTCGACCACCGCCACGGCCTCGCCATGAGCGACCCGGTGGACGGCAAGTTCCGCATCCTGTCGACCGGCGACGGGGGCCGCTCCTGGAAGGTGCTCCCGAGCGACGGCATGCCGGCCGCCCTGGACGGCGAGGCGGGCTTCGCGGCGAGCGGGCAGTGCCTGGTCGCCTCCGGCCCCTCGGACGTCTGGCTGGCCACGGGCGGCGGCGCACGCGCGCGTGTGCTGCACTCCGCCGACCGCGGGCTCAGCTGGACGGCCACCGACACACCGATCCCGGCGGGCGATCCGGCGAAGGGCGTCTTCGCGCTCGCCTTCCGCGACCGCACCCATGGGCTCGCGGTCGGCGGCGACTACCGCCCCGACCAGGCCTCCCCGCAGGCCGCGGCCCGCACCTCGGACGGCGGCCGCACCTGGCAGTCCGCCGCCACCCCGCCGCCCGCCTACCGCTCCGGCGCCGCCTGGCTCCCGCACAGCCGCACCGCCGCCCTCGCGGTCGGCCCCACCGGCACCGACCTCACCACCGACGGCGGCCGCACCTGGCGGACCGTCGACACGGGCTCGTACGACACCGTGGACTGCACTGCGGACCTGGGCTGCTGGGCGGCGGGGGAGCAAGGGAGGGTCGCTCGTCTGGAGCGGTGACGTACGGGGTGAATGCGGGTACTCGGTCGCGGACCGCGAAAGGAGTGAGCGAGCATGCCCGCAGGTTCCAGCTCCAAGCGTGAGCGCCAGTACGAGCACATCAAGAAGAGCGCGCAGGACCGGGGTGAGAGCACCGGACGGGCCGAGGAGATCGCGGCGCGGACGGTGAACAAGGAGCGTGCCCGGTCCGGCGAGTCCAAGTCCGCCAGCCGCAGCTCCACGAAGGACATGTCCTCCGGAAAGCGTGGTGGCCAGCGGTCCGGCCAGGGTTCCCAGGGCCCCACCCGCGACCAGCTGTACAACGAGGCCAAGCAGCGCGGTATCGAGGGCCGTTCGAACATGAACAAGGACCAGCTGCAGCGCGCGCTGAACGCGAAGAAGGGCTGAGTTCCCCGTCCCCCGCGACAGCGAGGAGCACCCCGCCGTCGCGGGGTTCCTTGCGCCCGGCGGCGAACGTCCGCCGCCCGCTCGGGGGCCGTACGCTCGTCCCATCATGACGACCGTACGCATCCCCGCGGGCTGGCCCGTGACCGAGGAACAGGCCCGCGCCGAACAGGACCGACTGCGGGCACAGGTGGTGCTCGACGAGCCGGGACCGCCGCCGGGCACCGGCCATGTCACCGGTGTCGACGTGGCGTACGACGACGAGCGGGACCTCGTCGCCGCCGCGGCGGTCGTCCTGGACGCGGCGAGCCTGGAGGTCGTCGCGCAGGCCACGGCGGTCGGCCGCGTCTCCTTCCCGTACGTTCCCGGTCTGCTCGCCTTCCGCGAGATCCCCACGGTCCTCGCCGCCCTCGCCGCCCTGCCGTGCCCGCCCGGCCCGGTCGTGTGCGACGGCTACGGTCTGGCCCACCCGCGCCGCTTCGGACTCGCCAGCCACCTCGGCGTCCTGACCGGCCTGCCCACGATCGGCGTCGCGAAGAACCCCTTCACCTTCACCCACGCCGACCCGGACGCCCCGCGCGGCAGCACCTCGCCCCTCCTCGCGGACACCGAGGAGGTCGGCCGCGCCCTCCGCACCCGCGACGGCGTCAAGCCGGTCTTCGTGTCGGTGGGCCACCGGGTGAACCTCGACAACGCCTGCGCCCACACCCTGGCCCTCACCCCGAAGTACCGCCTGCCGGAGACGACCCGCAGGGCGGACGCGTTGTGCCGAAGGGCGCTTCAAGAGGCGACGATCCGCCACTGATCCATGCGGCGGGGCGCAGGTGCCGGGTGCGATCTGAGTACCTGGACTGAGTACCCGTACGGATGTGGGTGCGGTGCGCCGGTCGGCAGGCTGTGGCTCATGACGACGCACCGCGCTTCGAAGCCCCTCGCCGATCCCGACCGTCCCGTCGAGCGGGCCGTGACGGCCGCGCTGGTCCTTGCCGTCCTGGCGGGGCTCGGCTGGATCGCCGGGATGCTCTACACGGTGGCGGGGTGGTCCTGAGGGGCGCGTTCAGCGGCTTGCGGCGACCCGGAAGGTCAGGCCCGCCCTGCGCAGGCGTTCGGTCAGCGCGTCGCCCATGGCCACCGCCGTGGTGACCTGACCGGCGGTCGGGGGCAGGTCGTCGAAGGCCAGCGACAGCGCCGACTCGCCGAACATCTTCGCCGTCTCGTCGTAGCCGGGGTCGCCGCCCGCGACCTCCGTGAGCACCTGCCGGCCGCCGCCCTCGCCCACGAAGCGGACCTTGAACCAGCTCTTCGCCCGCTTCTCGGCGCTCGGCCCCTCGCCGGGCTTGAGCCGGTCGGACAACCAGCGCCGCGCGGGCGGCAGTTGGGCGGCCGCGAAGAGGGCGCCGACGGCCGCGATCCCGCCCACGGCGACGGGCAGGTGCCGCACCGCCGCGTAGTGGCGGTAGCGGAAGTCGGGGCCGTAGCGCTCCAGGGCCTTCGCGGAGCGGCCCACGATCTGCGCGTCGATGGTCGGCAGCGGCAGCGCCCAGGCGCCGACCTCCTTCGCGAACCGCGGCGCACCCGTGGGCGCGGTGGCCCGCCGCCCCACCAGGCGCGGCTCGTGCCGCTTGCGGTCCCGCTCGGCGGCCAGCATCGGCCGTACCCGCGAGAACTGGTTCAGCGCCGAGGCGAACGTCCCGCCGGAGAAGGTGGCGTCCGCCGTCACGAACCCGTCCACCGTCAGCGGCACGCCCTCGGGCAGCTGCCGCACGGTGAAGTACGCGCCCAGGTCATGGGGGATCGAGTCGAACCCGCAGGCGTGCACCAGCCGCGCACCGGTCTCACGCGCGCGTGCATCGTGCCGGACGTAGGTCAGGTCTACGAACTCGGGCTCACCGGTGAGGTCGAGATAGTCCGCACCGCTGTCCGCGCAGGCGGCGACCAGCTCTTCGCCGTACGTCACATACGGTCCCACCGTCGTGGCCACCACGCGCGCGTGCTCCGCGAGTTCGCGCAGCGACGCCGGGTCGGCCACGTCCGCCCGCAGCACGCCGACCTTCCCGTTGCCGGGCAGCCGCTCGCGCAGCTGCTCCAGCTTCTGCTCGCTGCGGCCCGCGATCGCCCAGCGCAGGTCCTCGGGCGCGTGCGCGGCGAGGTACTCCGCGGTGAGCGTCCCGACGAAGCCCGTGGCTCCGAAGAGCACGATGTCGTACGGACGGTCCGTCCTGTTCAGCCTGCTCATGACACCCCTCGGTCCGCAGCACGCGCCGTTGTCGGTGGCCGAGGCTAGCGTGAACAGTACGGAGCCCGACGACGAGCCCGGAGGAAAGCGGTGACCGTGCCGAGGAATGCCCTGAAGAAGTCGGAGAAGGTGCGCGAATTCGCCCTCGGACTGCCGGGTGCGCCCCGGGCGCGGAACCCGTGATCGCGGTGAAGCGGTCTGATAGCCGACCAGGACGCCCGCTGAGCCGCATGCCTCCTGCGGCACAACTTGGCTAAGCGCTTGCTCTCCCAGGTCTTGTGTCCGCTGGAACGTGTTCCTAACATCACTAGTGTTACAGCAGTTGTGTCACAACCCCTGGGGACTGCATGGCAGAGGCAAAGACGCCTGGACACGGCCCGCTTTCCGGCGTGCGCGTGGTCGAGCTGGCCGGTATCGGGCCCGGCCCGTTCGCCGCCATGCTCCTCGCCGACCTCGGCGCCGACGTCGTCCGCGTGGACCGCCCCGGCGGCGTCGGGCTCGCGATCAACACGGAGTACGACATCACCAACCGCAACAAGCGCTCGGTGATCGTCGACCTGAAGTCCGTGGACGGTCCCGCGCGCGTCCTCGACCTCGCCGCACGCGCCGACATCCTCATCGAGGGCTACCGCCCGGGAGTGGCCGAACGCCTCGGCGTCGGCCCCGAGGCCTGCCACGCCCGCAACCCGAAACTCGTCTACGGCCGCATGACCGGTTGGGGCCAGCAGGGCCCCCTCGCCCATCGCGCAGGCCACGACATCGCGTACATCGCCCTCACCGGCACCCTCGGCATGATCGGCAGCCCGGACGAGCCCCCGGCCGTCCCCGCCAACCTCCTCGGCGACTACGCGGGCGGCTCCCTCTACCTGGTCGTCGGCGTCCTCGCCGCCCTCCACCACGCGCGCGGGGGCGGCACCGGCCAGGTCGTCGACGCCGCCATCGTCGACGGCACCTCCCACCTCGCCGCGATGATCCACGGCATGCTCGCGGCCGGCGGCTGGCAGGACCGGCGCGGCGCCAACCTCCTGGACGGCGGTTGCCCGTACTACGGCACCTATGAGACGGCCGACGGCAAGTACATGGCCGTCGGCGCCCTGGAACCGCAGTTCTACGACGAGTTCGTGCGCGTCCTCGGCATCCCGGAGCACGCCGACGCCCGCAAGGACTGGACCCGCTGGGGCGAACTGCGCGAGGCGGTCGCGGCCGGCTTCAAGTCCCGCACCCGGGACGAGTGGACGGCCGTCTTCGAGGGATCCGACGCATGCGTGGCGCCCGTGCTGTCCCTGCGCGAGGCCCCGCACCACCCGCACCTCGCCGCCCGCGGCACCTTCACCGACCACGGCGGCATCACCCAGCCCGCCCCCGCCCCCCGCTTCTCCGCCACTCCCACGGCCGTACGCACCGGCCCCGCGCAGCCCGGCGCCGACACCGCCGACGTGGCACGCGACTGGGACGTACCCGACCTCCTGAAGGACCAGGAACCCACGAAGGGCCTCCAATGAAACGGCAGATCTTCGCCCCCGAGCACGACGCGTTCCGCGCGACCGTGCGTGCCTTCCTGGCCAGGGAGGTGCTGCCGTACTACGCGCAGTGGGAGAAGGACGGCATCGTCTCCCGAGACGCCTGGCGGGCGGCCGGCAAACAGGGCCTGCTCGGACTCGCCGTGCCCGAGGAGTACGGGGGCGGCGGCACCTCCGACTTCCGCTACGCCACCGTACTGGCCGAGGAGTTCACCCGCGCGGGCGCTCCCGGGCTCGCCCTCGGCCTGCACAACGACGTCATCGGCCCGTACCTCACCGGCCTCGCCACCGAGGAGCAGAAGCGGCGCTGGCTGCCCGGCTTCTGCGACGGGTCGATCATCACCGCCATCGCCATGACCGAGCCCGGCGCCGGGTCCGACCTCCAGGGGATCCGTACGCACGCCGAGGACCGGGGCGACCACTGGCTGCTCAACGGAGCCAAGACGTTCATCTCCAACGGGATCCTCGCCGACCTGGTGATCGTCGTCGCGAAGACGACACCGGAGGGCGGCGCCCACGGCCTGTCCCTCCTCGTCGTCGAACGCGGCACGGACGGCTTCGAGCGCGGCCGCAACCTCGACAAGATCGGCCAGAAGGCGCAGGACACGGCCGAGTTGTTCTTCACGGACGTGCGCGTGCCCAAGGAGAACCTGCTCGGCACGCGCAATGGCGCCTTCGGCCATCTGATGGCCAACCTCGCGCAGGAGCGCCTCAGCATCGCGGTCGCCGCGATCGCGGCCGCCGAGCACCTGCTGGAGATCACCACCGAGTACGTCAAGGAGCGCGAGGCCTTCGGCCGGCCGCTCGCCACCAAGCAGCACATCCGCTTCGAGATAGCCGAGATGGCCACCGAGTGCGCCGTCACGCGCGCGTTCCTCGACCGCTGCGTGGAGGAGCACTCGGACGGCCGGCTCGACGCCGTGGACGCCTCCATGGCCAAGTGGTGGGCGACCGAGCTGCAGAAGCGGGTCGCCGACCGCTGCCTCCAACTGCACGGCGGCTACGGCTACATGACCGAGTACCCCATCGCCCGGGCCTTCACCGACGGCCGTATCCAGACCATCTACGGCGGAACCACCGAGATCATGAAAGAGATCATCGGCCGTTCCCTGCTGGGCTGAAGCGCATCGCCCGGCCGACCCTCACCGAAAGGCTTTCCAGTGAGCACCGAAGCGTACGTGTACGACGCGATCCGCACCCCGCGCGGCCGCGGCAAGGCGAACGGCTCCTTGCACGGCACCAAGCCCATCGACCTGGTCGTCGGGCTCATCCACGAGATCCAGGGCCGCTTCCCCGGCCTGGACCCGGCGGCGATCGACGACATCGTGCTCGGCGTCGTCGGCCCGGTCGGCGACCAGGGCTCCGACATCGCCCGTATCGCCGCCGTCGCCGCGGGCCTCCCGGACACGGTCGCCGGCGTACAGGAGAACCGCTTCTGTGCGTCCGGTCTGGAGGCCGTCAACATGGCCGCCGCCAAGGTCCGTTCGGGCTGGGAGGACCTGGTCCTCGCGGGCGGCGTCGAGTCCATGTCACGGGTGCCGATGGCCTCCGACGGCGGCGCCTGGTTCAACGACCCGATGACCAACCTCGCCGTCAACTTCGTGCCGCAGGGCATCGGCGCCGACCTGATCGCCACCATCGAGGGATTCTCGCGGCGTGACGTCGACGAGTACGCGGCGCTCTCGCAGGAGCGGGCGGCCACGGCCTGGAAGGAAGGCCGCTTCGACCGCTCCGTCGTTCCGGTGAAGGACCGCAGCGGTCTGACGGTCCTCGACCACGACGAGCACCTGCGCCCGGGCACCACCGCCGACTCCCTCGCCAAGCTGAAGCCGTCCTTCGCGGACATCGGCGAGCTCGGCGGCTTCGACGCGGTGGCGCTGCAGAAGTACCACTGGGTCGAGAAGATCGACCATGTGCACCACGCGGGCAACTCCTCCGGCATCGTCGACGGCGCCTCGCTGGTCGCGATCGGCTCCAAGGAGGTCGGCGAGC
The DNA here is from genome assembly GCF_053593775.1 of Streptomyces sp. NPDC002092. Lineage (NCBI taxonomy): Bacteria > Bacillati > Actinomycetota > Actinomycetes > Kitasatosporales > Streptomycetaceae > Streptomyces > Streptomyces sp. NPDC002092. The sequence continues at coordinate 44,010 of NZ_JBSFDG010000011.1, forward strand.
GCTACGGCCTCACCCCGCGCGCGCGGATCGTCTCCGCCGCCGTCTCCGGCTCCGAGCCGACCATCATGCTCACCGGTCCCGCCCCCGCCACCCGCAAGGCGCTGGCCAAGGCGGGGCTGACCATCGACGACATCGACCTCGTCGAGATCAACGAGGCGTTCGCGGCGGTCGTCCTGCGCTTCGTGAAGGACATGGGCCTGTCCCTGGACAAGGTCAACGTCAACGGCGGCGCGATCGCCCTCGGCCATCCGCTCGGCGCGACCGGTGCCATGATCCTGGGCAGTCTCGTCGACGAACTGGAGCGCCAGGACAAGCGCTACGGCCTCGCGACCCTGTGCGTCGGCGGTGGCATGGGCATCGCCACGATCGTCGAGCGCATCTGAACACCCGGCGGAACCAAGAGACTTCACAGACTTCAACGGAGACCCCCGTCATGACGCAGAGCACCACCATCCGCTGGGAACAGGACCGCGCCGGCGTCGTCACGCTCGTCCTGGACGACCCGAACCAGTCCGCGAACACCATGAACCAGGCGTTCCGCGACTCCCTCGCCGTGATCACCGACCGCCTGGAGGCCGAGAAGGACTCCATCCGCGGCATCATCCTCACCTCCGCCAAGAAGACCTTCTTCGCCGGCGGCGACCTGCGCGACCTCATCCGGGTCACCCCCGAGACCGCGCAGGACCTCTTCGACGGCGGCATGGCCATCAAGCGCAACCTGCGCCGCATCGAAACCCTCGGCAAGCCGGTCGTCGCCGCGATCAACGGCGCGGCCCTGGGCGGCGGCTACGAGATCGCCCTCGCCTGCCACCACCGCGTCGCCCTCGACACCTCCGGCACGAAGATCGGCTGCCCGGAGGTCACCCTCGGCCTGCTCCCCGGCGGCGGTGGCGTCGTGCGCACCGTGCGCCTGCTGGGCATCGCCGACGCGCTGCTGAAGGTGCTGCTGCAGGGCACCCAGTACAACGCGCAGCGCGCGCTGCAGAACGGCCTGATCGACGACGTGGCCGCCACCCAGGACGAGTTGCTCGCCAAGGCCCGCGCCTTCATCGACGCCAACCCCGAGTCCCAGCAGCCCTGGGACAGGCCCGGCTACCGCATTCCGGGTGGCACCCCCGCCAACCCGAAGTTCGCGGCCAACCTGCCCGCCTTCCCGGCCAGTCTGCGCAAGCAGACGAACGGCGCGCCCTACCCGGCGCCGCGCAACATCCTCGCCGCGGCCGTCGAGGGCTCCCAGGTCGACTTCGAGACGGCGCAGATCATCGAGGCGCGCTACTTCGTGGAGCTGGCCGCCGGCCAGACGTCCAAGAACATGATCCAGGCCTTCTTCTTCGACCTCCAGGCCGTCAACTCCGGTGCCAACCGCCCCAAGGGCATCGAGTCGCGTCCGGTCCGCAAGGTCGCAGTCCTCGGCGCAGGGATGATGGGCGCGGGCATCGCGTACTCGTGCGCCCGCGCGGGCATCGAGGTGGTCCTGAAGGACGTATCCCTGGAGGCTGCCGTCAAGGGCAAGGGCTACTCCGAGAAGCTGTGCGCGAAGGCGGTCTCCCGGGGCCGTACGACGCAGGAGAAGGCGGACGCGCTGCTCGCCCGCATCACGCCGACGGCGAACCCGCAGGACGTGGCCGGCTGTGACGCGGTCATCGAGGCCGTGTTCGAGAATCCGGAGCTCAAGCACAAGGTCTTCCAGGAGATCCAGCACCTCGTCGAACGGGACGCGCTGCTGTGCTCCAACACCTCGACCCTGCCGATCACCGCGCTGGCCGAGGGAGTGGAGCGTCAGTCGGACTTCATCGGTCTGCACTTCTTCTCGCCCGTCGACAAGATGCCGCTCGTGGAGATCATCAAGGGCGAGCGGACGGGCGAGGAGGCCCTCGCGCGCGCCTTCGACCTGGTCCGCCAGATCAAGAAGACGCCGATCGTCGTCAATGACTCCCGCGGCTTCTTCACCTCCCGGGTGATCGGTCACTTCATCAACGAGGGTGTCGCGATGGTCGGAGAGGGCATCGAGCCCGCGTCCGTCGAGCAGGCCGCGGCCCAGGCGGGCTACCCGGCCAAGGTCCTCTCCCTGATGGACGAGCTGACGCTCACACTCCCGCGCAAGATCCGCAACGAGTCGAAGCGGGCCGTGGAGGAGGCGGGCGGCACCTGGCCGACGCACCCGGCCGAGGCGGTCATCGACCGCATGGTCGACGAGTTCGGGCGCACGGGGCGCAGTGGGGGAGCGGGCTTCTACGACTACGACGAGGCGGGCAAGCGGGCGGGGCTGTGGCCCGGGCTGCGCGAGCACTTCACCAAGCCGGGGCATGAGATTCCGTTCCGGGACATGCAGGAGCGGATGCTCTTCTCCGAGGCGCTCGACACGGTGAAGCTGCTGGAGGAGGGGGTTCTGACGTCGGTGGCCGATGCGAACATCGGCTCCGTCTTCGGGATCGGGTTCCCCGGCTGGACGGGTGGTGTCCTGCAGTACATCAACGGCTACGAGGGCGGTCTGCCGGGCTTCGTGGCACGCGCGCGTGAGCTTGCGGACCGCTACGGGGAGCGGTTCACGCCGCCTGCGCTGCTGGTGGAGAAGGCGGAGAAGGGGGAACGCTTCGCGGACGCGTGACCTTGTGGCGGCTGACGGACGTTTTCGCCCCCGCCGCCCCTTCCCGTCCCGACCCGGGGGCCAGCCCCCGGACCCCCGGCTCAAACGCCGGAGGGGCTGGATTTTTCAGCCCGTCCGGCGTTTGAGGACGAGGCCGTTCAGGCCGATCGGGGGTCTGGGGGGCGGAGCCCCCCAGGGACGGGAATGGGAAGGGGCGGCGGGGGCGAGATCCGTCGGTGGCGGCCACGGCCCCCTTGCCTCCCGCGGAAGCGTCCCGCACGCTGACCCGCGAAAGGCTCACACGGCCGCCCCCCCCCGAGGAGCCCCCATGGGATACCGTCCCGCCCGCGCCCTGCTGGAGATTCTCCGCGGCGAGGGCGTGGACCGCGTCTTCGGCAACCCCGGCACCACCGAACTCCCCTTCCTCGCCGCCCTGGCGGACACCCATGACGCCCCCGAGTACGTCCTCGGCGTCCACGAGGGCTCCGTCGTCGCCATGGCCGACGGCTACGCCCGCGGCACCGGCCGCCCCGCTTTCGTCAGCCTGCACATCGCCGCCGGTCTCGCCAACGGCCTGATCGGCCTGCTCAACGCCCGCCGCTCCCGCACCCCCCTCGTCGTGACCGCAGGCCAGCAGGACCGCCGCCACCTCCAGCAGGACCCCATGCTCTCCGGCGACCTCATCGGCCTGGCGGCCCGCGCGGTGAAGGCCACATTCGACGTCCAGCACGCCCACGACCTCCCGCTCGCCCTGCGCCGCGCCTTCGCCCTGGCCGTACGGCCGCCCGCCGGACCGGTGTTCCTGTCCGTGCCCATGGACCTGCTCGGCGAGGACACCGAGGTCGAAGTCCCGGCCCGCACTCCCACACCCCCGCCGGGCCCGGCCCCCGGCCTCGAGCGCGCGGCCCACCTGCTCGGCGCCGCCGCCCGCCCCGCGATCGTCGCCGGGGACGGCGTGGGCCGCGAGGACGCCGTCGCCGCGCTGGTGCGCACGGCGGAGGCGTGCGGTGCGGTCGTCCACCACCAGCCGATGGCCGACTGCCTCGACTTCCCCACCACGCACCCCCTCTACGCCGGGATGCTGCCGCCCCGCCATGACGCCATCCGCGAGGCCCTCGCCGCGTACGACACCCTGCTGATCGCCGGGGCGCACGCCTTCACGCCCCACCACTACACCCCCGGGCCCGCGCTGCCGCCCCGCCTCACCGTCGTCCAGCTGGACTCGGACCCGCACGAGATCGGCCGCAACTTCCCCGCCACCGCCGGACTCGTGGGCGCCCTCGGCCCCTCCCTGCAGCGGCTCGCCGAGCTGCTGCCCGACCGTGTGCCCGCCCACACCGCCAAGGCCCGCACCCTGCGCGCCGGCGAACGGCACACTGCCGAACGCGACCGCGCCGAGTCCGCCGCCCGCGCCGCCTACTCCCCGGCACCCCTCGCGCCCTGGGCCGCCGCCCACGCCGTGGCACGCGGCCTGCCGCCCGACGCCGTGGTCGTCGAAGAGGCCATCACCGTGGGCCTGTTGCTCCGCCGCTTGGTCCGTCTGGACCGCCCCGGCAGCTACACGCACACCGTCGGCGGCGGCCTCGGCTGGGGCATCGGCGCCGCCGTCGGCCGCGCCCTCGCCGAACCCGGCCGCCCGGTGGTCGCCGTCCTGGGAGACGGCTGCACCCTGTTCGGCCTCCAGGGGCTGTGGAGCGCCGCCCGCCAGAACGTCCCCGTCCTGTTCGTGGTGATGAGCAACGGCGCCTACCAGACCGTCCAGGACACCTACGCGGCCATGGGCAACCAGGGCGTCTGCCCCGGCACGGAGCTGGGGCCACTGGACTTCACCCAGGCGGCACGCTTCTTCGGGGTCGACGCGGTACGTGCGGACAGCGCGGACCACCTGCGTGAACTGGTCGCAGGGGCGGGCGAGTTGACGGGGCCGCTGCTGGTGGACGTACCGCTGCGCCAGTGACGTACTGATCCTTACCCACCCGGACACTGCTGCCGGTCGAGCGCACCGAGGAGGGCAGCTACCGCATCGGCCCGGGCTCTTCGTGCTGGGCCAGTCGGCGCCGACCGTGCGTGAGCTGCGGGATGCGGCGCTGCCGTACCTCGGCGATCTGCACGAGGCGACGCAGGAGAGCCGCGGCCCGTGGACGAGGTCAGCGGCTTCCTGGCCGGGCAGACCCTCGACGTGTCAGGAGGCCCGGCCTTCCTCTGAGAGGCCTCGCTCCGAGACGCCTTCCTCCGAGACGTCTTCCTCCGGGAGGCCGAGTGAGGCGTCCAGCCACTCGTGGACCTCCTCCTTCAGTGACCGCTGGAAGGTCGTCAGCAGCGCCTGCACCACGATGGGCTGCATGTGCGCGGACAGCGACTTCACGTCCTGCTCCGCCCGCTCGGACACCTCGCCCCGGAACAGCTGGGACAGCTCGTGCGCGGCGGCCCGCGAGTGCTCGATCAGCACCCTGCGCGCCGCGAGGATCGCCTCCTCGGACAGCGGTACGTCGAGGAGCTGCACGGCGAGCCGGAGCAGGCCGGAGTCGACGCGGTACGACTCCCCGTCGCGCCGGATCACGTTCATGGCGCACAGCCGCTCGACCTCGTCCTCGGCGAGCGGCCGTCCCGCCCGGCGCCGCAGCTCCGCCGCGCTCACGGTCTCCACGGTGTCCGGCGCCCAGGACGCCACCACGGCCCGGTGGATCGCCAGGTCGCGGTGGCTGAGGCCGGGCGGCAGCTGCGCCATGTACCGCTCGATCGCCGCCAGCGTCATGCCCTGGTGCTGCAGTTCCTCGATCAGTGCCAGCCGGGCCACGTGCTGCTGCCCGTAGCGGCCCACCCGGCGCGGACCGATCACCGGTGGCGGCAGCAGCCCCTTGGTGCCGTAGAACCGGACCGTGCGGACCGTGACGCCGGCCCGCGCCGCCAGTTCGTCGATCGTGAGCGTCGGCTCCGCGGTGTCGCCGTCCGGGTCGCTGCCGGTGTCGGTGTCGGTCGTCATGTGCAGCAGTATCGCTGTCACACCAGTACTGCGAAACCCGGTACGAGGGGCCTGTGAGGCTTGTGAGAAGTACCGCTGTGTGATCCACGCCATCGCATGCGTGCCTCCACCTGGGGGAAGGTGCCGCGTTGGTCCGCGTCTTCCACCGAAGAGCGCCGACCGAGTACGTCCGGACATCCGAGCGCGACCCGCTCGGGCGCACCAGAGAGTGGAACCACCTGTGAGCAAGGACGCCGTGGACACGGCACAGGCCGCCACCCGGACCGACGCGGCCCAGGCGCCCGCGGACGCGGGAGACGCCGGCTACAGCAAGGACCTCAAGGCCCGCCACGTCAACATGATCGCCATCGGCGGCGCCATCGGCACCGGCCTCTTCCTGGGCGCCGGCGGCCGCCTGCACAACGCGGGCCCGGCCCTCGCGCTCGCCTACCTGGTGTGCGGAATCTTCGCCTTCTTCGTCGTCCGGGCGCTGGGCGAACTGGTCCTCTACCGCCCCTCCTCCGGTTCCTTCGTGTCGTACGCGCGCGAGTTCCTCGGCGAGAAGGGGGCGTATGTCGCCGGCTGGATGTACTTCCTGAACTGGTCGACGACCGGGATCGCCGACATCACGGCGATCGCGCTGTACACGCACTACTGGAGCATGTTCACGAGCATCCCGCAGTGGGTGCTCGCCCTGATCGCGCTGGCCGTCGTGCTCGCCGTGAACCTGATCTCGGTGAAGATCTTCGGCGAGATGGAGTTCTGGTTCGCGATCATCAAGGTGGCCACGCTCGTCGGCTTCATGCTGATCGGCATCTTCCTGCTGGCCACCCGGCACGAGGTCGGCGGACACACGCCGGGCCTGTCCGTGATCAACGAGCACGGCGGAGTCTTCCCGCACGGCCTGATGCCGGTCGTCCTCGTCATGCAGGGCGTGATCTTCGCGTACGCCGCGCTGGAGCTGGTCGGTGTCGCCGCCGGCGAGACCGCCGAGCCCGAGAAGGTCGTCCCGCGCGCGGTGAACTCCATCATGTGGCGGGTGGGCCTCTTCTACGTCGGCTCGGTCGTCCTGCTGGCCCTGCTGCTGCCTGGTTCGGTGTACTCGGCGGACGAAAGCCCCTTCGTCACGGTCCTGTCGAAGATCGGCATCCCGGCGGCGGGCGACGTGATGAACCTGGTGGTCCTGACGGCCGCTATGTCCTCGCTGAACTCGGGCCTGTACTCGACGGGCCGCATCCTGCGCTCGATGGCGACGGCGGGCTCCGCGCCCAGGTTCACGGCCCGCATGAACCGCAGCCAGGTCCCCTACGGCGGCATCCTGCTCACCTGCGCGGTGTGCGTGCTCGGCGTCGGCCTCAACTACCTGATGCCGAGCCAGGCCTTCGAGATCGTGCTGAACGTGGCCTCCCTCGGCATCGTCTCGACCTGGGTGATCATCATGATCTGCCACCTGGTCTTCGTCCGCCGCGCCAAGGCCGGCCTGGTCACCCGCCCCTCCTTCCGCCTCCCCGGCAGCCCGGCGACGGAGATCACCACGATCGCCTTCCTGCTCGCCGTACTCGCCCTGATGTGGAACGACCCCGAGGTCGGCCGCAAGACCCTCCTCCTCATCCCGGTGATCGCCGCCATGCTGGCCGCCGGCTGGTTCGCGGTACGCCGCAAGGTCGTACGCAACGGCGACCAGGCACTGACCGAACTGACGAAGTAGCAGGCCAGGACCACTGTCAGTGGCATCGCCTACGGTGGCGTCATGTCGGAGATCATCCATGTCCGGGGTGACGCCACCGTTCCGTCGGTGAAGGGCGTCAAGGTGATCGCCCATGTCTGCGGTGTCGCTCCGCCGGGTGCTGCACTCTCGTTGTGGGCCCTGCGGAAAGCGGTTGTCTGCACGTCGTGCGTGGCTGGTCGCGCAGTTCCCCGCGCCCCTTCAGGGCGCGGACTTCGCCGTACGTCGCCTCGGGCTGCACCCTGCGGAGCGATGCGTACCCCATCGGCTGGTGTCGTTCCCCGGATAGGCTGCGTTCTGGCCGGCGGCACATGGTCCCGCATCGAACCGCTGGTCACCGGGCGGCTGGTGAAGCGGGGCGTGCAGGTCACCGTCCACGACCATGGGGAGGCCAAAGTTGAGCCGTGACACCGACGTCCTCGTGCTGGGCGGCGCCGGCGTGGACACCATCGTGTATGTGCCGGAACTGCCGCTGCCGTACGCCGACAGTTACATGATCGAGCGTGGGATCCGGACCCGCGCCGGGCAGACGGGCGACTTCGTCGCGCTGGGGCTCGCCGCGCTCGGCCTGCGCGTTCATCACCTCGACATGCTCGGTGACGACCCCGAGGGCGACCTCGTCCGGGCCCTGCACGAGGACAACGGCATCGCGCTCACCGCCGTCCCCCACCCCGCCGGCACCAAGCGCGCGGTCAACCTGGTGGGCCCCGACGGCAGACGCCTGTCGCTGTACGACGTGAGCCGCACCCAGGGCGAGGACCGCTTCCCGGAGGACACGGTCCGCGCTCTGGCCGCGGCGAGCCGCCACGCGCACGTCGCCATCACCCAGCCCTGCGCCCACGCCCTGCCGGTGCTGCACGAGGCCGGCGTGACCGTCTCCACCGACCTGCACGACTGGGACGGCAGGAACACCTACCACGAACCGTTCGCGTACGCGGCGGACGTGGTCTTCCTGTCCGCCGCCGCCCTGGCCGACCCCGAGCGGACCATGCGCCGTATCGCGGACCGCGGCCGGGCCGAGGTCGTCGTCGCCACGGCCGGTGAAAAGGGCGCGTACCTCCTGGCCGACGAAGAGCTGACCCACGTACCGCCCGTCGCCCCGCCCGCCCCGGTGGTGGATTCCAACGGCGCGGGCGACGCCTTCGCGGCGGCCTTCCTGCACGGCTGGCTGAACCGCGAGACCCCACAGCGCTGCGCCCTGTACGGCGCGGTGGCCGGTGCACACGCATGTACGGTGCCCTCGACGGAGACGGAGGCAATACGCCGCGAAGAACTCCAGGCCAGGGTTGCCGTTGCAGGCGCGGGTGCACCGGGCCTTTAGGGGCGCGGGCTGTGTCGATTTGCGGCCGAACCCGGCAAACGCTCAGCGGACGTTGTTCGTGGCCTCGATCTTCTTCCACGACTTCGGCCGCACCGGAGCAGCCGCCGGCTTGGCGACAGCCACTCGCTTCGCCGCCGGGGCGGCCGGCTTCACCGGCTGGAACAGCCACGTGTCGAACAACGAGGACAGCGACTTCCCCGACACCTGCTCGGCGTAAGCCTGGAAGTCTGCGACAGAAGCGTTGCCGTACGCGTGCGTCTGCGGCCACCCCTTGAGAATGGCGAAGAACGCGTCGTCGCCGACGGCGTTCCGCAGCGCCTGCACCGCGAGCGCCCCCCGGTCGTAGACAGCGATGTCGAACTGGTTGTCAGGACCGGGGTCCCCCGGCTTGACCGTCCAGAACGCGTCGTCCGCGGGGTGCGAGGCGTACACGTAGTCGGCGAGCTGCTGCGTCGTGCCCTCGCCCTCGTGCTCGGACCACAGCCACTGCGCGTACCGCGCGAAGCCCTCGTTGATCCAGATGTCCTTCCAGCCCTTCAAGGACACGCTGTCGCCGTACCACTGGTGCGCCAGCTCGTGCACGACCACCGAGGTGTTGGAGCCGTTCGCGAACTGCTTGGGGCTGTAGTACACGCGGGTCTGTGTCTCCAGCGCGTACCCGGTGGTGGTGTTGGGCACGTATCCGCCGGCCGAGCTGAAGGGATACGGCCCGAAGTAGCCGCTCAGCCAGTCGACGAGCTCCCCGGTGCGCTCCACGCTCGCCCGCGCGGCCGCGTCGTTGTCGCCGAGGTCCTTGCTGTAGGCGTTGACGACCGGAACACCGCCCTCGGAGGTGCTGGTCGTGATGTCGAACTTGCCGACCGCCAGCGTGGCCAGATACGTCGCCTGCGGCTTGTTCTCCCGCCAGTTGTAGCGGGTCCAGCCGAGCTTCGAACTCGTCGACTGCAGCGTGCCGTTGGAGATGGCCTGGGTGCCGTCCGGCACGGCCACCGACACGTCGTAGGTCGCCTTGTCCAGCGGGTGGTCGTTGCTCGGGAACCACCACCAGGCCGCCTCGGGCTCGTCCGCCGCGACCGCCCCGTCCGGCGTGCGGTGCCAGGTGTTGAACCCGTACGCGCTCTTGGTGGACGGCACTCCGCTGTAGCGGACCACCACGGTGACCGGTGTGCCCTTGGCCAGCGGCGTCTTCGGCGTCACCACCAGCTCGTGCTGGCCCGAGGTCGTGAAGGACGCCTTGACGCCGTTGACCCGCACCTCGCTGACGTCCAGGAGGAAGTCCAGGTCGAAGCTCGACAGATCCTGCGTCGTCTTCGCCAGAATCGTCGCCGTACCCGCCAACTCATCGGTGGCGGGCTGGTACTGGAGCCGCAGGTCGTAGTGGGAGACGTCGTATCCGCCGTTGCCGTAGGCCGGGTAGTAGGGGTCGCCGATGCCCGGTGCGCCGGGGGAGTAGCTCGCGGCCGACGCCGGGATCGCCAGCATCAGCGACGCGGCAGCGAGTGCGCCCGGCGTGATGATTCTGCGGTGCACGAAAGCTCCAAGTCGTAGGGGTGCGAAGTCCGTTCGGAGCCTATTCAGTCCCTGTGTCCCCGGGCATGTCCATGGCCCCACGTGTCACACGATCGCCATTCGGCCGACATGAGCCGCCGCCCCCACGGCCTCAGGGACCTCACAGGCGTCCGATTGCACTCTTCTGTACGGGAGTTGACCGTTGTACCGTCCGCGCATGCCCATACGCACGCGCTTCACGACCTGGAGACCGCTCGCAGCGGCGGCCGTCGCCGCCCTCATGGCAGCGTTCCTCACCCCCGCGGCGGCTCACAGTGCCCCGCAGGAGAGCCGCCCCGTCTACTCCTACGGCAACGCCATCCGCGAGGCCGTATGGGTGGACACAGGACTCGACGGGGACGGCGACGGCAAGGCCGACCGGGTCGCCGTCGACATCGTCCGCCCCCGCGAACCCGCCCAGCAGGGCCGCAAGGTTCCGGTCATCATGGACGCCAGCCCCTACTACTCCTGCTGCGGCCGCGGCAACGAGAGCCAGAAGAAGACATACGACGCCAACGGCAACGTCGTCCAGATGCCGCTCTTCTACGACAACTACTTCGTGCCCCGCGGCTACGCGTTCGTCGGCGTCGACCTCGCCGGCACCAACCGCTCCGACGGCTGCGTCGACGTCGGCGGCCGCAGCGACATCCAGTCCGCGAAGGCCGTCGTGGACTGGCTGAACGGCAGGGCCAAGGCGTACACGACCCGTACCGGTAGCACGACCGCGAAGGCGACCTGGACCAACGGGAAGACCGGCATGATCGGCAAGAGCTGGGACGGCACGATCGCCAACGGCGTCGCCGCCACCGGCGTCAAGGGCCTCAAGACCATCGTTCCGATCAGCGCCATCTCCTCCTGGTACGACTACTACTTCGCCAAGGGCGCCCCGCTCTACGACTCCGGCCCCGACTCGCTCTCGGACTACGTCGACAGCCCCGACGCCCGGGCCAAGTGCGCCGCCGTCCAGCAGAAGCTCGTCGACGGGGCGCCGCGCACCGGCGACTGGACGCCGTTCTGGACCGAACGCGACTACGTCAGGAACGCGGGCAAGGTGCGGGCCAGCGTCTTCCTCGTGCACGGCATGCAGGACCTCAACGTCCGCACCAAGAACTTCGGGCAGTGGTGGGACGCCCTCGCCAAGAACGGCGTCGAGCGCAAGATCTGGCTCTCCCAGACCGGCCACGTCGACCCCTTCGACTTCCGCCGCGCCGCCTGGGTCGACACCCTGCACCGCTGGTTCGACCACGAACTCCTCGGCTACGACAACGGCATCGACCGTCAGCCCATGGCCGACATCGAGCGCCACCCCGACCAGTGGGTGACCTCGCAGTCCTGGCCCCCGAGCGGCACCCGCAGCACGACCCTGCGCCCCGACAAGGGCACCCGGGCGGGCATCGGCACCCTCGGCCTCACCAAGGGCGACGGCACCGAGACCTTCACCGACAACCCGCAGCTGAGCGAGACCGACTGGGCCGCGAAGATCGACACATCGACCCCCGACAAGGCCGGCTTCGTCACCAAGCCCCTCACCCACGACCTGCGCCTGTCCGGCTCCTCCAAGGTCACCGTCACCGCGACCCCGACCACGAGGACGGCCCACCTCTCCGCCGTCCTCGTGGACCTCGGCCCCGACACCATCCGTGACTACGCCGACTCCGCGGAGGGCATCACCACCCTCACCGACCGCACCTGCTGGGGCGCGAGCACGGCCGGCGACAGCGCCTGCTTCAAGGCCACCGAGGCCAAGAAGACCGCCGTCGACTACACGGTGTTCAGCCGCGGCTGGGCCGACCTCGGCAACTACGCCTCCGCCCGCAAGGGCGTCCCGCTCACCCCGGGCAAGGCGTACACCATCACCCTGGACCTCGCGGCCACCGACCACGTCGTCCCGGCCGGCCACCGCCTCGCCCTGATCGTCGCGGGCACCGACAAGGACCTCATCGACCCTCCGGCCGACAAGCCCACCCTCACCCTGGACCTGACCCACACCTCGGCCGACGTCCCGCTGGTCGGCGGCGCGGCAGCCTTCGCCCGTGCCACTTCCGGCAAGCCGGCAACCGCACCTGCGGCCACGATCTTGAAGGGCGTACGGAACCCGGCCGGTACCGATCGAGTTCCCGGGGACGGCTGGCCGCCCATCGGCTGAGCGGGGCTGCGCAGGTCCCCTCCGGTCCAGGAGCGCCCTGAAGGGGCGCGGGGCTGGGTCAATATGCTGCTCCGCCGCGTGGGCGCGACCAGCCACGACGGCGCAGCAGGCGAATGACAACCCATCGCGGCACCGCCCGCGGAGCGCTACGCGGCCGGGCAAGCCAGCCCGGCCGCGTCCTCCGCACACCCCCAGGCCACGGTCACACCGGCCCCGCCATGCCCATAGTTGTGCACCAGCACCCGCCCACCGGGCAGAACTTCCCGCTCCAGCCGCGCAGCGAACCGCACGGGCCGCAGCCCGACCCGATGCTCCAGCACCCGCGCCCCCGCGATCTCGGGCCGCAGAGCGGCACACCGCCGTACGATCGCCGAGGCCACCTCCGGATCCGGCTCCAGCGACCAGGCGTCCTCATCCGCCGTGCCGCCCAGCAACAGCCGGCCGGGCTGCGGAAAGAAATACGCCATCTCCCCGTCCTCCCCGGTGGAAGTGAGCCACGTCCGGATGCCCGGGTTCTCCACCACTACCAACTGCCCGCGCACGGGGCGCACGGACGCGTCCGGTACGAGTGAACGCGCCCCCAGCCCGGTGCAGTTGACGACCACCGGCGCGTTCACCTCCGCGAGGTCGGTGACCGTACGCTCCTCGATCGCTCCACCCGCCTTCACCAACCGCGCCCGCAGCCACGGCAGATGAGTCGACATGTCGATGAGTGGCAGCCGCGCCCACAGCCCGCTCCCCGCGTACTCCTCCGCCGTCGAGACCCGCAGCCCGGGCACCCGGGCGGCCGCCCACGCCTCGGCCCGGTCGAGATCCGCCTCGCCCAGTACTCCTTCGACCATGCGTACGCCGGTCGATCCGGGCCGCGTCGCCAACTCCTCGTACACATCGAGCGATTGCAGTGCCCAGGCGCGCGCCCGTGCGACCGGCTCGATCCGGTACGGCCACCACAGCGCGCCCGCAACCGCGGAGGTGGTCGCCGCCACGGGATCCCGCGTCCACACCCGCACCCGTACGCCACGCTCGGCGAGGACGACGGCCGTCGTCAGCCCTATGACCCCGGCGCCCACCACGATGACATCGTTGTTCCGCACGCTGTCCACGCGGGGACGTTAGCGGAATGTGTCATGCCGTGCTCAGACAGCTGCCACTCCGGGAATACTCACAGCATGTCTGCCGAATACGCGGCCTTCGGCCTGGCACCGGCGATGCGTGCCGGTGGAGTCCTCGCCAACGGTGACTACCAAGTGCACCGGGATTTCGTGGACTTCATCGTCGACGGACGTCCGCTGCTGTTCCAGCTCTCCGACCTCGACGCGGTCTCCCCGCTGGCCTCCGACATCCCACCCGCGATCTTCACCGAACACGTCCGGGGCCTCCTGCTGGAGGCGGACCCACCGCTTCCGGGCGGCCGTTACGTCATCTACGGCTGCCCCGAGTGCGCCGACCTGGCCTGCGGCGCGGTCACCGCGATCATCCAACAGGACGGTGAGGACTACATCTGGCGGGACTTCGCCTGGCAGACCGACGAACACGCCGATCTCGAACTCAACGGCTACCACGGCATCGGACCCTTCCGCTTCCGGGGCGCCGAGTACCGCGAGGCGCTGGCCGCCCTCCTCCAAGGCGAGTCCCCGGGCGCCCGCCGCCGGGTCCTGCTCATCGGCGCCCGCGTCGCCCTGCTCGCCAAGCTCGCCGCCGCGCTGCGCACCATCGGCATCGGCGCCGACATCGCCCATGACGCCGACGGCGTCCCTGCCGACGAACTGCGCGCCTACGGCGCCGTCACCTTCGGCCGCGCCGTCACCCGGGAGGAACGCACCGCCGTACGCCGTTCCTTCGAGCAGGCGGGCGTCGACGTGGTGTACGTCGAGGGCCTCGCCCCGATCGTGCCGCTCCTCGTCGCCCAGATCGAACACGCCCTGGACCGCAGCCCGGCGCAGCAGCGCCGTCTGACCGGCCTGGTGGCGGCCGACGGCGAAGCGGGCGTCGAGGTCACCTCGCCCTGCCGGGTCCGCCTCACCACGTACCGCCTCGACCGCCTCTACCGCACCCACACCCACGAGGTCTTCGACGGCGTCCTCGAACCGGGCCGCCACCGCATCGCCCTGGACGCCAAGGCGGTGAAGGGCGAGTCGTTCGTCGTGGCACGGACGGCGGGGAGCGTGCTGGTGGAAGCGATGGCGCGCTGAGGGCGGGGCGACACGGCGGCTAAAATCGGCGCCCTGATGACTGCCACCCTCGTCGCCAAGAACCTCGCCGCCGGCCACGGCGACCGCTCCCTCTTCTCCGGGCTCGATCTCGTCGTCGCGCCCGGAGACGTGATCGGGCTGGTCGGCGCCAATGGCGCGGGCAAGTCCACCCTGCTCAGGATGCTCGCGGGGCTGCTGGCCCCGGAGGAGGGGGAGCTCAGGCTCTCCCCGCCGACCGCGACCGTCGGCCACCTGCCGCAGGAGCCGGAGCGGCGCGCCGGCGAGAGAGTCCGGGAGTTCCTCGCCCGCCGTACCGGTGTCGCCGAGGCGCAGCGCGTGATGGACGAGGCCACGCAGGCCCTGGTCGACGGCGCACCCGGCGCCGATGACGCGTACGCGACCAGCCTGGAGCGCTGGCTCGACCTCGGCGGCGCCGACCTGGACGAGCGGGCCGAGGAGGTCGCCGACTCCCTGGGCCTGGCCGTGGACCTGGACCAGCCGATGACGTCCCTTTCCGGCGGCCAGGCGGCACGCGCCGGACTCGCCTCCCTGCTGCTGTCCCGCTACGACGTCTTCCTCCTCGACGAGCCGACCAACGACCTCGACCTGGACGGCCTGGAACGCCTGGAGCGATTCGTCTCCGGCCTGCGCGCCGGCACCGTCGTCGTCAGCCACGACCGCGAGTTCCTCACCCGCACCGTCACCAAGGTCCTCGAACTCGACCTCGCCCAGCAGCAGATCACGCTCTACGGCGGCGGCTACGAGGCCTACCTGGAGGAGCGGGACGTCGCCCGCAGGCACGCCCGCGAGGACTACGAGGAGTACGCCGACAAGCGCTCCGCCCTCCAGGACCGGGCCCAGATGCAGCGCTCCTGGATGGACAAGGGCGTCAAGAACGCCCGTCGCAAGGCGAGCAACGACAACGACAAGATCGGCCGCAAGTTCCGCAGCGAGGCCAGCGAGAAGCAGGCCGCGAAGGCCCGCCAGACCCAGCGCATGATCGAGCGGCTGGACGTGGTCGACGAACCCCGCAAGGAGTGGGAGCTGCGCATGGAGATCGCGTCGGCCCCGCGCTCGGGCGCCGTCGTGGCCACCCTGCGGGACGCGGAGGTACGGCGCGGCGACTTCACCTTCGGCCCGGTGTCCCTGCAGATCGACTGGGCGGACCGGGTGGCGGTGACCGGGGCGAACGGCGCCGGCAAGTCGACCCTGCTGGGCGCCCTGCTCGGGCGGATCCCCCTGGACGCGGGCCATGCGAGCCTCGGCTCCGGCGTCCTGGTCGGCGAGGTCGACCAGGCCCGCAAGCTGTTCCACGGCCCGGAGGCCCTGCTGGACGCGTTCTGCGCCGCCGTACCGGACACCGAGCCGGTGGAAGTACGCACCCTGCTGGCCAAGTTCGGCCTCAAGTCCGACCACGTCCTGCGCCCGGCGGCGACCCTCTCCCCGGGCGAACGCACCCGCGCCGCCCTGGCGCTGCTGCAGGGCCGGGGCGTCAACCTGCTCGTCCTCGACGAGCCGACCAACCACCTCGACCTGCCGGCCATCGAACAGCTGGAGTCGGCTCTCGACGCCTACGAGGGCACCCTCCTCCTGGTCACCCACGACCGCCGCATGCTGGACGCGGTCCATGTGATCCGGCGGCTCGAGGTGGCGGACGGAAAGGTCACGGAGCGCTAGCGCCGGCTGTGCCACAGCCCCGGGCCCCTTCGGGGCGCACGGATGCGCGAACCGGCCTTCGTGCCCGGATGAACGGCTCAGCGCAGGCGCGTCGCCAGACCGGGATAGTCGACGACGCAGCCGTTCGCGTCGAACTCCAGGTCACTGCGGAACTCGCCGGACGTGAACCGGACACGACCGCCGCCGTCGGTGCGCCCGAGGTGGGTGTAGGTCTGCGGCGAGGGCCGTACCACCAGTCCCGGCACCGACACCCACGCCATCAGGAACTCCCGCTCGCCGGGCGCCCGATGAAGGTCGTGCCGCAGCACCGGCATGGTGTTGGTGAGCGGGCACAGTCCCAGATCGCAGTCGAGCGCACCCTCGACACCGGGCACCGGTCCGCCGTCCGCGGTCCACCGCCCGGCGTCGTCGCGCCGCAGATCGAGAGTGCGGGTACTGCTCTCGGTCTCCGCAGTGACCGCCAGCCGCCGGGTCACGAACCCTGCACCGGTCTCGAGCTCGTACGAGATCCAATACGGCTCCGGAACGGTTCCGACGGCCCGCCCGCGGGCCCGCAGCGAGCCATCGCCGAACTCGACCCAGGCGGTCTCGTACCCCCGGCTCTCCAGCACTTCCCAGGTGACGGCATGCGATGTGACCATGCCGGCCACTCTAGGTCTGAGAGGGCGCTCGCAGCGCCCCCCAAGACCTCCCCCTCAGCTCACCGCTTGCCCTTCGGATCAAGCAACCCCGCCCGGCGCAGAGCATCCGCCATCGCGCTGTTGGCAGGCGCCGCCGTCTGGCGCGAACCGCCGCTCTGGCCGCCACGGCCGCCGCCCTGCCCGCCACGACCCCCGCCCTGCCGTGGCTGCTGCTGCCGCTGCTGAGGCGGACGCGCACCCCGCTGCCGGCGCTCGCCGCCGTCTCCCTGTGGCGCTGCCTCGTCGTCCAGGCGCAGCGTCAGCGAGATCCGCTTGCGCGGAATGTCGACGTCCAGCACCTTCACCTTGACGATGTCCCCGGGCTTCACCACGTCCCGCGGGTCCTTGACGAACGTCTTGGACAACGCGGAGACATGCGCCAGCCCGTCCTGGTGGACACCGATGTCGATGAACGCACCGAAGGCCGCCACATTCGTGACCACGCCCTCCAGGACCATCCCGGAGGCCAGGTCGGAGATCTTCTCGACGCCCTCCTTGAAGGTGGCCGTCTTGAACGCGGGCCGCGGGTCGCGCCCGGGCTTCTCCAACTCCTTGAGGATGTCGGTGACGGTCGGCAGACCGAACGTCTCGTCCACGAACTCACCCGGCTTCAGCGAGCGCAGCACGCTCGTGTTGCCGATGAGCGACGCCACCTCCTGCCCGGACGTCTTCACCATGCGCCGGACGACCGGGTACGCCTCCGGGTGCACGCTGGAGGCGTCCAGCGGGTCGTCGCCGCCGCGGATCCGCAGGAAGCCCGCGCACTGTTCGTACGCCTTCGGGCCCAGCCGGGCCACGCTCTTGAGCTGGGTGCGGGATGTGAAGGGACCGTTGGCGTCGCGGTGCGCCACGATGTTCTCGGCCAGCCCGGAAGTGATGCCGGAGACCCGGGCGAGCAGCGGGGCCGAGGCCGTGTTGACGTCCACGCCGACGCCGTTCACACAGTCCTCGACCACCGCGTCCAGCGAGCGCGACAGCTTCACCTCGGACAGGTCGTGCTGGTACTGGCCGACGCCGATCGACTTGGGGTCGATCTTCACCAGCTCGGCCAGGGGATCCTGGAGGCGGCGAGCGATGGAGACGGCGCCGCGCAGCGACACGTCCATGTCGGGCAGCTCCTGCGAGGCGAACGCGGACGCCGAGTACACGGACGCGCCGGCCTCGGACACCATCACCTTGGTCAGGTTCAACTCGGGGTGTTTGCTGATGAGTTCACCGGCGAGCTTGTCGGTCTCGCGGGACGCCGTGCCGTTGCCGATCGCGATCAGCTCGACCGCGTGTTCCTTCGCCAGGCGGGCCAGCTTGGCGATCGCCTCGTCCCACTTGTTCGCCGGGACGTGCGGGTAGATGACGTCCGTGGCCACCACCTTGCCGGTGGCGTCGATGACGGCGACCTTCACACCCGTACGGAAACCGGGGTCCAGGCCCAGGGTCGCGCGCGTGCCGGCCGGGGCGGCGAGCAGCAGGTCGCGCAGGTTCGCGGCGAACACCTGGACGGCCTCGTCCTCCGCGGCCGTGCGCAGCCTGAGGCGCAGGTCGATGCCGAGGTGCACCAGGATGCGGGTGCGCCAGGCCCAACGGACGGTGTCCGTCAGCCACTTGTCGGCGGGACGGCCGCGGTCGGCGATCTGGAACCTCGCGGCCACGATGCCCTCGTAGGACGAAGGGCCGTCGGTGGGCTCCTCCGGCTCCAGGACGAGGTCGAGGACCTCCTCCTTCTCGCCGCGCAGCATGGCGAGAATGCGGTGCGAGGGCAGTTCGGTGAACGGCTCGGCGAAGTCGAAGTAGTCGGCGAACTTGGCGCCCGCCTCCTCCTTGCCGTCCCGCACCTTGGCGGCCAGCCGCCCGCGCACCCACATGCGCTCGCGCAGCTCGCCGATCAGGTCGGCGTCCTCGGAGAACCGCTCGGTGAGGATCGCGCGGGCGCCGTCCAGGGCGGCCTGCGGGTCGGCGACCCCCTTGTCCGCGTCGACGAAAGCGGAGGCCGCGGCGAGCGGCTCGACCGTCGGATCGCCGAGCAGGCCCTCGGCGAGCGGCTCGAGCCCGGCCTCGCGCGCGATCTGCGCCTTGGTGCGGCGCTTGGGCTTGTACGGCAGGTAGATGTCCTCGAGCCGCGCCTTGGTCTCGGCGCCGCGGATCTGCGCCTCCAGCTCCGCGGTCAGCTTGCCCTGCTCGCGCACCGACTCCAGGATCGCGGTCCGCCGCTCCTCCAGCTCCCGCAGATAGCGCAGCCGCTCCTCGATCGTGCGCAGCTGCGCATCGTCGAGCATCTCGGTCGCTTCCTTGCGGTAGCGGGCGACGAAGGGCACCGTCGAACCGCCGTCGAGCAGCTCCACGGCAGCCCTGACCTGCCGCTCCCGGACGCCGAGCTCCTCGGCGATCCTGCCTTCGATGGACCCTACGTTGGTGGACCCGCTGGACCCGGGTGTCGTCACGATCCCGTACCGCCTTCTCACTGAGGTTGCGCCGCAATTGTGGCAGGCGGCACCGACAGTCGGGGATCAGGGCGGCAACCGGCGAGGCGGGGCGGCGGAATCAGGCCCCGTGGCCCCGCGCGGAGCCGGAGGCTCCGCCGAAGAGCCGGGCCAGCGCCCGGAAGGGCAGGGTGACGACGGTGGCGATCGCCCCGCCGATCTGCCGCAGCACGTCTGCAATGGCGCGGAACACGAAACTCCCCTTTCTGTCCCCGTTTCCCGCCCGGCCACGACGGCCGGGCGAGGTCCGGGTACCCGGGTTTCGTCAGCGCTTGCCGATCAGATCTGTCGGGTAGCCCGGCGGCGGTGCGGCGGCGCGGTGCCTGTCCCGGGAGGCGTCGGCCGGGTGACGCCCTCTGCCTCGGTCTTTCGTCAGCGCTTGCCGATCAGATCCGCGGGGTAGGCCCCGGCGGCGAGTGCGGTACGTGCGAACCCCGCTCCCAGCTCCGTCAGACGGGCGACGCCCTCTGCCCCCAGGTGCTCGTACGGCGCCCGGTCCAGCCGGTCCGTCTCCGTCTCGATCTGCGCCCGCAGCGCGACGCCCCGCTCCGTCAGCTCGCCCGCCTCGTCCAGCAGCCCGCGCTCGCGCAGCCGCCCGCAGGCCGCGTCCCAGTCCTCCTGCTTCCAGCCGCGGCTGCCGAAGACCCACTTCGGGGCCATGCCCTTGCCGGTCGCGGTGTGGGTCACCACGGCCTCCAGACCGTCCAGCTCCGCGGACATCAGTACCGCGAGATGCCCGTCGCCCCGGTGCTCACGCAGCAGCGTGGCGGCGTGGAAGTAGGCCAGATGCGGCTCCTCGGGCACCGACAGGTCGGCATACGCCGAGTACAGCGGCCGCGCCGCGCGGGAACAGGCCTCGGCGGCCCGCAGCGCCAGCCGCGCCGCCTCCGCCATCTCCTCGGACCTCACGGTGTCCTCGCCCAGCAGGCGCCTCAGGGTGGCATCGACGGCACGCGCGCGTGCGGCCAGGATCTGCCCGGGTGCGGCGGTCTCCCACACGGCGGGCACATACCGGGCCACGAGCTCGTACTTGTAGTTGTAGAACGTCGCCGCCACCGTGCCCGGACCGACCGGCCCCAGTGCGGCCGCCCGGGCCGCGAAGTTCACGGCCCTCGGGTGGGTGATGCCGAGAACGCCCAGTTCCCTGCCCAGATCGGGCGAGAAGTAGTACGTCGCATGCAGGGAGTTGAGCGCGTTGTGGCAGCGGCGACCGGCGTGCGGGTCGATGGCGGCAGTAGTCATGCCCGGCAGGTTACCGACTGGTCGGTACGGGCTCCAGTGCCGCTCGCCGGATGGCAGGAAAGGTGGGGAACTCGTCATTGCAGCCATCCGCCCGGCTGCCAAGAATCGTGGGTATGCCGCAGCGAACCGTCCTGCTCGTCCTCTTCGACGGCGTCCAGAGCCTCGACGTCACCGGCCCCCTTGAGGTCTTCGCGGGCGCCGAACTGCACACCCCGGGCACCTACCGCCTCCGTACGGCCTCCCCGGACGGCGCACCCGTGCGTACCTCCAGCGGCCTGACCCTCGTACCGGACCTGGCCCTCGCGGACGCGCCTGCCCCGCACACCCTTCTGGTGCCGGGCGGCCAGGGCACCCGCCGTCCGGGGCCCGACCCACGGCTGACCGACTGGCTGCGCGAGTGCGGCCCGCGCGCGGAGCGCCTCGTCTCCGTCTGCACCGGCGCCATCCTCCTCGCGGAGGCGGGCCTGCTGGACGGGCGCCGCGCCACGACCCACTGGGCGTACTGCGACAAGCTCGCCCGCGACCACCCGTCCGTCGAGGTCGACCCCGACCCCATCTATGTGCGCGACGGTCACGTCTTCACCTCGGCCGGCGTCACCTCCGGCATCGACCTCGCGCTCGCCCTGGTCGAGGAGGACCTGGGCCGGGAGGTGGCGCTGACCATCGCCCGCCACCTGGTCGTCTTTCTGCGCAGGCCCGGGAATCAGGCCCAGTTCAGCGCCCAGCTCGCCGCCCAGACCGCCCGGCGCGAGCCGCTGCGCGAGGTGCAGCAATGGATTACCGAGCATCCCGACGCCGACCTGGACGTCGAGTCCCTCGCCGCCCGCGCCGCCCTCTCGCCCCGCCACTTCGCCCGCGCCTTCCAGGCGGAGACCGGCATGACCCCGGGCCGCTATGTCGACCGCGTCCGCCTCGAACACGCCCGCCGCCTCCTGGAGGACACCGCCGACGGGGTCGAGGAGATCTCCCGTGCCAGCGGCTACGGCACCCCCGAGGCCATGCGCCGCGCCTTCGTCAGGACGCTCGGCACCGCCCCGGCGGAATACCGCCGCCGCTTCCGGACCGCACCCACCCGCTGAAAGGACCCCGATGCAGATCGCCATCCTGCTCTTCGACCGCTTCACCGCACTGGACGCCGTCGGCCCGTACGAGACCCTGGGACGCCTTCCGGACACGGAGACCGTCTTCGTCGCCGAACGGCCCGGCCCCGTCCGCACCGACACCGGAAACCTCGCGATCGTCGCGGACAAGACCCTGGCCGAGGTGGAGCACCCCGATATCGTGATCGTCCCGGGCGGCCCCGGACAGACCCCGCAGATGGAGAACGAGACCCTGCTGGACTGGCTGCGCACCGCCGACGCCACCAGCACCTGGACGACATCCGTCTGCACGGGCTCCCTGCTGCTCGCCGCGGCCGGCCTCCTTCAGGGCCGCCGCGCGACCTCCCACTGGCTGGCCCTGGACTTCCTGAAGCAGTTCGGCGCCGAGCCTACGGGGGAGCGGGTGGTCCTCGACGGCAAGTACGTCACCGCGGCCGGCGTCTCCTCCGGCATCGACATGGGCCTGACCCTCCTCGGCCGCATCGCCGGCGACGAACACGCCCAGGCCGTCCAGCTGTTGACCGAGTACGACCCGCAGCCGCCCTACGACGCGGGGTCGCCCGAGAAGGCGCCCGCGCACCTCGTCGAGGAGTTCCGCTCCAAGAGCCGTTTCATCCTGACGTAGTCCACGTGAAGCGCGGCTGCCTGCGCTCCAGGAAAGCGGCGACTCCCTCCACGGTGTCGCCGCTGCCGCGCGCCTGCTGCGTCCAGTACGCGTCCCGGTCGGTGCGCCCGTTCGCGAACTCCTTCGCCGCGGCCTGGGTCAGCTGCGAACGCGACACCAGGATCCGAGTGAACTCCGCGACCCGCTTGGCGAGTTCGCCCTGCGGCAGCACCTCGTCCACCAGGCCGGTGCGCAGCGCCCGCTCCGCGTCGATCAACTCGCCGGAGAACAGCAGGTACTTGGCGGCCGCCGGACCCACCAGCGACACCAGCCGGCGGGTGGAGGAGGCCGGATACACGATCCCGAGCTTCGACGGCGTCACCCCGAACAGCGCCCCCTCCATGGCGAACCGCAGATCACAGGCCGCCGCCAGCTGCGACCCGCCGCCCACGCAGTGCCCGCGGACCGCGGCCAGCGTCGGCTTCGGGAAGGCGGCCAGGGCCTCCTCGGCCCGCACCGCGAGCCCCTGCGCCTCCTCCGGCGACCCCTGGAGCGTGGAGATGTCGGCCCCCGCGCAGAACGTCGAGCCCTCCCCGGTCAGCACCAGCGCCCGTACGCCCGGGTCCGCCGCGAGGGTGTCGAGCAGCGGTGGCAGGGCGGCCCACATCGCGGCCGTCATGGCGTTGCGCTTCGCCGGATGGTGGATGACGACGGTGGCGACCGAGTCGGTGACGCTGTGCAGCAGCTGGGGCTCCATGGCCGGATGCTAGCCGCCGCGCCGGGCACGTGATCAAGAAGGGGGCGGCCTAACCCGTACAACCCGAAGAGTTCGCGAAGTCGGCTGAAGCGTGAAAAGACCAGTCCCACAACTGACCGTGTCATACGCCAACGGTCATAAGTGCTCGATACCTGCTGACTTGTGTTCAGTCATCCGGAGTGCCGCGGGTCGTTCCCAACACTCGACGTGTGGTGACAATCGAGCGCAAGGGTGGCGACCGGACGATGGACAACCATGGGCGCGGGTCCGGCCCACGCCCAGAAGGCGGCGCCGACGAGCCCCGCGACCCGGGGCCGCCCGCGGACCCGCTGCCGTACGAAGGCGTCTGGCGGTTCACCGCCCCTGCCATCGAGGCCTCGGTCCCGCAGGCGCGGCACGCCGTGCGGGACCTGCTCCACCGCCAGGGGGTGCCCGTCTCCGACGATCTGGTCCACGGCCTGCTGCTGATCGTCTCGGAGCTGGTCACGAACGCCGTCCGGCACGCGGCGCTGCTCTCGCCGATGCTCGCCGTGGAGGTCGCCGTCGGCGCCGAGTGGGTGCGGGTGTCCGTGGAGGACAACCACCCCTACCGCCCCACCGCTCTGGAGACGGATCACAGCGGCGAGGGCGGCCGGGGGCTGCTCCTGGTCAGCGAGGTCGCCCGGGAGGCGGGCGGTGTCTGCGACGTCGAGCACACGTCGAGCGGCGGCAAGGTGATCTGGGCCGCCCTGCCGCTCAAACCCCTGCGGGTGCTCTGACGGAGGTCACCAGCCGGCCGACGGGCCGGTCAGCTCCCTGACGGCCGGGCGGGCCGCGTCCAGCACGGTCATGAACCAGGACGAGAAGGTGTCCTTGGCGTGCCGCTCCGCGAGCTCCGCGGGCGTCACGAAGGCCGTCGCGCCGACCTCCTCCGGGTCCGGCCGCAGGGGCGACTGCACCATGCCGACGAACAGGTGGTTGTACTCCTGCTCGACCAGGCCCGAGTCCGGGTCCGGGTGGTTGTAGCGGACCGTGCCCGCCTCGGCGAGCAGCGAGGGGGACACCCCCAGCTCCTCGTACGTGCGCCGGGCCGCCGCCGCGAAGGGCGCCTCGCCGGGGTAGGGGTGGCCGCAGCAGGTGTTGGACCACACGCCGGGGGAGTGGTACTTGCCCAGGGCCCGCTGCTGAAGCAGCAGTCTGCCGCGCTCGTCGAAGAGGAAGACGGAGAAGGCGCGGTGCAGCTGCCCCGGCGGCTGATGGGCGGCGAGCTTCTCCGCGGTGCCGATCGTGACGCCGTTCTCGTCGACCAGTTCCAGCAAAATCGCGTCTGCGGCGCCGTTCGACGAGGTGTGCGTCGCGGTAGCAGGTGTGATCGGCATACCCATCCTTCACATCGGTCTTCGCGCCCCAAGTCTGCCGTACGAATCCGGCACTCCCGGCACTTCGCGGCGCGCCCGCATGTCCCGCGCACGGCGCGGGCACGGCCGTCACCGGTGGAAGACCGGAAGAGGGGCCCGGTAGTTGATCGTGCCCGTAGCGGTCGGCGGGGAACCGTCCGGGGCAACGCTGTGAGGCTTAACGACGCCGGGGCACGCCGGACGGCTGCATTCCGGCCAAGCTGCGGCACACCTGCCTCAATGGCACACCCTCGCCTCGTGTTCCGCGTGCCCGCCCGGTTCCAGCTGGAAGGTGCAGTGGGCCACGTCGAAGTGGTCGCCGAGGCACTCCTGGAGTTCGTGGAGCATCTTCTCGTGGCCGATCGCGCTGAGGACGTCGGAGCGCACGACCACGTGCGCGGACAGCACCGGCATCCCGGACGTGATCGTCCAGGCGTGCAGGTCGTGGACGTCCTCGACCCCGTCCAGATCCAGGATGTGGGCCCGTACGTCCGCCATGTCGACGTCCCGCGGAGCCGCCTCCAGCAGGACGTCCAGGGTCTCGCGCAGCAGCTTCCAGGTGCGCGGCACGATCATCAGGCCGATCACGAGCGAGGCGATCGGGTCGGCGGCCTGCCAGCCGGTGGCCAGGATGACCAGTGCGGAGATGATCACGGCGAGGGAGCCGAGCGCGTCCGCGGCGACCTCCAGGAACGCGCCGCGCACGTTCAGGCTGTCCTGCTGGCCGCGCACCAGCAGCGTCATCGAGATCATGTTCGCGACGAGACCGATCGCACCGAACACGATGGTCGTCCCGCCCGCGGTGTCGGCGGGCGTGACGAACCGCTGGATCGCCTCGTACAGGACGTAGCCGCCGACGACGAGCAGCAGCAGACAGTTGGCGAGCGCCGCGAGGATCTCGGCGCGGGCGTACCCGAAGGTGCGGTTGCCGCTCGGCGGGCGGTTGGCGAAGTGGATCGCGAGCAGCGCCATGCCCAGCCCGAGGGCGTCGGTCGCCATGTGGGCGGCGTCCGCGATCAGCGCGAGCGAGTCCGCGAGCAGACCGCCGACGATCTCGACCACCATGACGGTGAGCGTGATCGACAGCGCGACGCGCAGCCGCCCGCGGTACGCCGCCGCGGCCGTACCGGTGGGCGGGGCATGCGAGTGCCCGTGCCCGTGATCGTGCCCAGCCCCCATGGCAGCCGCCTTCCTGTGTTGCGCCCGGGATGACAGTGAACTACGGGCGGGGGGTATCGGGCAACGCGGCACTGAACACCGTTGTCATCTGCCCTGACCTGCGGAAACGATATGCAGGTCAGGGCAGCCTCAGTTCCCTTGCCGCGGCGTTGCTCGGGCTTGCCTCGCCAGGGCAGAGCCGGTCACGTTGGCCGGTCTGCTTTTCTGCCGGGGGTCCGGGGGTTGTCCCCCGGGATATTGCAGTACCTGCCGTGGTGCAGCAGCCAGCCCTGCCACGCCGACTCGACCATCTCGGGCACTCCGCGCCGTGCGGTCCAGCCCAGCTCCGTTGCGGCCCGGGCGGCGGAGGCGACCGCGCGGGGCGCGTCGCCGGGGCGGCGGCCCTCGACGAGGGCCGGCCGCCGGTCGCCGGTCACCTCGCCGATGACGGTGATCAGCTCGCGGACGGAGACGCCTTCGCCACGGCCGATGTTCACCGTGAGGTCACCGCTGCGGCCGGCGAGCCGCCGTGCCGCGGCCAGATGCGCCGCGGCCAGATCGGCGACGTGGATGTAGTCGCGGATGCAGGTGCCGTCCGGCGTCGGATAGTCGTCGCCGAAGATCCGCGGGGCCTCGTCACGGGTGAGCCGGTCGAAGACCATGGGGACGATGTTGAAGACGCCCGTGTCCGCCAGCTCGGGCGCGGCGGCGCCCGCCACGTTGAAATAGCGCAGGCAGACCGTGGAGATGTCGTGTGCCAGGCCCGCCGCCCGGACCAGCCACTCACCGGTGAGCTTGGTCTCGCCGTACGGGTTCACCGGCGCGCACGGGGTGTCCTCGGTGATGAGGTCCACATCGGGGTTGCCGTAGACGGCCGCGGACGAGGAGAACAGGAACTTCCCGATCCCGGCCTCGGCGACCGCCTCCAGGAGCGTCGCGAGACCGCCGACGTTCTCCCGGTAGTAGCGGGTGGGCTGCGCCACGGACTCGGCGACCTGCTTGCGCGCGGCGAGATGGACGACGCCGGTCACCCCGTACTCGGCGAACACCCGCTTCAGCAGGTCGCCGTCGAGCGTCGAGCCCTCGACGAGCGGCACGTCCGCCGGCAGCCGCTCGGGGACCCCGGCCGAGAGGTCGTCGAGTGCGACGACGCGCTCCCCGGCGCCGGTCATGGCCCGCGCCACATGGGCCCCGATGTATCCCGCTCCACCTGTGATCAGCCATGTCATGGTCGCCCACCCTATGCCGACACCACCCGGCGCTCCCCAATGTCCCGGATGCCTGATCTGGGCACCGCGGTTTGTCGGCGGGACCCCGGATCACCGATGATGACCGCGGCAAAGGCCAGTGGAGACGGCGTTGATCGACCCGTGAACGGGCGGTGAACTCCGCTCTTCCGACATCCGATAGCCTCTGCCGACATGCCGCCCGCCTGGTGCAGCCAAGGGGCGCCCACCATGCACATGACCGGCGCCGACGCGTCGGCACCCAGGGAGTGAGTTCGGTTGTCGACCGCCATCCTCACCGGTCAGCCGGTCCCCGGATCGTCGATCGAGGGCGATCTGCGGTCCCTCGGCTTCGACGTACGGATCGCCGCCGACACCGCCGACGCCGAGACGCTGCTGGCCCAGGTCCCCGCTGAGCAGCGGGTCGCCGTGGTCGACGCCCGCTTCGTGGGCCACCTGCACGCCCTGCGCCTCGGCCTCACCGACCCCCGCTTCCCGCTCGTCGTGATCCCGGGCGCCGTCACGGCCCAGCCGGCCGGCCGGCAGACCCTGACCCGTGCGATGGCCCGCGAGAACTCGGCCGGCGGCGGCACGGCACTCGCCGTCGACAGCCTCACCGACCGCATCGTCACCGCCCTCGACGGCGACGGCGCGGACGTGCACCGCCCGGAACTCGGCAGCCTGGTCGCGGCCGTTCCCGCCGACCCGCAGTCCCGCAACGAGGCACGGCAGGCCGTCGCGAACGTCGACGACGAGGCCGTACGTCTGAAGTCGGCAGTGAAGTCCCGCGACGGCTTCTTCACCACGTTCTTCATCAGCCCGTACTCCCGCTACATCGCCCGCTGGTGCGCCCGCCGCGGCCTGACCCCCAACCAGGTCACCACCGCCTCCCTGCTCACCGCCCTGATCGCGGCGGGCTGCGCGGCCACCGGCACCAGGACCGGCTTCGTCGCCGCGGGCGTCCTGCTGATCGCCTCCTTCGTACTGGACTGCACCGACGGCCAGTTGGCCCGCTACTCGCTGCAGTACTCCACGCTCGGCGCCTGGCTGGACGCCACCTTCGACCGGGCCAAGGAGTACGCCTACTACGCGGGGTTGGCGCTGGGAGCGGCCCGCGGCGGCGACGACGTATGGGCGCTCGCGCTCGGCGCGATGATCCTGCAGACCTGCCGGCACGTCGTCGACTTCTCCTTCAACGAGGCCAACCACGACGCCACCGCCAACACCAGCCCCACGGCCGCCCTTTCCGACAAGCTGGACAGCGTCGGCTGGACGGTGTGGGTGCGCCGCATGATCGTGCTGCCGATCGGCGAGCGCTGGGCGATGATCGCGGTCCTCACGGCGGTCGCGACTCCCCGCATCACCTTCTACGTGCTGCTCATCGGCTGCGCGTTCGCGGCGACTTACACGACCGCGGGCCGGGTGCTGCGCTCGCTGACCCGCAAGGCCCAGCGCACCGACCGGGCGGCGAAGGCGCTGGCGGACCTCGCGGACAACGGGCCGCTCGCCTCCTTCCTGGGCCGTGTGACACCCCGCCAGCTCGGGGGTCCATTCCTGATCGCCCTCGCGGGCACGGCCGTGCTCGCCGTGTCCCTGTTCTCCGGTGTGACCTGGGCCCCCGTCGTCGGCGCCCTCGTGTACGCGAACACCGCAGGTCAGGCTCTGCGCGGCCCACTGAAGGGCGCCCTCGACTGGCTGGTGCCCCCACTGTTCCGGTTCGCCGAGTACGGCACCGTCCTGGTACTGGCGGCCAGAGCGGACGTGAACGGGGCGCTTCCCGCGGCTTTCGGGCTGGTGGCGGCCGTCGCCTACCATCACTACGACACGGTGTACCGCATCCGCGGCAACGCCGGAGCGCCCCCGGCCTGGCTGGTGCGCGCCATCGGGGGGCACGAAGGGCGGACGCTGCTCGTCACCGTCCTGGCCGCCGCGCTCACCGCCTCGCAGTTCAAGGTCGCGCTCGCGGTACTCGCCGTGGCCGTCGCCCTGGTGGTGCTCGTCGAGAGCATCCGCTTCTGGGTGTCCGCAGGGGCCCCCGCCGTACACGATGAAGGAGAACCCGCATGATCGGCCTCGTGCTGGCGGCCGGCGCCGGACGCCGTCTGCGCCCCTACACCGACAGCCTTCCCAAGGCGCTGGTGCCGGTGGGGCCCGCGGGCATAGAGGGCGAACCCACGGTCCTGGACCTGACTCTCGGCAACTTCGCCGAGATCGGTCTGACCGAGGTCGCGGTCATCGTCGGCTACCGCAAGGAGGCCGTGTACGAGCGCAAGGCCGCCCTGGAGGCGAAGTACGGCCTCAAGCTCACCCTCATCGACAACGACAAGGCCGAGGAGTGGAACAACGCCTACTCCCTGTGGTGCGGCCGTGACGCCCTCAAGGACGGTGTGATCCTCGCCAACGGCGACACCGTCCACCCGGTCTCCGTCGAGCAGACGCTGCTCGCCGCCCGCGGAGACGGCAAGAAGATCATCCTCGCCCTCGACACGGTGAAGGACCTGGCCGACGAGGAGATGAAGGTCGTCGTCGACCCCGAACAGGGCATGACGAAGATCACCAAGCTGATGGACCCGGCCGAGGCGACCGGCGAGTACATCGGCGTGACCCTCATCGAGGGCGACGCCGCCCCCGAGCTGGCCGACGCCCTGAAGGCGGTCTGGGAGACCGACCCGCAGCAGTTCTACGAGCACGGGTACCAGGAACTGGTGAACCGCGGCTTCCGGATCGATGTGGCGCCGATCGGCGACGTCAAGTGGGTCGAGATCGACAACCACGAGGATCTCGCCCGCGGACGGGAGATCGCGTGCCAGTACTGACCCGGCTCATCCCCTCGCCGCTCGTCGTGGACATCCGCCCGGGTGCCCTCGACGACCTGGCCTGCGTGCTCGCCGACGAACGCATCTCGACCTCGGGCCGGCTCGCCGTCGCCGTCAGCGGCGGCTCCGGTGCCCGGCTGCGCGAGCGCATCGCCCCGACCCTGCCCGGTGCCACCTGGTACGAGGTCGGCGGCGGCACCCTCGACGACGCCGTCCGGCTGGCCGGAGACATAAAGGCCGGCCACTACGACGCGGTCGTGGGCCTGGGCGGCGGCAAGATCATCGACTGTGCCAAGTTCGCCGCGGCGCGGGTCGGCCTGCCCCTGGTCGCCGTGCCGACGAACCTCGCGCACGACGGGCTGTGCTCGCCGGTCGCCACCCTCGACAACGACGCCGGCCGCGGTTCGTACGGCGTGCCGAACCCGATCGCGGCCGTCATCGACCTGGACGTCATCCGCCAGGCCCCGGCACGGTTCGTGCGCGCGGGCATCGGCGACGCGATCTCCAACATCAACTCGATCGCGGACTGGGAGCTGTCCAACCGCGTCAACGGAGAGAAGATCGACGGTCTCGCCGCCGCCATGGCCCGCCAGGCGGGCGAGGCGGTGCTCCGCCACCCCGGCGGCATCGGCGACAACGACTTCCTCCAGGTGCTCGCCGAGGCGCTGGTCCTCACCGGCATCGCGATGTCGATCTCCGGCGACTCGCGCCCCGCCTCCGGCTCCTGCCACGAGATCAACCACGCCTTCGACCTGCTCTATCCCAAGCGGGCCGCCAGCCACGGCGAGCAGTGCGGCCTCGGCGCCGCCTTCGCGATGTATCTGCGCGGCGCGCACGAGGAGTCGGCGTACACGGCCGAGGTATTGCGCCGGCACGGGCTTCCGGTGCTGCCGGAGGAGATCGGCTTCACGGTGGACGAGTTCGTCCGCGTCGTGGAGTTCGCCCCGGAGACCCGGCCCGGCCGCTACACCATCCTCGAACACCTCGACCTGAAAACCGACCAGATCAAGGACATCTACGCCGACTATGTCAAGGCCATCGGTAGCTGAACTCCGTCCGGTCGTCCACCCCGCAGGGGTCAAGGACCGGCGCAGCGGTGAGCACTGGATGGGACGCCTCTACATGCGTGAGGTGTCCCTGCGGGTCGACCGCTACCTGGTGAACACCAGGGTCACGCCCAACCAGCTCACGTATCTGATGACCGTCTTCGGCGTGCTCGCCGCCCCGGCCCTGCTGGTGCCGGGGATCACGGGCGCCGTGCTCGGCGTGGTCTGCGTGCAGATGTATCTGCTCCTCGACTGCGTCGACGGCGAGATCGCCCGCTGGAAGAAGCAGTACTCGCTGAACGGTGTCTACCTGGACCGGGTCGGCGCCTACCTCACCGACGCCGCCGTCCTCGTGGGCTTCGGGCTGCGCGCCGCCGACCTGTGGGGCAGCGGCCGTATCGACTGGCTGTGGGCCTTCCTCGGCACCCTGGCCGCCCTCGGCGCCATCCTGATCAAGGCCGAGACGGACCTGGTCGGCGTCGCCCGGCACCAGACGGGCAAGCCGCCGGTCCAGGAGGCCGCCGCCGAGATGCGCTCGTCCGGCATGGCACTGGCCCGCAAGGCCGCATCCCTGCTGAAGTTTCACCGGCTGATCCTCGGCATCGAGGCGTCCCTGCTGATCCTGGTGCTGGCCGTCGTCGACCAGGTGCGCGGCGACCTGTTCTTCTCCCGGCTCGGCGTCGCGGTGCTGGCCGGCATCGCGCTGCTGCAGACCCTGCTGCACCTGGTGTCCATCCTCGCCTCCAGCAGGCTGAAGTGAGCGGCATGAAGGTCGGCGCGGTGATCATCACCATGGGCAACCGCCCCGACGAGCTCCGCGCCCTGCTCGACTCGGTCGCCAAGCAGGACGGCGACCGTGTCGAGGTGGTCGTGGTCGGCAACGGCTCGCCCGTCCCGGACGTCACGGAGTTCTCGTCGGGTGTCCGTACGATCGAGCTGCCCGAGAACCTCGGCATCCCCGGTGGCCGCAACGTCGGCATCGAGGCCTTCGGCCCCAGCGGCCGCGACGTCGACATATTGATGTTCCTCGACGACGACGGGCTCCTCGCCCAGCACGACACCGCCGAGCTGTGCCGCCGGGCCTTCGAGGCCGATCCGAAGCTCGGCATCATCAGCTTCCGCATCGCCGATCCCGACACCGGGGCCACCCAGCGCCGCCACGTGCCGCGCCTGCGCGCCGCCGACCCGATGCGCTCCTCCCGGGTCACCACCTTCCTCGGCGGCGCCAACGCCGTCCGTACCAAGGTCTTCGCCGAGGTCGGCGGACTCCCGGACGAATTCTTCTACGCCCACGAGGAAACCGACCTGGCATGGCGGGCCCTCGACGCGGGCTGGATGATCGACTACCGGTCCGACATGGTGCTGTACCACCCGACGACCGCGCCCTCGCGGCACGCGGTCTACCACCGCATGGTCGCCCGCAACCGGGTCTGGCTGGCCCGCCGAAACCTTCCGGCCCCGCTGGTCCCGGTCTACCTCGGGGTATGGCTGCTGCTCACCCTCGTCCGCCGCCCCTCGCGGCCCGCCCTGAAGGCATGGTTCGGCGGGTTCAGGGAAGGCTGGACGACTCCGTGCGGGCCACGCCGGCCGATGAAGTGGCGTACCGTGTGGCGGCTGACCCGGCTGGGCCGACCTCCGGTGATCTGACAAGCTCGTAACTGTGAGCCATCGGCCCCACCCGGGCCCCAGGCTCTTGCGCATGCCCGCACAGGCTGCGCATCCCGAAGACGAAAGTTTCCACCAGTGAGTGAGACAACGCACGACGGCACGGTCGCCCTGGGCGCGGCCGTGCCGCCCGACGAGGGCCTCCCGGCGAGCCGGCTGGCCGCCAAGTACGGGCTGACCGTGAGCGGCGCGCGCCCCTCCCTCGTCGAGTACGTCCGCCAGCTCTGGGACCGGCGTCACTTCATCCTCGCCTTCTCCCGGGCGAAGCTGACCGCGCAGTACAGCCAGGCGAAGCTGGGCCAGCTGTGGCAGGTGGCGACGCCGCTGCTGAACGCGGCCGTGTACTTCTTCATCTTCGGCATGCTCCTCAAGGCCAACCGCGGACTGCCGCGCGACATCTACATCCCGTTCCTGGTCACCGGCGTGTTCGTGTTCACCTTCACGCAGAGCTCGGTGATGGCGGGCGTGCGGGCGATCTCCGGCAACCTCGGCCTGGTGCGCGCGCTGCACTTCCCGCGCGCCTCGCTGCCGATCTCCTTCGCGCTGCAGCAGCTCCAGCAGCTGCTCTTCTCGATGATCGTGCTGTTCGCCGTGGCGATCGGCTTCGGCAGCATCCCGGACATGTCCTGGCTGCTGATCCCCGTGGTACTGGCCCTGCAGTTCCTGTTCAACACCGGCCTCGCACTGATCATGGCCCGCGCGGGCGCCAAGACCCCGGACCTCGCCCAGCTGATGCCGTTCGTGATGCGGACGTGGATGTACGCGTCCGGCGTGATGTTCTCCATCCCGATCATGCTGGCCGACAAGCCGCAGTGGCTGGCGAACGTCCTGCAGTGGAACCCGGCCGCCATCTACATGGACCTGATGCGCTTCGCCCTCATCGACGGCTACGGCTACGAGAACCTGCCCGACCACGTCTGGGTGGTCGCGAGCGGCTGGGCCGCCCTGATCGCCCTCGGCGGGTTCCTGTACTTCTGGAAGGCGGAGGAGAGGTACGGCCGTGGCTGAGCAGACCGGCCGGCAGACCGGCGAGCGGATCCCCACCGTCATCGCCGACGAGCTCCACATCGTCTACCGCGTGCACGGCGCGAAGACCGGAAAGGGCAGCGCCACCGCCGCCCTCAGCCGCATCATCAAGCGCGGCGAGGAGCGCGGGGTGCGCAAGGTGCACGCCGTCAAGGGCGTCTCCTTCGTCGCCTACCGCGGTGAGGCCATCGGCCTCATCGGCTCCAACGGTTCCGGCAAGTCCACCCTGCTGCGCGCCATCGCCGGCCTGCTCCCGGCGGAGAAGGGCCGCGTCTACACCAACGGCCAGCCCTCGCTGCTGGGCGTGAACGCGGCCCTGATGAACGACCTGACCGGCGAGCGCAACGTCATATTGGGCGGGCTCGCCATGGGCATGTCCCGCGAGCAGATCCGGGAGCGCTACCAGGAGATCGTCGACTTCTCGGGCATCAACGAGAAGGGCGACTTCATCACCCTGCCGATGCGCACCTACTCCTCCGGCATGGCGGCCCGACTGCGCTTCTCCATCGCCGCCGCCAAGGACCACGACGTCCTGATGATCGACGAGGCGCTGGCTACCGGCGACCGCAAGTTCCAGAAGCGCTCCGAGGAACGCATCCGTGAGCTGCGCAAGGAGGCCGGCACGGTGTTTCTCGTCAGCCACAACAACAAGTCGATCCGCGACACCTGCGACCGCGTCCTGTGGCTGGAACGCGGCGAGCTGCGCATGGACGGACCGACCGAAGAGGTCCTCAAGGAGTACGAGAAGTTCACCGGCAAGTAGTGCATCCGGGCCTGGACGCACCGGCCAGGACGTATCGCGGGGCCCCGCCGCAACCTCTGCGGCGGGGCCCCGCGTCTGCAAAGGAAACGTCAACTCCGGCTCGCCTTAGGAATCTTGACACCAATCGGTGTGTTGTTGTGATGTGCAGGACACCCCAGGGAAGCTCGCTGCGTTGTACAACGTAAGCTGTACCGGTCCCGAAACGCAGCAAGTGGGGCGATAAGGCACGACACCCTCGGCCGGGACAGCCGCGCGGACGGCCGGGCGGCGTGTCCGAAATAGTATGCATTGGGTCGGCAGTGTAGAACGGGAGATGTGACGGCAATGGCTACGGAAACTCCCCAGCTGAACGCAGCATGTGCCGTCCCCGCCCCGGGCAGTCACCGGTGACGGGAACCGGCATGTCGCACGCCGTTGATCCGGAGCGCGACACGCTCGACAAGGCCGCGGGCGAGAACTTCCCCGTGGCGCCTTTCTTCCTGCCCAGGGCCTGGCGCGCCGACCTCATGGCCGTGTACGGCTTCGCCCGCCTCGTCGACGACATCGGCGACGGCGACCTGGCCCCCGGCGGCGCCGACGCCCGTCTGCTCGGCGTGTCACCCGAGGACGCCGAGGACCGGCTGCTGCTCCTGGACGCCTTCGAGGCCGATCTGAACCGGGTCTTCGACTCGACCCCGCGACACCCCCTGCTGCGCCGCCTCCAGCACACGGTCCGCCGCTGCTCGCTCACCCCCGGGCCCTTCCACGGCCTGATCGCCGCCAACCGCCAGGACCAGCTCGTCAGCCGCTACGAGACCTACGACGACCTGCTCGCGTACTGCGAACTGTCGGCCAACCCCGTCGGCCGCCTGGTGCTGTCCGTCACCGGCACCTCGACGCCCGAACGCGTCCGCCTCTCGGACGCGATCTGCACCGCCCTCCAGATCGTCGAACATCTGCAGGACGTCGCCGAGGACCTCGGCCGCGACCGCATCTACCTGCCCGCCGAGGACATGAAGCACTTCCATGTCCAGGAGGCGGATCTCGCCACGTCCACCGCGGGCGCATCGTTGCGCGCACTGGTTGCGTACGAAGCACAACGCGCCCGCGATCTCCTGAATGAAGGCGCCCCCCTCGTGGGTAGCGTCCACGGCAGGTTGAAGCTGCTGCTGGCGGGATTCGTGGCGGGGGGAAGGGCGGCGATCAAGGCGATCGCCGCCGCGGAATACGACGTACTTCCCGGCCCGCCCAAGCCCGGCAAGGTCCAGCTGCTGCGCGAGGTGGGCGTGACTCTGCGAGGAGAGGGGTGATCCGGGCCGTGGAGTCGGAACAACACGCGTCCGCACCAGTACTCGCCGCCTACAGCTACTGCGAGGCCGTGACCGGACAGCAGGCCCGTAACTTCGCCTACGGCATCAGGCTGCTGCCGACGCCCAAGCGCCGCGCGATGTCGGCGCTCTACGCGTTCTCCCGGCGCGTCGACGACATCGGCGACGGCGCACTGGCCGGAGAGGTCAAGGCGGCAAGACTCGAGGACACCCGGGCGCTGCTGACCCGGGTGCGTGAGGGGTCGGTCGCCGAGGACGACGTCGACCCGGTCGCCGTCGCCCTCGCCCATGCCGCCGAGACCTTCCCGATCCCGCTCGACGGCCTGGACGAGCTGATCGACGGCGTGCTGATGGACGTGCGCGGCGAGACCTACGAGACCTGGGACGACCTGAAGGTCTACTGCCGCTGTGTCGCGGGCGCCATCGGACGGCTCTCGCTCGGCGTGTTCGGCACCGAACCCGGGGCGCGCGGCGCCGATCGCGCGCCGGAGTACGCCGACACCCTGGGCCTCGCGCTGCAGCTCACCAACATCCTCAGAGACGTCCGCGAGGACGCCGAGGGCGGCCGCACCTACCTGCCCTCCGACGACCTCGCGAAATTCGGGTGCTCGGCCGGGTTCAGCGGCCCGACCCCACCGGAGGGCTCCGACTTCGCGGGCCTCGTGCACTTCGAAGTGCGACGGGCCCGCGCCCTTTTCGCCGAGGGCTACCGGCTGCTGCCCATGCTGGACCGGCGCAGCGGCGCCTGCGTCGCCGCGATGGCCGGCATCTACCGCCGGCTGCTCGACCGCATCGAGCGCGACCCGGAGGCCGTGCTGCGCGGCCGGGTCTCGCTTCCCGGCCGGGAGAAGGCCTACGTCGCCGTACGCGGGCTGTCCGGGCTGGACGCCCGGCATGTGACGCGGAGGACCGTCAGGAGGCGTCCCTGATGGACAAACAGGGCCAAGGTGATGCCACCGGCGAAATGCGGCACGCAACCCTCCGGGCGGGGACGGCGTCCCTGACTGCAGCGGTCTGCCGTGCACTGTTCAACCACGGCGGTCGCGCAGGGGAGGGTGCACGATGAGCGACGACGGCACGCGGGCCGACGAGCCGCTCGCGGATCCGGCGGGGCGTTCCGCAAGGGACGCCGTGGTGGTCGGCGGGGGGCTCGCCGGCATCACCGCCGCACTCGCACTCGCCGACGCGGGAGTCCGCGTCACCCTGATCGAGGGCAGGCCCCGCCTCGGCGGCCTCGCCTTCTCCTTCCAGCGCGGCGAGCTGACCGTCGACAACGGACAGCACGTCTACCTGCGCTGCTGCACCGCCTACCGCTGGTTCCTCGACCGCATCGAGGGAACGGCGTTGGCACCGCTGCAGGATCGTCTCGACGTGCCCGTACTCGACGTCGACAAGCCTGAAGGACGGCGACTGGGCAGGCTGCGGCGCGACGCCCTGCCGGTGCCTCTGCACCTGGGGCGCAGCCTCGCCACGTATCCGCATCTCTCGCTCGCCGAGCGGTCCAAGGTGGGCCGGGCCGCGCTCGCGCTCAAGGGGCTCGACCTCGCCGATCCGGACCTGGACACCCAGGACTTCGGCAGCTGGCTGACCGCGCACGGTCAGTCGGCGCGTGCCGTCGAGGCCCTGTGGGACCTGGTCGGGGTCGCCACCCTCAACGCGGTCGCGGGCGACGCCTCGCTGGGGCTCGCCGCGATGGTGTTCAAGACCGGTCTGCTGTCCGACCCGGGCGCGGCCGACATCGGATGGGCGCACGTTCCGCTGGGCGAACTGCACGACCGGCTGGCCCGCAAGGCGCTCGACTCCGCGGGCGTCCGTACCGAGGTCCGTACACGCGTCACCTCCATCCTCACTGACGAAAACGGGCGCTGGAGCGTTCAGGTTCCCGGCGAGACCCTCACCGCGGACGCCGTCGTGCTCGCCGTACCCCAGCGCGAAGCCCACGACCTGCTGCCCCAGGGCGCGCTGGACGCCCCCGGAAATCTTCTGCAGATCGGCACCGCGCCGATCCTCAACGTCCATGTCGTCTACGACCGCACGGTGCTGCACAAGCCCTTCTTCGCGGCGCTCGGCACCCCCGTGCAGTGGGTCTTCGACCGCACCGCGGCCTCCGGCCTGCGCGAGGGGCAGTACCTGGCGCTGTCCCAGTCGGCCGCGCAGGACGAGATCGACGAGCCGGTCGCCGTGCTGCGCGAGCGCTATCTGCCCGAGCTGGAACGGCTGCTTCCGGGTACGCGCGGTGCGCAAGTGAAGGACTTCTTCGTGACCAGGGAGCGCACGGCGACGTTCGCCCCCACCCCCGGCGTCGGGCGGCTGCGGCCCGGCGCCCGTACCAAAGCCCCCGGCCTCTACCTGGCCGGAGCGTGGACCGCCACCGGGTGGCCCGCGACCATGGAGAGTGCGGTCCGCAGTGGAGTGAGTGCGGCGGACGCCGCGCTCGCCGCCCTGGGCCGGCCCCGTCCGAGTCACCTCTTCGACTTCGAGGAGGCGGCCTGATGCTCGATCAGCATGCGGCAGGTCCCCGCACCCCCGGTACCGCAACAAGAGGAGAGACTGTGCCCACTGTGCCCCCGGCCGAGACGGCCGATCGAGCGACCGCAGTGGACGTGACCGCGCTCCTGGAGCGCGGCCGGACCCTTGCCACACCGGTACTGCGGGCGGCCGTCGACCGCCTGGCCCCTCCCATGGACACCGTTTCCGCCTACCACTTCGGCTGGATCGACGCCGAGGGCAACCCCGCCGACGGCGACGGCGGCAAGGCCGTGCGCCCCGCCCTCGCGGTACTGTCCGCCGAGGTCACCGGCGCAGCACCCGAGGTCGGCATCCCCGGCGCCGTGGCCGTCGAACTCGTCCACAACTTCTCCCTGCTGCACGACGACCTGATGGACGGCGACGAGCAGCGCCGCCACCGCGACACCGTCTGGAAGGTGCACGGCCCCGCCCAGGCGATCCTCGTCGGCGACGCCCTGTTCGCCCTCGCCAATGAGATCCTCCTCGAACTCGGCACCGTCGAGGCCGGCCGCGCCACCCGCCGTCTGACCACCGCGACCCGCGCCCTGATCGACGGCCAGGCGCAGGACATCTCCTACGAGCACCGCGACCGCGTCAGCGTCGAGGAGTGCCTGGAGATGGAGGGCAACAAGACCGGCGCGCTGCTCGCCTGCGCCTCCTCCATCGGCGCCGTGCTCGGCGGCGCGGACGACCGCACCGCCGACACCCTGGAAAAGTACGGTTACCACCTGGGTCTCGCCTTCCAGGCCGTCGACGACCTGCTCGGCATCTGGGGCGACCCGGTCTCCACCGGCAAGCAGACCTGGAGCGACCTGCGCCAGCGCAAGAAGTCCCTGCCGGTCGTGGCCGCGCTGGCGGCGGGCGGATCCGCCTCCGAGCGGCTCGGGGAGATCCTCGCCGCCGACGCCAAGAGCAGCGACTTCGAGAACTTCTCCGAGGAGGAGTTCGCCTCCCGCGCCGCCCTCATCGAGGAGGCCGGCGGCCGCGAGTGGACCGCCGAAGAGGCCCGTCGTCAGCACAACACCGCCATCGAGGCCCTGCACGCCATCGACATGCCCGACCCGGTCCGGGACCGCTTCACGGCGCTCGCCGACTTCGTCGTCGTACGAAAGAGATGATCACTATCGGTCGAATAGCCCTCGCGTAGTCGCCGGCCGGTGCCGCGGGAACACGAGCACCGGCCGACGGCGGACCCACAGCAGCACGATCTGTACGACTGCACGAAGGGGAAGCCATGACAGCGACGACCGACGGAAGCACCGGGGCCCTGCCGCCCCGGGCAGCCTCGGCCAGCGAAACCGACAGCACGAGCCCCGTGGCGGCGGGGGTACGCGATGCCGCCGTACGCGCCGTACAACGCTCCACCGACTTCCTGCTGTCCCGGCAGGACGCCCAGGGCTGGTGGAAGGGCGACCTCGAGACCAACGTGACCATGGACGCCGAGGACCTGCTCCTCAGGCAGTTCCTGGGCATCCTCGACAAGGACACCGCGCACGCCGCCGCCCTGTTCATCCGCGGCGAGCAGCGCGAGGACGGCACCTGGGCCACCTTCTACGGCGGGCCGGGCGAACTCTCCACCACCATCGAGGCATACGTCGCCCTGCGTCTGGCGGGCGACACGCCGGACGCCCCGCACATGGCGAAGGCCTCCGCCCGGATCCGCGAGCAGGGCGGGATCGCCGCGGCCCGGGTCTTCACCCGGATCTGGCTGGCCCTGTTCGGCTGGTGGAAGTGGGAGGACCTGCCCGAACTCCCGCCGGAGCTCATCTACTTCCCCAAGTGGGTACCGCTCAACATCTACGACTTCGGGTGCTGGGCCCGGCAGACCATCGTCCCGCTGACGGTCGTCTCCGCGAAGCGGCCGGTGCGGCCCGCGCCCTTCCCGCTCGACGAGCTGCACACCGACCCGAACCGTCCGAACCCGCCCAAGCCCCTTGCCCCGGTGGCGAGTTGGGACGGCGCCTTCCAGCGCCTGGACAAGGTGCTGCATCGGGCGCGCAAGGTCATCCCGCGCGGACTGCGCAAGGCGGCCATGAACTCCGCCGCCCGCTGGATCATCGAGCGGCAGGAGAACGACGGCTGCTGGGGCGGCATCCAGCCCCCGGCCGTGTACTCGGTGATCGCCCTGTATCTGCTGGGCTACGACCTCGAACATCCCGTGCTGCGCGAGGGCCTGGCGTCGCTGGACCGTTTCGCCGTGTGGCGTGAGGACGGGGCCCGGATGATCGAGGCCTGTCAGTCACCCGTGTGGGACACCTGCCTCGCCACCATCGCGCTCGTCGACGCGGGCGTGCCCGCCGACCATCCGCAGCTGGTCAAGGCCGCGGACTGGATGCTCGGCGAGGAGATCGTCCGGCCCGGCGACTGGGCGGTCAGGAGACCCCAACTGCCGCCCGGCGGCTGGGCGTTCGAGTTCCACAACGACAACTACCCCGACATCGACGACACCGCCGAGGTCGTCCTCGCGCTGCGCCGCGTCAAGCACCACGACCCGGAGCGGGTGGAGAAGGCCATCGGGCGCGGGGTGCGCTGGAACCTCGGGATGCAGTCGAAGAACGGGGCGTGGGGCGCCTTCGACGTCGACAACACCAGCCCCTTCCCCAACCGGCTGCCGTTCTGCGACTTCGGCGAGGTGATCGACCCGCCGTCCGCGGACGTGACCGCTCACGTGGTGGAGATGCTGGCCGTCGAGGGCCTCTCGCACGACCCGCGCACCCGCCGCGGCATCGAGTGGCTGCTCGCCGAGCAGGAACCGGACGGCTCCTGGTTCGGGCGCTGGGGCGTCAACTACGTCTACGGCACCGGATCGGTCGTACCCGCCCTCGTCGCGGCCGGATTCCCCGGCTCGCACCCCGCGATCCGGCGGGCCGTGACCTGGCTGGAGTCGGTGCAGAACGACGACGGCGGCTGGGGCGAGGACCTGCGCTCCTACAAGTACGTCGAGGAGTGGAGCGGCAAGGGAGCCTCCACCGCCTCGCAGACGGCCTGGGCGCTGATGGCCCTGCTGGCCGCGGGGGAGCAGGACTCCAAGGCCGTCGAGCGCGGTGTGGAGTGGCTCGCGGCCACCCAGCGGGAGGACGGTTCCTGGGACGAGCCGTACTTCACCGGCACCGGCTTCCCCTGGGACTTCTCGATCAACTACCACCTCTACCGGCAGGTCTTCCCGCTGACCGCACTCGGCCGGTACGTCAACGGGGAGCCCTTCGCCAAGAAGCCTCTCAGCAAGAAGCCTCTCGCCGAGGCCGAGGGGGGCTGATGAGCACCCGGCCCGCCCCGGCCCCGCTGCTGATCGCCTGTGCGCTCGGCATCGAGCACCTCGCCCTGCGCGCCGGCGACCGCGGCGGGGCCGGCGGGCCCGTCACCCTGCTCCGTACGGGCATGGGGCCCAGGGCGGCCGAGCGCTCCGTCACCCGGATGCTCGCGGACCCGGACTGGAGCGGGGCCGCCGTGCTGGCCACCGGTTTCTGCGCGGGGCTCGCCCCCGGCATGCACCCCGGGGACCTGGTCGTCGCCGAGGAGACCCGGGACCCGGACGGAACCGTTCCGTGCGTGGGGACCGACCTGCTCGTCAAGGAACTCGGGCGTGCGGTGCCGGGGCGCACCGTCCACACCGGCCCTGTCACCGGCTCCGATCATGTCGTACGTGGTCACGAGCGGTCGGATCTGCTCGCGACCGGCGCGATCGCGGTCGACATGGAGTCCGCGGCGACGCTGCTGAGCGCCGTGCGCACCGGCGTGCGCCCGGTTGCGGCCGTGCGGGTGGTCGTGGACGCTCCTGAACATGAACTTGTTCGAATCGGCACGGTCCGCGGTGGAATATCAGCTTTCCGTGTCCTTCGTGCCGTACTTCCAGCTTTCTTCGAATGGCACCGTTCTTTGCTGCTCCCCAGGAGGTGAGCCAGATGGCCATGCCGCTGCGTCAGTCCATCAAGGTCGCTACGTACTTGGCTGAACAGAAGCTCCGCAAGCGGGACAAGTTTCCGCTGATCGTGGAGCTGGAACCGCTCTTCGCGTGCAATCTGAAGTGCGAGGGCTGCGGCAAGATCCAGCATCCGGCGGGTGTGCTCAAGCAGCGCATGCCGGTCGCGCAGGCCGTCGGGGCGGTGCTCGAATCCGGTGCCCCCATGGTGTCCATCGCGGGCGGCGAACCCCTGATGCACCCTCAGATCGATGAGATCGTGCGGCAGCTGGTGGCGAGGAAGAAGTACGTCTTCCTCTGCACCAACGCGATGCTGCTGCGCAAGAAGATGGACAAGTTCAAGCCCTCTCCCTATTTCGCCTTCGCCGTGCACATTGACGGGCTGCGTGAGCGCCACGACGAGTCGGTGGCGAAGGAGGGCGTGTTCGACGAGGCCGTGGAGGCGATCAAGGAGGCCAAGCGGCGCGGCTTCCGGGTCACCACCAACTCGACCTTCTTCAACACGGACACTCCGCAGACCATCATCGAGGTGCTCAACTTCCTCAACGACGACCTCAAGGTCGACGAGATGATGATCTCGCCCGCCTACGCCTACGAGAAGGCGCCCGACCAGGAGCACTTCCTGGGCGTGGAGCAGACCCGTGAACTGTTCAAGAAGGCCTTCGCGGGCGGCAACCGCCGGAAGTGGCGGCTGAACCACTCGCCGCTGTTCCTCGACTTCCTCGAGGGCAAGGTCGACTTCCCGTGCACCGCCTGGGCGATCCCCAACTACTCGCTCTTCGGCTGGCAGCGCCCCTGCTACCTGATGAGCGACGGGTACGTGCCGACGTACCGCGAACTCATCGAGGACACCGACTGGGACAAGTACGGCCGCGGCAAGGACCCGCGCTGCGCCAACTGCATGGCGCACTGCGGCTACGAGCCCACCGCCGTCCTCGCCACCATGGGCTCCCTGAAGGAGTCCCTGCGCGCGATGCGCGAGACGGTCTCCGGAAACCGGGAGTGACACGATGACCGCCATCTCCTTGGGCGTCCCCGAGGTACCGGCCCGGCCGATCGCCGAGCGGCGCGTGTCGCGGCAGATCCATGTCGGGCCGGTGGCGGTCGGGGGCGGGGCCCCGGTGTCGGTGCAGTCGATGACGACGACCCGTACCTCGGACATCGGCGCCACCCTGCAGCAGATCGCCGAGCTCACCGCGTCCGGCTGCCAGATCGTGCGCGTCGCCTGCCCCACGCAGGACGACGCGGACGCGCTTGCGACCATCGCCCGCAAGTCGCAGATCCCGGTGATCGCGGACATCCACTTCCAGCCGAAGTACGTGTTCGCGGCGATCGAGGCCGGATGTGCCGCGGTGCGGGTGAACCCCGGCAACATCAAGAAGTTCGACGACCAGGTCAAGGAGATCGCGCGGGCCGCGAAGGACCACGGCACGCCGATCAGGATCGGGGTCAACGCCGGGTCGCTGGACAAGCGGCTGCTGCAGAAGTACGGCAGGGCGACTCCGGAGGCACTCGTGGAGAGCGCGCTGTGGGAGGCCTCCCTCTTCGAGGAGCACGGCTTCCGGGACATCAAGATCTCGGTCAAGCACAACGACCCGGTCGTGATGATCGAGGCGTACAAGCAGCTCGCCGCCCAGTGCGACTACCCACTGCACCTCGGCGTGACGGAGGCCGGGCCCGCCTTCCAGGGCACGATCAAGTCGGCGGTCGCCTTCGGCGCCCTGCTCTCG
Source organism: Streptomyces sp. NPDC002092 (assembly GCF_053593775.1). Lineage (NCBI taxonomy): Bacteria > Bacillati > Actinomycetota > Actinomycetes > Kitasatosporales > Streptomycetaceae > Streptomyces > Streptomyces sp. NPDC002092. Next base: position 87,566 of record NZ_JBSFDG010000011.1, read on the forward strand.
CAGGGCATCGGCGACACCATCCGGGTCTCGCTCAGCGCCCCGCCCGCCGAGGAGGTCAAGGTCGGCCTGCAGATCCTGGAGGCCCTGAACCTCAAGCAGCGCCGGCTGGAGATCGTCTCCTGCCCGTCCTGCGGCCGCGCCCAGGTCGACGTCTACAAACTGGCCGACGAGGTCACGGCGGGCCTGACGGGCATGGAAGTCCCGTTGCGGGTAGCCGTGATGGGTTGTGTGGTCAACGGCCCGGGTGAGGCGCGGGAGGCGGACCTGGGTGTCGCCTCCGGCAACGGCAAGGGGCAGATCTTCGTCAAGGGCGAGGTCATCAAGACCGTACCCGAGTCGAAGATCGTGGAGACCCTCATCGAGGAGGCGATGAAGATCGCCGAACAGATGGAACAGGACGGTACCGCGTCGGGGGAGCCGGCCGTCACCGTGAGTTGAACAGCACGGACCGAAGGGGGCCCGAGCGTGACCATTCTGGAGAACATCCGGGGACCACGCGACCTGAAGGCGCTGTCCGAGACGGAGCTTCGCGAACTGTCCGAAGAAATCAGGGAGTTCCTGGTGCACGCGGTGGCCAGGACCGGTGGGCACCTCGGGCCCAACCTGGGGGTGGTGGAACTCTCCATCGCGCTGCACCGGGTCTTCGAGTCGCCCGTCGACCGCATCGTCTGGGACACCGGTCATCAGAGCTATGTACACAAGATCCTGACGGGCCGTAAGGACTTCTCCAAGCTGCGCGGCAAGGGCGGCCTGTCCGGCTATCCCTCGCGGGAGGAGTCCGAGCACGACATCGTCGAGAACAGCCACGCCTCCACGGCGCTCGGCTGGGCCGACGGCCTCGCCAAGGCCCGCGAGGTGCAGGGCGAGAAGGGACACGTCGTCGCGGTCATCGGCGACGGCGCCCTCACCGGCGGCATGGCCTGGGAGGCACTGAACAACATCGCGGCCGCCAAGGACCGCCCGTTGATCATCGTCGTCAACGACAACGAGCGCTCGTACGCGCCGACCATCGGAGGCCTCGCCAACCACCTGGCCACCCTGCGCACCACCGACGGCTACGAGAAGGTGCTCGCCTGGGGCAAGGACGTGCTGCTGCGCACGCCGGTCGTCGGCAACACCATCTACGAATCGCTGCACGGCGCCAAGAAGGGCTTCAAGGACGCATTCGCCCCGCAGGGCATGTTCGAGGACCTGGGCCTGAAGTACGTCGGCCCGATCGACGGACACGACATCGGGGCCGTCGAGTCCGCGCTGCGGCGCGCCAAGCGCTTCCACGGACCGGTCCTCATCCACTGCCTGACGGAGAAGGGCCGCGGCTACGAGCCCGCGATCGCGCACGAGGAGGACCACTTCCACACCGTCGGTGTGATGGACCCGCTCACCTGCGAGCCCCTCGCCCCCTCCAACGGGCCTTCCTGGACCTCGGTGTTCGGCGACGAGATCGTCGCGATCGGCGAGGAGCGGGAGGACGTCGTGGCGATCACGGCGGCCATGCTGCACCCGGTGGGGCTCGGCAAGTTCGCCGCCCGCTTCCCCGACCGGGTGTGGGACGTCGGCATCGCCGAGCAGCATGCGGCCGTGTCCGCGGCCGGCCTGGCGACCGGCGGGCTCCACCCCGTCGTCGCCGTCTACGCCACCTTCCTCAACCGTGCCTTCGACCAGCTGCTGATGGACGTGGCGCTGCACCGCTGCGGGGTGACGTTCGTGCTCGACCGGGCCGGTGTCACCGGCGTCGACGGGCCCTCCCACAACGGCATGTGGGACATGTCGATCCTCCAGGTCGTGCCGGGGCTCAGGATCGCCGCGCCACGCGACGCCGACCAGCTGCGGGCGCAGCTGCGGGAGGCCGTCGCCGTCGACGACGCGCCGACGCTGGTCCGCTTCCCGAAGGAGTCGGTGGGGCCCGAGATCCCGGCGATCGACCGGGTGGGCGGTCTCGACGTCCTGCATCGCGGCCCGGACACCCCCGATGTGCTGCTGGTCGCCGTCGGCGTGATGGCACCCGTGTGCCTGCAGGCCGCCGAGCTGCTGGAGGCGCGCGGCATCTCGTGCACCGTCGTCGACCCGCGCTGGGTCAAGCCCGTCGACCCGTCGCTCCCGGGGCTCGCCGCCGAGCACCGGCTGGTGGCCGTGGTCGAGGACAACAGCCGCGCGAGCGGGGTGGGAGCCGCGGTCGCGCTGGCGCTCGGTGACGCCGACGTCGACGTCCCCGTACGGCGGTTCGGCATCCCGGAGCAGTTCCTCGCGCACGCCAAGCGCGGGGAGGTGCTGGCCGACATCGGCCTCACGCCGGTCGAGGTGGCCGGACGGATCAGCGCGAGCCTCGCCGTCAAGGAGGCCGAGGACACCCTGGCCGTCAAGGAACAGCTGGACGGCACAGTCAAGGAGAAGGCTGAATGACCAAGGAGTTCGACCTCGGCGCACTCCTGGCCGAGCGCGGAGCCGAACGCTACGAGCTGCACGGGAAGTACCTGAACCACCAGCTCCCGCGCATGCTGCACACCATCGGCTTCGACAAGGTCTACGAGCGCGGCGAGGGCGCCCACTTCTGGGACGCGGACGGCAACGACTACCTGGACATGCTCGCCGGGTTCGGGGTGATGGGCCTGGGCCGCCACCACCCCGTCGTCCGCAAGGCGCTGCACGACGTCCTCGACGCCTCCCTCGCCGACCTCACCCGCTTCGACTGCCAGCCGCTGCCCGGGCTGCTGGCCGAGAAGCTGCTTGCCTACAGCCCACACCTGGACCGGGTGTTCTTCGGCAACAGCGGTACGGAGGCGGTGGAGACCGCGCTGAAGTTCGCCCGGTACGCCACCGGGAAGCCGAGGATCCTGTACTGCGACCATGCCTTCCACGGCCTGACCACCGGCTCCCTTTCGGTCAACGGCGAGGACGGCTTCCGCGAGGGCTTCGCCCCGCTGCTGCCCGACACGGCCGTACCGCTCGGTGATCTCGACGCCCTGGCACGGGAACTGAAGAAGGGCGACGTCGCCGCCCTGATCGTCGAACCGATCCAGGGCAAGGGCGTGCACGAGGCCCCGCCCGGCTATCTGCGGGCCGCGCAGGAACTGCTGCACAAGCACAAGGCGCTGCTCATCGCCGACGAGGTGCAGACGGGCCTGGGCAGGACCGGGGACTTCTACGCCCACCAGCACGAGGAGGGCGTCGAGCCGGACCTGGTGTGCGTGGCCAAGGCGCTCTCCGGCGGTTATGTGCCCGTCGGCGCCACCCTCGGCAAGGACTGGATCTTCAAGAAGGTGTACTCGTCGATGGACCGGGTGCTGGTCCACTCGGCGAGCTTCGGGTCCAATGCCCAGGCCATGGCGGCCGGCCTCGCCGTGCTGTCCGTCATGGAGAACGAGCAGGTCGTCGCCCATGCGCGCGTGACCGGCGAGCAGCTGAAATCCCGGCTCACTGCGCTGATCGACAAGTACGAGCTGCTCGCGGACGTCCGCGGCCGCGGCCTGATGATCGGCATCGAGTTCGGCAGGCCCAAGTCGCTGAAGCTGCGCAGTCGTTGGACCATGCTGCAGGCCGCGCGGAAAGGCCTGTTCGCGCAGATGGTCGTGGTGCCGCTGCTGCAGCGGCACAGGATCCTCACCCAGGTCTCCGGCGACCACCTGGAGGTGATCAAGCTGATCCCGCCGCTGACCATCGGTGAGCAGGACGTGGACCGGTTCGTCGACGCCTTCACCGCCGTCATGGATGACGCGCACAGCGGCGGCGGCCTGATGTGGGACTTCGGCAAGACGCTGGTGAAGCAGGCGGTCGCCAACCGGTAGGCCGCATCTTGCCTGTGAGGCAAGAAATTTGCCGCACAGGCAAAGCTCCGGCTGAATGGAGGGCATGAGCTCTCAGGAAGCCGAAGCGGAGCTTCCCGCTGTGGCACCCCAGCTGCGCGCGCTGCGCCGCCGTGCCTCCCTCACGCTGGAGGCCGCGGCGCGTGCCGCCGGACTGTCGGCGGCACACCTTTCCCGGCTGGAGACCGGGCAGCGCCAGCCGTCGCTGCCGATGCTGCTGGCCCTCGCCCGTATCTACGGTACGACGGTGTCCGAACTGCTCGGCGAGACGGTCGCCGACCGGGACGCCGTGGTGCGCGCCGCCGACATGGAACCGACCGCCGCAGGCGGCTGGACCTACTTCCAGGCCGGCGCGCCCGGCCGCGGCATGCAGGCCCTGCGGGTCCACGTACCGCACGGCTCGCAGGGCGACATCGTACGGGTGCACCCCGGCGAGGAGTGGCTGTACGTCCTCAAGGGGCGGCTGCGGCTGCGCCTCGGGGACACCACGCACCTGCTCGCTCCCGGCGACAGCGCGCACTTCGACTCGCTGACCCCGCACCGGCTCGCCGCCCAGGATCCCGACGGCGTGGAGCTCCTGTTCGTCCACACCCTGCTGCAGAGCCCGACGGCCACGCTGTGCCTGGGCCCGATCACCGGAGAGATGCCATGAGCAACAGCAACATGGAGGAGAAGTTCCCCCGCGCCCTGTGGGTGCGCCTGATCATCTACATCGCGGTGGGGCACCTCTTCGCGGCCTTCATCTACCTGCTGTTCGAAGTGGGGGCGAAATAGCGGAACGGCCCACGTGATCAGTCGAGCAGCCGCTCGCGCAGCAGTCCGCGGAGCTCCGGGGTGAGCCCGAGGCCCTGCTCCAGATAGGTGTCGACGTCGCCCCACGTCCCCTCGATCGTCTCGAAGGCCGCCGCCAGATACTCGGCGCGCGCCTCGAACAGGGGGCTGAGCAGCTCCATCACCTCGGGGGAGTAGGCCGCGGCGGAGTTGCTGCTGCGGTGCACCTTGTAGCGGCGGTGCTTGGCGTTCGACTCCAGGTAGTCCGCGACGATCGCCTCACGCTCGACGCCCAGCGCGAGCAGTGTCACGGCTATCGACAGGCCCGCACGGTCCTTGCCCGCCGCGCAGTGCATCAGGGTGGGCACACTGTCCTCGGCGAGTGAACGCAGCACGCGTGCGTGCTCGGCGGTGCGCTCCTTGATGATCGTGCGGTAGGAGACGATCATGCGGTTCGCCGCCTTGCCGTCGCCGAGGAGCTCGCGCAGCTGCTCGATCTCGCCCTCCCTGACCATCTTCCAGAACCCGGCGCCGTCCGCCGGGTCCGTCAGGGGGAGGTTCACATTGCGCACTCCCGGAAGCTCGACGTCCGGGCCCTCCAGCTTCTGGTCCGCCGCATTGCGGAAGTCGAAGATCGTGTGCAGTCCCAGGGAGGACAGGAACTCGGCGTCCTCCTCGGTCGCGTGCGCGAGGTGGCCGCTGCGGAACAGCACCCCGTAGCGCACCCGCCGTCCGTCCACGGTCCGAAGTCCTCCCACATCACGGAAGTTGCGGACTCCGGCCAGCTCGGGTTCGGTCGACGGGATCTGCTGCGTCACGGGGGCTCCTCCCAGTCCGCCCGACCGGCGCGGCTCGTCGTCGGGCGCTCTCCCGACGATACGACATGGATTCCTGAGGCAATGAGTTGTCCACAGGCGTTGCGACCAGGCCTCACGTGCCTTGATGATGTTGCCGATTGGTCGCACCTGTTCGAATGTGTGAGGGCTTGATGCTGGAGATCGCAGACAACGGCCGTACATGGCTCCTCTCGGGGCCGGCCAGCAGTTACGCCGTCCACCTCACCGAGGACGACGAACTGCTGCACCTGCACTGGGGCCCCCGGATCGCGCTCGCCGACGCCGAGGCGCTCGCCGTCCGCCCGCTGCCCGACTACCGGCCCTTCGAGTCCCCGCTCGACGGGCGCGAGGAGTACCCGGTCGAGGGCGGCCCCCGGTTCGTCCGGCCCGCCCTGTCCGTGCGCGGCGACGAACGGCGCGGCACCGAGTGGCGCTTCGAGCAGTACGAGACGGAGGGCGATCACCTCCGGCTGGGCTTCCGGGACGGTGGGCTCGCGATCACGCTGCACTACCGGATGCGGCACGACGTCGTGGAACGCTGGGTGACCCTCGACAACGAGGGGCCCGCCCTGGAACTGCTGCGGGCCGACTCCGCGACCTGGACGCTGCCCGATCGCCAGGAGTGGCGGCTGTCCCAACTGCACGGCCGCTGGGCCGCCGAGTCCCGGCTGACCGCCTCGCCTCTCACCTACGGTGAGAAGATCATCGGCAGCCGCCGCGGCCACACCGGACACCAGCACCTGCCCTGGGTCGCCCTCGACACCGACGCCACCGAGGAACACGGCGAGGTCTACGGCTGCGCTCTGGGCTGGTCGGGTTCCTGGCGGATCGCGGTGGCGCAACTCCCGGACGCGCGCGTGCAGATCACCGGCGGCCCCGGCTACGACGACTCCGGGCTGCTGCGCCTGGAACCGGGGGAGTCGTACACCACCCCTGTCTTCGCCGGTCTCTGGAGCGACGGCGGCTTCGGCGGCGCGAGCCGCGCCTGGCACGCCTATCAGCGCGCATACGTCATCCCGGACGCCGACCAGGACCGGCCGGTGCTGTTCAACTCCTGGGAGGCCACCGAGTTCGACATCTCCGAGGAGCAGCAGGGCGCCCTCGCGCGGCGGGCCGCGGCGATCGGCGTCGAGCTGTTCGTGGTCGACGACGGCTGGTTCGGCAAGCGCACCAGCGACCGCGCCGGACTCGGCGACTGGACGGTCAACCGGGACCGCTTCCCGAACGGCCTCAAACCCCTCGCGGACTACGTGCACGCCCTCGGCATGCAGTTCGGCATCTGGGTCGAGCCCGAGATGGTCAACCCGGACAGCGACCTCTACCGTGCCCACCCCGACTGGGTGCAGTTCCAACCGGGACGAAAGCGGACGGAGTTCCGCAACCAGCTCGTATTGAACCTGGCCCGGGAAGACGTCCAGGAATACCTCTGGGAGCAGCTCGACGCACTCCTCTCCAGCGCCCCGGTCGACTATGTGAAGTGGGACTTCAACCGCTGCTTCACCGACGCGGGCTGGCCCGGGGAGCCCTACCCGCAGCGCCTCTGGGTCGATCATGTCCGTGCTCTGTACGCCCTGCTGGACCGGCTGCGGGCGGCCCACCCGAATGTCGCCTTCGAGTCCTGCTCGGGCGGCGGCGGCCGCATCGACCTCGGGATCATGAGCCGTACGGACCAGGTGTGGACCTCCGATAACACCGACCCGCTCGACCGGCTCGCCATCCAGCACGGCTTCAGCCAGATCCATCCAGCGCGGGTGATGGCCGCCTGGGTCACCGACAGCCCGAACACCCAGCTCAACGGCCGGGTCAGCTCGCTGCGCTTCCGGTTCGTGAGCTCCATGGCCGGCGTGCTCGGGGTCGGCGGCGACCTCACCCGGTGGACCGAGGAGGAGCTCGCCGAGGCCGGTGAATGGGTGGCCCTCTACAAGGAGATCCGGCCGCTGGTGCAGCACGGCGACCTCTACCGGCTGCGGCCGCCGCGGGGTGGGCTGAGTGCGGTGCAGTACGTGCGCGGGGACGAGGCGGTCGTCCTGGCCTGGCTCCAGGCGCAGAGCCATGGCGAGCCCGTACCGGCGCTGCGACTGCGGGGCCTCGACTCGACAGCCTCGTATGAATGCCCTGAAACAGGCGAAATCCACAGTGGTGCCGTATTGCTGCATCACGGACTGCGTACCGGATTGCGCGGTGACCTCGACGCGGCAGTTTTCCGTCTGCGGCGCATCTGAGCCTTCTGTCCGGATTGGCGCTTCTTCTGCCTCTTCATTCCAACTCGCTCCCGAATAGGGGATCCTGGAGCAGGGGCACGTGAGGAGCGTCATATCCGTGACGGTGCGTGGCGCGTCATGTCCACGTAATTCAGGTGCTTTACAAGGACGTTTGACGGAGACGATCACCCGGGAATTCACGCAGGGTCACCGGGTTTTCTCTCAAGGGATCAATAGAAATGCATTCTCGGGGAACCGGCACTTGTTCCTTTGCGTCCTGGTCGCTTACGTTCGCCACCAATCCGGACGGACGCCCAATCCTGCCGCCGCCCGGTGCCCGCAGAACTCACCCGTGAACGGCAGGAGCGGGGGACCCACAGGTACAACTGCCTGTTCCGGTCTCCGGAACGGCTAGGGGTAAAGCCGCGTCGCATGCGCGGCCGGGCATCTCCAGCCCGAACCCGACAGCTCACCTCGCAGGCGCCGGAGAGGAATTCGTCATGCCCGCGAAGGGTAAGCACCGCCGTCCGAAGCCCCAGCGCTTCACTCGCTCCATCGCCGTCGCCGGAACCGGTGGCGCCGCACTCGCTCTCCCGCTCATCGGGGCCACCGGCGCCCATGCCGCCACCACTCAGTCCGCTTCCCAGACGGTTTCGAATAAGGCCGTCCAGTCCCTTCCGGTCGCCGAGAAGAAGGCGGCCCACAAGAGCGTCGCCGGCAATGCGGGCGTGCGGACCTATTCGGTGCGGACCGGCGACTACCTCTCGAAGATCGCCGACGAGCAGCATGTCGCCGGCGGCTGGCACAGGCTCTACTCGGACAACCGCCGGGCCGTCGGCGACGACCCGTCGCTGATCCACCCGGGCCTGAAGCTGACGATCGGCCGGAAGGCCGCGAAGGACACCACCGCGTCGTCGCCCTCGTCCGCCTCGAAGACGTCCTCGTCGGCGGCCAAGGCGACTGCCACCAAGGCCTCCGAGTCCGCCCCGACCGGCTTCACCCTCCCGGTGATCGGCGGCACCATCGGCACCGGGTACCACGTGGCCGGCAGCATGTGGTCCAGCGGTTACCACACCGGCGTCGACTTCGTCGTCCCGACCGGCACCTCCATCAAGTCAGTCGGCGCGGGCACCGTCGTCTCCGCGGGCTGGGGCGGCGCCTACGGCAACCAGGTCGTCGTCAGGCTCGCCGACGGCTACTACGCCCAGTACGGCCATATGTCCCAGATCTCCGTCTCCGCCGGCCAGACCGTGGCCGAGGGCCAGCAGCTCGGCCTCTCCGGCGCGACCGGCAATGTGACCGGCCCGCACCTGCACTTCGAGATCCGCACCACGCCCGACTACGGCTCCGACGTGGACCCGGTCGCCTACCTCCGCTCGAAGGGCGTCGGCGTCGGCTGACCCCCTCGGAACCACCTGCCTGACACGCCGCCGAAGGCCGGACCCCGATCCCCGGGTCCGGCCTTCGGTGTGTCCGGCTGTGTGCACGTTCGCCGTGTTGCGTTCTTGTGGCGGGGACTGCATGGGTGTCGACAGTCGGGGGAGGGGCGGGGCACAGTGATCTCCGGAGCGATGAAAGCGCTTTCCCCACCCTTGCCTTCCGAGGCCTACGGAGGTTCCCGTGCCCGGCGTCGATCGACGCACCGTCAGGCCGATGTGATCTCGTGAACCTGTGCACCAACGACAGCGCGTACGGCTCTGCCGATTCAACGGAGCTCACGCCGACGACATTGCCGCCGTGGTCGGTGAACTGGTCGGCTTGCGCACCGATTTCGTCGACACCACTGACTGACTGTCCGCGGCGGACAGGGACTTCGACGGCACCCTCCACCCCAGTGTCCAGGGCCCCCGCAAAGTGGCCGGCCACCTGCTCACCCTTCTCGGACCCACCCCTCACCCCACACCAAGGAGCCGCCTCCCGTGACGAGCACCCGTAGAGCATTCGGAGCGCTGGCCGCCGGCGCCGCCCTGGCCGCCCTCGCCCCCGCAACCGCCGCCAGTGCCTCGCCCCGCGGCCGCCTCATGGCCTGCGACGACTTCCGCCACGGCCTCGGCAAGTGGGTCGTCGAACTGGAGCAGGGCGGCACCGTCACCGCCTCCCGAGGGGTGCTGGATGTCGACGTACCCGCCGGGGCCACGGTCTGGTTCAGACAGCGACTCGAAGGGTCGTACGTCATCGAGTACACGGCGACGCCCGTCTCGGAAGGCGGCGCGAACGACCGCGTGTCCGACCTCAACAACTTCTGGAACGCCACCGACGTCCGCTCTCCGGACGACCTCTTCGCCACCCACCGCGGCGGGGCACTGGCCGAGTACGACCACCTCAAGACGTATTACGTGGGCTACGGCGCCAACACGAACACCACGACCCGGCTGCGCCGTTATGTCGGGGAACCCGGTGTCCGTCCGCTGATCTACGACTACACGGAGCCGCTCCTGGTCGCGAACGAACCCAACCGCGTCCGTATCGTCTCCGACGGCTCGACGGTCCGCTGGTGGAACAACGGGCGGCTCGTCTTCGACTACATGGACCAGCAGCCGTACACAAGGGGGCACTTCGCCTTCCGGACCACATGGAGCCATTTCCGGATCGCCGACTTCAGGGTCCGGCGGCTCGCCCCACAATATCGCTGACGCCTCAACATCCCTGGTCGGAGGGTTATTCCAGGCTTGGCGAACACTTTAGAAGTGGCTTATCTCACCGCGCGTCAACCCCTTCCTACGGTCGCGTAGGTCACATTCGAAGGTGAATCATGGTCGATGTGGCAGACGATTCGAAGAGTGACAGCAGATCAGTGATCGGGTCGTACGTTGCGGTGGGGGACAGCTTCACCGAGGGCGTCGGCGACCCCGGCCCCGACGGGGCGTTCGTCGGCTGGGCCGACCGGTTCGCGGTACTTCTCGCGGACCGGCGACCCGAGGGCGACTTCAGGTACACGAACCTCGCCGTGCGCGGCAAACTGCTCGACCAGATCGTGGAGGACCAGGTACCGCAGGCCGTCGAACTGGCGCCGGACCTGGTCTCCTTCTGTGCGGGCGGCAACGACATCATCCGTCCCGGCACCGACCCCGACGAGGTCGCCGAGCGCTTCGAGCGGGCGGTGGCCAAGCTCACCGAAGTCGCCGGCACGGTCATGGTGACCACCGGCTTCGACACCCGTGGCGTTCCCGTGCTCAAGCACCTGCGCGGCAAGATCGCCACCTACAACGGACATGTCCGGGCCATCGCCGACCGGTACGGCTGTCCCGTCCTGGACCTGTGGTCCCTGAAGACCGTCCAGGACCGCAGGGCGTGGGACGGCGACCGCCTCCACCTCTCACCCGACGGGCACACGCGCGTGGCGCTGCGCGCCGGGCAGGTCCTCGGTCTCGAGGTGCCGGCCGACCCCGATCAGCCCTGGCCACCGCTCCCGCCGCGCGGCACCCTCGAGGTGCGACGGGACGACGTGCACTGGGCGCGCGAGTACCTGGTGCCGTGGATCGGCCGCCGGCTGCGCGGCGAGTCGTCCGGGGACCACGTCACGGCGAAGGGCGCGCTGTCGCCGGACGACATCAAGATGCGGATCGCTTCGGTGGCCTGAGGGCTGCCTGATGGTCGCCTGAAACCGTGCTGGGCGGGGCGCTCGTGATGGCTTGGGAGCGGCCTCGCTGCGGCGGGCGGTGAAGCGGCCCGGTGGCACGAGCCCCCGCCCGGTGCGGGGGCTCAGTGCTCCGAAGCCGTCAACGCCGCCCGCTCCAGCCCCAGTTCGCGGGCCAGCGCCTCGTCGACCCACTCCTGCGCCCGCGCCCGCGACACCGCACCGGCGTACGAGGTCAGCTGCACGGCGAGCCCGTCCAGCAGGGCGGTCAGGCGCAGGGCCGCGCCGTGCGGGTCCGGGCAGCTGAACTCGCCCGCGGCCACGCCCTCCGCGATGACCTCGGTGATCGCGGCCTTCCACTGCTTGTCGAGGTCACGTGTGACCTGCTGCAGCGCGGGCTCGCGCAGCGCCGCCGCCCAGCCCTCGATCCACAGCCGCCAGCCCTTGGCCTGGCCCGTCGGCGCGTACCAGCGCACCGCCGACCGCAGTCGCCGCAGCGCCGTCGTACGGCGGCCGAGAAGCTTGCGCAGATGGGCGAGGTCGTCCTCGGCCGCGAAGGTGAACGCGGCGGCGACCAGCTTCTCCTTGGTGGAGAAGTGGTACAGCACCAGCGCGTTGCTCACGCCGAGCGCCGAGGCCACGTCGGCGATCCTGACCGCCGCCACACCCCGCGCCTCGATCTGCCCGATGGCGGCCCGCAGCAACTCCTCGCGCCGCTCGGCCACACTCAACCGCACTCTCGCCACGCGGTCACCCTATTCCGTCGCCGCTGGTGACGCCGGGGCGAGGTCGGCAGTTGGCGGGTTCGAGAGGGTGCGCGGTGTCGGCCGTGCTCCTGCCCTGCTCGTCACTGGTGCGGCGCCCGCCCGCGGTCTCGTCCTGTCGGCTTCCGCGCGGGCGAGCATCTGTTCGGTCAGGGGGCGCATCGAGCGGCGGGTGTGGGCGGACACCTCGTTTGGCGCGGGTGAGGTCGGCAGTTGGCGGGTTCGAGGGGGTGCGCGGTGCGGCCGTACACCTGCTTGTGTTCTCCCGGCGGCCGGGATGTCCGGTACACGTGTCCGGACCGTCGTCACCGGTACCAGCCGAAGCGTTCCGCGATCACCGGCAGCCGGTCCGCGACGATGGCGTGGGCGGCGGCCCGCGGGCTCGTCCCGTCGGCTTCCGCGCGGGCGAGCATCTGTTCGGTCAGGGCGCGCATCGAGCGGCGGATGTGGGCGAACGCCTCCTGAGCGTCCGGGCCGATGTCGCCGAACAGGGTCCACCACCACCAGGCGTTCGTCCCGGAGTTGACGACCACGTCCGGCAGCACGGTCACCCCGCGCGCGGCCAGCAGCTCCTCCGCCTCGGGCAGTACGGGCATGTTGGCCGCCTCGACGATCCAACGGGCGGTGATCCGCTCCTGGTCGGTGGTGTCGATCGCGTAGGAGACCGCCGCCGGCACGAGCACCTCCGCCTCTGCCGACAGCCAGGCGTCGCCGGGCAGTTCACGGTCGCCGGGGCGCAGGGCCGCACGGTCCACGGTGCCGTACGCGTCCCGCGCGGCGAGCAGCGCCTCGACGTCGAGGCCCGCCGGGTTGGCGATGGTGCCCTTGATGTCGGCGACGGCGACGACGGTGAGCCCGGCGCGCGCGAGGAAACGCGCGGTCGCCCCACCCATCGTGCCCAGCCCCTGCACGGCCACGCGGGTTCCGGCGTACGCCACCTTGGCCCGGTCGAGAGCCGCGAGCGCCGACTCGGCGACCCCGCACCCGCCGACCAGCTCGTCAAGTCCCATGCCGTCCACCTCGATCGCGAACGCGTCCGCGAGCCGCCGCCGCGCCTCCACCTCGTCGTCGAGCAGGGGATACACGGCCTGGATCGACGACACCAGCCCCGCCTCGGCCGCCGCCCGGTCCACGAGCTCCTGGCTGAGACCGAGGTCCTCCCCGGTGGTCCAGAAGCTTTCGACGTACGGCTTCATGGCGCGCAGATAGCGCACCAGGAGCGCGTACGCCCCCGGGTCCTGAGGGTCGCAGTCGATGCCGCCCTTGGCGCCCCCCAGCGGGACGTACCGGCCTTCGGGGTTGTAGTGCAGCGCCTCCTTCATGGTCATCCCGCGCGCGAGCCCGGCGACCTCGTCCAGGCCGCAGCCCGCGCGCATGCGCAGTCCGCCGCTGGAGACACCGCGCACCAACCGGTCGACGACCAGGAAGCCCTGGCGGCCGGTGAGGTGGTCGGTCCAGGTGACCGACATCAGGGGGGCGGGCATGCGAGCTCCTCGCGGCTGGTGATCAAGGGGGCGACAGAGTGTCGAAGGCCCCGTTTACTGAATCGACAGTCAGTATCGAAACCGGGGGCACACCCTGTCAACGGGCGGATCGATCACCTCGGCGCCGGCAGGGCGGCGGGAATGGACGCCGACGGTCCGCCGTTCACCGATCGGTAGGCAATCTTTGGGCTTTCCTTGGAATGAGCCCGCAGCGACCCGGACGACCCAGGTGTTGTCGGAGGAGCCGACCATAATGGAATGCCTCATCGACTCCAGCTGGAGGTACCCGTGTCCGGTTTCCGTCCCCTGAGTTCCGGGCTCCGCGCGCTGCAGCCCGCGGGCTTCGGCGCGGACCCGAGCGGTGAGCGCCTCGCGCGCATCCGCAGATCACCGCACTTCAAGGACGGCGTCTTCCAGAATCCGGGAGGCACCGCACGGACCCGGCCCTCCGGCTCCGCGCTGGACTTCGCGAAGGTCTTCTTCGACAAGGACGAGCGCCCCAGGCGGGCCCCCAAGGGCACGATCCCGGTGCACCCCACGACGCTCGCCGACATCGCGAAGCCGCCCGCGACCGGACTGCGGCTGACCTGGATGGGCCACTCCAGTGTGCTCGCCGAGATCGACGGACAGCGGGTGCTCTTCGACCCCGTGTGGGGCGAGCGCTGCTCCCCGTTCTCCTTCGTCGGTCCCAAGCGCCTGCACCCGGCACCGCTGCCGATCGCCGCGCTCGGTCCGGTCGACGTCGTCGTCATCTCGCACGACCACTACGACCACCTGGACCTGCCCACCATCAAGGCGCTGGCCGGCACGGACACGCTGTTCGCCGTCCCCCTCGGCGTCGGCTCCCACCTCGAGCACTGGGGCGTCTCCGCCGACCGGCTGCGCGAGCTGGACTGGCACGAGGCGACCAAGGTCGGCGGTCTCACCCTGACCGCCACCCCCGCCCGCCACTTCTGCGGCCGCGGCCTGCGCAACACCCAGCACACCCTGTGGGCCTCCTGGTCCGTCGCCGGGGACGAGCACCGGATCTTCCACAGCGGCGACACCGGCTACTTCGAGGGCTTCAAGGACATCGGCGCCGAGCACGGGCCCTTCGACGCCACGATGATCCAGATCGGCGCGTACTCGGATTTCTGGCCCGACATCCACATGACCCCCGAAGAGGGCATGCGCGCCCACCTCGACCTGCAGGGCGGCGAACCGCACGGCGTGATGATGCCGATCCACTGGGCCACCTTCAACCTGGCGACACACCCGTGGGCGGAGCCCGGCGAGGGCACGGTCGCGGCCGCCCGCGCCACAGGCTCCCGAGTCGCCCTGCCCCGCCCCGGAGAGCCCTTCGAGCCCACCGCCGAGACGGTTCCCTCCGAGCCGTGGTGGCGCGCCGTCGCGCAGGCCCCGGCCGGCGGCTGGCCGACGGCGGACGTACTGACGAAGGCGGCGATCAAGACGACCGCCGACTCCAGTGCCGACGCCCAGGCCGAGGCCGACGGCAAGTCCGCGGAGGGCACCGGGGAGCCCGAGACGGTGTCGGCGGGCTGACCTCGGCGGGGGAGGCCCGGGCCCCGACCGGGTATGCCCAGGAGAGGATCCCGGCATGGGCCATCAGCAGACGGTGACGGTCGGGATCGACCTGGCGGCGAGTGCACGGCGTACCGCCGTGTGCCGTGTGGTGTGGGCGGCCGACGGTGCCCTGACGGCCGAATTCGTCGTGCCGCAAGCGGACGAGGACCTGCTGGCGCTGGTCCGGGCCGCCGACAAGACCGGCCTCGACTGCCCGCTCGGCTGGCCGTCGAGCTTCGTGGACACGGTCCTCGCCCACCACCAGGGTCTACGGCTGCCGCCGTCGGCCCGCTTCGAGGAGCGCACGGACGGCCGACCCGGCCTGGACGCGCTGCGGTTCCGGCTGACCGACGACGTGACCTGGAAGGCGACGGCGATGCGCCCTCCGCTGTCGGTGTCCACCGATCTGCTGGGCGTCGTGGCGCTGCGTGCGGCCCGCCTCCTGGACGCGCTCGCGGCCACCGGCACCCCGGTGCCCCGGGACGGGTCGGGCCGGATCGCCGAGGTGTACCCGGCCGCCGCGCTGCGACGGTGGGGCATCCGCCCGGTCAGCAGTTACAAGAGCGCCACGCCCGAAGCGCGCGAGGTCCGTGAGCGCATCGTTCTCGCGGTCGAGGAGGGCCTGGGAGTGGCCCTGCCCGAGCCCGTGCGCACCACGTGCACCGACAGCCACGACCATCTCGACGCCCTGCTCTGCGCCCTGGTGGCGAGGGCCGTTCTGGTCGGGGACACCCGGTGGCCGGAGACTGCGCAGGAGCGCGCAGCAGCCGGGCAGGAGGGCTGGATCCACCTGCCGGACGGGGAGCCGGCCGCGCTTCGCTGACCGCCGTATGCAGGGGCGGCGTCTCAGCCCTTGCCGCTGTTGCGGGCCCGCGCCGTCGGTCGTCGGGGCGCACGGCAACCTCGTCGCGTCGAAGCATGGTGTGATGGCGCCGTGAGCCGTGCCGCAGAAGAAACGAACCGCCGCATGCTGCGGGCCCGGGACGCGATGGACCGCGCCTACGCACAGCCGCTGGACGTGCCCGCCCTGGCCCGGATCGCCCATGTGTCCCCGGCACACTTCGCCCGCACCTTCCGCGCCACGTTCGGCGAGACACCGCACCGCTATCTGCAGCGCCGCCGCGTCGAGCGCGCCATGTTCCTGCTCCGGGAGACCGACCGCAGCATCACGGACATCTGCTTCGAGGTCGGCTTCGGCAGCCCTGGCACCTTCAGCCGCACCTTCCGCGACGTCGTCGGCCGCTCGCCCAGGGATTACCGCAAACGGGCCGTCGCCCTGGACGTCCCCACCTGTTTCACGATGGCGTGGATGCGGCCGAGCGCCTGACAGCTGCCTCGTCCGTCCGATCGTTTTCGTCCTTCTGCTCGTTCTTCGGCGGACAGAGCAGTTTTGGATAAGTTTTCGAGGCGCCGGACTCGTAGCGTGATGCTCATGTTCACAGCAATCACGCACTCGCAGATCTACGTCCTCGACCAGGACGAGGCCCTCGACTTCTACGTCGGCAAGCTCGGCCTGGAGGTCAACACCGACGCCGACCTCGGCTTCATGCGCTGGCTCACCGTCAACGTCCCCGGCCAGCCCGACCGCGAGGTCCTCCTGGAGCGCCCGGGCCCGCCGCGGCTGTCCGAGGAGACCGCGGAACAGGTCCGCGAGCTGCTGACCAAGGGCGCGACGGGCGGCTTCCTCATCTTCCGGACCGAGGACTGCCGCAAGACGTACGAGACCCTCAAGGCCAAGGGCGTCGAGTTCACCGAGGAGCCCACCGAGCGGCCGTACGGGATCGACTGCGGCCTGCGTGACCCCTTCGGCAACAGCATCCGCTTCACCCAGCCGAAGGGCTAGATCTATACGTTGCGTGACGTTCGGGGGATGACCTCCGAAGGCGCGTGAGCGTCCTGAAACGGTCCCGGCGGGTTGTCGGGCGGACAGAAAAGAGCATGCGGTGAGGGCCGGGGAGCAGTCGCTCCCCGGCCCTCACCTTTTCCCGGCGACCGCATCTGACCAGCTCTGATCGATCCGTCATCCAGCGGGATCACGCGCCCGCTGGGTTTATCGGTCTGTCGTACGAGCGCTCATACCAGAGCGGGACGCTGTGCGTGGGACTTTGTCAACTGCCCACCGCACATGATGCGTTGGCGACTACTGTGAGTGTCCATCGGGCAACGCATGCCCGAACCGCGCAACACGCGCCCCAGGCACCGACGGATCAGTACGACGAGGACACCGATGTCTCACCTTCGCGCACCGGCCGCACGCGCAGACCGCCGCGAGGGCGGGCGGCACGGACGGCCGGTTGCCCGTCCCGTGCCCTCGCTGCCCGAGACGCACATACGGCCACAGCTGCTGCGGCTCGCCGTGCTGCCGCCCATCGCGGTCGCCCTGAGCGCGAGCGCGGCCGTCCTGTTCACGGTCCGCTCCACCGGAGCGCGGCCCAGCCTCACCCTGTGGGGCGTGCTCGCCGGTGCGGCCGCGGTGGCGTTCGCAGGGATCCTGATCGCCTCCGTCGCCGCCGACCGCGCCGCCAAGTCGGTGAGCGACCGCCTCGGCGCCCTGCGCCGCATCAGCGGCCGCGGCGAGGCCGACCTGTGCGCCCTCGTCGAGTCACTGCGCCGCGGCGACACCCCGCCCCCGCGCAAGCCGCGCAGCTCACCCCCGGAGGATGCCGACGACTTCGAGCTGCTCGCCGCCGACCTGACCCGCGCGCACGACGGAGCCGTCACCGCCGTCGTCCAGGCCGCCCAGCTCTCCAGCCAGGCGGGCAGCGAACAGAAGCTCGAAGTCTTCGTCAACCTCGCCCGGCGTCTGCAGTCGCTGGTGCACCGGGAGATCTCCATCCTCGACGAGCTGGAGAACGAGATCGAGGACCCCGACCTGCTCAAGGGCCTCTTCCACGTCGACCATCTCGCCACCCGTATCCGCCGGCACGCCGAGAACCTCGCCGTCCTCGGCGGCGCCGTCTCCCGCCGGCAGTGGAGCAACCCCGTCTCCATGACCGAGGTGCTGCGCTCCGCCATCGCCGAGGTCGAGCAGTACTCCAGGGTCAAGCTGGTGCCGCCGATCGACGGCACCCTGCGCGGCCACGCCGTCGCCGACGTCATCCACCTGCTGGCCGAACTCGTCGAGAACGCCACGGTGTTCTCCGCCCCGCACACCCAGGTCCTGCTGCGCGCCAACCTCGTCACATCGGGACTCGCCGTCGAGGTGGAGGACCGCGGCCTCGGTATGCCGGTCGGCGAGCAGAAGAAGATGAACGCCCTGCTCGCCGACCCCGACCAGGTCAATGTGGCGAGCCTGCTCGCGGACGGCCGCATCGGACTGTTCGTGGTCTCGCAGCTCGCGCGGCGGCACGGCATCAACGTCCGGCTGCAGACCAACATCTACGGCGGCGTGCAGGCCGTGCTCGTCGTACCGCAGGGGCTGCTGGGCTCGACGCCGGGCGTTCCCGGGGGCGCGGGGCAACCGCACAGTGTCACCGGCGTGATGGGGATGCCCGAGCCGTCCGTACCGCCGCGGTCCCAGCCACAGGCCCCGCCCGACCCCCGATCCGAGACCGTCGGGCCTCGGGTCACGCCGCCGCAGTCCACGGCCGCCGTGCCGAACGGCAGTCCGCTGGGCGGCAGCGCGGCGGCCGGCAGCGGAGCGGCGCCGCTCCCGGTGCGCGGCGCCCACGAGGAGCGGGCCAATCCCGCGGAGGCCCTGCCCGGCATCCGGCCGGACGACCGGCGGCTCGTGGCGGAGAACGCGGGCACACCGCCCACGCCCCGCGCCGGCACGGTCCGCGGCACCATGGGCAAGCCCCAACTGCCGCGCCGCCGCGCCCAGGAGCACATCGCACCCCAGCTGCGGGACGGCCCGGCACCCCGTCAGGAGTCCGAGTACCTCGCCGGCCACGACCCGGGCCTGATGGCCGCCTTCCAGCGCGGCATCGGTCTGGCGGAGGCCCAGCAGAACCTGGAGTCGGAGGCCACCGCATACGCGGAGCAGTCGGAGTACACATCGGAGTACACAGGGGCCGTACACACGGTGTCCTCGGCGCATCTGGAGCCGGACCACATGGCTTCGCCGCATATGGAGTCGCCGCATATGGAATCGCCTCATATGGGGTCGTCACACATGGGGGCTTCACACATGGGGTCGGTGCACACGGAGTCGGCGCACACGGAGTCCGCCTCCATGGCCGTCGAGCCCATGGAGGAGACGGCGCGTATCGAGTCGCGTCCCCTCACCGACCCGGCTCACACAGAGGCCGCGCCCATCGTCCCGAGCTCGCCCCGGGGCGTGCTCCACACGGATGTCACCGCCACCACCCCGCCGTCCTCCGTGGACGTATCGCACATGGATCCGGCCCACATAGCCGAGGCGCGCCCCGCGTCCGCGCGCGGCACCAACCATCCCAGCCGGCACGACGGGAGCGCACCAGCCGGATGACCACGCCCGTTCCCACCCCCGTCACCACCCCCACCGCTCCCGCAGACCTTCGTACCCCAAGGAGTCGATCCACCATGGCGAGCGATGCGCCCACCGGCCATGTATCCGATCTCGACTGGCTGATGAGCGGCCTCGTGCAGCGCGTACCCCACACGACCAGTGCGGTACTTCTGTCCTGCGACGGGCTTGTGAAGTCGGTCCACGGCCTCGACCCGGACAGCGCCGACCACATGGCCGCCCTGGCCTCCGGCCTGTACTCCCTCGGCCGCAGTGCCGGGGTCCGCTTCGGCGACGGCGGCGACGTCCGCCAGGTCGTCGTCGAACTCGACTCGACCCTGCTGTTCGTGACCACCGCCGGCTCCGGCACCTGTCTCGCCGTACTGGCCGGCCGCGAGGCCGACGCGGCGGTGCTCGGCTACGAGATGGCGATGCTGGTCAAGAGCGTTCGCCCCTACCTGGTCACCGCGCCCCGGCAGCACGCCGTCGAACCCACGGCGATGAGGCCTTGAGCGTGGCGGCGGTCGGCGACGGGCCCTGGCTCGACGACGCGGCCGGTCGGCTGGTGCGCCCCTTCACGGTCAGCAACGGCCGCACCCGGCCCACCATCGCGCTCGACCTCCTGTCGCACGTGATGGCCACCGGAGCCACCCCCCTCGGCTACCTCGGCCCCGAACACGCGCAGGCGCTCGATCTGTGCCGCGCGCCCGTCTCGGTCGCCGAGGTCGCCGCCCAACTGAAGCTGCCGGCCGTGGTCACCAAGGTGCTGCTGTCGGACCTCGTCGACTGCGGGGCGCTCACCACCAAGCCACCCGAGTTCCACCACAACCCGACTGACCGGGCCCTTCTGGAGGCAGTGCTCGATGGACTACGACGACAGCTCTGACCCCTTCCCCACCGCACTGAAGATCCTGGTGGCGGGCGGGTTCGGAGTAGGCAAGACGACCTTCGTGGGCGCGGTCAGCGAGATCGCGCCGCTGAGTACGGAGGAGCTGCTCACCACGGTCAGCGCCGCGACCGACTCTCTGGAAGGGATCGAGAACAAGGTCGAGACGACGGTGGCCATGGACTTCGGCCGTATCACCCTCGACCGCGAACATGTGCTCTATCTGTTCGGGACGCCCGGGCAGGAGCGGTTCTGGTTCATGTGGGACGAGCTCTCCGAGGGCGCGCTCGGGGCGGTCATCCTCGCCGACACCCGCCGCCTGGAGGAGTGCTTCGCGGCGGTCGACTTCTTCGAGCAGCGCGGCCTCGGCTTCATCGTCGCGATCAACGAGTTCGACGGCTCGTACCGCTACGACCCCGAGGAGGTCCGCGCCGCCATCGACCTTGACCCGGCGATCCCCGTCGTGCGCTGCGACGCCCGGATCTCCAGTTCAGGGGTGCAGACCCTGCTGACCCTCGTACGACACCTCATTGCCCACGCCCCGGCGCATGCGCCGAGCCACGGCGCCCACATGTGATCCCCGCACACCGCCACGGAGCCCGTATATGCCCTGCGTCCACAGTGACGGAGCCCGCTCATGAGGTACGACCCGTCGCGCCCGGCCGGTCGTCTGCTGCTCACCCCCGAGGACAAGGAGGCCCCCGCCCGGGCCCGGCGCCTCGGTCAACTGGGCCTCGCAGAACACCCGGACCCCGCCCTCGACGCCTACGCGGACCACCTCGCCGAGCTCACCGGGACGCCGTACGCCATGGTCAACTTCATCGACGAGAACCGGCAGTTCTTCGCGGGCCTGCATCTCTCGGACGTGGCCCGGCCCGTGGTGAAGGCGGACGGCACCACCCCGGTGCTGGGCCGCGAACTGGCCCGCGACCATGGCTTCTGCCCCCATGTGGTGGTCCGACGCAAGGCGCTGGTCCTGGAGGACGTCTGCGACTACCCGCGGTTCGCGGGCAATCCGGTGGTCGACGAGTTCGGCATCCGCTCCTATCTGGGCGCACCGCTGATCGACAGCACGGGGATGGTGCTGGGCACCGTGTGCGTCGTCGACGTGGAGCCACGGCCCTGGGGCAGGCCGGGCCTGGAGACCATCAAGTCGACGGCGGCCGACCTGGTCGCCCGGCTGGAGCGACGGGAGGCGGACGGGCTCCCGCTCCTGTGACGGCGGGCGCGGCTGGTCACCAGCCGGCCGGTCTGGTACTTACGTACTCTTGCCGCGTGGGACGCACCAGTGACGCCAGGCAGAAGATCCTCGGTGCCGCACGCTCGCTCATCGAGGGATGCGGCTACACGGCGCTGGGCGTGGCCGAGATCTGCAAGGCGGCCGGGGTGCCGAAGGGCAGCTTCTACTACTTCTTCGAGTCGAAGGAGGCCCTCGCACTCACCGTCGTCGACGAGCACTGGGCGGCTCAACAGCGCGCCTGGGCACGCACTTTGGGTGGTGACGGGGAACCGCTGGAGCGGCTGCGGCGGCTCTTCGAGGAGACGGAAGCCGACCAGCTCGCCGCCCAGCAGGGCCGCGGCACCGTGTCGGGCTGCCTCTTCGGCAACCTCACCCTGGAACTGAGCAACCAGGCCGAGGCCGTCCGCCGCCGGCTGCAGGAGATCTTCGACGCCCAGGTCGACATGGTCGAAGCGGTGATCAGCGAGGCCCGCGACCGCGGCGACGTCACCGCCCCCGACACCGGCGAGGCGGCCCGGGCGGTGGTCGCCCAACTGGAGGGCCAGGTGATGTTCGCCAAGCTCTACAACAACCCCCGGCGCCTGACCCCGCTGTGGGACAACTGCCGGGCACTGCTGGGCGCCACGGGTCCCGCGTAGCCGCCGAGAGAGCCTGGCGGAGTCCGCCGCGGGTCGGCAGCGGCTTTTGAGGGGCGCGGGGCTGTGTCGATCTGCGGCAGTGCCGCGGGGCGCGACCAGCCACGACGAAGCCGCACACGATTGACGGCCCGTCGCGGCGCCCTCGCGCGGAGCGCCTAGTACCCGCGCCACACGTTGTCGAACGCAGCGTCCTCGATGGCCTTCCGCTGTCGCACGGCCTCCAGTTCCATCACCGCATCGCCGACGGCAGCCAGCACGGTCGTGACCGCCTCACCGGAGAGTTCGTCCTGGTCAGCGACCTGCTCCTCGTGGATCCCGGCGGCCGCAGCCAGGGCGGCGAGGACCGGCTCGCCCGAAGCCCAGCGCTCCTCGGCCTGCCGCCGGGCCGGCGAGTCGACCAGCTCCGCCCGCCCGGCCCGCAGCGGAATCCGGCGCCCGCGCGGCCGGGCGGTCAGTCCCACCCGCTCCAGGTCGTCGACGTAGGCCGAGGACAGCCCGCGGCCCCGGCGCCACAGCCACTCCTCGACCGTCTCGTACGGCTCCTGTCGTACGAGGGAGGAGGCGGCCTCGTCCAGCAGGCGGTCGCCCGTGGGTGACGGGGCGCTGGGGAGGATGCGGTCGCCGTCCAGGGCGAGCGCCAGGGCCTCGATGAGGTCGAGCACCTCGGCTCCCGCGAGTGCGAGCGACAGTTCGCCCTGCTGGACCTGGTGGCTGGGCGCCGCGTCCAGGGCGACGATCGCGAGGTCCCGTGCGGTGTTCATCGGCGGCTCCACGTCAGTTGGCCGGGTGCGGGGCGAGAGCATCGGGGCCGGCCTCTGCAGGCCGGGCGTCCTCGGACGATTCTCGCTGCCGCGGCGCGGCTGTGTGTCGTACTACGACCATGTGGTGCGGGAAGCCGATCCGCAGCACGGCGGCGGCCGCGGCCGCGGCGAGGACCACGAGGGCGGCCGACAGCAGCGCCCGGTGGTAGCCGTGGTGCAGCAGCGGGGCGACGACCAGCGGGCCCAGGATCTGCCCGACGGAGTAGCCGGCGGTCAGCAGGGCGACCGAGCGGGGGAAGCGCAGCTGGGCGCCGGTGGCCAGGGCGAGCATGCTGATGCCCAGGAAGGTGCCGCCGAACAGCAGCGCCGAGATGAGTGCGGCAGCTGTTCCGCCGATCAGGGCGGGCAGGGCGATGCCGACCGCCTGCACCACCAGCGCGGCGAGCAGCAGCGCGGGCCGGGACCAGCGTCGTCCCAGCCGCGCCCACAGCGCCGGGGACGCGGCGGCGGCCAGCCCCACCAGCACCCAGGAGCCGTTGCCGACCCAGCCGGGGGAGCCCTGGCCGATCGCGGCGACCAGGAAGGTTCCGGCGACGATGTAGCCGATGCCCTCCAGGGAGTAGCTCACGAGCAGCGCGCCGAACCAGCGGTGTGTGCGGGGCGCCGCACTCTCCGGTGTCCCGCTGCTCGCGGGCGCAGCCGCCTCCGGGCGCAGGTTCCACGCGCCGACGGTGAGCAGCGCCGTGAGCGCGGCCGAGGCCCACCAGGCGACCCGCCAGTCCGCGACGGACCGCAGGGCCAGGAGCAGCAGTCCGGACAGCGCGATGCCGGCGCCGACACCACCGATGGCCCAGCCGGGCAGGTGTGCCGGGTGCCCGCGCAGATGGTGCAGCAGAGAACTGGCCGCGACGACGAACACCAGGGCGCTCACCACCCCGGCCAGCAGCCGCAGCCCGCCCCACATCGCGGTGCTGTGCGTGAGGGGCATCGCCGCGAGTGTCGCGGTCAGCGCGAGCAGCGAGCCCCGCAGGAGGGCACGTGATCGCACCAGCCAGGGCAGCAGGATGCCCGCTAGCGCCCCGACTAGATAGCCGACGTAGTTGGCGGTCGCCAGATTCGCTCCGGCGTCGGCGGACAGGCCCGCCTGGGTGTGCATCAGGGGCAGGATCGGCGTGTAGACGAAGCGGCCGACTCCCATGCCCGCTGCGAGCGCCGCCGCGGCCCGGGCGACATGGGTCCAGGGGGAGAAGGGGGTGCTCATCGGGTGCCGTCGACCCGGCCCGGGTCATTGGGGTGGGACTCGAGCGGCGTG
Organism: Streptomyces sp. NPDC002092; assembly: GCF_053593775.1. Classification (NCBI taxonomy): domain Bacteria; kingdom Bacillati; phylum Actinomycetota; class Actinomycetes; order Kitasatosporales; family Streptomycetaceae; genus Streptomyces; species Streptomyces sp. NPDC002092. Next base: position 111,825 of record NZ_JBSFDG010000011.1, read on the forward strand.
ACGGCGAGGGTCATCCACGGGCGCAGCGGCAGCGTGCCGAGCACCTTCTCGTGCAGCTCCGCCTCGTCGGCGGCCCGCCACACGCCGATGCTGCGCAACTCGCCCACGGGGCGCCACAGTCGGGCCAGATTGCCGGTGGCGGCCAGCTCCCGCGCACGGACGGCCTCGGCGGCCCGCCGCCGGTCGACCTCGTCCTGGCCGGTGCCCGCGGGGATCGTGGTGGTGATCTCGACCAGGAACTCGCGCATGATGTGCTCCGATCGTCGTTGGTGGGCCCATGGTGCGCCCGTGACCAGCACCGATGCCACGACCGGCTTCCTCGCTGCTGATAGGCGCAGCCTCCCAGCGCGCGTAGCATGGCGCGCGTGGAACTGCGCCAGCTGCGCTACTTCGTCGCGGTCGCCGAGGAACTGAACTTCGGCCGGGCCGCCGAGCGGCTGCTCATCGCGGGCCCCTCGCTCTCCCAGCAGATCAAGGCCCTCGAACGGGATCTGGGCGTCCGGCTGTTCGACCGGGACCGTCGCTCGGTCTCCCTCACCCCCGCCGGGGCCGACCTGCTCCCGCACACCCGCGCCCTGCTGGAACGGGCCGACGACCTCAAGCACCGGGCCGGCCGGCTGTCGGGCTCGCAGTCGGTACGGCTCGGTTACGTCAACTGGCTGCCCTCGGACCTGACTTCACGTACGGCAGCGGTGGCCCGGGTGCACGTCGACGCATGGGTGGCTCCCTCGCACACGCAGGCCGCCCGGGTGGCCGACGGCAGCCTGGACCTCGCGGTGTGCTGGCTGCGCACCGAGGACCTCGAACGGCTCGGTCTGCGGGCCCGGCTGATGGGCGCGGACCGGCTGTACGCCGTCGCCAAGGGCGGCGACTCCCCTGACGCACCGGATGTGGCGGCCCAGGACACCGACGTCCTCATCGACGACGACATCACCTCCTGGGCGTCCTGGAACGTGTACGCCGAGGAACTCGCGCAGGTCACCGGTGCGCGGGTCGTACGCATCTCGGACGGGGCGATCACCGGACCGGCCTTCTTCGACCACGTCCGCCGCTGCCGCCGCCCGGTCCTCAACTCGCCCAAGGGGCAGACCACTCCGCTCCCGCCCGACCTGGTCCGCAGAGAGGTCGTCGCCCCGAAGGCCTACTGGACCTGGTCCCTGGTCTGGCGGGAGGCCGAGGACCGCGCGGGCGTCCTCGCCGCCGTCGACGCCCTGTGCGAGGGCGTCGACGACCTCGGCATCCACGCCCCGGATGCCTGGCTGCCCGCCGACGATCCCTACCGGCTCCGGGGCTGACCCGTTCTGAAAGCCTGCACCTCCCACGCAGGAGCAAGCCGATCCTTCCGTCGCCGAGCGCTTCGACCTACCTTCCAAATAGTCGACCGGTCGGCTAGTGACCGGCCAGCCCCTCGGAAGAAGGTCACTGTGAGCACGCAGCATCAGAAGGTCGCGATCATCACCGGCGCCTCGCAGGGCATCGGCGCCGCCCTCGTCGAGGGCTACCGCAAGCTCGGCCACGCGGTCGTCGCCACCTCGCGCACCATCGCCCCCGCCGACGACGCCGACGTCCTCACCGTCCAGGGAGACATCGCCGACCCGGCGACGGCGGAGCGGGTCGTCGCGGCCGCCGTCGAGCGTTTCGGCCGTATCGACACGGTGGTCAACAACGCCGGCATCTTCGTCGCCAAGCCGTTCACGGACTACACGGCCGAGGACTACGCCGCCGTGACCGGCATCAACGTCGCCGGCTTCTTTCACCTCACCCAGCAGGCCGTACCGCATCTGCTCGCCCAGGGCGGCGGCCACATCGTCAACGTCACCACCAGCCTGGTGGACGCCGCTGACTCCCGAGTCCCCTCCGTCCTGGCCTCGCTGACCAAGGGAGGCCTGCAGTCCGCCACCAAGTCCCTCGCCATCGAGTACGCCGCCCGCGGCCTGCGCGTCAACGCCGTCTCGCCCGGCACCGTCAAGACCCCCATGCACCCCGAGGAGACACATGACTTCCTCGCCGCCCTGCACCCGGTGGGCCGGATGGGCGAAGTGAGCGACATCGTCGACGCCGTGCTCTTCCTGGAGACGGCTCCGTTCGTCACCGGCGAGATCCTGCATGTGGACGGCGGTATGAGCGCCGGACATTGACGCTTCGTCAGATCACTCACCAAGGAGCGGCCATGACCACCACCACAACGGACGACAAAGAGATCCTGAGCGCGGTCCTCGACGCCTGGAAGGCCGACGTCGACGCACACCGACCGGAGCGCGTCGCCTCCCGCTTCACCGAGGACGCCGTCTTCCAGGGCCTGCATCCGTACAGCGTCGGACGACAGGGCGTAGCCGGGTACTACGACTCCCAGCCCCTCGGCATGAAGGCGGCCTACCGCATCCTCGAGACCAGACGGTTCACGGAGGACCTGGTGCTCGGCTACCTGGACGTCGACTTCACCTTCACCGACCGGCCGGCGATCGCCGTCAAGCTCTCCGTCCTGGTGAAACGCGTGGGGGAGGGGTGGTCGATCGCTCACTACCAGGTGTCCCGCCTGGAGTGAGGGGCCGGCCCTGCGGAATGCAGGGTCCCGCTTATCGGCATATAAGTGGGCAAAGTACTCTCGGAGTGTGTGCGAGAACGCCTCGACCGCCGCGCCTGACCCGATGGAGCACTGGGGGCCCGGAATATCCGCATGCCTGCCCCGCCGGTCGTGAAGTATGAAGGCGTCGAGAACTGCTGCCGCACTCGGCCTCACCGTCAGCCTCGGTCTCGCCGGCTGTACCCAGCACGCCGGTACGTCCCCGGCCTCGCCCCCGACCGCATCGACCGCAACCGGGACACCGCGCCCGCCGCCGCCCAGCACGTCGGCGGCGCCGTCCACGCCGTCCTTGCCGCCCCCGGCTCCCAGTAGCACGCCGGCGGATCCTGCCTCCGTCGTCGAGAGCTTCTACGCCGCGATCAACGCCCACGACTACCGCCGGGCGTGGGATCTCGGGGGAAGCCACCTCGGCCGGCCCTACGCCGACTTCGCGGGCGGCTTCGCCGACACGGCCGCCGACGTCATCAGCATCGACGATGTGAACGGCAACACGGTCGATGTCCACCTCCACGCCACGCACACCGATGGAAGCACCGCCGACTACGCCGGTTCGTACATCGTCGAGAACGGCACCATCACCTACGGCTCGCTGCACCTCGTAGCCACGAGTCCCCCGACTCCCACTCCGGTGCCCACGGCGCCGAGTGGCACGGCCGGGGCCCTCAATCCGGCCGTGACCCAGTCCACGATCCACTCGACCATCTGTGTGCCGGGCTGGACGGCGACGATACGCCCGCCGGTCGATGTGACCGAGCAACTGAAGAGACAGCAGCTCGCGGCGTCCAGTGCGGCGGACAAGGACCCCTCGCACTACGAGGAGGACCACATCATCCCCCTGGAACTGGGCGGGGCCCCGTCCGACCCGGCGAACCTGCGCCCCGTGCCGCTCTCCCAGGCGAGTGCGGACGACCGGTTGGAGAACTCCCTGCACCGCGCCGTGTGCGAGGGCAGCATGACGCTCACGGCCGCGCAGTCCCGGATCGAGCAGGCGAAAGCCGCAGAGGCACAACCATGACCGAGCCGGCCACGCACATCGATGGGCAGGACTGAGGCCCGTGGGCCGGGTGTGAAGCGGAGCTGTGGCGCGGGTTAAGAAAAGCTCGATGGACCCGGGGTGGCGTCGTGCGGCAGATTGCTACGCGATTCCACCCCTCTCCCCGGCTACGGGCTCCTTCGGCATGCCCGGGCCCGGGGTTCACCGACAGGAGCCGTAGCGTTGAAGGCGCTGGTCAAGGAGAAGGCTGAGCCCGGACTGTGGCTCGCGGACGTGCCGGAGCCGGGCGTCGGACCCGGTGACGTACTGATCAAGGTGTTGCGCACCGGCATCTGCGGGACCGATCTGCACATCCGGGCCTGGGACGGCTGGGCGCAGCAGGCCATCCGTACGCCGCTGGTGGCCGGGCACGAGTTCGTCGGTGAGGTCGTGGAGACCGGGCGTGATGTCACGGACATCGCCGTCGGCGACCGGGTGAGCGGCGAGGGGCACCTCGTCTGCGGGAAGTGCCGCAACTGCCTGGCCGGGCGGCGGCATCTGTGCCGGGCCACGGTCGGACTCGGTGTCGGACGGGACGGGGCCTTCGCGGAGTACGTCGCCCTGCCCGCCGCCAATGTGTGGGTGCACCGGGCGCCGGTGGACCTCGACGTCGCCGCGATCTTCGACCCGTTCGGCAACGCCGTGCACACGGCGCTCTCCTTCCCGCTGGTCGGCGAGGACGTGCTCATCACGGGGGCCGGGCCGATCGGCCTGATGGCCGCCGCGGTGGCACGGCACGCGGGCGCCCGCAACGTCGTCATCACCGACGTCAGCGAGGAGCGGCTGGAGCTGGCCAGGAAGATCGGCGTGAGCCTCGCGCTGAACGTGGCCGAGTCGGAAATCGCCGACGGACAGCGGGAGTTGGGGCTGCGCGAGGGCTTCGACATCGGCCTGGAGATGTCCGGCCGGCCCGAGGCCATGCGCGACATGATCGCCAACATGACGCACGGCGGCCGTATCGCCATGCTCGGCCTGCCCGCCCAGGAGTTCCCGGTCGACTGGGCCCGCATCGTCACCTCGATGATCACCATCAAGGGCATCTACGGCCGGGAGATGTTCGAGACCTGGTACGCGATGTCGGTGCTGCTGGAAGCCGGCCTCGACCTGTCACCCGTGATCACCGGCCGGTACGGCTACGGCGACTTCGAGGCGGCGTTCGCCGACGCGGCGAGCGGCCGCGGCGGCAAGGTCATCCTCGACTGGACCGTGTAACTCCCTTCACCCGTCAGCACTTTCAGGAGCTTTCCCATGTTCGACTCCGTGCGCGACGACCTGCGCGCCACCCTCGACGAGATCCGTACCGCCGGCCTGCACAAGCCCGAGCGCGTGATCGGCACCCCGCAGTCCGCGACCGTGAACGTCACCGCGGGCGGCCGCCCCGGCGAGGTCCTCAACTTCTGCGCCAACAACTACCTCGGCCTCGCCGACCACCCCGAGGTCGTCGCCGCCGCGCACCAGGCGCTGGACCGCTGGGGCTACGGCATGGCCTCGGTCCGCTTCATCTGCGGCACCCAGGAGGTGCACAAGGAGCTGGAAGCGCGGTTGTCCGCCTTCCTCGGCCAGGAGGACACGATCCTGTACTCCTCCTGCTTCGACGCCAACGGCGGTGTCTTCGAGACGCTGCTCGGCCCCGAGGACGCCGTCATCTCCGACGCCCTGAACCACGCGTCGATCATCGACGGCATCCGCCTGTCCAAGGCTCGCCGCTTCCGTTACGCCAACCGCGATCTGGCCGATCTGGAACGGCAGTTGAAGGACGCCTCCGACGCCCGGCGCCGCCTGATCGTCACCGACGGCGTCTTCTCCATGGACGGCTACGTGGCACCCCTGCGGGAGATCTGCGACCTCGCCGACCGCTACGACGCCATGGTCATGGTCGACGACTCCCATGCCGTCGGCTTCGTCGGCCCCGGCGGCCGCGGCACCCCCGAACTGCACGGAGTCATGGACCGCGTCGACATCATCACGGGCACCCTGGGCAAGGCACTCGGCGGCGCGTCCGGCGGCTATGTCGCGGCCCGCGCCGAGATCGTCGCGCTCCTGCGCCAGCGCTCACGGCCGTACCTCTTCTCGAACACTCTCGCCCCGGTGATCGCCGCCGCCTCGCTGAAGGTCCTCGACCTCCTCGAGTCGGCGGACGATCTGCGCATCCGCCTCGCCGAGAACACCGCCCTGTTCCGCCGCCGGATGACCGAGGAGGGCTTCGAGATCCTCCCCGGCGACCACGCCATCGCCCCCGTGATGATCGGCGACGCGACCAAGGCGGGCCGCCTCGCGGAACTGCTCCTTGAGCGTGGCGTGTACGTGATCGGCTTCTCGTACCCCGTGGTGCCGCAGGGGCAGGCCCGCATCCGCGTGCAGTTGTCCGCCGCGCACTCGACGGAGGACGTCGACCGGGCCGTCGACGCCTTCGTGGCGGCGCGGGCGGAACTGGAGGCCTGATCCGGCCGTCCCGGACATATTGAGATAATCGATCCCATGATCGAAGCGCGGCGGCTCCACATCCTCCGTGCGGTGGCCGACCACCGCACGGTGACGGCGGCTGCCGCCGCGCTGTATCTCACCCCCTCCGCCGTCTCCCAGCAGCTGACGGCGCTGGAGCAGGAGACGGGCCACCGCCTGGTCGAGCGCAGCGCCAAGGGCGTACGGCTGACCCCGGCCGGCGAGATCCTGCTCAGCCACACCAACGCGGTCCTCGCCCAGCTGGAGCGGGCGGAGGCCGAGCTCGCCGCCTACGGCTCGGGCGCCGCCGGAACGGTCACCGTCGCCTCCTTCGCGACCGGCATCGCCCTGGTCGTGGCGCCGGCCGTGGCGCGGCTCGCCTCCTCCGCGCCCGGCATCCGCATCCGCGTCCAGGACGCCGAGGGCGACGCCAGCCTGCCGATGGTCCTGGACCGCCAGGTCGACGTCGCGGTGGCGGTCGAGTACCGCGGGGCGCCGCCCGCCGACGACCCGCGCCTCACCCACCTACCTCTGTATGCCGAGCCCTTCGACGCGGTCGTCCCGGTGAGCCATCGGCTGGCAGAGGCCGCCGAGATCCCGCTGGCCGACCTGGCCAAGGACCCGTGGATCGGCCCGTACCCCGGCAACCCCTGCCACGAAGTGGTCGTCCTGGCCTGCGAGAGCGCCGGATTCCAGCCACGCCTGGAACACTCCTCCGACGACTTCAGGGCCGTCGTCGCCCTCGCCTCGTCGGACGCGGGCGTGGCTCTGGTCCCGCGCTCGGCGCTGCGCGGAATGGACCTCACGGGCGTGGTCGTACGTCCGGTGGACGGGGTCGCCCCCACCCGCCGGGTCTTCGCGGCGGTACGTCGGGGAGCCGAGGAGCACCCGCTGATCAGGCCGGTACTGGAGGCGCTGGACGAGGCGGCGCGGGCGTAGAGAGCCCCGCTGTGTGACGGGAGCCACAAGGGTGAGCGTCTCTGATCTGGGATAGCATCCCGAATATGAAACAAGATGTCGTTTCCGAGGCCGGGCCCGACCCGGTCGACGCACGGCTCGGTGCCCGGCTGGCCGAGCTGCGGGCCGAACGGGGTTGGTCACTGGGGGAGTTGGCGGAGCGCAGCGGCATCAGCCGCTCGACTCTCTCCCGCGCCGAACGGGCCGAGATCAGCCCCACCGCCTCGCTCCTGAACCGCCTGTGCGGTGTGTACGGGCGGACGATGTCCCAGCTGCTCAGCGAGGTGGAGGCAGAGCCCGCGCTGCTGGTGCCGGCCGCCGAGCAGCAGGTCTGGGAGGACAGGGCCTCCGGTTTCGTACGACGTTGCGTGTCGCCGCCGCACGCCGGGCTGCGCGGCGAACTCGTCGAGGGACGGCTGACGTCGGGCGCGGACATCGCGTACGACCGCCCGCCCGTGCCCGGCCTCGAACAGCACATCTGGGTTCTGGAAGGAGCGCTCGAGGTGACGGCACAGGAGGTGGAGCACCACCTCGGCACCGGGGACTGTCTGCGGCTGCGGGTGTGGGGGCCGACGCGGTTCCGGTGCGTGGGACCGGACGACGTGCGCTACGTCCTGGCGGTGGTGCTGCCGTGATCGTGCACCGGCTGGACCGCGATGAACTGCACGCGCGCGTGGACGCGTTGGCGGACCTTCTCGTCGACACCGTGGACGGCGGCGCCTCCATCGGCTTCCTCGCACCGCTCGACCGTGCGGATGCCCTCGCCTGGTGGAAGGAGCGCGCTGCTGCGGTCGCCGCCGGGCAGCTCGCCGTGTGGGCGGCGCGCGACGGCGAGCGGATCGTGGGCACCGTCAGCCTGGCCTTCCCGGACAAGCCCAACAGCCGCCACCGTGCAGAACTGGTCAAGCTGATGGTGCACCGGGACGCCCGGGGACAGGGCCTCGGCCGCACACTCCTGACCACCGCCGAGGAGGCGGCCGCCGCGACGGGCATCACCCTGCTGCACCTGGACACCGAGACCGACAGCCTCGCCGAGCACCTCTACCGCGCGGCCGGCTGGACCCGGATCGGCGCGATACCGGACTACGCGGCCGCCCCGGACGGCGTGCTGCGACCGACGTCGATCTACTTCAAGAAGCTGGCACCCACCGACCTCGTGAGGTGATCGCCCAACGCCCTCGCCAGATGGCTGCCACACACCCTCACCAGGTGATTGTCAGTGGCAGCGGCTACGGTGCGGAGCATGCCGGATGCCGAAGACGTACGCCGTATCTGCCTTGCTCTGCCGGACACGACGGAGAAGATCGCCTGGAGCATGCCCACGTTCCGGGTGGCGGGGAAGATGTTCGCCACGCTGCCCGAGGACGAGACCTCCATCGCGGTGCGCTGCCCCAAGGAGGAGCGCGACGAACTGGTGCTGGCCGAGCCGGGCAAGTTCTGGATCGCCGACCACGAGGCACAGTTCGCCTGGGTGAGAGCCCGCCTCGCCGCGATCGAGGACGAGGGCGAACTGCGCGACATCCTCGCCGACTCCTGGCGCCAGGCGGCGCCGCCCCGACTGCTTGACGCCTACCCGGAGTTGGGGCTGCCGGGCGCGGACTGAAAACGCTTCGAGCGTTGTCAGTGGCGCGTGGCATGATCCGAAGGCGGTGCGGGAGCCGGGGCGGAGGGGGCTTCGGCTACCACCGAGACGTCGGGGCGCGGGGCTTGTGTGGGATCGGGCAACGGGGAGGGGAGTTGGACGGGTGACCGGGACGTCATCGCAGCCGTCGGACCTGGGGGCCGGGACGGGCGCAGGCGATCAACAGGGCGGCCCGGAAGGAGTGACCCGCGGAACTCATGACATCGTTGCCGAAGCCCGGACTGCGGGACGGGAGGCGGCAGGCGCCAACGGACGACGACAGGGGCGACAGGGGGACACGCGGCCGGTGTGGTCGCGGGACTTCGCGCTGTTCTTCGTCGCGCGGGCCGTCGCCCGGCTCGGCGACACCATGCTGCCCGTCGCCCTCGCCGCGGGCCTGCTGCAGCACGGGTACGGAGCGGGCGCGGTCGGCCTCGCGATGGCCGCGACCTCCGTCGCCTTCGCCGGGCTCGTGGTCTTCGGCGGGGTGATCGCCGACCGCATCAGTACGCGGAAGCTGATGATCGGCGCCGACCTCGTACGCCTCGGCACACAGTCCCTTGCCGCGGCGCTGTTCTACTCCGGTCACGTCGTGCTCTGGGAGATCTGCGCCATCGGCTTCGTCAACGGTGTCGCGGGCGCCGTGTTCCAGCCCGGCGTCGCCAGTACGGTGCCCCGGCTCGCCTCCGACATCCAGGGCGCGAACGGCGCCATACGCATCGCCGAGTCCGCCGCCCAGCTCGCGGGCCCCGCGCTCGCCGGCGTTCTGGTGGGCTTCGCCTCACCCGGCGGTGTCTTCGCGGCCCATGCGACCACATATGCGGTCAGCGCCCTGTGCCTCCTGCTGCTCCGCCTGCCCCCGCTCGCTCCGGGCAGCGGCCCGACGGGACACGGTGGCGGCAAGGCCTTCCGGGCCGATCTGATCGAAGGATGGCGGGAGTTCAGAGCGCGCACCTGGCTGTGGGCTGTGATCGCCGTCTGGTGCGTGTACATGATCGCCGTCTGGGGCCCTTCGGTCCCGCTGATCGCGGCGGAGGTCGTGCAGCAGCACGGCCCGCGCGCCTACGGCCTGGTCAACTCCGCCCTCGGCGCCGGCACCGTCATCGGCGGCCTGATCGCGCTGCGTCTGCGCCCCCGCCGCATGTTGCGCGCAGGTGCCATTTCCCTGTTCGCCTTCGCGGGCTTCCCGGCGACCGCCGGGGCCGGGCTCGGCGTACCGGCCATGGCTGCCGGAGCGGCTGTCGCCGGGGCCGGGATGTCGTTCTGGGGCGTGATGTGGGCGACGAGCGTCCAGACCCAGGTCCCGCCCGACGTCCTCAACCGCATCCACGCGTACGACGTCGCCGGCTCCCTCGCGATGATGCCGGTCGGCCAGGCCCTCGCCGGCCCCGCCGCCACGGCCGTCGGCGCCGACCATGTCCTCCTCGCCGCCGCAGCGATGAGCCTCGCCATCCCGGTCTCCCTCCTGTCGGTACCGGCCATACGCGACCTGATACGCGCCGACGCACCGGCGTCGGACTCGGGCACGGGGGCGCCAGCCCGGCGGTCGCGCTCGCAGACGACGGGCTGAGGGGGGGACATCCAGCTGCTCGGCTCGCTCTCTCGCCCGACACGCTCAGCCGCCACGTGCCAAGGACTTGACTCACGCCGCCACCCCTGGCTCACCCTCCGACACCGCGCGCCGCTCGCGCTCGGGCCTGGCTCGCCCGCTGAGGCCCCGCGCACCCCTGACGCCCCGCCTCACCCGACCTGCGCGGCCACCCGCCCGCCCGAGACAAACCCGCCGATCCGCTCCCGCAGTGACCGGGCGTCCAGGCCGTGTGCGGACACGTGCTCCTCGATGCGGCCGTACCGGCGAAGCTCGCGGCGGCCCACGCCGAGTGCGAGTACGCGGTGGGGCAGGTCGGAGAGCGCGTCGTTCGCCGCAGTCGTCGACGTGCCCGCCAGATAAGGCTCGACAAGGACGACATCCGTCCCGGCCGTCTCCGTCGCCCGGCGCAGTGCGGTCGAGTCGAAGGGCCGTACGGTCGTCGCGTACAGCACGGTCGTATCGAGCCCCTCCGTCGCGGCGAGCACGGCGTCCAGCATCGGTCCGACGGCGAGGACAACACCGGAGCGGCCTTCGCGGACGGTGAGGAAACGCTCGCCGTCGACCAAAAGCCCCTCCGCGTTCGCCTGCACGGACAACCGCACGTACACCTTGTCGTCGCCCGCGGCGACCGCGTGCCGCAGCAGCGTCTCGGCCTCGTCGGGATGCCCGGGCACGTGCACGGTCCAGCCGTCCAGGGTGTCGAGGAGGGCTACGTCCCCGGGAGCCATGTGCGTGTATCCGCCGGCCGGCCAGTCGAAGGACCCGGCGGCACTGACCAGCACAGCGCCCACGTCCTGATGCCCGAGGTCCAGCTTGACCTGCTCGAAGGGCCGCTCGACGAGGAAGCTGGCGAAGGTGTGGACGACGGGTCGCAGCCCGGTCAGCGCCAGCCCGGCACCGGCCCCGATCAACAACTGCTCGCGGATGCCGACGTTGAGGACCCGGTCCGGATGTCGCCGCCGCGCCTCGGCGAAACCGTCCTTGCCGATCTCGGCGAGGACGACGGCGACCCGCGGATCCTCGTCGAGCAGCCGTGAGACGACAGGTGCAAAACGGTCACGCATGGTGTCCATGGAGGGTCGAGCCTTTCTCGTGGTGGAGGCAGTAACGCAGGAGGAGCGGGCTCAGCCGGCCTTCGGCTCCACCCGGGCCACGACGACATGCGGGCGGCCCGGATGCGGAGAGGTGAAGGCAGCATGGAGCGCTTCGTGATCGCGGCCGTCGACCGTGACCGCGGACCAGCCCGCCGCCTCGAAACGGGCGGCGATGCCGCCGGGCCGGGCGTGGCTGGCGGAGGAGTTGTCGACGACGACGGTGTGCAGTTGCTCCAGCCCGGCGGGCCCCGCGAAGGCGATCGCCTCGTGATTGCTGCCCTCGTCCAGCTCGGCGTCCCCGATCAGCACCCAGACCCGCGGCTCGCGCAACCCCTGGGCGCGCAGCCCCAGCGCCGTACCCACGCCTATCGGCAGTCCGTGTCCCAAGGACCCACTGCCGATCTCGGCCCCTGGCACCAGCACACGGTCCGGGTGGTGCCCGAGCGGAGAGTCGTACGAGCCGAACCGCGGCAGCCAGTCCACGGGCACAAAGCCCTTGGCGGCGAGGACCGCGTAGTACGCCATGGGACCGTGCCCCTTCGACAGCAGGAAACGGTCCCGCCCCGGGTCGCCCATCCGCTCCGGCCCCACCCCCAGCACCCGGTCGTACAGCACCCACAGCACGTCCAGCGTGGACGTCGCCGCCGGGCCGTGCTTCTCGTCGCCGGTCATCAGTCCCATGAGCCTGGGCAGGTCCTCGTACGCGTACGTACGCCGCTCTTCCTCGGTGATCGTCATGCGGACGATCGTGCAACCTCAACCAAGCTTCAGGTCAAGCGCCGCCAGCCGCTCCTCGTGTGCCGCGCGCAAAAGCCATGCGCGACCATCGACCCGAGTGCGGTATGGTTTCCATGCACGTTCGGCCGGGGGAAACCCCAGGTCAGACGGGCACCGGGACGTGGCGCAGCTTGGTAGCGCACTTGACTGGGGGTCAAGGGGTCGCAGGTTCAAATCCTGTCGTCCCGACTTTTTGAAGTCGCAGGTCAAAGGCCGTTTCAGAGGACATCTGAAACGGCCTTTTGATCATTCCTGGGGACCGATCGAGGATCAGCGCACTGGGGCCGGGCGTTGCCGGCTTTCGTTTCCCTGATGGGACGCCAGTAAGAGCAGGTACCGACCGAACGGTGGCGCTGAGTGTGGGGTGACCAGGGTGCTCCGGATCGGGCCGGGATTACTGATCCGGTGCTGCGGGAGGCGTACCGGCTGTGTGGCCGGTTGCTGGTGACTTTCGACGGACGTCTTCATTGGGCGGGCTCGTTGCTGCTGCCGGCGGGCAAACGGACACACGCCTGGGCCGTTTATGCGTTGGGCCGGTGGGCCGATCAGCTGTTGGACAGCGGCGACCCCCAGGAACGCGCCGGCAGGTATGAGGTGTGGCGTCAGCGGACGCTCACAGATCTACGCCGCGGCCAGTGCACCGATCCGCTGGGGCAGGCGTTCGCCCACACTGCGCAGGTGTACCGGTTCACCTTTGCGCCGCGGTGGCCTCTCGACGTACTACGCGTGCCGCGAAGACCTTCCGGAGAACCCGCAGGCCGCACTGGGACTGGCCATGATGGCAGGTGCTCTCGCCGGTTTCCTGGCCCTGCGCGTGCTGGTGCAGGCAGACCTCCCCGCCGACCGCAAGCAGGCCATGCTCGACGTCCAACTCGGCGTGACCACCGATACCGTCATCGGTCAGATCCTCGACCTCGAACGCGACGTCACCCCCTCGGCTGATGAGGGGCTGCTGGAGACCGTGTGCGAGTACAAGACCGCGCGCTACTCCATCCTCGCCCCCCTGCGCCTGGGCCTGCCGGCCGCGGGCGAGGGCCTGGCCCAGTATGAGGAGAGCCTGCGCCGCTACGCCGCGCTGGCCGGCATCAGCGGCCAGATGCGGGACGACTACCTCGACCTCTTCGGTGATCCGGACCTCACGGGCAAGCCCATCGGTGCCGACCTGCGGGCCGGCCGCCTCACCTACCTGGTCCGTGACCTGCTCGCCGCCACCAGCGCGGAGGAACACAACACCGTCAAGGCCGCTCTCGGGAGTCCCGACTGCACATCGCAGACCATTGACCGTATCCGCGACATCGCCTACCGCCGCGGAGTGCACCACCACCCCGACCCCCACCCACCTCGCCATCGAGCTCCTGTGGTTCACCGGAGCAGCACTCCTGGCGCTTCTCGCCTCCCACCGCCGCACCCGCAACACCCATGCGTGACCGGATCCTCGGCAGCTTCCCGCTCACGCGATCGCCGAGGTGACCGACGCGGACGGGAAGGCGGCGGGCGGAGCGCGCGGATCACGGATCGCTGATGGCGGTCTTGTACAGGTCGGCCGCCTGGCTGCCCAGTGTCACGCTGTAGGACACGTCGTCGGTGTCGCCGCCCTGGTCGTAGCCGCCGAGGACGCCGACGACCTGGCCGGCGTCGTTGATCCAGGGGCTGCCGCTGGTGCCCTGGGTGAAAGCGGGGCAGTCGATGCGCTGCTGGGTGCTGCTGTAGGCGGTCGGCTTGTTGGTGCAGCTGATGGGCGTCTCCCGGGAGTCGGGATAGCCGACGACGGTCACGGGGGTGGCGCCCGTGGCCGTTCCGGGCGTGAACCGGTTGGCTCCTACGACGTCCTCGATCGCCCTGCCGTCCTGCTCGTCGACGGTGGCGAAGGCCAGGTCGCTGTCCTCGTCCTGGGCCTTGGTCCATCCGTCGGGCAGATAGCGGTGGTCCAGCTTCCACACCCCGTACGGCGCGTGTCCGTCCCGGTAGCCCGGCACGAACACCAGGTCGGTACTGACGTCGCCCACGCAGTGCGCGGCGGTGACGACGAGGTCGCGCCGGGGGCTGTGCACGACCGAGGCCGTGCAGCTGTGTCCGCCGGCCAGGTCGTCGGCCCGGTCCGCGCCGAACAGTGCGCCGATCCGCGCCGACGCACGATCGGCGACGACGTCGACGGTGGCCCCTAAGGCCTGCGTCGGCGGTCGCGCCTGCCCCGCGGGGCCCGCTTTTCCGCCGGACGACGGGACCTCCGACGCCCGCCCCGGGTGCCTGTACCCGACCTCCGCGGCGGCCACGGACGAGGCCAGGGTGAACATCATCACGACGCCGAGCAACGCGTGACGCGAGGTGACCATGATGCGTGAGATGCGCTCCATCAGTGATCACTCTGTCTCACGAAGGTGAGGGCAGCCGCTCGACTTGGCTGAGAATTTCTTGTGAAACCCTTACGGACGCCAGACTTCGCAATTTCACCAAGGTGTCAGTGCCTGTTCGGCGTGGCGGATGCCGACGCGCAGTCGTAGACACGGAACGTCTGGTGGGGCATGGGTGCGCAGTGGCCGCGTACCCACTGCGCGGCGGCGCGGCCCGGGGCGGTCGGTACGCCGCCGAGGACGACGTAGCGCAGTCGGCCGGTGGCGATCAGGTTGTGGAACGCGGCGCCGGTGGGCGTGGGCGCGGCGCCCGTGAAGCCGCCCATGGGGAGGACTTCGGCGCCCGCGAAGAGGACGTAGGGGGAGGCCGAGCGCCAGCTGGTCGTGGCGAAGACAAAGGTGGCATGGCCCTGGTGGGCCTTCATGAAGGCCAGGAAGCGCTGCTGTTCGGGGGTGAGTGCCGTCCGGTAGTCGTACGTGACTGTGTTCTTGTGCGGGTTCCTTGCACGGGGGGAGCTGTCGCTCGGGGCCGGGTCGTACGCCGAGGCGCGGGTCTTGGCCCAGTCGTGCCGGTGGTGCCAGGTGGAGGCCGGTCCGGCCGCGCCCATGCCCGAGTGGCCGTACTTCGGGTCCAGGACCGTTGACGCCCAGGCGGCGGACGGCAGCAGCATGCCCACGATGACCGCCCCGATGCCAAGTACCGCGATCCGGGCGGGCGCCTGCCGGCCGGTGGTGCGTGACAGTGCGAGCAGCAGCAGCCCTGCGGCCCCCGCAACGATCGCGGCGGGTGCCAGCCAGGGCAGGAACGAGTACCGCGTCGCGATGAACGCCGACCATGCCACGGTGCTGACAACCGCCGTCGGCAGGGCCCACGAGCGGGTCCGGTCGCAGCGCTGCCACGCCCGCCAGAACTGCACGATGCCGCCTCCGAACAGCGCGGCGAGCGGGACCGCCACCACTCCCATGTAGTACGTGTGGGCGCCTACCGCGCCGGCACTGAAGACCAGGAAGTACGTGGCCAGCCACACGCCCCACAGCAGGAAGCCCGCCCGCAGCGGATCCGTACGGGGTCTGCCGCGCAGCCAGACCAGGCCGCACACCACGGACAGCGCGGCCACCGGGTAGAGCCAGCCCACCTGGGAGGCGAGCGACGGGCCGAACATCTTGGCCCAGGCGGCGTGCCGGCCGGCGCCGGAGTGTGCCGGTGCGGTGCCGGCCATGGTCGTGGCGGCGACGCTGCCGGTGGAGTCGGCGCTGATGCCGAGGCTGGCGAAACGGTTGAGGAAGTTGTATCCGACGACCTGGCTGAACGCCGAGTTGTCGGTCGTGCCGTCGATGAACGGGCGGTCCTGGGCCGGAGTCAGGGCCACCAGGACCATCCAGGACGCCGACGCCGCGACGCACACTGCTCCGGCCGCCGCCAGATGGGTCAGCCGGCGGCGCAGCGTCGCCGGGGCCGACACCAGGTAGAGCAGGCCGAGTGCGGGAAGCACCGCCCAGGCCTCCAGCATCTTGGCCTGGAAGCCGAGGCCGACCCACAGCCCGGCCATGAGCAGCGGACGCAGCCGGGCCTCGCGCGCGGCGCGCAGCGTGGCGTTCGCGGCCAGCAGGACACACAGGGTGAACGCCGGGTCCTCGACCTCCGTACGGAACATCCCCGCGACCACAGGGGTCAGTGTGAAGGCGCCGGCGGCGAGGAGTCCCGCACGCTCCCCCGCCCAGCTGCGTACGGCGCGGTGCAGCACGGCGACGCAGAGGACGCCCTCGACGACCTGCGGCAGAGTCAGCGCCCACGGATGGAAGCCGAAGATCCGCGCGGACAGGGCCTGCGGCCACAGGAAACCCGGGAGCTTGTCGATGGTGATCGTGTTGCCCGGGTCGAACGAGCCGAAGAGGAAGCCCTTCCAGCTCTCCGTCATGCTGCGCGCGGTCTCGGAGTAGAAGGAGTGGTAGGTGCTGTGCTGGATGTCCCAGGTGAACAGCACCGTCGCCGCCAGCATGATCACCCACCAGGCCAGTCCGGCGTTGAACCCTTTCCCGCGCGCAGGCGGCGGGCCACCCGTGCGCTGAACCGGCCTGATGAGTTCCGAGGTGCTGACCCCCATGGACGAACCTTCCCGAACGCGCGTCAGACGTACGACGTGCAAGAGGGGGAGGACACCGCTGGGGATGCCTGGGGTCGGTTCACATTCAGGTGAAAATCAGGTGTACCGCAGCCGTACGACCGGCGTGGTGCCGCGGCTCAGTACGCGTGGTGGGTCTGCCAGAAGGCCCAGGCCTGGCAGGGGCTGCCGTACGTGCTGTTCATGTAGTTCAGGCCCCACTTGATCTGGGTGGCGGGGTTGGTCTGCCAGTCCGAGCCGGCGGACGCGTACTTGGAGCCGGGCAGCGCCTGCATGAGGCCGTAGGCGCCGGAGGAGGCGTTGAGGGCCTGCATGTTCCAGCCGGACTCGCGGTCCACGATGTTGCTGAAGCACTGGAACTGGCCGCCGGGCACGATCTGCCGGGCTATCGCCTGGATCTCGGCGACGGTGTACGAGCTCTTGGCCGGAACGACCGTGCTGCTGTGGCCGGCGGCCACCTTGGCTTGGGTCTGCTCCTTTGCGGCCTTCTCCGCCGCGGCCTTCTGCGCGGCTTCCTTCTTCGCGACCGCAGTCTGGGCGGCAGCCCTGCGGGCCGCCTCCTCGGCGTCCTTCCTGGCGCTCGCGTCCGCCTGGACGCCCTGGGCGTCGGCCTGCTGCGTCAGGGACGCGGTCTGCACCTGGGCCTGCTGCCCTGCGGGCAAGTCCGCGAGCAGCGTGGAGCCGGCGGCCGTCGCTTCGGCATCGTTCGCCTGCGCGGCGCCGGGCGAGGTGGCTCCGACGACGCTTCCGACAGCGGTGACCGCGGAGGCCGAAGCCACTGCCAGTCCCCGGACCGAAATCGGGCTCACACGTCTTCCTTCCGCTTCGCCCGTGCGGCCATGCAGGTGACGTACACGGGCAACTCGCCTGCGTTGTCAGGCAGTTCGAACACTCTGCCGTGCGGGGGCGGGTGGCGCAATGGTGAAGGAGGTGTGGATGGTCACACAGAGGTCAGTGGGTTCCTGGAGCAGATCCGCGGTCGCGGACCCCTGGTGGAGGAGGTCGCGGCCGATCCGCCACAGGACGCGGGGCCGCCCTCGATGCTGAACTCCACGGGGACGGTCCGGGGAGCCTCCGGGCCGAACCGGAACTTCGCCCGGACGGCCTGCCGGGTGGCGAGGCCCAGCACGCGCCGTTGTCCAGCATCACCTCAGGGCGGCCGTCCGATGCCATTCGGCGAGGCCCGGCAATGGCGGCCAGTCCATCGCCGCCCTCGCCCTCGGACACCGCCAGACGGCGCCGCAGCGATCCCGGCGCAACTCAGGGCCCGCCGCGCGTACGAGAACCGCGTCAGCGCCCTCGTGGCGGGCACGCGGTGCCGAACGGCACGGCACCGACCCAGGCCGGGATCAACTCCTGGCGGTACCTGGGCCCGCCTCGGTCATCCCCCCTCAGAGGGCCTCGAGTCCCTTGCCCGTCACGGCCACCAGTGTGTTTCTCCGGTGTTCCTCGCCTTGGGCGATCTCGAGGACGGCACGGGCGACCCCGGTGGCGTCGAGCGGCGCCGGGGAGTGCTCCTTGAGATATGCCTCCGCCGACCGGCCACGCTCGGCACCGTACGCGGCGGCCGCGGCCTCACCGATCGCGGTGCCCACCAGCAACTGGCCCGGGACCAGGGCGGCGAACCGGATGCCGAGCCCGCGGGCGTCGGCGGCGGACTGCAGATAGGCGGCCAGGAACATCTGCGTCCGCTTGGCGCCCGCATACCCGCCCGACAGCGGTGAGCCGCCGAGTCCCGCCCCACTCGACACGATCACCACCGTCGATCCCGCCCGCAACGGGCGTGCCAGTGAGGCCCGGCCCACCTCGAAGGCGATCTTGACGTCGACGTTCCACGGCGCCGAGAACGACTCCCAGCTCTGCTCCCCGATCGGCGCCATCCGCGGACGTGTACCCGCGGCGACCACGACGAGATCCGGTTCGGCCTCGTCGAGGAGCGCGGCGACCTGCGCGGGATCCGTGGCGTCCCGCTCGTGCCCGGTGGCCAGGACCTCGACTCCCTGGGCGGCGAGGGCATCGGCTGTGGCACGGCCCACGCCGCTGCCGGCCCCGATGACGAGGGCGTTGCGGATGGTCATGGTGTTCCTCCGTATACGGTCGAGGTCGCGGGCCGGCGCTCGCGCACCTCCGGGCTCGGGAAATCGGGGTGAGGTCGCCGATACGTGTCACTGGCTGCCGTACTCGTCGTGGCGGCGCCACCACATGCCGGTCTCGTTGCGGCCGAGCGGAGCGCGGTCGAGCCACTGGTACATGCCCCACAGGCCGTCGACGCCACGCTCGTACGCCGAGTAGGTGTGATAGACGACCCCGTCCTCGCGGACGAACGCGCTCATGCCGGGCCCCTCGCGCCGATAGGTGTCCCAGTCCGTCCCCACGCTCGACGCGAACTCGGTCAGCCGGTCTCCCAGTTCGCCGGACGGCAGCCGGAGGTCACGGTTCTCGCGGTAGTTGTAGGTGACGGCTCCCGCGCGCCACTCCTCCTCGGTGTGGGCCACCCCGAAGTCGTAGTTGAAGGCGCTGCCGTACGACGACGCCCAGGGGAAGCTCCAGCCCATCCGCCGCTTGTACGCCTGCAGTCTGGGAAGCGGCGCCCGCGAGACCGCGCAGAGCGTGACGTCGTGATGCGCGAGGTGGACGACGGAACCGTCGAAGCCGTCCGCGATCGCCGAGCAGGACCGGCACCCCGCCTCGTAGTCGGGCCCGAACATAAAGTGGTAGACGAGGAGTTGGGGGCGGCCGGCGAAGAGGTCGTCGAGGGACGCCGGCCCCTCGTCGGTCTCGAAGCGGTAATCCCTTTCTGCGCGCACCCACGGCAACTCCTGCCGCTGCCGGGCCAGTTGGTCGCTGCGCCGGGTCAGTTCCTTCTCGGCTGTGAGGAGATCCAGCCTGGCCGCGAGCCACTCTTCCCGGGTTCCCGTCCTGTGGTCGGTCATGGTCTCTCGCTCCCCTTTGCTTCTTGACGCTTCTTCTTGTTGATCGGACGTGTGCGGCCCGTGCCGCATCAGCATCAGCCCGGTGCACGAGCCGACGCGGGAGAGCCCGAACGCGAACGCGGTGCGTATGTCCTCGCGGCGGCTCACTGGTTCAGTACTTGGCGCGGTGTGCCACCGAAAGCTCCGCCAACTGCCGCTCCATGGCTTTTGCCACGCCACCGCGCCAGCCCTCGGCCAGCGACTGCGAGGCGGGGTCGGGGAAGATGTCCTCCTCGTCGTTCTCCACCCCGTCGAAGACGGCCCGCGCGACGGACTGCGCGGATGCCTTGGGCGCGTCGAGACCCCGGCTCATCTCGGTGTCCACCGGTCCGGTCAGTACGGCGTGCACACGCACGCCCTGTTCAGCCAGCAGGGCACGCAGCGACTGTGTCAGGGAGAACGCGGCCGCTTTGGAGACCGAGTAGGACGCGATCAGCGGGAAGGGGGCGAGGCTGTTGGTCGACAGGTTGTTGACGATCGCTCCCTTGGAGCGGAGCAGCAGTGGCAGGAACGCGTTCGTCACCTCATAGGTGCCGAGGAGATTGACGGCGAGGTGCCGTTCGAGGACGGAGCGGTCGCTCAGGTCGTCGTAGCGGGCAATGCCGGCGTTGTTGACGAGCACGTCGAGGACGCCGCGGGATTCGACCTCCTCGGCGGCCCGGCGCAACTGGTCGGCGGCGGTCACATCCAGCCTCAGGGGAGCGACCCGCTCGTCCGGGTGGTCGAACGGTACGCGTGTACCGACGTACACGTGCGCGGCGTCCCTCTTCAGGGCTTCCTCGACCAGCGCCCGGCCGATGCCGCGGTTGCCTCCGGTGATCAGTACTGCACTGCCCGCGATGTTCGTCATGGTGGCGATCTCCCTTGTTGTTCATGGAATGCGGTGTGGAAACCGGCGTGAATTGCAGTCGTCCGTTGAGACACGGCCGCATCGAGGAAGTCACCGATGACTTTTCGGCCCGGGCGGTGTCCATACCGGGAGGACGAGCGACGAGGCGAAGCGAGGACACCGTGGTGATCGAATCGACTCTGGCGCGGGCGCGGGCGGGCGACGGGGAGGCGTTCCGTGAGCTCACCGAGCCCTACCGGCGTGAGCTCCAGGTGCACTGCTACCGGATGCTGGGGTCCGTGCAGGACGCGGAGGACACGGTTCAGGAGACCTTGCTGGCCGCCTGGCGCGGGCTCGGGGGATTCCAGGAGCGGGCCTCGGTACGCGCCTGGCTGTACCGCATCGCGACCAACCGGTGCCTGAACGCCCTGCGCGACACGGCGCGCCGCCCCCGCCCTCGGCAGCCCTCGGCCGGCCCTCCGCTCGATGTGCCCGAGCCGACGCGCCGCTCCGAACCGCTGTGGTTCGAGCCCTACCCGGACACCCTGCTGGAGGACCTGCCGGACACGGCGCCGGGACCGGACGCCCGCTACGAGTCGCGGGAGTCGCTGGCCGTGGCCTTCATGGCCGGACTCCAACGGCTGCCGCCGCGGCAGCGCGCGGTGCTGGTGCTGCGCGACGTGCTCGGCTTCCGTGCGGCCGAGGTGGCCGACCTGCTGGACAGCAGCGGTGTCTCGGTGAACAGCGCCCTGCAGCGGGCGCGCGCGGCCCTGGGCGGCCAACTGCCCGCGCGCGACCGCGACCGGGCGCCCCTGCCTCGCTCACCGCGTGAACGCGAACTCGTCGGCCGGTTCGTGGACGCGATGGAGAATTCCGACGTCGACGGGCTGGTCGCCCTGCTGACCGACGACGCCTGGCTGACGATGCCGCCCGAGCCTGTCGAATACCAGGGACGCGCGGCCATCGCCCGGTTCTACGAGAATCTCGCCTGGTGGGGCAGCAAGGCGCTCCGGCTGGTGCCCGCGCGGGCGAACGGCCAGCCGGCCTTCGGCTCCTACCTGCGCGATCCCACCAGCCCCATCGCGCACGCCTACGGGCTGGTGGTGCTCGCACTGGAGGGCGACAGGATCTCCGCCATCACCCGCTTCGGTGACAACGGCCTCTTCCCCATGTTCGGATTGCCCCGGACGTTGCGCGACTAGTGCCCCCGCAGGCAACGTCTGCCCGTCAAGGAGCGGCGTCCGGTGCTTGCTCTCGGCGTGCCGGGCGTCGCGACGGGGCGAACGTGTTCGTCGCCTCTGCTGGGAGCCACGCCGGAACTCTGATGCCGACCGGCACCACCGACCACGGTGTGCTCAGAGGCGCGGGGAGCGGCGGACGGTCAGGACGGCGATGTCGTCGTGCCGGCGGTCGGCGTCGGTGAACGTGAGGGCGTCCTCGTGCAGCGCCCGGGGCAGTTCGGTGGGGGAGAGGCCCAGGTGCTTGGTCAGTCGCTCGTCGAGGGGGTAGAACGTGCCGTCGTCGGCGCGGGTCTCGGTGAGGCCGTCGGTGGTCAGCAGCAGCGTCGCACCGGCCGGGAAGTCGAACCAGTCCACGGTCGTGGGTTCGGCGGCCAGTTCGGCGAGACCGAGCGGGACACCGGAGTCCAGCGGCGGTGTGGTGACGAGGCCCTCGTGCATCAACCGGGGAGGAATATGGCCGCAGTTGACGACCTGCACCTCGCTGTCGGCGTCGACGCCGAGGATGAGTGCGGTGACGAACCGCTCGTCCTCGCCGGTCTGTTCGGCGTAGGAGTTGTGGCGGACGACCGCGGCGTCCAGGGCGTCGACGAGCGCGGTGAGCGTGGGCTCCCGGTGGGCCGCCTCACGGAAGGCACCGATGACGGCGAACGCGGCGCCCACGGCGGCCAGCCCCTTGCCCTGCACGTCGCCGATCAGCACCCGGGTGCCGAAGGGCGAGTCGACGACGTCGTAGATGTCACCGCCGACGAGCCGGTCCTCCTGCACGGGCTCGTAGACGCCGTTGACCAGCACGTCGTCGGTGACCAGCGGCAGCGGGTGCAGGATGTGCCGCTGCATGGCCGCGGCGGTCGAGCGCAGCCGCAGCATCTCGTGCTCGCGCCGGATGCGCCACTGACAGGCGTAGACGGAGGCCACTCCCAGCGCGAGGGTGAACAGGACCAGCAGCAGCCGGTCCAGCCAGTGTCCGCCCACCGGGGCCCGCACCACCGCGGTCGCGGTGACGACCAGCGAGGTCCACGCGGCGACGAACCCCGTCTGCCGCACGGTGCACAGCGCCGACGCCGTCCCCGGCAGGAAGACCAGCAGCCCGAGCAGCCACACCGCGGACCCGGACAGCACCCCCAGGACCTCCACGAGCACCGTCACCGACACCACGCCCACGACCAGCTCGGCGTTGCTCGGCGGCTCGATGGCATCGGAGACTTCGACGGGTCTCTTCCGTCGGCTACCGGTCATGGCGACTCCCGGTCAGATGGTGATCACCATCTACGTTATGCCAGGCCGGGGGGAGTCCGTGGCGGTTCGACCGCGCCCCAGAGGGGCGCGGGGCAGCATCGATCTTGCGGCTCCGCCGCGGGGCGCGACCAGCCACGACGGAGCCGCGGACAAACGACGGCCCATCGCGGCTGCACCAGCGGAGCGCCTAGTCGACGTCGACCGGCCCGTCGTCCGACTTCCTCTCCTTGCCCGAGCGCAGCTGGAGCAGCCCGCTGCCCGGGTTCTCCTCGGGCCGGCGCCCGTCCGTGGCGTCCTGGCCGTTCAGGTTCTGCCGGACCGAGTCGAGGATGGTCAGGCCCTGGGACACCAGACCGGCGGCGATCTCGCCCAGACCGTCCGCGCCGTTGAGGACGTTGACGTTGGCGCCCGCCAGGCCGCCCGCTGCCTCCTTCACGATCTGCGGCAGCTGGTCGATCAGCATCCGGTCGAGCGCGACCCGGTCGTACGAGGCCGCCGCCTCGGCCTGGATCTTCATGCGCTGCGCGTCGGCGGCGGCGAGCACCCGGATCCGCTCGGCCTCGGCCTCGGCGGGCTTCACGATCTCGGCGACCAGCTGCTGCTGACGGAGCTTGGCCTGCCGCTGGGCCAGCTCGGTCTGTGCGGCGAGCACCTCCTGCTGGGCGTGCGCCTGGGCCAGCGGTCCGGCCTGGGAGGCCTGTGCCTGGGCGCGGTCCACCTCGGCCGAGTACTCCGCCTTCACGATGGCGGTCTGCCGGGCGTACTCGGCCTGCTTGCGGGCCGCCTCCTGCTCCGCCTCGACCGAGGCCTGGGTGGCCTGGGCCTGGGCGATCTGGGCCTGCCGCTGGATGGCCGCCTTGTGCGGGGCGGACATCGCGTCGATGTAACCGGCGTCGCCGTCGTCGATCGACTGGATCTGCAGCGAGTCCACGATCAGGCCGATCTTCGCCATCTCGGTCTTGGAGGTGTCCAGGACCTCCGCGGCGAGCTTCTGCCTCTCGGTGACGATCTCCTCGACCGTCATCGAGCCGATGATCGCCCGCAGGTGACCGGCGAAGATCCGCCCGGTCAGGACCGACATCTGGTCCTGGTCGGAGAGGAAGCGCTGGCCGGCGTTGATGATGCTCTCGTGGTCGTTGCCGACCTTGAACGCGATGACCGCGCGGACGTGCAGGGCGATGCCCTGCTTGGTCACACAGGTCTCCGTGACCTCGGCCTCGCACATCGACAGGGTCAGGAAGCGGGTCTTGCGGAAGAACGGGATCACGAACTTGCCGTGCCCCGTCACCACTCGGAACGGCGCGCCCCCCAGTCCCCGCCTGCCTCCCGAGATCAACATCGCCTCGTCGGGAGCGGGAACGCGGTATCCGAACATGTTTCTTTCTACTCCTCAGTCTGCGCCGACGGCGTCGCCGTCGAGCGCGTCCAATGGATCCACCCACTCGATGACGCCGACCTCCCGGCATCCGCGCGACTCGATCACCAGCACCGTCGCCCCCGTGGGCAGGGGATCTTCGGACCAGGCGAGGAAGGTCTCGGAACCGCCTCTGACCCGCACCAGGATTTCGCCGGGCCCCGCGGATCCGCGCGTTCCGACGAGCACCTTCCCCGTGCAGCCGATCACGGCTTCGTCCTGCGGCATCATGGCCGCTCTCCTATGTTCTGGCCCACGATTCAGACGATAGACCTACCTGGGTCGCGGACCCAACGGGCATGTCGATCCGGCGCGCGCCGCAGGGACGCCTTCGTCCGCGGCCGGCGGGGAGTCCGGCCCCCGGAACCGGTCGATTCCCTTTTCGGGAAAGGCCAGTTGCCTGCCTCCCGCCTCTGGCCCCGGAGACATACCGAGCGGTATACAGACTGCGTCGCGTGTGATGCCGCGCCCCGGTGCGGCTCCGCGCGACGTCCGGGTCTCAGGGGGAGGAATCGCATGGCGGACGACACGCGTTCGGGCTCAGCGGCGAGACGCCGGCGGCGGGGGATGGCGGTGGGGGCGGCGCTCGGCGGTTGCGCTCTCGTCGCGGCGTCCACGACGCCGGCCGCGGCATACGGAGGGGGACACGGCCGGGACACCCGCTATGTGTCGCTCGGGGACTCCTATACGGCTGGCCCCCTCATCCCGCAGCAGGTGGACGCCAACTGCGCCCGCTCCGACCACAATTACCCCTCGATCGTGGCGGCGGTGCGCAAGGCGACCGCGTTCAAGGACGTGAGCTGCAGCGGAGCGACCACCGACAACATGTGGAAGGCGCAGGGCAGCAACGAGCCGCAGCTGGACGCGCTGAACCGCGACACCGGTCTGGTGACGGTCCAGATCGGCGGCAACGACATCGGTTTCAGCTCCATCATCGGCACCTGCGCCCGCCTCAGCTCCCAGGACCCGACCGGTGACCCGTGCCGGCGTTACTACGCCTCGTCCGGCATCGACCAGCTCACCGTCGCCATCGCGCGGACCGCGCCGAAGATCGACGCGGTGCTGCGGGCCGTGCACGCCAGGGCCCCGCGCGCCCGCGTGCTCGTCGTCGGCTACCCCGACCTGCTGCCCGACGACGGCAGCGGCTGCTATCCCGCAGTGCCGTTCGCGGCCAAGGACTTCGCCTATCTGCGGGACACCGGCAAGCGATTGAACCTGATGCTGCGGCTGGTCGCCGAGTGGGACGGCGCGCGGTACGTCGACACCTACGGGCCCACGGTGGGCCACGACATGTGCAAGGCACCCGACGTCCGCTGGATCGAACCGCTCCAGCCGGCCTCGCCCGCCGCCCCCGCGCACCCCAACGCCAAGGGTGAGGAAGCGATGGCGCGTGCCGTTCTCGAACGTCTGGGCAAGGGGCACGGCCGCGATTGAGCCGCTGCGGTGCCGAGGTTCGGCCCCATTGGTGTGACGTCGGGTACGGGGATGAATGAAAGGTGCTGAACTGGCAAGCTTCCCCTTCATGCCCCGCTTCATGCACAGCACGAACAGTTCCCTGCAGGTGATTCGATGACGACGGCGACCAGGGCGCCCCGGACGCCGTCGAGCACCGAGACCGCAAGCACCACGAGGAGTTCCCCGTCCGCTCCGGCGCCCTCGCTGCCGTCCCTCACCGGCCTGCGATGGATGGCCGCACTGCTGGTCTTCGGACTGCACGTGCACAATTTCCACTACTTCGACGGCAACGCCGGCTCCCTCGTCACCTGGGCGTTCGGGGCCGGCGCGACGGGGGTGTCGTTCTTCTTCGTGCTGTCCGGGTTCGTCCTGACCTGGTCGGCCCGGCCGGGCGACCGCGCGCCGGCCTTCTGGCGCCGCCGTATCGCCCGCATCCTGCCGGTGCACCTGGTCACCGCCGCGATCGCGCTGCTCATGGCATACACGCTGGCCCACCAGTCCAAGCCGACCCTGAGCCAGGGGCTGGCCAACGTCCTGCTGGTGCACTCCTGGTGGCGGCCCTGGTGGCAGACGCTGGACCCGGTCAGCTGGTCACTGGCCTGCGAGGCCTTCTTCTACGCCGTCTTCCCGCTGCTGGCGCTGCTCCTGCGCCGTCTCGGCGCCCGCGGCGCGACCGCCCTGGCCGGAGCGTCGGTGCTGGCGGTGCTGGGGCTGGCGTGGGTGGACGCGCACCACTGGCTGGGCCAGCAGATCTACTCCTTCCCTGCCGCGCGGCTGCCCGAGTTCGTCCTCGGTGTGGCCGTCGCCCGGCTGGTGCTGCTCGACCGGTGGCGCGGACCCGGCCTGGAGGCCTCGCTCGCCCTCGCGATCATCGGCTACTTCCTCGTCCCGCACGTCCCGCACATCACCGACGGCTACCCGTCCACCGTCTGCACCGTCATCGGCTTCGCCCTGCTCATCGCGGCGGCGGCCGTCGCCGACCTGCACGGTCTGCCCTCGATGTGGCGCCACCGGCG
Organism: Streptomyces sp. NPDC002092; assembly: GCF_053593775.1. Lineage (NCBI taxonomy): Bacteria > Bacillati > Actinomycetota > Actinomycetes > Kitasatosporales > Streptomycetaceae > Streptomyces > Streptomyces sp. NPDC002092. The sequence continues at coordinate 138,561 of NZ_JBSFDG010000011.1, forward strand.
ACTGGTACGGCTGGGGGAGCTCTCCTTCGCGTTCTACATGGTCCACCTGCTCGTGCTGCGGGCTGGGACCAACGTGCTGGGCACGAAACCGCTCTTCGGCCCGACGGCGGGCCTGGCCGTGACGGCCGTCGTGTTCGCCGTGTCCCTCGGCCTGTCCTGGGTCCTGTACGAGGCGGTGGAGCGCCCCGCGAGACGCCTGCTGCTGCGCCGCCGCCCCTCCGCCGAGCGCCGCGGGGTCGTGCGGCAGCCGGACGGTCAGGACGCCTAGGCCGTACTGTCGCGCAGGCCCAGCCGCAGATGCTCCACGTGGTAGAGGGCCTGCTCGAGCAGTTCGGCCACGTGGTTGTCGTAGAGCGCGTAGATGACCGAGCGGCCGCGGCGCTCGCCGGTGACCAGGCCGAGATTACGCAGCAGACGCAACTGGTGGGAGCAGGCGGACTGTTCCATGCCCACGGCGTCGGCGAGTTCGGTCGCCGCGCACGGGCCCTCCTGCAGATGGGCCAGGATGCGCAGCCGGGACGGGGTCGCCAGGGCCTGGAGCGTGGCGGCCACGTCGGCGGCACCCACTGTCTCCAGGCGCTCGCGTGCCGTTGCGGCGGTGGTGGTGTCAGCTCCATGGCCCATGCCGCTCATCCTACGGAGGGTGAGCGGCCGCAGTCCCGTACCCATGCACCCATGAACGTGCACCCATGAACGTGCACTCATGACCATGCACTCATGACCATGCACTCATGACCATGCACTCATGAAGAAATGAATGAGTCTTCATGTGTTCCTGTATGGTCGGAGCATGACCTCCACGCTCACTCCGCCCCGGGCCGCCCCGGTCACGTCCGGGCCCGTGCCCCCACGGCGCACCCGGATGCTCGCGCTGCCCGAGGTGCGCTGGGCCGCCGCGGCCACCGTCTGCTTCCTGCTCGCGCTGCCGCTCCAGCTGACCGGTGCACCGGCCTGGGCCTGGGCGCCGCTTTACGCGGCGGCGTACGTCACCGGCGGGTGGGAGCCCGGCTGGGAGGGGCTCAAGGCGCTCCGCGGGAAGACCCTCGACGTCGACCTGCTGATGGTCGTCGCCGCCCTCGGGGCCGCTGCGATCGGGCAGGTCATGGACGGCGCCCTGCTGATCGTCATCTTCGCGACCTCGGGCGCACTGGAGGCGCTGGCCACGGCCCGGACCGCCGACTCGGTGCGCGGCCTGCTGGACCTGGCGCCCGCCACGGCGACCCGGATCGCCCCGGACGGCTCCGAACGGGCGGTGTCCGTCGAGGAGTTGACGATCGGGGACACCATTCTCGTACGGCCCGGTGAGCGGATCGGCGCCGACGGCCGCGTACTGGACGGGGCGAGCGAGGTCGACCAGGCGACCATCACCGGTGAACCGCTGCCCGCCCTCAAGGAGCCCGGCGACGAGGTGTTCGCCGGGACCGTCAACGGCACGGGCGCGCTCCGGGTCCGCGTCGAACGGGACGCCTCCGACTCGGTGCTGGCGCGGATCGTCCGCATGGTCGAGGAGGCGTCCGGGACCAAGGCGCCCACCCAGCTGTTCATCGAGAAGGTCGAACAGCGCTACTCGCTGGGCATGGTGGCGGCGACCCTTGCCGTCTTCCTCGTGCCGCTCGCCTTCGGCGCCGAGCTGACCGGGGCGCTGCTGCGGGCCATGACCTTCATGATCGTGGCCTCGCCGTGTGCGGTGGTCCTGGCCACCATGCCGCCCCTGCTGTCGGCCATCGCCAACGCCGGACGGCACGGCGTGCTGGTCAAGTCGGCGGTGGTGATGGAGCGGCTCGGCCAGGTCGACACCGTCGCGCTGGACAAGACCGGCACCCTGACCGAGGGCGTACCCCGGGTGACCGACCTACGGCCGCTGCCCGGATCCGGCATGGGAGAACGGGAGTTGCTGACACTCGCGGCCGCCGCCGAGCACCCCAGCGAGCATCCGCTGGCGCGGGCCGTCGTGGAGGCGGCGCGTGAGCGGGAGCTGCTCCTGCCGTCAGCGCGGGACTTCGACTCGACGCCCGGTGTCGGAGTGACGGCGACGGTCGACGGGTGGCGGGTCACGGTCGGCGCCCCGGCCCGGCTCCTCAGCGGCGCGACCGACGCGGTGGCGCACGCGGCGGTCCATGCGGCCGACCTGGAGGAGGCCGGCCGTACCGCCGTCCTCGTCGTGGCCGACGGCGTCCCCGCCGGGCTCCTGGGCCTCGCCGACCGGCTGCGCCCGGACGCCGCCGCCACGGTCGCCTCCCTCACCCGCCTCACCGGCACCGCCCCGACCCTGCTGACCGGCGACAACCCGCGTGCGGCCGCGCACCTGGCCGCCGAGGTCGGCATCGAGGACGTCCGCGCGGGACTGCTGCCGCAGCACAAGGTGAGCGCGGTGACGGAACTGGAGCGCGCGGCACGCAAGGTGCTGGTCGTCGGGGACGGCGTCAACGACGCCCCGGCCCTCGCGGCCGCCCACACCGGTGTCGCCATGGGCCGCGCGGGATCCGACCTGGCGCTGGAGACGGCGGACGCCGTCATCGTCCGCGACGAACTCGCCACCGTGCCCGCGGTGATCGCCCTCTCCCGCCGGGCCCGGCGTCTGGTCGTGCAGAACCTGGTGATCGCCGGGGCCTTCATCGCGGGCCTCGTCGTCTGGGACCTCGCAGGCACCCTGCCGCTGCCCCTCGGCGTCGCCGGCCACGAGGGCTCCACCGTCCTCGTCGGGCTCAACGGGCTGCGACTGCTGGGGGAGCGGGCCTGGCGCCGGGCGGTCACCGAGGTCGGCTGACGTCCGCGGCCGAAAACCGGTGGATCAGCGCCGCTGCCCTGTCCTACCGTGCTGCCGACCCGAGTCGCCCAGGCAAGGACGTGCCGTTGTACACCGTGTGAGACCCCCCGAGAGCTGATCTGTCGCGCGTCGCGCAACTGCGCCGCGCTGCTTCTTGCTGCGGACTTCTCACTGAAACCGGTGTACTTCTGTGCTCCATACCTGGGGGGTCATGCCCACCTGCCTGCCGACCGTGCTGCGCCGCTGCCACGCGTGCGCCTCCGAACGCTTCCGGGCCAACGGCAAGTTTCGCGTCAACGCACACCACAAGCTCCTCGACGCCTGGCTGCTGGTGCTCTGCACCGGTTGCGGCGACACGGCGAAGCTCACGGTCCTGGACCGGACGAACGTGCGCTCGATACGACCTGAGCTGCTGGACCGGATGTACGCCAACGACCCTGATCTGGCAGCCGAGTTGCTCCAGGATCCGGCCCTGCAGCGCCCTAATCGCACAGCCCTCGACTGGGACGGCGCCTGGCGCCTCGACACCCGCGGAACGGATCACCTGGACCGCGAGGTGATCGACGTCTCCGTGCGCTTCGCCGCACGGATCCCGGTCCGGCCGGTGCGGCTGATCGCAGACGGCTGCGGTCTCTCGCGGGCCGAGGTCGCGCATCTGATCACGGACGGGAAGCTCGTCTCGGCAGTCCGGCTGAGCGGCAAGCTCTCCGGCGACTTCACCTTCACGCTCAAGCGCTGAGCCCTCCCCGGGACACGGGCCTGTCCGGCAGCTCCGCCGGACAGGCCTTCAGTCCTCAGGCTGCAGGCGCGCCGCCGGCCCCGGCGTCACCGTGACCTCCCTCGGGGAAAGCTCGGTGTGCTCGTCGGGACACTCGACCACGACCCGCACCGGAGCGCCGCAGTCGCGGTGCCGGACCTCCAGGACCGGTCCCTCGGGATCCCCGACGTACGCCTCGCCCCACTGCCGCAGCGCCACGATGACCGGCCACAGATCGCGGCCCTTGGCGGTGAGACGGTACTCGTAGCGGGTCCGGCTGCCCTGCTCCTGGTAGGGGACCGTCCGCAGGATCCCGGCCGCGACCAGCTTGCGCAGCCGGTCGGACAGGACCGCCTCCGACAGCCCCACATGGCGGCGGAAGTCGTCGAAGCGCCGCACCCCGTTGAAGGCGTCACGCAGAAGCAGCAGCGACCACTTCTCGCCGATCAGATTGAGGCTGCGCTGGACCGGACAGTTCTCGGTGCTCATCTCGAGCCACTTCATACCGCCATCGTAGAACACCTGGCTTCTACATTGACAGTCAGCTGACCGCGGAGCTAGCTTCGAGAAACATAGTCAGTGGGTCAGGGAGGAATCGCAGCCGCATGGAACGCTCTCGTACGTACGAGTGGGGCGACCCCGCGATCTCGGCGGGCGCCGTCGGGCAGGGCTCCGGCCTGCACTTCCTCCGCGAGATCCTCGCCGGCCGGCTGCCCGCGCCGCCGATCGCCGCCACGCTGGGAATGTCGGTCGAAGAGGTCGACCACGGCCACGCGGTGTTCTCCCTGGAGCCCGGTGAGGAGCACTACAACCCCATCGGCAGCGTCCACGGCGGCATCTACGCCACGCTGCTCGACTCGGCGGCCGGCTGCGCCGTGCAGTCCACCCTGCCGCCGGGCATGGGCTACACCTCGCTCGACCTGACCGTGAAGTTCCTGCGTCCGATCACCGCCGACACCGGCAAGGTCCGCGCCGTCGGCAGCATCCTGAGCAGCGGTCGGCGCACCGCACTCGCCGAGGCGCGGCTCTTCGACTCGGCGGACCGCCTGCTCGCCCACGCCACCAGCAGCTGCATGCTCTTCCCGGTGCCGGGCGCCTGAGGCCCGGCTCCCGTCCTGCTCAGCCCTGCCGACCCGGCCAAGGCCCTCGCACTCGGCGCGGACGCGGTCGCCATCGGTACGGCCGCGCTGATCGCGATCGGCGGCGACCGGCCGTCATCTCCGCCCATCACGAGGAGCTCGCCGCCCACCTGGACCCGGTCGAGGCCGGTCGCCGCCTCGCGAACTGCCTGCGTGTGACGACCATGGAGGCCCAGGCCCAGGCCCAGGCCCTCGCCCGCCCTGCGGCAAGGCACGCCTCCTGCGTCTCGAGCCCGAGGACCTGGTTGCCCTTACCATCGAATCCGCCGCCATGGCCCGCGTCCCGCTCGCGGGTACGAACTGGATCGCCGGGGAGGGCCTGTGATCGCCGTCGTAGGTGCCGGGCTGATGGGCGCGGCCACCGCCTGGCAGCTGGCCCGGCGCGGCCACGAGGCCACGCTGATCGAGGCGTACGGCGTCGGCCACAAGAAGGGCAGCTCGCACGGCAGCTCACGGATCATCCGGCGGGCGTACGCCGACCCCTTCTACGTACAGCTGACCGGACAGGCGTACGAGCAGTGGCGGGAACTGGAGCACGACAGCTCAACCCCCTTGCTGCGTACGACCGGTGGCCTCGACATCGGGGAGGAGCGCGACACGAAGGCGATCGCCGAGCTCCTCTCCGCGGCCGGAGTGCCCCATGAGCTCCTCGGCCCGGAGGAAGCTGCGGAGCGCTGGCCGTACATCCGCATCACGGGCCCGGTGCTCCACCACCCGGACGCGGGCGTCGTCGACGCCGACCAGACCGTGGCGGCCTGCGTCCGGCGGGCGATCGAGCACGGCGCGGAAGCGATCACCGGCACCCGTGTCACGGGCATCGACGCACGGGGCGGGGAGCGGGTGCTCCTGCACACCGACGACGGCCGCGAGGTCCTCGCGGACACCGTGGTGATCGCCGTCGGCGCCTGGCTGCCGGAACTCGAACTGCCCGTACCGCTGCCGCCGTTGGAGGTGACCCAGCAGCAGGTCTTCCACTTCCCGCAGCGGGACCCGTCCGTACAGTGGCCGACCCTGGTCTGGGACGGGGCGCTGCACCTCTACGGGCTGCCGTCGGGGAGTGACGGCGGCCCGCTGGCCACGGTCAAGGTCGCCGAGCACGACCGCGGCACGCCCACCACCGCCCGCACCCGCAGCGGGGTCGTCGATGCGTCGTCGCGGACGCGGGTCAGCGGCTTCGTCCGCGACCGTCTCCCGGGCCTCGAACCCGCCCCCGTCGCCGAGGCCACCTGCCTCTACACCACCACCCCCGACGAGGACTTCGTCCTCGACCGGCACGGCCCCTTCGTCATCGTCTCCCCGTGCTCCGGACACGGCGCGAAGTTCACCCCGCTCATCGGCGCGATGGCCGCCGACCTCGCGACCGGCCGCACCGAGCCGCACCCCCGCTTCCGGCTGGGGCGCACGGCATAAGACGCGCCGGTCACCGGCCAGGCCACCCCCGCCCCGGCGGGTCAGGACGCTGAAACGGGAGACGGACGCCGGCCCGGTCACCCGCAACCGCGCTGAAGGCATGAGGCAGTTGCGAGGCCTACTCGTTGCCGCGGCCCATGATCAGCCTCCCCCGGACAGCGGCTCCGACACCGCCAGGCAGAGCCAGGGCCAGGTCCACCCGTCGTGCACCGGCCCGGCGCAGTCGCCGGGGTCCGCTCGCTGAACTGGACGCGAGGTTGTCAGGGCGGCCCACTAGGCTCCCGCGCATGAGCGACGAGGGCAGAGACACCCCTGCGAGACGGGTTGTCGACGGACGGTTCGAGCTGACGGAACGGCTCGGAGGCGGCGGCATGGGCATGGTCTGGCGGGCCACCGACCTGATGCTGCACCGCAATGTGGCCATCAAGGAGGTACGGCCGTCCGACCCCGGCCTCGCCGAGTGCGACCCGGGGGCCGCACGGCTGCTGCGGGAGCGGGTGCTGCGGGAGGCCCGTGCACTGGCCCGGGTCGACCACCCCAACGTGGTGACGATCCATCACATCGTCGACGGCGGCCCCGGGACCTACCCGTGGATCGTCATGGAACTCGTGACCGGCGGCTCCCTGGCCGACCGCCTCGCCCTCGGCCCGATGAACCCGACCGAGGCGGCACGCACCGGCCTCGAAGTGCTGGTCGCGCTGCGGGCCGCCCACGAGGCCGGCATCGAACACCGCGACGTGAAACCGGCCAACGTCCTGCTGCGCCCCGACGGCCGCCCGGTGCTCACCGACTTCGGCATCGCCGCCATCCGCGACGCCACCGCCCTCACCGCCACCGGCTCGGTCATCGGCACCCCCGACTACATGGCACCCGAGCGGGTCTCCGGCAAGGACGGCGGCGCGGCCTCGGACATCTGGTCGCTCGCGATGATGCTGTACGTCGCCGTCGAGGGCCACCATCCACTGCGCCGGGGCACGACCCTTGCGACCCTGGCCGCGGTCCTCACCGACGACATACCGCCGCCGGTCAAGGCCGGCCCCCTGACGGACGTCCTCGCCCGCGTCCTCGTACGCGATCCCCAGGCCCGCCCCGGCGCCCGGCAACTGGAACGGATGCTGGCCGACGTGGCCCGGCAGCCCCAGACCGAGACCCCCACGTCCTTCCCCCTCCAGCCCCCGGCCGTGCCACCGCGGGACACCCCGCCGCAGGACGCCCCACCGCCGTACGCCCCACCGACCACCCCGGTGCCTGCCGGTCGCCGCCGCTGGACGCTGCTCGTCCTGCCCACCGCCGGAGTCGCCCTCGCCGGCGTACTCGTGTGGAACCTGCTGCCGGGGTCGGGCACGCACGCGTCCGGGGGCACGGGCTCCCGCACCACGGCAACGCCCTTGGCCGGATCCACCGCTTCTCCCACGACCGCGGAACAGACCGCCACGACCGACCTGCTGACCCCGCAGGGCATCCGGACCGCGATCGCGGCCATCGAGAAGGAGACCGGCCGGGACCGCTTCGGCGACCTGACGGTCTACCCGGGGTATGTATCGGCCGGGGTGATGGTGACGGGCAGCGACACCGCGTACGACTCGTACACCTACCGCCCCGGCCAAGGCGTACAGAAGGACATCATCAACGGCACACTGTCCGGCGAAGAGAAACCCGTCCGCCTGGACGGCTTCGACTGGGAGAAGGTCCCCTCACTCCTGGCCCAGGCGAAGAAGAAACTCAAGGTATCCAAGGCGAACACCCGATACCTGTTGCTGAACCTCCCGGGCAACGCCTTCGGCTTTGCCACCGGTATGAGGATCTACCTCAGCAACGACTACGGCCAGACCGGCTATCTGGTGGCGGACACGAAGGGCACGATCAGCACGGTGATGCCCGCCGAGAGCTGATCCTCCACGACACCCCTTCGCCCCCCACCCATTGCGGCCCCGTCCGAGACGTCCGAGTCTGGGAGCAATGCCTGGCTGGGCGGAGGAGACGGCGATGGCGGCGGACAGTGGCACGGTGGGCGCCGAGCGGCAGCGGCTGGCGGAGGCCGACGCGTCCCGGGCGGACTGGCGCCGCTGGGGTCCCTACCTCAGCGAGCGGCAGTGGGGGACCGTCCGGGAGGACTACAGCCCCGATGGTGAGGCCTGGTCGTACTTCACCCACGACCAGGCGCGCTCCCGCGCCTACCGCTGGGGCGAGGACGGCATCGCCGGCATCAGCGACGACAAGCAGCGGCTCTGCTTCTCGCTGGCCCTGTGGAACGGCCGCGACCCGATCCTCAAGGAACGGATGTTCGGCCTGACCAACGCCGAGGGCAACCACGGCGAGGACGTCAAGGAGTACTACTTCCACCTCGACAGCACGCCCACCCACTCGTACATGAAGTACCTGTACAAGTACCCGCAGGGCGAGTTTCCCTACGCCGAGCTCGTCGACACCAACAAGGCCCGCGGCCGCCGCGACTTCGAGTACGAGCTGCTCGACACCGGCATCTTCGACGAGGACCGCTACTTCGACGTGTTCGTCGAATACGCCAAGGCCGGCCCCGAGGACATGCTCGTCGAGATCACCGCGCACAACCGCGGCCCCGACGAGGCCACCCTCCACCTCCTGCCGACCCTCTGGTTCCGGCACACCTGGTCCTGGGCGGGCGGCACCGCCGTACCGAACCTCAGGAAGACGGCGGACGCCATCCGTGCCGACCACGACGAACTCGGCCCGCGATGGCTGTACTGCGACACCGACGCCCCCGCCCTGTTCACCGACAACGAGACCAACAACCAGCGCATCTTCCACAGCCCCAACAGCACGCCCTACGTCAAGGACGGCATCGACCGCTGCGTCGTCCACGGCGAGACGGGCGCCGTCAACCCCGCACAGACCGGCACCAAGGCCGCCCTCCACCACACCCTGACCGTCCCCGCCGGTGACAGCGCGAGTGTCCGGCTGCGGCTCTCGGACGCAGAACTCGCCGATCCCTGGGCGGACTTCGCGGCCACCATGGACATCCGCCGGACCGAGGCCGACGCCTTCTACGAGGACGTCGTCCCCGACGGCATGGGCGAGGACGAGCGGCGACTGGTGCGCCAGGCCCTTGCAGGGATGCTGTGGAGCAAGCAGTACTACTACCTCGACGTCGAGCGCTGGCTGGCCGAACACGGCGTCGACCCCCTCGCAGCCGACCCGAACGTCCGCAACAGCGCCTGGTACCACATGGTCAACGACGAGGTCATGTCGATGCCGGACACCTGGGAGTACCCCTGGTTCGCGGCCTGGGACCTCGCCTTCCACACCCTTGCCCTGTCCATGGTCGACATAGGCTTCGCCAAGGGGCAGCTGGAGCTCCTCCTGCGCCGCCTCTATCTGCACCCCAACGGCCAGATCCCGGCGTACGAATGGAACTTCGGCGACGTCAACCCGCCCGTGCACGCCTGGGCGGTCCTCTTCGTCCACGAACTCGAGAAGCACCGCACCGGCCACGCCGACCGCGCCTTCCTCGAGAACGCCTTCCAGAAGCTGATGAAGAACTTCACCTGGTGGCTCAACCGCAAGGACGTCGACGGCAACAACGTCTTCCAGGGCGGCTTCCTCGGCCTCGACAACATCGGTGTCTTCGACCGCAGCGCGCCCCTGCCCACCGGCGGCCACATCGACCAGGCCGACGGCACCGCCTGGATGGCGCTGTACTGCCAGAACCTCCTCGACATCGCCATCGAACTCGCCGTCGACAACCCCGTCTACGTCGAGCAGGCGCAGATGCTTTTCGAGCACTTCGCCTGGATCGCGGTCGCCATGAACCGCATCGGCAAGGACAACGCCAGCCTCTGGGACGAGGAGGACGGCTTCTTCTACGACGTGCTACGGCTGCCCGACGGCACCGCCACCCGCCTGAAGGTGCGGTCCCTGGTCGGCTTGATACCGCTGGCGGCGACCAGCGTCATCGGCGGCCGCGCCGACCGTACCTTCCCCGCACTCGTAGAAGGAGCAAAGGAGTTCATCCGGCGACACCCGGCCGTCGAAGCCGTCGTCCAACAGCACGACCTGGGCACGGCCGACGAGAACGGCCGCTACCTCTTCGCCCTCTTCGGCGAGGACCGGCTGCGCCGCATCCTCGCCCGCATGCTCGACGAGGACGAATTCCTCGGCCCGCACGGCATCCGGTCCCTCTCCCGCTACCACGCCGAGCACCCCTACCACTTCGACGTCAACGGCCAGACGTACGGCGTCGGCTATCTGCCCGCCGAGTCCGACTCCGGCATGTTCGGCGGCAACTCCAACTGGCGCGGCCCGGTCTGGTTCCCGATGAACCTCCTCCTCATCCGCGCCCTGCTCAACCTGCACGGCTACCACGGCCCCGGCTTCACCGTGGAGTGCCCGACCGGCTCCGGACGCCGGCTGAACCTCTACGAGGTCGCCCGCGAGATCTCCGACCGGCTCACCGCCACCTTCCTGGCCGGCGAGGACGGTCACCGCCCGGTCCACGGCGCGCAGCCCAAGTTCGCCAAGGACCCCCACTGGAAGGACCTGATCCTCTTCTACGAGTACTTCCACGGCGACAACGGCGCGGGCCTCGGCGCCTCCCACCAGACCGGCTGGACCGGACTGGTGGCCGCCACCGCGACCCTCTTCCACTCCATCAGCGCCGAAGACTGGCACCGCGGCGGCCGGGAGTCCCTGCGCCCGGTGCGCGAACGGGACGAACGGGACGAGCGGTTCGCGGGCTCGGGCGACGAGGAGCCCCTGTCATGACCGTCATCCACGAGATCAACACCCTTGTCTGGCTGGGTGAGTTGAGCGGCCGGTACGGGCGCCGCGTCACCCTCGGCGAGGTCCCCGCGGAGGTCTGGGACGAGGTGAGCCTGCCCGGCATCGACACCGTCTGGCTGATGGGCGTCTGGGAACGCAGTCCCGCCGGCCTCGCGATCGCCCTGCGCGACGAGTCCCTGCTCGCGTCGTTCCGCCAGGCGCTGCCCGACCTGACCGAGGCTGACATCGCCGGATCCGCGTACTGCGTACGGAACTACGTCGTCGACGCCTCCCTCGGCGGCCCGGACGGTCTCGCCGAGGCGCGTGCCCAGCTGGCCGCCCGGGGCGTGCGGTTGATCCTCGACTACGTGCCCAACCATGTGGCTCCCGACCACCCCTGGCTCACCGAGCACCCCGAGCGCCTGATCCAGGGCACCCGCGAGGACCTGGAACGGTCGCCCGAGGCCTTCCTCGACGTCGGCGGGCGCATCTACGCCAACGGCCGCGACCCGTACTTCGCCCCCTGGCCGGACGTGGTCCAGCTCAACGCCTTCAGCGACGACCTGCGCACCGCGGCCGTCGACACCCTCGTCTCCATCGGCGACCAGGCGGACGGCGTGCGGTGCGACATGGCGATGCTGCTGATGAACGACGTCTTCGCCAAGACCTGGGGCGACCGGGCGGGCCCGCTGCCCGCGGACGACTTCTGGCCGTACGTCGTCCCGCGCGTCCGGGCGCACCACCCCGGCCTTCTCTTCGTCGCCGAGGCGTACTGGGACCTCGAATGGGCCCTGCAGCAGCAGGGCTTCGACCACTGCTACGACAAGCGGCTCTACGACCGACTCCTCCACGAGGACGCCGAGTCGACCCGCGCCCACCTCCAGGCCGACCTCACCTACCAGCACGGCCTGGTCCGCTTCCTGGAGAACCACGACGAGCCGCGGGCCGCCGCCACCCTGCCGGGCGCGCAGGAGCGCGCCGCAGCCGTCACCATCGCCACCCTGCCCGGCGCGACGCTCTGGCACGAGGGCCAGTTCGACGGCCGCAAGGTCCGCCCACCCGTCTTCCTCGCGCGCCGCCCACAGGAACCGCCGGACGAGCAACTCCGCACCTTCTACGGCCGGTTGCTGCCTGCCGCGACCGCCGTACGCGAAGGAGACTGGCGCCTCCTCGCCACCACCGGCTGGCCGGACAACGACACCCACCGCAACCTGCTCGCCTGGAGCTGGACCGGCCCCGGCACCCGCCACCTCGTGATCGTCAACTACTCCGACACCCCGTCCCAGGGACAAGTCCCCCTACCCTGGCCGGACCTGACCGGCCACCTGACCGACCTGCTCACGGGCCAGACCTACGACCGCTACGGCGACCAACTGCTCACCCCGGGCCTCTTCGTCGACCTGCCGGCCTGGCACGCGCACGTGCTGAGCGTGACCTGACCGGCGGCCGCGGCAGCAGCGATCAGGACGCCGGGTCCGTGGAAATCTCCCACAACATCGAGATAGAGCACACCGCCGGCCCGGTCGGCAGCGAAGGGCACCCAGTGAGGGCGGTAGGGGGAGCAGGGCTGGTCGGCCCAGACGTCCGTCTTGAGTCGCCATTTGTCCACGACCTCGCTGGTGCTGAGGATCTCGTAGTACGGAGGGAGGGCGAACCTACCACTGCCGTTGTGACCGAGCAGCAGCTGCCTGTGGTCCGGGTGGAGATTCACGCCGAGGGGTTCCTCGGCTTGGGCGATGTCCTGACCGGTGGCGGCAGGAGCCAGCTCTCGGATGCGTTCGCGATCTCGTAACCAGCATTCGATGCGAGACCATGACTCGCTGATGGGACGCGGCTTCATCTGTCCTCCAGGCCTCCGGGCCTCAGCCGCGGATGGTGGCGGCCATGGTAGAAGCGAGCATGAACCACTCTCGCACAGCCTTCCGCAGGACCGGTGGTGCCCGATGACCGCCGGCATCGACACCCCGGACGGCCGCGGCCGCACCGGCCTGGACCGCGCCGGACTCGACCTGACCGGCAATCCCCGTGTGAAGGTGCGGGAGGTGAAACTGCTCTCCAGCCACTGGTACGTGGAGCGGGCCACCACCTTCGACTTCCGGCACGCCGATGGCACCTGGTCCACCCAGCAGCGCGAGACGCATGACCGCGGCAACGGCGCCACCATGCTGCTCTACGACACCGAACGCGAAACCGTGCTGCTCACACGGCAGTTCCGCTTCCCGGTGTACGTCAACGGACACCCCGACGGCATGCTGGTCGAGACTCCGGGCGGACTCCTCGACGACGAGGACGAGCACCCCGAACTCGCCGTCCGCCGCGAGGTGGTGGAGGAGACCGGGCACACCATCGGCGAGGTCCAGCACGTCTTCGACGTCTACATGAGCCCGGGCTCGGTCACCGAACGCGTCAGCTTCTACGCCGCCGCCTACGGTCCCTCGACCCGCACCCACGAGGGCGGCGGCCTCGACGAGGAGGGCGAGGACATCGAGATCGTCGAACTGCCCTTCCGCCGCGCCCTGGAGATGATCCGCACCGGCGAGATTGCCGACGCCAAGACGATCATGCTGTTGCAGTGGGCGGCGCTGGAGGGCCCGTTCGGCAAGTAGCGCGCGGGGCCCCTTGACTTCGTGTGCGCTTCAAGCTGAAGACTCCCGTTCGTACCCGAAACCGCGGGCGCGAACGGGAGGACCCGGCATGAAGTACCGCACCATCGGAACAGACCCGCACACCAGCCGCGAGGTGAGCGTGCTCGCGCTCGGCGCGATGCTGTTCGGCTCGCGGACGGACGAGGAGACATCGTTCGCCCTGCTCGACCGGTACGTCGAGGCCGGCGGCAACTTCATCGACACCTCCGACAACTACGCCTTCTGGGTCGACGGCGGCCAGGGCGGCCAGAGCGAGGAACTCCTCGGCCGCTGGCGGCGCAGCCGCGGAATCGGCGACGAAGTCTTCATCGCGACCAAGCTCGGCGCCCGCCCGCTGGCCCCCGGCACCAGCTACATCGACAACCCGGAGGGCCTCTCGGCGAAGGTCATCCGCGAGTCCGCCGAACGCAGCCGCGAACGCCTCGGCGTCGACAAGCTCGACCTGCTCTACGCCCACATCGACGACCCGACCGTGCCCCAACGGGAGACGGTCGAGGGCTTCGCGGAACTGGTCGCCGAGGGCACGGTCGGACTGCTCGGCGTGAGCAACCAGGCCGCCTGGCGGGTGGAGCGGGCCCGTGCGATCGCCGCTGCGGCCGGACTGCCCGGCTACGAGGTCCTCCAGTACGAGCACAGCTATCTGAGCCCGCGCACCGACGTGCCCAGCGACATGTTCCCGTACGGCAGCCTCGGTCACGCGGGCCCCGACCTGCTGACGTATCTGCGAGCCGACCCGGCCCTGACCCTGGTCGCGTACTCACCGCTCCTGAAGGGCAGCTACACGTACCCCGACCGGCTGCCCTCGGACTACGACCATCCCGGCACCCCGGCCCGTCTCACCGTGCTGCACGAGATCGCCCGCGAGACCGGCGCCACCGCCAACCAGGTCGTACTGGCCTGGCAGTTGGGCGGCGATCTCCCGATCATCCCGCTGGCCGGAGCCTCGACGCCCGCCCAGCTGGAGGAGAACCTGGCCGCGGTCGACCTGGACCTGACCGAGGAGCAGCGGACCCGGCTGGACGCCGCGCACTGAGCTGCTCACCCTCACTTGGGCGGCAGACCGGCGGCGAAGGCGTAGCCCTCGTCGATCCACTCGCCGAGTGTCTCGTCCTCGGTCACCGCCGAGGAGTCCACGACGACCCAACCGCGCATCGGGCGGCCCGTCATGTCGAAGAGACGGGCACCCGGGCGGGCCAGCGCGGCGTCCGTCGCGTCGGGGCCGACGCGGACCATCAGGTGGTCGCCGGTCACACCGACGGCCATGTTGCCGTGCAGCAGGAAGGCGATGCCGCCGAACATCCGCTTCTCGGCGACGCCGGGATCGGCGCCCAGGTGCTGCCGGATCCGTTCGGCGAGTCCTTCGTCGTACGCCATGAGGGGCCTCAATCCATGCGAGGGGTGAGTCTGCGTTCGAGAGCGCGGAGGTCCTTGCGCAGGGAGGAGCGGACCCGGCGGGCCAGGAGCGGCGCGGCCGGCCGGTAGAAACCGCCCGAGCCGCCCTGGACCCGGATCCGGGCCAGGGTGCCGGCCGGGTTCGGCTCGAAGGAGTACGTCACGTGCATGGGCATCGGGCCCGCCACCGACACCATGTCCAGCAGCCGCGGGAAGTCGTGTGCGGCCACGCGCAGGACGTAGTCGATGCGCCGGCCGAGGAAGAACGCTGTCCGGGTGACCTCGGCGCCGACGCCGAAGCCGCCCCCGTCCGCCTCCCGGGTCAGCTCCGCCGTGCGAATGCCCTGCGTCCAGTCGGCGTCGTGGCGCCAGTCCATGGCGTACTTGGCCACCCGCTCGGGCGACAGCGGGATCACGCGCGCCACGGACACGTCGATCGTCACCTTCCCAGGATCCCCGCGCCGGGCGTCGGGCGCGCGGCGTACGGCATACGGCGTCCCGATGTGACGGGTGTCTTACGCCGCCCCACCAGAGCAGGACAAATCGCCGCCCCGGCGAGAGGCTTGCTGCTGAGCCGCGGTTCGGACCGGCCCGGCGATCCCGTCTGAAGGAGTACGCCCATGACCGCATCGCCCGCGACCGACGAGGCGTACCGCTTCGAGGACCTCACCGCCCTGTTCATCAACTGCACCCTCAAGCCCTCGCCCCAGGTCAGCCACACCCAGGGGCTGATCGACAAGAGCGCGTCGATCATGATGTCCCGCGGGGTCACCACCTCCGAGATCCGCGCCGTCGACCACGACATCGCCCCCGGCGTCTACCCCGACATGACCGAGCACGGCTTCACCACCGACGACTGGCCGGCGCTGTACGAACAGGTGATGGCCGCCGACATCCTGGTCATCGCCGGGCCGATCTGGCTCGGCGACAACAGCTCGGTGACCAAGCAGGTCATCGAGCGGCTCTACAGCTGTTCCTCGCTGCTCAACTCCGCCGGACAGTACGCCTATTACGGCAGGGTCGGCGGCTGTCTGATCACCGGCAACGAGGACGGCGTGAAGCACTGCGCGATGAACGTCCTCTACAGCCTCCAGCACCTGGGCTACACCATCCCGCCGCAGGCCGACGCCGGCTGGATCGGAGCGGCGGGGCCCGGACCGTCGTATCTGGATCCCGGATCGGGCGGCCCGGAGAACGACTTCACCAACCGCAACACCACGTTCATGACCTGGAACCTGATGCATCTGGCCGCCATGCTGAAGCGCGCCAAGGGCATCCCCGCCCACGGCAACCAGCGTTCCGAATGGGACGCCGGCTGCCGTTTCGACGCGGAGAACCCCGAACACCGCTGACTCCCTACCATCGACTCCAGCCGCGTCACTGCGAACCCGGGAGTCCGCCGATGCCCCGCTCCGAAGCCCGCGTCACCACCGACCGCCCGCACCGCTATGCCAAGCAGCTCGCCTCCCACCTCGGCCGCCGCATCCAGACCGGTTGGGACGAGGGGAGCGGGGAGGGAAGCCTGGTCTTCCAGAACGGGACGGGCTCCCTCACCGCGACCGAGGGAGCCCTGCTGCTCTCGGTGGAGACCGACGCCGAGCACCTCGACCTGCTCGAGGACGTCGTAGGCCGCCACCTGGTCCGCTTCGGCACCAAGGACGAACTGGTCGTCGAATGGCACCGCGACACCGGCACCCCCGGCACCACCCAGCGCAGGACGCAGGACCCGGCCTGACCCCCGTGACCAGGGCCGGCGTCAGGCCTCGCCCACGGTGAAGACCATGCTGCGCACCGGCGCAAGCCTCTGCAGGCGCTCCGCGTCCTCGGCGCAGACGCGGCCCTCAGGGGAGGCGAACGCCGCGCGTAGTTCCTCCATCGTGTCCCACTCCAACTCGGCGACCAGATGGGGTGGTTCGCCCCCGCGCACGGCGGTGGCCTCGCGGCCGAGCGTGTACCGGCGCAACCCGGGCAGCTTGCGGGCGAGCGGGAGGTGGACCTCGCGGTAGTGCCGGTCGAACGCCGCCGGGTCGTGCGGAGTCTCGTAGAGGACGAGGAAGCGTGCCGTCATCGCCCGGCCCTCCGGTAGCGCGCGAAGACGGCAGGACCCGTCTGCTCAGCCGACTCGCATTCGAGGTGGACGGGCGGTGTGTCCGTGGGGAAGAGGCGGTCGCCGGTGCCGAGAAGCGTGGGGAAGGTGATCAGGCGGTATTCGTCGATCAGGTCCTCGGCCATCAGGGCGCGGACGACGCTGAGGCTGCCGGTGACGACCACGTCTCGCTTCTCCTGCTTGACCGCGTCCACCAGGTCGCCCGTGAGGATCTGCGAGTTCGCCCAGGCGGACACGTCCGTGAGGGTGCGGGTGGCGACGAGTTTCCGGGCGGCGTTCATGCGCACGGAGAACGCGTCGTCGCGGTGCGGCCACAGCTGCGAGAACAACTCCCAGGTGGTGCGGCCCAGCAGCAGGACCCCCTCGTCGAGGGCGGCCCCGAGCCGGAACTTGTCCCCGGCCACCGCCTCGGGGCCGTGCCGGAACATCCAGCCGCCGCCGGGTGTGCCGTCGCGGCCGTCCGGGTCGGAGACGAAGCCGTCCAGCGTGGTGAATGCGATGACGATGACGCTCATGACGAGGTCCTCTCGGAAGTCTCGATCGGTGGTCACCGGTATGTACCGGCGCCACCTCCCGGACTCATCGCCCGCGGCCGAAGTCGTCCGAAGAAATCTCCCCGGGCAGGTCGAACGCCTCGAAGACGCGCGGATCCGCGAACACCACGTTCCGCGCGACCCGCCCGCCGGCCACCGTGAACACCTGCAGCGTGTGCAGCCGGTGCCCGCCGCCCCGGGCGGGCGCGTAGGCGGCGAGAGCGGGCTGTCCGCCGGCGGTGAGCGGCCGTGTGAGCCACCCCGTCCCGCGCATCTCGAAGACCCGCTCCATGAACAGGCCGTAGTCGCGGCGGCCCCGGTACCACAGCGGCACCGGCGGCATCTCCAGCACGGCAGCGTCGGTCAGCAGCCGCACCAGGGCGGGGACGTCGGCAGCCTCGAAGGCACGTGCGTACCGCTGCACGACCTCCCGCGCCTCCGCGTCGTCCGGCTCCTGGACCTCGCCCGGATCGCCCGCCTCGGCGACCGCGGCCCGGGCCCGCTGCAGCGAGCTGTTGACGGCGGCGACCGTCGTCCCGAGCTGCTTCGCGACCTCCGCGGCACTGAACTCCAGCACCTCCCGCAACACCAGCACCGCCCGCTGCCGCGCCGGCAGCAGCTGCATCGCCGCCACCAGCGCCAGCCGCAGATCGGCCCGCGTCTCGACGTCGTAGCGGGCGTCGGGAAACGGCTGCAGCCACGGGATGTCGAAGGCCGGCATGAGCGGCGCCCCCGGGTCCTCGCTCGGCGCACCGAGTCCGGACGGCAACGGCCGCCGCGCCCGCCCCTCCAGCGCGGTCAGACAGACATTGGTCGCGATCCGGTACAACCAGGTCCGCACCGACGCGCGCGAGGCGTCGTACCGCTCCCGGGCCTTCCACGCCCGCAGCATGGTCTCCTGCACCAGATCCTCGGCCTCGTGGAACGAGCCCACCATCCGATAGCAGTACGCCACCAACTCGCCCCGGTACGGCTCAAGGTCCATGGGGTCATCATGCCCGGCGTGGCCCGTGCGGTTTCTTTCAGCCCGGTTGGAAGAACGCGAGCAGTCTGCGTGCGGGGTTCGGTGACGACAGGAGCTGCTGCATGCGCGCGGACTGCCGGCCGGCGGCGCCGGTGCGTTCGAACATCTCGCGTTCGTACTTCTTGATGGCGGCGGGATGGTCGTCCGGGTGCGCGGCCAGTGCGAGGCCGAGCAGGGCGCCGTCCAGCAGTGCCATGTTGGCGCCCTGGCCCACCGGTGGCATCAGGTGCGCGGCATCGCCGACCAGTGTGACATCCGGCCTCGGCGGCCAGGTCAGGCCGACCGGGAGAGTGGCGATCGACCGCGGCAGGACCGTGTCGTCACAGGCTGCGATCAGTGCGGTGAACCGTGGGTCCCAGTCGGCGAACAGGTCGATCAGCCGCCCCCGGGCGGCGGCCGGGTCGCCGAACGGGATCCCGCTCGTCGCGAACCAGTCCTCGGCGGTGTTGTGGAAGCCGAGGTAGACACGTACGCGGCCGTCGCCGTTGCGCTGCGCCGACAGGGACTGTCCGTCGCCGAGCACCCAGTAGTTGCCGCGTCCGACCATCGCCGCGAGGTCGGGGTGGGTGCGGTCGATGTCGGGAATACCGAGCTAGACGACGTTCTGGCCGGTGTGCGCCGGTCGGGCGTCGGTGAGGAGCGCACGGACCCGGGACTGCGCGCCGTCGGCACCGACCAGCAGGTCGTACGTCGCACTGCTGCCGTCGGCGAAGCGCAGCAGGCCGTCGTCGGCGGATTCGACCGGGTGCCCCCAGCGCACCGTGTGGTCGGGGAGGGAGTCCAGCAGCAGGTTGCGCAGATCGGCACGGTCGACCTCGGGTCGGTCGAGCGGGGCGTCGTCGGGCGTGTCCTCCTGGAGCAGCAGGGTGCCGTCCGGTTCGAGAAGACGCATGTCCTGGCCTTCACCACGGGCAATCGCGTGGAACTGGTCGATCAGACCGGCCTCGCGCAGTGCCCGCTGGCCGGAGTGGATGTCGAGCATGCCGCCCTGACCGCGCGCACCGCGCGACGATTCACGCTCGTAGACAGCGGCGTTGATGCCGTGCACGTGCAGCACACGGGCAAGTGCCAGACCACCTAAGCCGGCTCCCACGATGGCGATGGCTCGGCTCCCCGAGCCCCCGTCCTCGCCCGTCCCGTGGGCAGGCTCCGGCCCGCCTGTCACCCGGTTCACCGACGGAGCCGGGGCGCGAGGACCGTGCGCACGGCCCTGGCGACCTTGCTCGCGGCGGATGCGTCGTCTTCTTCGGGCTCCGGTTCCAGCATGCGCTGGATCTGCCGGAGGAGCTGGTCGGCCGAGCGCCACAGCGGGACGAACAGGCCTGCCACCGGCCCCACGCCCCGGATCGGGCCGCCGGACAGCTCGGTCACCCTCTTGGCCGTCGCGACCGTTGCCGGGTCCCGCAGGATCAGGTGCACCTCGTCGTCGACCAGACGGATCTCCATCTTGCGGGCGGCGGCCTCCTCCGGGTTCGCGTCCGTGGTCGTCTCCGGGTCCAGTTCGTCGATCTTGGCGGCCACGGCGTCCGGGTCGACGCCGAGTTCGCGCAGCACCCTGGCCGCCATGCTGTTCTCCGCCCGCAGCATCGCCTCCAGCAGGTGATGGCTGCCGACCGGAGCGCCGCCGGCCAGTGCGCCGGCGGTGGAGATGGTGTCCTCGGTGGCAGGTGTGCCGGTCGGCCAGGGGCCGTCGGCGACGTCCTGCGACCCCTCTCTCAAGGCCAGCACCGCGGTACGGATCTTGCTGACCGGATGGATCCGCTCGCCGAGCACCTTCGCGCCGATGCCCGCACCCTCCCTGACCAGGGCGAGCAGGATGTGTTCCGTACCGACGTGGTTGTGCTGCAGTCGCTGCGCCTCGCGCAGAGCGAGTTCCAGCGTCTTCTTCGACTGCGGCGTGAACGGGATGTGGCCGCTCAGCTCCTGCGTGCCGGGCTTGACGATCGCGGCGATGTCGGCCTGCACCGCTTCCTTGCCGTACCCGAGCTGGTGCAGGACCTTCGCTGCCGTGCCGTCCGGCACCTCGAGCAGCCCCAACAGGAGGTGCTCCGTACCGATGTAGTTGTGCTTGAGCAGCCTCGCCTGTTCCTGAGCAGCGACGACCACCTGACGGGCTTTCCCCGTGAACCTCTCAAAAGTCATGCCTTCATGGTCTCAGCCCTGTCAATACACTGTTATTGATAGGGTCACCGTGTCGAAGGGAGGGTGTGATGGAGACACCGTCGGACTGGGAGGACCGGCTCGCCCGCTGGCAGAACGAGCTGGAACTGTTCGAGCAGCTGGACGAGAAACCCTGGGTCACACTGGCCAAGGCGGAAGCGGAGACGGGCGTTTCCCGCTCGGCCCTGCGGGCCTGGTACCGCAACGGCGAGATCCAGTCCCGGCTGGTGGACGGCCCGAACGGCCCGCAGCGCCTGGTCCAGCTGGACGCGGTGATCGAGCGCGCCGCCGCATCCCCGCGCATTCAGCGCCGGGCGGAGCGGGAAATCAGCCTGGAAGCCCAGGTCGCCCTGCTACGGCACCGGGTCGACCAGCTCGAACTGCGGCTGGCCGCGCTGGAACGGAAGTGACCGCCTGCTGAGCCGTCAGCGAACGACCGCACCACCGGAAGGGCGGCCCGCCAGCTGAAGGCATGGATGTGATCGAGGTACTGCCGGAGCTGCGGGTGCTCCGCTTGGCGGTCGGGACGGCCTGTCTGTGGCGGGACGGCGGCGAGCTGACTCTGCTCGACACCGGGACGGCGGACCGCGCCGCTCAGATCGAGGAAGCACTCGGCGGCGAGCTTCGGCGGATCGTGCTGACGCACTGGCACGAGGACCACACGGGCTCGGCCGCCGAACTGGCCGTCCGGCACGGCGCGGGGGTGCTGGCGCATCGACTGGAGGCACCGGTGATCCGGGGAGAGGCGGCCGGGGCGCCGACGGTGCTCGAAAACTTCGAGGTGCCGATCCGGGCGGCGCTTGCGCCCCTGCCCCCGGCTCCGCCGTGCCGGGTGGACCGGGAGGTGGCGGATGGTGATGTGCTGGACTTCGGCGGCGGCGCAGTGGTGGTGTCGGTGCCCGGGCACACCGACGGGTCGATCGCTCTCCACCTGCCCGGGCCGAGCGTCCTGTTCACCGGCGACGCCGTCGCCAACGTCGGCCGCACCATGCCGGGCGTCTTCAAAACCGACCGCGCCCGGGCCGTCCAGTCGCTGCACCGCCTGGCCGAACTGAAGGTCGACACGGCGGTCCTCGGCCACGGCGACCCGATCGGCCACGGCGCGGCAGCCGCCCTGCGAGACGCGGCCACCGTCGGCTGACGACCCGAGTGCCCGGCGTCCACCGGGTTGCAGAACGTGGGATGTCGTGAGAAGCCGAACAGCAAGCGCCCTCCGCACCGCGCTCGGCGACCCGGACGACAACCGGTGGTGCGAGGTCTCGCGCCGCTCCGGCGCCCGACCGACCCGGTCCTCGCTTCCCCGCGCCGAAACGGCGAAGCTGGTGGTGCTCCGGAACGAGCCGAAGGAGAGCGGTCCATGAGTGCACTCCCCACCGAACGATCCCTGCGCACCACCCCCGAAGGACTCCTGTGGGAGCCCAGCGAACGCTGGGTGCGCGGCCGCAAGGGTGACGTCACCGTCGTCGACAGCCGGCACCCCGTCCTCGTCTGGGAGCCCTCGCTGCCCGTACCGCAGTACGCCTTCCCGCGCGCGGACGTACGCGAGGACCTGCTGCGCCCCGCGAAGAACCCGCGCTCAGGCGCCCACACCGGATCCAGGATCTTCTACGACCTCGAAGTCGACGGTGAGCTGCTGGAGAACGCCGCCTGGACCTTCCCGGCCGCCGACCTGGCCGGGTACATCGCCTTCGAGTGGTTCCGGCGCAGCGGCAGGGGCCTGGACCACTGGTACGAGGAGGAGGAAGAGATCTTCATCCACCCCCGTGACCCGCACAAGCGGGTGGATGCCATCGCGAGCAGCCGGCATGTCCAGGTGTCGGTCGGCGGCATGCTCGTCGCCGACACCCACCGGCCCGTGCTGCTCTTCGAGACCGGTCTGCCGACCCGCTACTACATTCCGCGCGAGGACGTCCGCCTCGACCTCCTCGAACCCACCGAGCACCACACCGGCTGCCCCTACAAGGGCACGGCACAGTACTGGTCGGTGCGCGGCGAGGCCGACGTGCCGCCGAACATCGTCTGGAGCTACCCGCAGCCGCTGCCCGCCGTGGGCACGATCAAGGGACTCCTCGCGTTCTACAACGAGGCGGCCGACATCACCGTGGACGGGGAGCGCGTGGAGCGCCCCGTCACACCCTTCAGCACGATGCTCAAACAGAGCAGCCGACGTGGGCGAGGGCCTGCCTGAGCAGCACCCCGTGCCCGCCGGGCATCTCGCTCTGCACGGCCTCCGAGACGGCCTCCTGCGGGCTGAACCACACCAGGTCCAGGGCGTCCTGCCGGGGCCGGCAGTCGCCGGTGACCGGGACGACGTAGGCCAGGGACACCGCGTGCTGGCGCGGGTCGTGGTACGGCGTGACGCCCAGTGTCGGGAAGTACTCCGCGACCGTGAAGGGCTGCAGCGAGGCCGGGATCCGGGGCAGCGCCACCGGGCCGAGGTCCTTCTCCAGGTGCCGCAGCAGGGCGTCACGGACCCGCTCGTGGTGCAGGACGCGACCGGAGACCAGGGTCCGGCTGACCGTCCCGTCCGGGCCGATGCGCAGCAGCAGGCCGACACTGGTGACTTCGCCGCTGTCGTCGACGCGCACGGGCACGGCCTCGACGTACAGGATCGGCATACGGGCGCGTGCCAGCTCGAGGTCGTCCGAGCTGAGCCAGCCCGGCGTGGTTTCGGTCATGTCAGACATTGCTTGATCATACTTTCAGGAGGGGCCGGAAAGGCCGTAGACCCGGCGCGCATTGTGTGCTCCCGCCCACTCGGCGAACCGCAGCGCGTCCGGCAGACTCAGTTCGTCGGCGTCCACCCGGTCCTGCAGCAGACCGGCCAGACCGCGGCGGAAGGCGAGCGCGCCCAGACAGTAGAACTCGGCCACACCGTACGCGTCGGAGCTGTACAGCAGCTTGCGGAACGGTGTGATCTCCAAGGCCTCCTCCAGGACCGCCCGGGCGCGCGCCGGGCCGACGTAGTGGAGGGTGAGGCCCACGTCCAGGTACACGTGCTCGAACACCGCGGCCAGATAGGCGGCCTGGCGCTGGTACGGCCAGCAGTGCAGGAGCAGCACCGGGATGGTGCCGGTGGTCAGGTGCAGCCAGTCGGTGAGGTGGGCGGGGTCGACGCGGTGCAGCCGGATGTCGTCGTCGCCGAAGCCGGTGTGGAGCTGCAGGGGGAGGCCGAGGTCGACCGCGGTCCACAGCAGGTGCCGTACGAGGACCGGATCGTCCAGCCGGCCGCCGCGCGCCGACCAGTGCCGGGCCGCCTCGGTGACCTCCGCGTCGGATGGGCGGGCCGGGTCCAGGTCGAAGCCGGTGCGGTAGGCGGCCACGGACTTCACCGCCACCACGCCCGGCCGCTGCACGGCCTCCAGCGCGGCCGCCTGGAAGGCGTCGCCGTAGTCGTCGGGCTCGACGCCCTGCGCCGCCACCGCCTCGGCGACGCCCTCCAGCCGTACGACCTCGTACGCCGTCCCGCCCGCTGCCTCGGCCAGTTCCGCGGGCGTGGTGAGGCGCTCCGGGGCGTACCCGGTGTCCACGCAGAAGGTGCCGGTCCGCGCGGCGGTGAGGAAGCGGCGGTGTACCTCGCCCGGGCCCAACTCGGCCCGCCGGGCCAGGTATTCATCGGGTGGCGCGTGGCGCGGCAGGTCCAGCAGCGGGGCGCAGTGGCGGCGGATCGATACGCCGACGGGGCTGTCGAAGGGGGAGATGCCGGGCCAGGCCGCGCCCTCGGTGATCAGGTCCTCGAAGCCCTCCCGTGGCAGGTCGGCGGTGACGACGCCGTGGCAGTGGTGGTCCACCAACTCCAGTGCCTCAAGCCCCTCTTGGACCGGGCCGGCCATGATCAGTACTTCCAGCGGTAGGCCGCCGCCAGCCGCTCGTCGTCCAGCCCGTGCGCCGCCGCGATCTCCCCCTGCCGTACGGCGATCACGGCGTCCGCGAGGACCGGGCCGAGCGCGGCCCTCAGCCGTTCGTCCTTGCGGAACTCCTCGACGGCTTCGGTGAGTGAGGTCGGCAGGCGGCGTACGCCCCGGGCCGCCGCGTCCGCGGGGTCGAGGCGGGCCGGATCGCCGGTGATCTCCTTGGGCAGGGGCGTGGACGAGGTCAGGCCGTCGAGTCCGGCGGCGATGAGGCAGGCGAGGACGAGATACGGGTTGGCGGCCAGGTCGACCGGTTTGACCTCCAGGTTCGCCGCCTGGTCGCGCAGGCCCGCCGTGCCCGTGACGACCCGGACCGCGGCCTCGCGGGTCTCGCGGCCCCAGGCGGTGAACACCCCGGCCCACTGGGAGGGTTTGAGGCGCAGGTAGCTTGCCGGACTGGGCGCGGTCACCGCCGTGAGGGCCGGGAGACGGGCCAGCACCCCGGCCGCGAACGACTCCGCGTCGGCGGTCATGCCGTAGCGGCCCTCGCCCCCGGAGTGCAGGTTGACGCCGTCGCGCCAGGCGGAGAGGTGGACGTGGCCGCCGTTGCCGACGCCCTGCGCGAAGACCGCCGGGGCGAAGGACACCGCCAGCCCGTGGCGCTGGGCCACCGCCCGGATCGTCTGCCGTACCAGCACGCTCCGGTCGGCCGCCGCCACCGGGTCGAGGGCGCCCACCGAGATCTCGAACTGCCCGGCCGCGTACTCGGGATGGATCTGCTCGACGTCCACGCCCTGCGCGGCGAACGCGGCCAGCAGGTCGGCCGTGCAGTCGCTGAGTTCGACCTGGCGGATGGCGCTGTAGGCGGGACCGGAGAGCGCGGGCACGAAGTCGCCGCCCTCCGCCGGGCGCCGGCCGACGGCCCACTCGATCTCGATGCCGGCCTTGAAGGTGAGGCCGTGCCGTTCGGCGGCCTCGGAGACGACGCGGCGCAGGACGGTGCGGCTGCAGCCCGGGTGCGGCTCGCCCTCCTGCGTGATCCGGTCGACCGGCGCCCATGCCCAGCCGGGCTGCCCGGCCAGGACGACGAGCTGGTCGAGGTCGGGGTAGAGGCGCAGGTCGCCGTCCGGGGAGCCCAGGACGTCGGTGGTGACGATGGTGTCGTTCGCCAGGAACGTGTCGAACACCGGTGACATGCCGACGCCCCAGGCCGCCGCCGAGGCGAGTTTGGCCGTGGGGACGGTCTTCACCCGGCCCACGCCCGCGGTGTCGACGTAGGCCAGGACGATGCCGTGCACGCCCCGCCCGGACAGTTCGTCGCCGAGCGCGGTGGCCCGCTCGACGTCACCCGGGCGGCCGCCGGGGACGGGGTCGGCAAGGGTCGTCATACGTCCTCCACGCTCGGCGTCCGTCAGGGCTGCTCCCTCAGGGTTTCACGGCCACCGCGCCGAACTGCGGTACCACGGCGGGCGATCCGGGCTCGGCACGCCACTGCGAGCACGACACCAGGCCCGGCTCCAGGAGGTCCAGTCCCTCGAAGAAGGCGGCGATGTCCTCGCCGCTGCGGGCGGTGATCGGCGGGGTCGCGTTCTCGTTCCAGAACTTCATCGCCGGGATCTGGCCCGCGCCGCCCAGTTCGTCGTCGAAGGTGGGGTGGGTGAGGACCAGGAAGCTGCCCGACGGCACCGCCGCCACGACCTTCCGTACGATCTCCCGGGCCTGCTCCGCGTCCAGCACGAAGTTGAGGATGCCCAGCATCATCACCGCGACCGGTTGGGTCAGGTCGAGGGTTCCGGAAGCACGTTCGAGGATGGCGTCGGGGTCGTGGACGTCCGCGTCGATGTAGTCGGTGACGCCCTCGTGGGTGCCCGTCAGCAGGGTGCGGGCGTGGGCGAGCACGATGGGGTCGTTGTCGACGTAGACGATCCGGGCGTCGGGGGCGATCCGCTGAGCGATCTGGTGGGTGTTGTCCGCGGTCGGCAGCCCGGTGCCGATGTCCAGGAACTGCCGCACCCCGCGCTCCTCGGCCAGGAACCGCACCGCACGGCCCAGGAACCAGCGGTCCGCGCGGGCGATCTCCCGGATGATCGGGAACATCCCGGCGACGTGCTCGCCGACCTGCTGGTCGACCTCGTAGTTGTCCTTGCCGCCGATCCAGTAGTTCCACACGCGCGCGTTGTGCGCCACACCGGTGTTCAGCCTCGCCGACCCGCCCGGGGTGTGGCTCTCACTCACAACTCTGCTCCTTCTCAACACCTGTGGCCGTCGCCGCCATTGTGCCGCCCGGTGATCACGCTGTCCCGGGAATCGGCCGATCAGGTGTGCGGAGTAGGCCCGTTGAACAGCCGTCAGCCGGTGCGGCGGGGACCGGCGGCGGGCGTCTTGCCGGACTGGACGTCCTTGAGCCGCTGGGCGCCCTTTCGCACCGCCAGCTCCAGCGAGGAGCGCGCGCCCCCGGCCAGGCCGCCGGCGGTGACGGTGATCGCGTCGCCGCCCACGCGTACGGCGGCCACGTCCAGGGTGAGGGTGGCGGGAGCGCCGTTCGCGGTGCCCTGCACCGTCACGTGCAGGCCCTGCCGGGCGTCGCCCTGCTTGGGCACCGAGGCGGAGGTCACCTGGACCGTCCGCTTGCCGCCCTTGGCGTCGGTGGCGGTGAACTGGTCGCACTTGACCGGCAGGGTCTTCAGCCAGGCCAACGAGGCGCTCAGCCGTACGGGGATGTAGGCGGCGACCTGGTGGAGCAGGCGGGCATCACCCTGCTCGAACCCGGCGAGCGCGGACACGCCGGTCGGCTTGCCCAGCAGGTCGTCGTCGTAGAGCGCGTCGAGAAGCCGCTGACAGTCCGCGGCGTTCGCCTTCGCGGTGAGGAACTGGGCCACGTCGACCTTCCCGATGAGCAGGGTGTCGCCCCAGGCGGCGGCGCCCTTGACCTGGTTCCAGTTGCCCTCGAGGTCGCCCTCGGTGATGAGCGCGGCCTGTGCTCCGGCCCGGGTGAGACGGGGCGGGGCCGTGGGCGTGTTCTCGGCGAGCGGGGAGGCGGTGACCTCGGGGGCCGTCGAACCGCCGCCGCCGCCCCCGCCCGAACAGGCAGCGGTGGCCAGCAGCACGGCCGCGGCCGACGCGCAGGCAAGCACGCGGAGGGGACGGGACGGACGACGACGGGTCATGGCGGACGCCTCCGGACAAGCCGCGGAGAAGGGAAAGAGGTGGCTTTCCTCAGCGCACCATCCGCCGCACGGCCCCACCAGCGCACTGGCCCGTCCGGGTGAGCAGGACCCGGCCGTTACGGCAACTCGGACGCCCCGCTCGGCATGCTGCTACCGGCCAGTACCCCACCGTGTGACCTAAGTGACGCCTGAGGTACCGTCCCTGCGGGTTCGCCGGCGAGGCAAGAGGCGCGGGACTGTATCGACATGCGGCTCCGCGGCGTGGGCGCGACCAGCCACGACGGCGCCGCAGGTGATCGGCACATCTTGCGGAGCGCCCTGCAGACGGTGTCGAAGGGGGCGGCGGAAGCATGGAGTTCCACTTGGTCGACGAGGACGGCGCGGAGCGAGCCGGCACGCGGCTGGAGGACCTGGCTCCGGAACCCCTGCTGACGCGTGACTACGAGACCCGCCCCGCGCTCGTCTACGAGCGGCTGCGGGAGCGCCACGGCCCGGTCGCGCCGGTCGACCTGCTGGGCGTGCCCGCGTGGCTGGTGCTCGGCTACCGTGAGTCGCTGCAGGTGCTCCAGGACGACGCCGGCTGGCCCAAGGGCCTGGAGAACTGGCGGGCCCGTACGGAGGGCCGGGTGCCCGCCGACTGGCCGCTCGGCCCCTCCCTCGAGGTCAACCATGTGCTGATCCAGGGCGGCCCCGGCCACCGCACGCTGCGGGGCGCCTGGGACACGGCCCTGCGCCCCTTCCAGGACCCGCGCAACCCGCAGGCCAAGCGGCTCAGGGCGGCCGTCACCGGCTACGCCGACGAGCTGATCTCCCTGCTGGCCCAGGGCGGCGGCACGGGAATGGCCGACCTGTCGGCGCAGTTCTCCCGCCCGCTGCCGCTGATGGCGGCGAGCCATCTGCTCGGCTTCCCCGGCTCGCAGGGCGACGACGCCCTGATGGACATGTGGCGGGTGCTGGACGCCGGCCCGGACGCCGAACCCGCCCTGGCCCGCCTCCTGGTCACACTCGGCGAACTGGCCGCCGCCAAGATCGAGAAGCCGGGCGACGACTTCCCCTCCCATCTGCTGGCCGCCCACCCGGACCTCTCCGTCGACGCGCTGGCCCGTGAGCTGTTCATGCTGCTCGGCATGACCTCCGACCACGTCGGCATCCTCATCTCCAACACGGTCGTCGAGGTGATCGCAGGAGAGAACGAGGGCGGAGTCCGCACCACTCTGTCCGCCGGGATGGTGCGCGAGACCATGAACCGGGTGGTCATGCGCAAGCCGCCGCTGGTGAACTTCGTGCCGAGGTTCGCGGCCGCGGACACCCGGCTCGGCAACTACACCATCCGCGCCGGTGACCCCGTGTGGGTCTCCTCCGCCGCCGCCCACGCCGACCCCCTCTTCGCCGGCCAGATGGCACCCGGCGCCGGCATCAGCAGCCGCGCGCACCTGTCGTGGGGCGCGGGCCCCCGCCAGTGCCCGGCCCGCGAACTGGCGTCGACGATCGCGGCAGCGGGCGTCAGCCGTGTCTTCGAACGGTTCGGGCACCTGGAGCTCGCCCTGCCCGTCGACCAACTGCCGTGGCGTTCCTCGCCGTTCATGCGGGGGCTGCGCTCGCTGCCGGTGCGTTACGAACTGTCCGGGCCCCCGCTGCCTCTCGCGCCTGCGCCCGCGGCGGACGTACCGGAGGCACCGCCGGTACCGGACCAGGCCGCCAAGCGCCGCTCCTCGCTGTGGCGCTACCTGACGGGCCTGATCCGGTCCGGAAGCTGAGCGTCCGCGCAGCTCGCGTAGGGTGACGGGACCGCCGTAAGAGCCTGGGGCACAGCCTCCAGCCATCCGGCGCCCCGTCGCGCCCCACCGGAAGCAGGTCATGTCCTCCGCCGCCTCGCCCCTCCGCACCGCCTCCGGTCAGCCCACCGGCTCCGCCGACATACGCCTCATCGTCACCGACATGGACGGCACGCTGCTGGACGACGCCAAGCGGATCCCGCCCGGCCTGTGGGAGACGCTGGCCGAACTGCGCCGGCGCGGTGTGCTGTTCAGCCCGGCGAGCGGACGCCAATACGCCACCCTGGCGCGCGAGTTCGCCGAGGCCGCCGAGGGCATGGTGTTCATCGCGGAGAACGGCACGTACGTGGTGCGCGACGGAGTGGAACTCAGCTCGGACCCACTGGAGCCGGGTGTCGCGGCCCGTGTCGTCCAGGCCGTACGACTGCTGGTCGACGAGGGTGTCGACGTGGGCGCCGTCGTCTGCGGCAAGCGCTCCGCCTACGTCGAACGCAGCGACGAGGCGTTCCTGGCGGAGGTGCGCAAGTACTACGTCGAGCACCGCGTCGTCGAGGACGCCACCGCGCTCGACGACGACGTCATCAAGGTCGCCCTCTTCGACTTCGGCTCCGCCGCGCACACGACGGCGCCCGCCCTGGAGTCCTTCACCGCCACCCTCCCCCACTCTCGACTTCGCTCGAGCGGGGGGACCCCCATGGTCGTCGTCTCCGGCGAGCACTGGGTCGACGTCATGAACCGCACCGCCAACAAGGGTGCCGCCCTGCGCCGACTCCAGCACGACCTGGGCATCACGCCCGCCCAGACCATGGTCTTCGGCGACTACCTCAACGACCTGGAGATGCTCGACGCCGCCGAGTGGTCCTTCGCCATGGCCAACGCCCACCCGGACGTCATCGCCCGGGCCCGCCACCTGGCCCCGTCCAACAACGACAACGGAGTGCTGCGCACGATCGCGCGCCTGCTGGACCTCTAGCCGGTCGGCTGCGCGCACCCGGCCAGGAGGCCCTGACGAACGTGCGGCGCCACACGGCCGACGCCGTCGAGATCACCGTCCAGGTGCGCTACGACGCCGGCCGGCTCCGCGTCTCGGTGACCCACGGCGGCGGGTTCGGCCTGGTCGGCCTCAAGGTACGGGCGGTGTTCCCGGCGCGGGTGCGCTGATCTCCGTACTCCGCTCCTCGCCTGAGACTCTGGCCTCACAGCCGGCCCCCGCTGTTCAATGGTGCTGCACATGTCCGCCCGAGAGGGGAGCAGCCGTGTCTCCTGCCGCCGTGCCGCCCGTCGGCGCACGCATCCGGCGGGCACGCCTGGCCAAAGGCGTGAGCCTGCGCTCCCTGGCCCGGGAGATCGGCGTCTCCGCGAGCCTGGTCTCCCAGATCGAGACCGGCAAGAGCCAGCCGTCGGTGAGCACGCTGTACGCCATCACCACCGCGCTGTCGGTCTCCGTGGAGGCGCTCTTCGACGGCTACGAGGACGAGGCCGCCGCCCCGCCGGTCGTGGCCGCGGCCGCCGCCCCCGCCACCGTCCTGCACGCCCTCGCGGCCTTCGCCGCCGACCCCGGCCGGCGCATCGGACCGCTGGTCACACCAGGGGAGCGCGAGCTGCTGGAGCTGGACTCGGGGGTGGTGTGGGAGCGGCTCGGGCATGTTCCGGGCACGGACGTCGACTTCCTGCTGGTGACCTACCGGCCCGGCGGCTCCTCCTCCGGCTCCGGCGGCCTGATGCGGCACACGGGCACCGAGTACGGCTATGTGACCTCCGGAGAGCTGGTCCTCACCCTCGGTTTCGACGAGTACACACTCGGACCGGGCGACGCCGTCTGCTTCGAGTCGACGACCCCGCACCGCTACCGGAATGATGGAACCGAACCGGCCGTCGGGGTCTGGTTCGTGTTCAGCCAGAGTGTTCAGTAACACTTGACACCTGCCCGGCCTGGTCGTTCACTCCGGAGTGGGGGTGGTCGCCATGGCGATCCGCACATATGGACCCAACGCCGTCGACTGGGAAGAGCGCATCGACCTGGACCGGCTGCGCAAGCAGCGCCTGGCCCGGCTCGACGAGACCCTGAACCGCTCCTCGCTCGGCGCGGTGCTCAGCTTCGACTTCGCCAACATCCGCTACATGACCGCCACGCACATCGGCACCTGGGCGATGGACAAGCTGATCCGCTTCGCCCTGCTGGTGCGCGGCGGGGAACCCGTCGTCTGGGACTTCGGCTCAGCGGCCCGCCACCACCAGCTCTACAACCCGTGGCTGGACTACAGCGACGGCAAGGAAGGCCCGCCCACCGGCGCCCGCGCCGGCATCTCCACCCTGCGGGGCGCCTTCCACCCGCAGGCGGGCATCGCCGAGGACGTGGCCCGCAAGATCGCCACCGAGCTGCGCGAGCACGGCCTCGCGAGTGAGCCCCTCGGCATCGACGTCGCCGAGATGCCGATCCTGGCCGCCCTGCGCGCCGAAGGCATCGACGTCGTCGACGGCCAGCAGGTCTTCCTGGAGGCCCGCCGCACCAAGACCCGCGACGAGATCTCCCTGCTCACCCAGGCCTGCGCGATGGTCGACGCGGCCTACGAGGAGCTGTACGGCTACCTGCGCCCCGGCGTGCGCGAGAACGAGTGCGTCGGCCTGGTCAGCAAGGTCCTCTACGACCTCGGCAGCGAGTACGTCGAAGGGGTCAACGCCATCTCCGGCGAACGCTGCTCACCCCACCCGCACGTCTACAGCGACCGCCTGATCCGCCCCGGCGACCCCGCCTTCTTCGACATCCTGCACAGCCACCTCGGCTACCGCACCTGCTACTACCGCACCTTCGCGGTCGGCAGCGCCTCCAGCGCCCAGCGCGACGCCTACGTCCGCTGCCGCGCGTACATGGACGAGGCCATCGCCCTGGTCCGCCCGGGTGCCACCACCGCCGACATCGTCCAAGTGTGGCCGCGCGCCGAGGAGTTCGGCTTCGCCGACGAGACCGCCGCCTTCGCCCTCCAGTACGGCCACGGGGTGGGCCTGTCGATCTGGGAGAAGCCCATCTTCAGCCGCCTGGTCTCCCTCGACCACCCCGAAGTCCTCGAAGAGGGCATGGTGTTCGCCCTGGAGACCTACTGGCCGGCCGCCGACGGCTGGTCCGCCGCCCGGATCGAGGAGGAGCTGGTCGTCACCGCCGACGGCTGCGAGGTCATCACCAAGTTCCCCGCCGAGGAACTGCTGGTCGCGGGCCGCAAGTACTGGACGGTCGGCGGCGAGCTCAACACCCGCCGCGAGGCGCAGTCCCACCTCAACACCCCTACCAACGGGGGAACTTGATGACCGACCGCGCAGAACTCCTCACTCTCTACGAGCAGATGGCCGTCATCCGCCGTACCGAGAAGGCCGCCCACGACCTGTTCCTGTCCGGCCTGGTCAAGGGCACCACGCACCTCGCCGCCGGGCACGAGGCGATCGCCGTCGGCGCGAGCGCCGCCCTGCGCCCCGACGACTACGTCTTCGCCACCTACCGTGGCCACCACCACGCCATGGCCCGCGGCGCCACCCCCGAGGAGTGCCTGGCCGAACTCATGCAAAAGGCCACGGGGCTGTGCAGGGCCAAGGGCGGCTCCATGCACCTCACCAAGGCGGACGCGTTCATGCTCGGCTCGTACGCCATCGTCGGCGCCCATCTCCCGATGGCGGTGGGGGCGGCATGGTCGGCCAGGCTGCGCGGCACCGGTCAGCTGGCCGTCGCCTTCTTCGGCGACGGTGCCACCAACATCGGCGCCTTCCACGAGGCGCTCAACCTGGCCGCCGTATGGAAGCTGCCGGTGCTGTTCGTCTGCGAGAACAACCTGTACATGGAGTACACGCCGATCGCCGACGTCACGGCCGTCGCCCGCCCGGCGGCCGACCGGGCGCCCGCGTACGGCATCCCCGGCGAGGTCGTCGACGGCAACGACGTCCTCGCCGTGCAGGAGGCGGTCGCCCGCCTCGCCGAGCGGGCCCGGGCAGGAGACGGGCCCGCTCTGCTGGAGGCCGAGACCTACCGCCACTTCGGGCACAGCCGCGCCGACCCGGCCACCTACCGCCCGGCCGAGGAGGTCGAACGCTGGCTCAAGCACGACCCGTTGGACGTGGCTCGCGGGCGCCTCTTCGAGCTGGGGACGGACGAGGCGACGGTCACCGCGGCCGACGAGCGCGCCCGTGACCTCGTACAGCAGGCGGTCGAGGCGGCGAAGAACGCGCCGTCGCCCGACCCGGGCGAGGCGCTGACCGACGTATGGGCGGACGGAGGTGCGGCATGGCGGACGTGAGCACGGACCGTGACGTGATCACCTACCGTGATGCGGTCGCCGAGGGCATCGCGCGGGAGATGCGCCGTGACCCGGCCGTCGTCTGCCTCGGCGAGGACATCGGCGAGGCCGGCGGGGTGTTCAAGACGACCGTCGGGCTGCTCAAGGAGTTCGGGCCCGAGCGGGTGTGGGACACGCCGATCTCCGAACAGGCCATCGTGGGGGCGGCGATGGGCGCCGCGATGACCGGGATGCGGCCGGTCGCCGAGATCATGTTCTCCGACTTCCTGGCCTGCTGCTGGGACTACCTCGCCAACGAGATCCCGAAGGTCCGGTACATGACGGGCGGCCAGGTCACCGTGCCGCTCGTGGTGCGCACCGCCAACGGCGGCGGTCTCGGCTTCGGCGCCCAGCACTCGCAGGCCACCGAGAACTGGGCGCTGACCGTCCCCGGGCTGAAGATCGCCGCCCCTGCCACGCCCGCCGATGTCATCGGCATGATGGCGGCGGCCATTCGCAGTGACGACCCGGTGGTCTTCTTCGAGCACAAGGGGCTGCTGGCGAGCAAGGGTGCGCCCGCACCGCCGGGTCACATGGTCGAGCTGGGGCGCGCGGCGGTGGTGCGCGAGGGCTGCGACATCACTCTCGTCGCCCTGGCCTCCATGGTCCCGGTGGCGCTACAGGCCGCCTCGCAGCTGTCCGCGGAGGGCATCGGCGCGGAGGTCGTCGACCTGCGCTGCCTCGTCCCGCTCGACGTCGCCACCGTCCTCACCTCCCTCGGCAAGACCTCGCGGCTGGTGACCGTGGAGGAGAACCCCTTCCAGGGCGGCTGGGGCGCCACCCTGGTGTCGGTCGTCGCCGACGAGGGCTTCGGGCTGCTGGACGCGCCGGTGCGCCGGGTGGCGGGGGAGTGCGTGCCGCTGCCGTTCGCCGACGCGCTGGAGGAGCAAGTCATTCCCACCGTGGACAAGGTCGTGGCGGCCGTGCGGAGTCTCGCCGCGTACTGAACACCCCTGAGGAGGAAGCGCGATGACCGATCGGATACTGCTTCGCGCGGGGCACGTGCTCTCGATGGATCCCTCCGTCGGGGATCTGCCGCGGGGCGACGTCCTCATCGAGGACGGCCGGATCGCGGCGGTGCAGCCGGAGATCAGCGCCGACGCCGAGGTCCTCGACATGAGCGGCCGCATCGTGATCCCCGGCTTCGTCGACACCCACCGCCACACCTGGGAGGCCTCGATCCGCGGCGTCGCCCCCGACGCCACCCTCGACGACTACTTCGTCGACATCCTGGACACCTTCGCCCCGCTGTACACCCCCGAGGACGTGTACGCCGCCAACCTCGCCGGCGCCCTGGAGTGCCTCAACGCCGGTATCACCACGCTCGTCGACTGGTCCCACATCAACAACACGCCCGAGCACCCGGACGCCGCGATCCAGGCGCTGAGCGAGACCGGCATCCGGGCCCAGTACGCATACGGCAGCGCCAACACCTCCCTCGCCGACTACTGGTTCGAGAGCAAGATCGCGATCCCGGGCGACGACGTCCGCCGTGTCCGCGCCAAGTACTTCTCCTCCGACGACGGTCTGCTGACCATGGCGCTGGCCACCCGCGGCCCCGGCTTCTGCGTCAACGACGTCGTCACCTCCGAGTGGGCGCTCGCCCGTGAGCTGGACATCCCGATCACCGTGCATGTGGCGATGGGGCGGCTGGCCGGCCGCTTCGGCATGGTCAAACAGCTCAACGACCTCGGCCTCCTCGGCCCCGACACCACCTACATCCACTGCTGCTACCTGCACGAGGACGAGTGGCAGATGGTTGCCGACAGCGGCGGCACGGTCTCCGTCGCGCCGCAGGTGGAGACACAGATGGGGCACGGCTGGCCGCCCGTGATGGCAGCGATCGAGCACGGACTGCGACCGTCCCTGAGCATCGACGTCGTCACCACCGTGCCCGGCGACATGTTCACCCAGATCCGCGCGGCCTTCGGCGCCGAGCGCGGCCGGCTCAACGCCGACTGCTGGCAGGCCAACATGCCCGTCCCGGAGACCATGTTGACGGCACGTCAGATGCTGGAGATCGCGACGAGCAACGGCGCGCATGTCGCGGGACTGGAGGACCGCACCGGTTCCCTGACCCCCGGCAAGCGCGCCGACGTCGTCGCCCTCGACGCCACCGCGCTGAACATCGCGCCGGTGCACGACGCGGCCTCCGCGGTCACGCTGTGCGCGGACGTCTCCAACGTCGAGACCGTCATCGTCGACGGGGTGATCCGCAAGCGCGACGGCAGGCTGACGGCCGACGTCGCACGCGCCCGGCAACTGGTCGAGGAGTCCCGCGACCGGCTGCTCGCGGCGAAGGAAGCGAAGGCGAAGGAGGCGAAGCCGAGCGCATGACCCGGCATCTGGTGCGGCGGGCCGCCGACGCGGCCGAGCCGCCGTACGACGCACACGGCTACCGGCGCCGCACCCTGGTCGGCGAGGACGACGGCAGCGTGCACACCGGCTTCGGCCTGTGCGAACTGCGGCCGGACGGCAGGCTGTCGGCGCATGTGCACTCGTACGAGGAGAGCTTCCACATCCTCGACGGGACCGTGATCCTCGACATGCCCGAGGGCTCGTACCTCCTGGAGGAGGGCGACTACGGCATCCTGCCGACCGGCGTCCCACATGCCTGGCGCGGCGCCGGGGACACGCCCGCACGCTGGGCGGACATGCTGGCTCCGGTCCCGCGGGCACGCTACGGCCACGACACCCAGGGCGTGCGCGCCCTGCCTGCGCGTGACCCCGTCCGCATCGACGTCCGCGACCCGCGCACCCGCACCTTCGGCCACTTCGAGCCCGACCGGATGGACCCCGGCAAACAGTCCCAGGACCTCCTGGCCGTCTCCGCGAGCATGCGCACCGCGCTGCTCGTCTACAGCGGCATCACCGTCAAGATGATGATCGACAGCGACCTCGGCGCGGTCGCCTCGACGATGTTCATGGTCCAGTACGCGCCCGACGGCGTCGCCGGCACCCACGACCACCCCTTCGAGGAGACGTACTACTTCCTGGAGGGCGAGGCGGACGCGGTCTTCGACGGCGAGCGCTGCCGGCTCGGGCCGGGCGACTGCGCGTGGGCGGGCGCCGGCTGCGTGCACGGCTTCGCCAACGCCGGCACCGGGCCGCTGCGCTGGCTGGAGACCCAGGCGCCGCAGCCGCCGCTGCGCCACTCGTACCGGTTCACGCGGGACTGGGAGTACCTGAGGGAGGCCCTGGAGCCATGAGCAGCGTCGTTGTCGTCGGTGGTACGTCCGGCATCGGCCGCGAGTTCGCCCGGGTCCGGGCCGAGCGGGGCGACGAGGTCGTCCTCACCGGCCGCGATCCCGACCGCACCGAAGCCGTCGCCAAGGAGGTCGGCGCGCGGGGCCTCGCCCTCGACCTGTCCCGGCCGCGCGAGATCGCCGCGGCGCTGGCGGACATCGGACGCGTCGACCACCTGGTCCTCGCGGGCGTCTCCCGCGACGAGAACCGGGCGACGGACTACGACATCACCGCCGCCCTGCGCCTCGTCACCCTCAAGCTCGTCGGCTACACCGAGGTCGTGCACGTGCTGCGGCCGCGCATGACCGACGACAGCGCGATCGTCATCTTCGGCGGCCAGGCCAAGGAACGCCCCTACCCCGGAGCGACCACGGTGGCCACGGTCAACGCGGGCGTACGCGGCCTGGTGAACACCCTCGCGGTGGAGCTCGCTCCGGTCCGCGTCAACGCAGTCCATCCGGGCGTCGTGGGCGACAGCCCCTACTGGCAGTCCAAGCCGGAAGAGGTCCTGGCCGCCTTGCGCGCCAGGACGCCGACCGGACGACTCGCCACCGTGGCGGACGTCGTGGACTCGGTGGACTTCCTGCTGCGCAACAGGTCGGTCAATGCAGTGGAGTTGAGCGTGGACGGTGGGTGGCTGCTGGGGTGAGCGGGACCGGGGCAAGCGATCCGCGACTGCGCGTCGGTGCGGATCGGTACCGGCCGGATGGGCGCGGGGGTCCTTCTGCGGGCGATTGAGAGCCTGCGGCTGGACCGCTGAGGTGGATCTTCGGGCGGGTCCAGCCGAGGCGGCGTCTGTCAGAGCGCGCCGGGTAGTGGCCAGTGGCGCCAGGCGTGCTCGGCAGCGGTCGGGCGGGCGGCGGGCGCCAGCACCGCGACGGCGATGGCGGTGGCGGTGGCGACGATGAGGACCGCCACGACGATCCGGGCCAGCCGGGCGCGTCCGCGGTGAAGAAGACCGGAAGGCCGAGCAGGGCCGAGACCACCCGCGAGCCGACGACGACCCGCAGGGCGCGCACGTTGCCCCGGCCGGCGGACCGGTAGAACGCCAGGGTGACGGCACCCAGCACCGCGCCGGTGATGGTGATGCCGGGCGGCGGCCCAGGGTGCTGCCACAGGCCGACGATGCCGACCAGGTCGAGCAGGGCGTCCAGGCAGGCGGTGCGTCCGGTCGAGAGCAGCAGCAGGGCCAGGGCGGGCCCGGCGATCTCCGGTCCGGCGCCCACCGCCCAGTCGGTGTCGGTCGCCCGGAGAGCGAAGCCGGCCAGGCGGCGCTCGGCGTGGGACGGCCAGCCCATCGCCCAGACCCGCCGCAGTGCTTGACGGCTGTGTTCGGCCGGGACCGGAAGCTGTCGAGTGAGCGGGAGGGCGATGTCCTGGCTGTGGACGATCGCGTCGAACAGCGCGTTGCGGGTGTCCAGCACCTTCGCTGTACTCCGGGTGTCGGCGTGGCTGCGGATCGCGGCGACCAGGTCCGCGGGATCACGGGAGCCGTGCCGGCGGGCCCGTCCGAAGACCGAAACGGGGACTGTTCCCCGGTTCGTGCTATGGTCGCGCTCGACATCTAAGCGGGGACTGATCCCCACTTATGCCCGGGAGCCGCCCATGCGCACGCAGCACCCCACCGTCCGACTCGCCGACCTCACCGACGACTTCACCGCCGATCCCTACTCCGCCTTCACCGCGCTGCGTTCCCGCGGGCCTGTCCACCACGTGCGTTTCCCCACCGGGGAGGAGTCGTGGCTGGTGGTCGGGCACGAGGAAGTGCGCAGGGCGTTCGCCGACCCCAGGCTGCGCAATGACGTGCGGCACTCTGCCGACTTCGAGGACGACGGGCTGTACGCCGTGGGCCGCAACATGCTCCAGGTGGATCCGCCCGATCACAGCCGCCTGCGGACGCTGGTGGCCCGCGAGTTCACCGCCCGCCGCGTCCAGGCGCTGCGGCCCCGCGTTCAGGAGGCGGCCGGCGCTCTCCTGGACGCCGTGGTCGCCGACGGCCGTGCCGACCTTGTGGCTGCGTACGCCTACCCCTTGCCGCTCACCATCATCTGCGAGCTGCTCGGCGTGCCGGACATGGACCGGGCCGCCTTCCGGGCGTGGTCCACGAAGGTCGTCGCCCTCGACGATGCGGAGCAGTCCGCCCGCGCCTCGCAGGAGATGGCCGTGTACCTCGCGGGGCTTGCGGAGGAGAAACGGCGGTTGCGCGACGCAGCGGAGAGCGATCTGCTGCACGCCCTGGTCCGCACCCACGACGGGGACGGCGCCGACCGGCTCACCCCGGAGGAACTGCTCGGCATGGCCTTCCTGCTGCTCGTCGCAGGGCACGAGACCACCGTCAATCTCATCGCCAACGCCGTCCAGCTGCTGCTCGGCCATCCCGGGCAGCTCGCCGCCCTCCGCGCCGACCCCGAGTTGCTGAAGGGTGCTGTGGAGGAGACGCTCCGCTTCGAGTCGCCCGCACCGGCGGGCACCTACCGTTACACCGCCGAAGCGATCACCCTCGGCGGCGCCCGGATACCGGCGGGCGCGCGTGTCGTGCTCTCCATCGCCGCCGCCAACCGCGACCCCGCGCGCTTCCCCGCCCCCGAACGGTTCGACATCCGCCGCGATCCGGCCGAGACCCGCGCCCACCTCGCCTTCGGGCACGGCCTGCACCACTGCCTGGGCGCCCCGTTGGCCCGCCTGGAGGCGACCCTGGCCCTGCGTATCCTGCTGGACCGCTTCCCCTGCCTGGCCTTCGACGGTGACGGCACACCGCGGTGGCGCACCAGTCTCATGCGGAGCCTGCGAGAGCTGCCGGTGCGCTGGTAGAGGTGGGCCCTGCCGCCGAGCACGAACGCCGAGCCCAGCTGCAAAGGGGGCAATGGTCCCTGTTCGCACAATCGTCGGTAGCATCCGTACCGGGGAGCACTCTCCGGTACGGGGACGAGACGGTGAAGAGGGAGACGCGATGGGCGGCCACTCGCCGACTGGGCGCCGCGACGCGTTGCGCAACCGGGTGCTGCTGACGCGGACGGCCCGCGAGGTCTTCGCCGAGCAGGGGCTGGACGCTCCGCTTGACGTCATCGCTCGGCGCGCGGGCGTGGGCAACGCGACCCTCTACCGCCACTTTCCGACCCGCGCCGCGCTCGTGGACGAGGTCTTCCGGGACGCTCTCACCGAGACCATGGCTGCCGGCGCGCGAGCACGCGCCGCCGTGGACGCATGGACAGGTCTGACGCAGTACCTGCACACCGTGTTCGCAACGCTTGCCGCAGACCGTGGCACCAACGACCTCATGACCACGAGCCTGGAAGGCGTGACCTCTTTGGAGGCCGTCCACGCCCACAACCGTGACACCATCGCAGACCTGCTCCGCCGCGGCCAGGCGCAGGGCACCGTCCGCCCGAACCTCACCACCGAGGACGTCCTTTTCGTCCTCGCGGCGCTCGGCCGGGTCGTGCCTGCGCTGAGCACCGTCGCCCCCGACGCCTGGACCCGCCCGCTTGCCTTGCTTCTCGACAGTTTCCGCGCCCACCCAGGCACGTCCACCCTGCCCGTGCCGCCCCTGACCTCCGCCCAACTCGGCAGCGTGCTCCTCGAACTCGGCCCACACCGGCGGCGTTGAAAGAGGGATGAGCTACGAAACCAGCCGTAGCAGGGCAACGATGACCCATCTGACATGCCGGCGCGGCGCAGACTCTGCGTACTGCGTCTGCTTCTACCCGGGGGGGATCATGCGCCACATCATCAGAGCATCCGCGCTCGCAGCGGCCTGCTCCTTGAGCCTGACTGCCTGTTCCGACGGGGATGACAGGAGCGATCCGCAGCCGAGTCCGCGTACCGCGCTCAATTTCGGGCAGAGCGCCGACACAGCCGGAGTCGGTGGGAGGGGCACCGCGCGGATCACCCCGGATGCCGTCGTCTACGTCGACAAGGCCGGCGCTGAGAGCCCGAAGCATGGTCTGTTCGCTGTCGTCAGGTTCGAAGCCAGGAATCAGGGCAAGACCCCGGTGACGACCACAGCCGGCAAGGACGGCTTCCGGTGGAAGACACCCGGCGGGAAGACCGTCAAGGCAGGCAACAGCAAAGCGGCGGGAAAGGTCGCTCCCGTTGGGTTCAGTGAGGGTGCTCCAGATGTCTCCCCCAACACCTACCAGGCCGACTCTGTCGCGTTCGACATCACCGCCGCCGAGAAGGGTGGCACCCTCGTCTACGTTGACGGCAACGGCGTCGCATTCCACTGGAAGATCCCGTTGACGGATTCAGGGTCCGTTGCTTCAGCGCTGAAGTCCGCTTTGAAGTGACCGCGAGTACGTCGCCCATGACATGAGCCCCGCGGCCATCGGCTCCCCACCTCGGCGATCCCTCGGTGAGGTCGGCGGTGGTGGGTGGCCCTGAATCAGCCCTTGACGCCGACGCCCCCGTACAGCGACACGGGTCCCTCGCCGTCCGGTGTCTCGTCCACGCCGAGCTCGGGGTGCCAGTCCACCACGGACACGATCCCCGGCTCGACGAGGTCGAGTCCCTTGAAGAAGCCGCCCATCTCGGTGTGCGTGCGGGCCACCAGGGTCACTCCGCCCGCCGCGTAGGCCTCGATGCCCCGCCGTACGTTCTCCGGCTCGAAGTCGGCCGTCATCGCGGACAGGACCAGGCAGCTGCCCGGGGCGACGGCGTCGACGAGGGTGGCCACCAGGTCGTAGGCGCCGTCCTCGTCGGCGATGAAGTGCAGCAGGGCGATCAGGGACAGGGCGATCGGGCGGTCGAAGTCGAGGATGCGGCCGGCCTGTTCGAGGATGGCGGCCGGGTCGCGGGCGTCGGCCTGGAGGTACTCGGTGACGCCTTCCGGGGTGCCGCGCAGCAGGGCGCTCGCGTGGGCGAGGACGATCGGGTCGTTGTCGACGTAGACGACGCGCGCATCCGGTGCGACGCGCTGGGCGATCTGATGGAGGTTGGGCTCGGTGGGTATGCCCGTGCCGATGTCGAGGAACTGGCGGATTCCCGACTGCTCGACGAGTCTGCGCGTGGCCCGCTGCATGAAGCGGCGGTTGGCGCGGGCGGCCCGCGGCGCGTCCCCCTGGATCGAGGCGATCTGCCGGCCCAGCTCCTCGTCGACGGGGTAGTTGTCCTTGCCGCCGAGGAACCAGTCGTAGACGCGGGCCGGGTGCGGCCTGGTCGTGTCGATCCGCTGTGCGGCCGGCTCGGTCCCCGTCACGTGACGCTCCTCTGCTCGACAGGCCCGGAAGGCGTGCGTGCGAGCAGTGTTACACGATCATGCCGCGCGGCGGAGACTGTCTTCGGCCACCTCCTTGTCGAGCGCCGCCCGCACCAACGCGGCGGCGAGCACGGCCGGTTGGGTGTTCTCGGCGAGCTTCACCAGCCGGTCCGGGTCCTTCGGCAGGCCCAGCCGCTCCGCACCGTCGAGCGCCTTGCGGTCCAGGTACGGGGCCACTTCCGGCCACACCCGCTGGGCCTCGCGCAGGAAGATGTCGGCGCCGGCCGGACCGAGGCCGGGGACCTCCTGGAGCAGACGGTGCAG
The DNA here is from genome assembly GCF_053593775.1 of Streptomyces sp. NPDC002092. Lineage (NCBI taxonomy): Bacteria > Bacillati > Actinomycetota > Actinomycetes > Kitasatosporales > Streptomycetaceae > Streptomyces > Streptomyces sp. NPDC002092. The sequence continues at coordinate 181,108 of NZ_JBSFDG010000011.1, forward strand.
TTCGTCGACGTCGCCGTCCGCCTCCTTCCGCAGCCGACGCAGATCCCCGCCCCACCGCTCGATCAACAGCTGGGCGCCGTCACCGAGTTGAGTGGCGGTGCGCTCGTCGTAGCGTCGGTAACCGCCCCGGCCCAGCGCGTCCACCCGCTGCTGCCAGTCGGCCTCGGCCATCCGGCGCGGGTCGCGCAGCCCCGCCCGGTACAGCTCGCGGGCGGAGTCGACCGCGATGGACCCGCGGATGCGGGCACTGAGCAGCAGCGCAAGGACCAGCAGCCGGTACAGCGGCTGCGGGGTGTCCTTGAGCGTGATGCCCGCCTCCTCGGCGAACGTCTGCCCATGTGCGCGCACCAGTTCGCGGACGACGTCCTTCTGGCCGCTCATGGCTTCAGCGGGTCATGGCCGATCGTCATCAGCCGGTGCCGGCGGTCGGTGTCCTCGGCCTCCGGCTCGTTCTCCGGGTCCGACTCCTCCGTCACCGTGTCCACGACCTCGTACATCACACGGATGTCGTCGTCCGTGAGGTCCGTGCGCCGCTTCTGCAGGATCGCGAGGACGTGCTGCCCGGTGGGCGAGCCCGCCTGCTCGGGCAGCGGCTCCGTGTTCTCGTCGGCGTCGCTCACCCGCAACCAGGCGGCGAGCTCCTGGGAGGTCATGTTCACCGCGCGGTGGAAGTCGTCCCACAGCGCGTCGAGTTCGAGGGCGTCGGTCATCGAGTGCCCCTTCCGTACGTGCATGCCTTATCTTCGTGCATGGTCCGGCCGTCGACGGGTCAGTCCTCGCGCGGCCAGTTCTCCGCGTCGAACATCCACCGCTGCTTCTCGAGCTCCGCGGTGAGGGAGATCAGCAGGTCCTGGGTGACGGGATCCGGCTCGGCGGTCGCGGCGATGCGCTCGCGCAGCCGTCCGATCGCCGCCTCCAGCGCGTCCGCGATCAGCTGGACGACGTCCGTGTCGCGCACCCAGCCGTCCTTCGGACCCGGCAGCGTGTAGGCCGCCGCGATCGTCTCGGGCCGGCCGTCGGGCGGCAGGCCGAGCGCCGAGGAGCGCTCAGCGACCGTGTCGGCGTACGTACGGGCCGTGGCCACCACCTCGTCCAGCTGAAGGTGGATCGAGCGGAACCGCGGGCCCACGATGTTCCAGTGCACCTGCTTTGCGATCAGTGAGAGCCCGAGAAGATCCACGAGGGTGCTCTGCAGCGCTTCACCGGCGATCTTGCGGGCCGGTTCGGGAAGTGTGCTCTTCACCGCAGTCATCAGGGAGCTTCTCCTTCCAGCCATTGCGGTCACTCCACGCGATCTCGGGTGCCCGTGGCGAAGTGCCGCAAACAGGGGGCGGGGCCACCCCGCGCCGTCTCAGCCCGTGAGCACACCGTCCAGGAACCGGGACAGATCCGCGAAGACCTCGGCCTTGTTGGTCTCGTTGAACACCTCGTGCCGGGCGCCGGGGTAGATCCGTTCGGTGAGGTTGCCTCCGCTGAGCTGCTCGACGCCGACGCGGCTCCCGGGGAGCGGGACCAGCCGGTCGTCGTCGCCGTGCAGCCACAGCAGCGGCAGCCGGCCGACGTCACCGCTCTTGGCGACCGTCTCCAGCGTCCGGGCGAACGCTTCGACGGTCGGCCGTTTCATCGGACCGTGCCAGACCAGCGGATCGGCCACGTACGCCGCCCCGACCGCCGCATCGCGGGACAGCGAGGCCGGACTGATCGGCGTGTCGGGGATCTCGTCGAGCGCGAGCAGCTGCCCCGGCAGCTCCCACGCGCCGATCACCGGGCCGGACAGCACGAGCGCCGCGAGCCCGTCGCCGTAGCGCTGGGCATAACGGGCCGAGATCAGCCCGCCCATGGAGTGCCCGATCACCACGACCGGCAGCCCCGGGTGCGCGGACCGTGCCAGCTCCGCCACGAGGTGGACGTCCCCGACCACGTCCTCGAAGTCCTCGACCAACACCCGCTCGCCGGCCGACCTGCCATGCCCCGCATGATCGGGCGCGAAGACCGCGGCTCCGTGCTCGACCAGCACGCCGGCCAGTTCCTCGTACCGGCCGGCGTGCTCCCCATAGCCGTGCACGACCAGCGCCACGTACCGGGGCCGCTCCCGGGGCCACTCGCGTACGGCGATCGAGCCGTGGCTCCCCGTGAGGACGTGCTCGCGGGCGTCGGCCATGTCTCCTCCAGCTGCGTCGGTGAAGGTCCTGGTTCTTGGGGGCCCGGTGGCCGGGTGACCTTCCGGGATCTTCCCAGGCGGCGCGGCAGCGGTCTACACTCCAAAACTAGCAGCGCTAATTAAGTGTGCCGTCGGTCAGGAGTCCTGTCGTGCGCCCCGTCCACTTCGCGGCCGCCCGCCGCACCCCCATCGGAAAGCTGCGCGGAGCCCTGTCCTCCGTGCGCCCCGACGACCTCGCGGCGCACGTGATCCGCTCCCTCGTGACCGACGTCCCCGCCCTCGACCCGGCGCGCATCGACGACGTCTACTGGGGCGCCGCCAACCAGGCGGGCGAGGACAACCGCAATGTCGCCCGCATGGCCGCCCTGCTGGCCGGCCTCCCCGAATCCGTCCCCGGCGCCACCGTCAACCGGCTGTGCGCCTCGGGCCTGGAAGCGGTGACGACGGCCGCTCGCACCATCGCCGCCGGAGAGGCCGACATCGTCCTAGCGGGCGGCTCCGAGTCGATGAGCCGCGCCCCCTTCGTCCTGCCCCGCCCCGACGAGGCCCTGCCGCACCGCATCGAGACCGTCGACACCCGCCTCGGCTGGCGCCTGGTCAACCGGGCGATGAAGGACCTCCACGGCGTGCTGTCCATGGGCGAGACCGCGGAGGAGGTCGCCGACCGTTACGGCATCACCCGCGAACGCCAGGACGAGTTCGCCCTGCGCAGCCACCAACGCGCCGCGGACGCCCGCAAGAACGGGCACTTCGACGACGAACTCCTCCCGGTGGAACGCCCCGACGGCGTGCTCGTCGACGCCGACGAATGCATCCGTGAGGACACGTCGTACGAGAAGCTCTCCCGCCTCAAGCCCGTCTTCCGCGCCGAAGGGACGGTCACCGCGGGCAACGCCTCCCCGATGAACGACGGCGCCGCCGGCCTCCTCCTGGTCAGCGAGGAAGCCCTCAACGACCTGGGCCTGGAATCCCTGGGCCGCTACGTCGCCGGCGCCTCGGCCGGAGTCCACCCCGACGTGATGGGCATCGGCCCGGTGCCCGCCACCCGCAAGGCCCTGGCCCGCGCCGACTGGACCATCGCCGACATCCAGGAGGCCGAATTCAACGAGGCGTTCGCCGCCCAGGCCCTCGCCTGTGTCGACCAGCTCGGCATCGACCCCGACCTGGTCAACCCGAGCGGCGGCGCGATCGCCCTGGGCCATCCACTGGGCTGCTCCGGGGCGCGGATCCTCACGACGCTGCTGCACCGGATGCGGCGGACGGGGGCGGAGCGGGGCTTGGCGACGATGTGTGTGGGGGTGGGGCAGGGGAGTGCGGTGCTGGTGGAGCGGCATTGAGCCGCCTGCCATATGTGCTGAGGGGCGCGCCGTGTTTGTCTGCGCCGTGCTTGTCTGCGGGGTCGTCGTGGCTGGTCGCGCCCACGCGGCGGAGCCGCATATCGACACAGCCCCGCGCCCCTTCGGGGCGCTGCCTGGCCGCCGGGCGATGCACTTCAGCCCGTCCGGCGTTTGAGGACGAGGCCGTTCAGGCCGAAGCGGGGCTCTGGGGGCGGCAGCCCCCAGCAGCGGCCGCACCACCGCCGGGGCCAACCAGCGAGACGGTACTTACACGCCCAGTTGCCTGCGCATAGCATCGGTCCCCGCATGAACACGATGACGCTCTGGCACATAACCGGCTGGGAGTTCGCCGCCCTCGCCTGCGCAGCCCTCCTCGTCGGCTTCTCCAAGACCGCCGTGAGCGGCGCCAACACGGTGAGCCTCGCCATCTTCGCGGCGGTCCTGCCCGCCCGCGCCTCCACCGGCGTACTCCTGCCGATCCTGATCGTCGGCGACGTCCTCGCCGTCCTCACCTACCGGCGGCACGCCCACTGGCCCACGCTGTGGCGGCTGTTCCCGGCGGTCGCGGCAGGCGTGGTCGTCGGCACCCTCTTCCTGATGTGGGCCGACGACGGCATCGTACGGACGTCGATCGGCGCGATCCTGCTGCTGATGGCGGCCGTGACGGTGTGGCGGCGGCGCACGGCGGAGGCCGAGGAGGAACCGGACTCGGTGGCCACGAGGTCCGGCCGGGTCAAGGCCCGCTCGTACGGCGTGCTCGGCGGCTTCACCACGATGGTCGCCAACGCGGGCGGCCCGGTGATGTCGATGTACCTGCTGTCAGCGGGCTTCCGCAAGCTCGGCTTCCTCGGCACCTCGGCATTCTTCTTCCTGATCGTGAACGTGTCGAAGTTGCCCTTCAGTGCCGGCCTCGGCCTGATCGACGGCCGCTCACTGTTCCTTGACGCCGCACTGGCGGTGTTCGTCGTACCCGGCGCGTTGTTCGGCAAATGGGCTGTGAACCGAATCAACCAGCGCCTCTTCGAACAACTAGTGATCGCCGCGACGATCGTGGGCGGCCTGCAGCTGCTGCTCCGCTGACCCGAGCTACTCCTTGGCCGAACCCCGCAACAGCCCCGGCAGATCCGCGAACGACTCGATGACGTGATCGGGCGTACCGCTCGCATCCCGATGCGTCTCCGGCAGATACTTCCCGGTCTTCACCAGCACCCCGGTGATCCCGGCCCGCTGCGCCGCCAGCACATCGGACTCGATGTCGTCCCCGACCATCAGCGCCTCACCCGCCCCCACCCCGAGCCGCGCGAGCCCCGCCTCGAAGAACGCCGCCGACGGCTTCCCTGTCACCTCGGCCTCCGTCCGGGAGGCTTGTTCCAGCCCGACGAGAAACGCCCCGGAGTCGAGCTGCAGCCCGGCCTCGGTACGCCAGTACAGATTCCGGTGTACGGCCACCAGCCGCGCACCGCGCTGCAGATACCCGAAGGCCCGGTTGAGGGCGCCGTAGTCGAACTCCGGCCCGGCACCCCCGACGATCACGACATCCGGCACGCTCCCCACATCCTCAGGGTCGACATCCGCAGGGTCGAGCAGCGCGACCCCGTCGAGATCCTCCCGGATGTCCCCGCTGTTCAGCAGCACACACCGCGCCCCCGGACACTGCTCGGCGAGATACCCGGCGGTGGCCACGGGCGCAGTCAGAATGTCCTCCGCCTCCACAGCGAACCCCGCCTCCCGCAAGGTCCCGGCGATCGACGCCCGGGTCCGCGACGTCGTATTGGTGACCAGCGCGACCCCGAACCCGGCCTCCCGGATCTCCCGCAACGCCTCGACCGCCCCCGGCAACGGCTCCCACGAGACGGTGAGCACCCCGTCGATGTCGATGAGAACGGCACGCACGGACTCACGCCCAGACCCACTCACGGACTCACCTACTGACTCCATGCCTGGAAGATAACCGCGCACCGCCCGCCGCCCCGGGAATGCGATGGCCGAAGACGTTGTTGGACCGGCTGTGATTGACATGCTCGGATCATGAATCCGTGGCGTGGGCGAAGGGAGAACCTCATGGCACGCAGCACCGCGCGCCCCGTCGTCAAGCTGAAGTCGACGGCCGGAACCGGAGTCACCTACGTGACCCGCAAGAACCGCCTCAACGACCCCGACCGACTCGTCCTGCGTAAGTACGACCAGGTGGCCGGCGCGCACGTCGAGTTCCGCGAGGAGCGCTGAAGCAGCCCGCGACGACCAGGCCGCGGCCTTGAGGGACCACCCTCCGGCCGCGGTCCCGGAAAGGAAAACCCCATGAAGCCCCGCATCCATCCCGACTCCCGCCATGTGGTCTTCCGTGACCGCACCGCGGACGTCACCTTCCTGACCCGCTCCACCGCCGACTCCTCGAAGACGATCGAGTGGGAGGACGGCAACACCTACCCCGTGATCGACGTCGAGATCTCCTCGGCGTCCCACCCCTTCTACACGGGCAGGTCGCGGGTCCTGGACACGGCCGGCCGGGTGGAGCGCTTCGAGCGCCGCTACGGCCGCCCCACGGCGACCCGTCACTGACGCGGTCCCGCGCGCTACCCGAGGAGAGCAGAACCATGAAGGTCCGCAAGTCCCTGCGCTCGCTGAAGTCCAAGCCCGGCGCCCAGGTGGTCCGCCGACGGGGCGTGGTCTACGTGATCAACAAGCAGGACCCCCGCTTCAAGGCCCGCCAGGGCTGAGCGCATGAACAAGACGGCCGCCCGGTACCCCACCGGGCGGCCGTCCCGCATCCCCCCCCGCAACCGCGCCCATCGCCGACCTCGTACGCTCGCACCCATGTCCCCCCACGTCCTGATCCTCGGCGGCACCACCGAGGCCCGCGAACTGGCCGCCGCCCTAGCGGCACATCCCGGCGTCCGCGTCACGACCTCACTCGCGGGGCGGGTGTCCCGGCCGGGCGCGCTGGCAGGGGACGTGCGCGTCGGAGGCTTCGGCGGGGCGGAGGGCCTGGCCGACTGGCTGCGCGAGCAGCGCGTGGACGCCCTCGTGGACGCCACGCACCCCTTCGCCGAGGCCATCACGGCGAACGCGGCACAGGCCGCGTCGGCGACCGGCGTCCCGGCGGTCGTCCTGTGCCGGCCGGGCTGGCAGCCCGGCCCTGAGGACCGCTGGCACCTGGTCCCGTCCCTGGCCGCGGCGGCGGACCTGCTGCCGCGCTTCGGCCCCCGCGTCTTCCTGACCACGGGACGCATGGGCCTGGCCGCCTTCGCCCACCTGACGGACCGTCATTTCGTCGTACGGTCCGTGGAGGCCCCCGAGCCGCCGATGCCGCCGCACACGGAAGTGCTGCTGGCCCGCGGGCCGTTCACGGTGGACGACGAGACGGCGCTGCTGCGCGAGTACCTGGTCGACGTCCTGGTGACGAAGGACAGCGGGGGAGAGGCGACGGCCGCCAAGCTCACGGCCGCCCGCGGACTTGGGCTGCCGGTCGTGGTGGTACGCAGGCCGCCGTTGCCGGAGGGCGTGACCGCCGTCCCCGACGTGCCGCAGGCCCTCGCCCGGCTGGGTCTCAGCCAGATGTGACCGAGGCCCGCAGCCGGTCGATCGCGCGCAGCACCTCGGTGCGGTTCTTGGCGCTCTTGATCCAGGCGGGCAGCCTCGCGACCAGCGTCATCTTCCGCCCGGTGTGGTACCAGGGCGCCCGCTCCCGCAGATCGGCGGCGACGAACCGCCTGATCAGGTCGAGGTGTTCGAGGTTGTACGCCCACAGCTCACCGTGCCTGGTCTCCGCCCGCAGCCACAGGGCCGGCCTGCAACAGCCCTGCCCGGGCCGCCGCGCCGTACAGTGCGGTCCGGTGTCGATGCGGGACAGGCCGCAGGAGCGGCAGACCAGACGCCGTTCCGGATACGTCCGGCCCCGAGCGTCCGCCGCCCGGCCCGGGCGCCGCTCGAAGTGGGCGACGCGCTCGCAGCGCGGGCAGCGCACCAGGGCGGACCCGGCGAAGTCGTACGCCGTGCGGCGGGTGTCGTGGAAGCGGACGGGTGCGGGGGACATGGGGCGAGTATGGCGACCGTCCGCCCCGCGGAGCACCCCGTTTTCAGGCAGCGGGGGTGACCGTCTCCCGTGACGGCGCCGTGCGGTGACGCGACCCCTCGCCCATGTCGGCGGAGCCCTTGCGGTAGCCGTCGCGCAGCCCGACCTGCTTGAGGAACAGCGAGACCAGGAAGCCGACGGCCGCGACCGGCACGGTCCACAGGAACACGGTCTGGATGGGGTCGGCGTGGGCCTGGATGATCGGGGCTGCGGTGGCCGCCAGTGGCCTGTGCAGGCCCTCCGGACTGGTCGCGGCCTTGGTGAGGGCGGCCGGACCGACGGCGCAGGCCTTCGCCCTACTGCTCCCCGGGATGCCTGCGCAGCAGATACGTGTCCATGATCCATCCCTTGCGCTCCCGGGCCTCGGCCCGCAGCCGCTCGATCCGCGGTGCGGCCTCACCGATCGGCCCGGAGGCCAGGATCTCGTCCGGAGTGCCGATGTACGCGCCCCAGTAGATGTCGATGTCCTCGTCGGCATACTGCCGGAAGGTCTGGTGGGCGTCCAGCATCACGACCACGTCGTCCACGCCTTCCGGGAAGCCCTCGGCGAGCCGCCGTCCGGTGGTGATCTGAACGGGCCGGGCCACCCGGTTCAGCCCGGTGCGATGCCGGGCGACGAGCGCGGAGACGCTGCTGATGCCCGGCACGACGTCGTAGTCGAACTCGACGGCACCCCGCTCCCGTACCTCCTCCAGAATCCCGATCGTGCTGTCGTACAGCGCCGGATCGCCCCACACCAGGAACGCGCCGCTCTCGTCCGCGCCCAGTTCCTCGGCGATCAGCCGCTCATAGATGTCGGCACGGGCACTGCGCCAGTCCCCGACGGCGGGGGAGTAGGCCGTGCCGCCCGCCTTCCGGTCCCGCTCCGGGTCCCGCGCCTCGACCACCCGGTACGACGCCCCGTCCGGTATGTGTGCGTCGAGCATGTCCCGGCGGAGGCGGGTGAGGTCGTCCTTCACCTCGCCCTTGTCGAGAATGAAGAACACGTCCGTGCTCCGCAGCGCCCTGACCGCCTGCAGGGTGAGCTGGTCGGGGTCGCCCGCGCCGATACCGATGACATGAATCTTTCGCACACCCCGAGTCTGCCGCACCCCACTGACAGTCCGTACACCGCATCCGTACCGAGCGGGTACGGAAGCCGCAGGCCCTACTGGTCCTTCGAGGTTCGCCCACGCAACCGCGGCGCCCGCGCCCCGGCGTCGACGGCCCCGCCACCACTCTCCACGTCGTCCGCCAGCGCACGCCCCCAGCCGACCACGCGCACAAGATCCATCCCGTACGGCCGCTGCCGCCCCGATTCCGCCGCCCACTGCTCGACGGCCCCGGCACCCCGCCGCAGCAGCCGTGCGCCACCGGTGACATTCCCCCGGGCTGCATGCGTGAGCCCCACGGCGAGCTGCGCCAGCCCCCGCCACAGCTCCCGCTCCTCCTCCGGCCCCGACTTCCAGGCATCCTCGAACACCTCATGCGCATGGAAGGGCTTGCCGGCGTCCAGCAGTTCCTGCGCCTCTACGACGCTCTGCTCCGGGGTGCGCACCACGCCCTCGGGCTGCCGGGCCACCCCGTCCGCGTCGTACGGCAGCGGCCGCCCGAGCCCGTCCCGCGGCCGGGCATTGCGCGCCCGCCCCTCACCGTCCCGGTCCCGCGCCGCGGCCACCCGGCCCGACGACGCGCCGCTCCTGCGTTCCGTACTGCCCATGGGCCCGATTGTCCCGCGCCCCCGGCCCGCTTCGGTACCGCCCCGCACGTGGGGTAAAGTGCTGTCCGCGCGATCACGCGGTTCACCGCGGGAAGCGCACCGGGACGTGGCGCAGCTTGGTAGCGCACTTGACTGGGGGTCAAGGGGTCGCAGGTTCAAATCCTGTCGTCCCGACGGTGTGAAGGGTCTTCGCAGGCGAGAGCCTGTGAAGACCCTTTTTTCCGTGTCCGACCCGGCCGGTGACCGGTCTGGGAGGGGGGCTGCCCGTCTCCTCAGTCGCGCTCGCGTTCCTCGGTCCTGAAGGGGCGGAAACCTCGACGGTGATAGTTGGGCAGAGCGTGGGGATGGTCCAGCGTCGAAGTGTGCAGCCAGACCCTGTTCGCCGAGGGATCCAACTCCCACGCCTGCCGAACCCCGAGCGTCAACGCGAATCCTCCCAGGCCCTTGCCGACGAACTTCGGCAACAGCCCGAAGGTCTCGATCTCCGTCTCGCCGTCCGGATGAAGATCGCAGGTGACCAGGCCTGCGGGTGCTCCCTCGAAGGACAGCAACCAGAACGTCCTGTCCGGTGCCTCGGCGAACCAGACGAGCCATTCCTCGCTGCTGCGGCTCGCGCTCTTCCAGCCATAGGGAGCGCCGATCTCGGCCTGGATGTCGACGACCAGTGGTGAGTGCCGGTCCAGGGGCCCCAGGACCAGGCCGGGTACCGGAGCGGCTGGGTTGAGCTGGTCAGGGGCAGTCATTTCGAGATACGTCACTATCTCCTTCACGCCGCGAAGGGTACGTGATTCCCGTCGGCCAACTGCTCGACTCGGCAGGGCGATCAGAGCACTCCGGCCTATGCCGCCGCGGGGATTCCCAGGTCGCCCTCCACGTACTGGGCGCGCCCGAAGCCGAAGGACCAGTCGGACGGGGTGTTCTCGACGTACCCGATGAAGACGTCCTCCCCGGCCACCCCCAGCTTGGACAGCGAGTCGGCGATGGCGGCGTAGAGCTGCTGCTTGACGGCGGTCGAACGACCGGCCTGCGTGAAGATCTGGATGAGCACGGTGTCGTCGCTCCGCTCGAAGCCCAGGCCGGCGTCGAGCGCGATGATCCGGCTCGCCTCGTGCTCGGTGATGATCTGGAAGCGGTCGCGCTCGGGGACGGCCAGCACCTCGACGACGGCCGCGTGGACGGCGTCGGCGACAGCGCGGACCTGGGTCTCGTTGCGGCCCTTGACGAGGTCGATGCGGACCAGGGGCATGGCAGAACTCCTTGTTCGGGTGAGGGGAGCTGGGCTGTGCCTCCAGCGTGCCGAGCGGGGATTCATAGGTCAAAGACCTAGCTCTTCCCCCAGTTATAAGAATTCCGAATACACTGAGGTCATGGAGGTGCGCACGCTGCAGTACTTCCTCGCGGTCGCCGAGGAAAAATCGTTCACCAGGGCCGCGGCCCGCTGTCATGTCGCCCAGCCCGCCATCAGTCAGCAGATTCGTTCCCTGGAGCGTGAGCTGGGCGAGGCGCTGTTCGAGCGGGACTCCCGTACGGTCCGGCTGACCGCTGCCGGCGAGGCGCTGGTGCCGCATGCCCGGACGGTGACGGGGGCGGTTGCCGCCGCGAAGGCCGAGTTCGCCGCGCGCTCCGGACTGCTCACCGGGACCCTTTCCATCGGAGCGGCCGACGGCGTGGAGAGCAGCAGTCTCCCGGCCCTGCTGGGCACCTTCCACCGGCTGTATCCCGGGGTCGGCGTACGCCTCGTCGAGGGGGCGAGCGCCAGCCTGGTGCCCCAGGTGCGGCAGGGCTCCCTCGACGCGGTGTTCGTCGCCGTCCCGCTGGAGGGGCTCGACCCGGGGTTCGGGCACCGGGTCCTCGTCCGGGACGAGATCGTGGCCCTGGTCGCCTCCGACCAGCCGCAGGCGCGAGCGGCGACGCTGTCCCTGGACGAGGTGTCCGCCGCCCCGCTGATCACCTACGGCTCGGACAGCGGTCTGTACCCCCGTCTGCGTACGGCCTTCGAGGAGGCCGAGGTGCCCTTCCGGCCCGCCTACGCCACCAACCATGTCGCGCTGCAACTGGAACTCGTCGCCGCCGGTGTCGGCATCGCCCTCGCGGCAGGCGCGGCCCGGGGACTCACCGGCGATCCTCGGATCACCGTGGTGCCGGTGACCCCCCGTATCCCCTACGCCAAGGCGTTGCTCTGGCGCTCCGGCCCGCACTCGTCGGCTCCGCTGCGTGCCTTGCTGGATCTCCCGTGACCGGCTGCGGCGAACTCAAGCACCGCGCGCAGGAACGGGAACTCTTCCGCCCGAGAGCGCCGGAACGGCCGGCTGGATCACGACCCCAAGGACCCGGCGCCGTACGGATCGGGGCATAAGGCTGGAAAACGGCGAAACTCGTCCCTTGGCGTCGAGCACCGAGGGACGTCGGGCACGGAGGGACGCGGTGGACCTGGAGACGGTCGCGGGCGAGCTGTACGCGCTGAAGCCGGAGGACTTCACCGCGGCCCGCGATGCCCGTGCGTCCGAGGCCCGCAAGGCCGGTGACCGCACCCTTGCCGGGGAGATCAGCAAGCTGCGCCGTCCCAGCCTCTCGGCCTGGGCGAGCAACCTCCTCGTACGGGATCAGCCGGAGGAGACCGACGCGCTGCTGCGCCTCGGCGAAGGCCTGCGCCAGGCACACCGCGACCTGGACGGAGCGCAGCTGCGGGAACTCAGCCGTCAGCAGCACGCCCTGATCAACGCGCTCTCCCGGCAGGCACGCCGGCTGACCTCCCAGGCCGGGCACCCGGTCGGCGAGGGCGTCCAGCGCGAGGTCGAGACCATCCTGCATGCCGTGCTCGCCAACCCGGATGCCGCCCGGGAGTGGGCCGGTGGACGCCTGGTCAAAGCCTTCGACCAGGTCGCCGGCTTTCCGGCGGCCGCCGAGGGAGCGCGCCCGCGTCCTCGCGAGCCTGGACCGGCCCGGCCCGCGAGAGACCGCAGCCGGGCGGGGGAAGAGCAGCGCCGTCGGCTCGAGCAGGCCCGGCAGCAGGCCGAGGAGGCCGAACGCGACCTCGCCGCCCGCCAGGAGGAGGCCGCGGCCGCCGACCGGCAGGCGCAGGACACGCAGGCCCGCACCGACGAACTCGAAAACCGTCTGGCCGAGCTGGCCGGCGAGATCAAGCGGCTGGAGAGCGAACACCGTCAGGCCGAGTCGGCCGCGCGGAAGGCACGCGAGCAGGCCCGCGCCGCCGACCGGCAGGTGCGGGAGGGCCGCCGCCGCGCCGAATCCGCTGCCGCCCAGGTCGAGCGTCTGAGCGGGCCGGAGCGGGGGAGCACCCAGGACAAGAAGCGAAAGGTGCGGTGAGAGGTGCTGGAGCGACCCGTCTGGGTCGGAGTGGTGACGCTGAGGCTGGTCACCGTTCCGGTGGCCCTGTCAACGGCGATCGAGGACCGCACGGTCCACTTCCACCAGCTGCAGCGCGGCACCTCCGACCGGATCCGCAACAAGCGCGTCAACGAGCGCACCGGCAAGGAGGTCGACACGGGCGGCATCGTCAAGGGCTGCACCTGGTCGACGCCGAGCGGCGCGGCGAGGAGGTCGTCGGCGAGGACGAGCCGTCGGACGCCACCAACGTCCTCGACCTCATGGACGCCCTGCGGAAGAGCGTCGAAGGAGCCCGCGCCAAGAACTCCCGCCGCGGCGGGGCGCGCGGAGAAGTCCATCAGCTGACCGCGCGCCGACGGGGCAGGCAGCAGGACGACGACCTGGCCTCCCTGTCCAGGACCGAGCTCTACCTGCGCGCTTCCGATGCCGCCAACGCCGGCCGATCGGCGCGGGGAACCGACGCCTACTTCTGCTGGGCGAGCCAGTCGGCGAACCGGGTCTCGGCGATGTGCGCGTCCGGCCCCGGAAGCAGCGTGTTCTCCGTCAACTCCGCACCCCAGTACGTCGCCTGAGCGTCCGTGACGACCGTGCGAGGGTCGTCGTGGGCGGCGAGGGCCATGCGGATGAACTCCTCGAGCTGGAACGCCTGGGGGCCGCCGACCTCCACCACACCGCCCGCGGGGGCGCCGACGGCGGTGCGGGAAACGGCCGCGGCCACATCGTCGGAGACCATGGGCTGGATCCTTGCGTCGGGCACCCGCACGGTGTCGCCCTCGGTCATCCCGTCGGCGAGCCCCTTCCCGAACTCGAAGAACTGGGTGGCGTGAACGATGGAACAGGGGATGCCCGATGCCTTGATCAGCTCTTCCTGGACCCGCTTGGCGCGGAAGTACCCACTGCCCTGGAGGCGGTCGGTGCCGACCACGGACAGCGCCACGTGGTGCCCGACGCCGGCCTCGGTCTCCGCCTTCAACAGGTTCGTCGTGGAGGTACGGAAGAACTCCATGACCGCCTCGTCCTCGAACGAGGGCGAGTTGGAGACGTCGACCACGACCGACGCGCCCTGCAGGACATCGGCCAGCCCCTCGCCCGTCAGCGTGTTGACGCCGGTGCTGGGCGCGGCCGCGACCGCCTCGTGCCCGTGCTCGCCGAGCCTGGCGACCACCTTCGAGCCGATCAGCCCGGTCCCACCGATCACTACGACCTTCATGACGGAATTCCTCTCGGGTTTCCCTGATCTCTGTACGAGGCGCCTGTACGAGACGCCTCCACCAGAGGAGACAGGGCAGAGCCTGCTTTTGTGACAGCTGCTCATTCGGCGAGTTTTCCTGCGGTCGAGATCTCTTCCAGCAGGGCGGGAATCTCGTCGGGACGGCCGGAATGTTCACCCGGAGAGCGTGCCGCCGCCGTCCAGGGATGCCACGTACGGTGCCAGTTTCTGTGGGTTCATGACCCACATGATGCGTTCGACGCCGCGCTCCGAGACCTCCAGGGCGAGCAGCGCAACGGCCACCCCGTCGGCCTCGATGAGCACGGCCGGGCCGCCGTTGGCCTCGACCCAGCGGATGCCCTTCTCGGGCCAGAACCGCGGGGCGAAGGCGGCGAGGTACTTGGAGACGTGCAGCCGGCCGACGACCGGGATCCTGGACGCCCCGCGGAGGCCTCCGCCGTCGGAGTAGCTGACCACGTCCTCGGTGAGCACGTTCTCCAGCACGGACAGATCGCCGGTCTGCGCGGCGGCGAGGAAGACCCCCATCAGCCGTCGGTGCGCGGCGGCGCTGACCGGCCGCCGGCGGTCCGACGAGAGCCGCTTGCGGGCACGGCTGACCAGCTGGCGTGTGTTGGCCTCGCTCGTCTCCAGCATCTCCGCGATGTCCTGGTACGGATAGTCGAAGGCCTCCCGCAGCACATAGGCGGCCCGCTCCACCGGATTCAGCTTCTCCAGAAGGAAGAGCACCGCCAGGTCGAGCGCCTCGGCCCGCTCCGCGCCCAGATGCGGATCCGCGCCGGTGTCGACCGGCTCCGGGAGCCAGGGGCCGGTGTACGACTCGCGCCGCACCCGGGCGGACTGGGCGAGGTTGATCGCCAGACGGGCGGTGACCGTGGTCAGGAACGCCCTCGGCTCGCGGACGGCGGCGCGGTCGGTGTGCTGCCACCGCAGCCACGCCTCCTGCAGTACGTCCTCCGCCTCCACGGTGCTGCCGAGCACGCGGTAGGCGATGCCGAAGAGCTGGGGCCGCGCCGCCATGAACACCTTGGTCGCCTCGTCGAGGGAGTCCATGTCGTCCCCGGTGGCCATGCGGCTCCCTTCGGTCCCTCAAAGCATGTCATGGCCCTTCGGGGCCCGTGGTGGCACAGGTCCACGCCGAGCCCGGTCGCCTATCGTCCGGACATGGACTCCGCTGCCTCACCCCGCGTCCTCGTCATCGGGCTTGATCCCTACCGGGTGCCCGGGCCGTGGAATCCCGAGCCGGTGGCCAAGGCCATCGAGGCGGGACTGGCCAGGTTCGCCGAACACGCGGTGGGCGTGGAGACCTGCCTCATCGGCCTCGACGGAAGTGACGACGTAGAGGCCGTCGTCGGGGCTCCGCTGCGAGCCCACCCGTGGGAGTGCGTCACCGTCGGCGGTGGCCTGCGGCACTCGGACGATCAGGTTGAACTCCTGGAGCAGGTGATCAACCTGATTCGGCGGCACGCCCCCGATGCGGCCATCGCGTTCAACAGCAGCCCCGCCACCACCTACGAGGCCGCTGCCCGCTGGCTCGCGTGACGCGCTTGGTTCGGGCGCGCACGCCGTCTCGGTCTCAGGAGCCGCCGTCTTCCGGCTCACCCAGGGTGATCGCCCCCGAGGGGCAGACGCCGGCGGCCATCCGTGCGGCCGCGCGGTGGGCGGTCGTCGGCTCGGGGTGCAGCAGGAGCACGCGGCCGTCCTCGGGGTCCTGGTCGAAGACCTCGGGGGCGGTGAGGGCGCACATCCCGGCCCCGATGCAGCGCTCACGGTCGATGCGCAGGTGCGTCGTCGCCATGGCTACTCCTTGTCCCAGGTGACCGGAAGGCTCTTCACCCCGTAGATGTCCGCGGTCTCCGGGCGCAGGGCGACTTCTTCGGCCGGTACGGCCAGGCGCAGGGTGGGGAAGCGTTCGACCAGCGCTCGGAACGCGACCCGCATCTCGACACGGGCCAACTGCTGGCCCAGGCACTGGTGAATGCCGTGGCTGAAGGCCAGATGCCCGCCGACGTCCTGCCTTTGCAGATCGAGCACGTGTGGGTCGGCGAAGCGCTCGGGGTCACGGTTGGCGGTGTTGTACGACAGGACGACCGTCGTCCCCGCCTCGATGGTCTGGCCACCCAGCTCGACGTCCTCGAGGGCCGTCCTCATGAACGTCTTGGCGACGCTCAGATAACGCAGCAACTCCTCCACGGCCCGGTCCGTGAGTGCCGGGTCGGCGCGCAGCGCGGCCAGTTGCGCCGGGTTCTGCAGCAGCGCGAAGGTGCCGAGGGACAGCATGTTCGCGGTGGTGTCGAATCCGGCGGCCAGCAGGATCAAGCTGATCCCCCGCAGCTCCTCGTCGTTCAGGTCGCTGTCGGTGAGTTCGCTGAGCACGTCGTCGGTGGGGTTCGCCCGCTTGGCGGCCACCAGTTCGGCGAGGTACTCCTGGGTCGCGGTGTAGGCCGCTATCAGCTCCTCTTCGCTGGTCTCGCCCCCCATGAACGTGTCGATCTGCTTCTGGAAGGAAGCCCGGTCCTGGTACGGCACCCCCAGCAGCTCACAGATGACGATGGTGGGGATGGGCTTGGCGAACGCGGTCACCAGATCCGTCGGGGGTCCCGCCTTCTCCATGGCGTCCAGGCAGTCGGCGGTGATCTGCTCGATGCGCTCGGTGAGCAGCCGCATCCGCCGTACCGTGAACTTCCCCACCAGCGGCTTGCGATAGCGCCCGTGCTGCGGCTCGTCCATGAGGAGGAACTCGCCGGGCGGCGGCGGAGGAACCTCGAAGTCGCCCACGTTCAGAAGCTCCTTGCGCGAGCTGAACCGCGAGTCCGCCAGTACGGACCTGACCAGGTCGTATCCGGTGATCAGCCAGCCGGGTCTGCCGCCGACGTGGGTGAAGCGGCTGATGGGTCCGTGTCGGCGGGCGTCGAGTAACTCGGCCGGGGGGTCGAAGGGGCAGCCGGGCCGACGCGCCGTGGGCAGCGTCGTGACCGTGTGGAGAGATTCGCTCATGGCTATGCCTCAGCTCAAGATATGACGTGTTTGGCGTTCACCGAAAGCTACGTTGCATTCGGGTTTGCGTCAATCTCGATAGAGGCGAGTTCCCAGGTGAGAGGCGGTAAATTGATGCAATGACAGTGCTGTCGAATGCAACGTTGCGTTGCAATGAAGGGCGGCCTCAGCCCCGCCCGATCTGCAGCTCCGCCCACCGACTCGTCCCGCCCGAGTGCACGTGTACGCCGCACCGGGTCGCCAGCGCGGTGACGATGCCGAGACCCCGGCCGTGCTCGTCCGGGTCGACGGCGGAAGGGGGGAGCCCCGCCGATCCCACCGGCCCCATGTCGGTCACCTCGACGCGTACGCCTCCACACCTGTCCACCCCACTGCGCGAGAGGCTCAGCGTCGCCGGGGGCAGGGCGTGGACGATGGCGTTGGTGAGCAGTTCCGAGGCCACCAGCAGCACGTCTTCGGTCAGGTCCGCGGTCAGGTTCCAGTCGGTGAGAATCGTGCGGATGTGTCGGCGGACGGCCGAGACGGCCCCGGGCGCGTGCGGCAGCGGAAAGACGTGTTCGGCTTCCCCGCGGGGCGCGGCGTCGAGCTGCGCTGCTGGCATGTTTCCTCCTCGGGGAAGTGCGGGGGCGGCAGACCGGGCGTGGTCATGGCACGCTAAGGAGGGAAATTCCGCCAGTCAATGAACATCGGTCGGCATTACCGAACGGCAGTCCCAAACCGGGAAGAGTCGGACTACCATCGCTTCATGGCCGGCCCAGTCCAGTCCATAGAGCGAGCGGCGGCGATCCTGCGCCTGCTCGCCGGCGGATCCCGTCGAATGGGGCTGGGCGAGGTCGCGTCATCGCTGGGGCTGGCCAAGGGCACCGCCCACGGAATCCTGCGCACCCTGCAGCATGTGGACTTCGTGGAGCAGGACCCGGCTACCGGAAAGTACCAGCTCGGGGCGGCTCTGCTGCACCTGGGCACCAGCTATCTCGACGTCAACGAACTGCGCTCGCGCTCCATCAACTGGGCCGACGCCCTGGCCGCCCGCAGCGGCGAGGCCGTACGCCTGGGCACGCCCCTGGAGGGCAGGGTGCTCGTCATCCACCATGTCTTCCGGCCGGACGACACCCTCCAGACCCTGGACGTGGGCGCACTGCTGCCCTTGCACGCCTCCTCGCTCGGCAAGGTCCTGCTGGCGTTCGGTGCCACGCCCGTCGACGCCCTGCTGGAGGAGCCACCGGAGCCGTACACCCGGCACACCCTGGTCCACCCGGAGGAGATCAACCGTGCGCTGGCCGAGATACGGGATCTCGGCTGGGGCGCCGAGGTGCAGGAAATGAGCATGGGCGAAGCCGGAATCGCCGCGCCGATCCGGGGGCAGGGCGGTCTGGTGGTGGGCGCGATCGGGGTGTCCGGCGCCGTCGAGCGGATCTGCGACACCAAAGGCCGGCCTCAGCCGGCCCTGATCACCGTGCTGCGGGAGGCGGCACGTGCGATCTCCAGAGACCTGGGCGCGGCCCGCTGGTAGGCCCCCAGCACCTCCGCGACACATCGGAAGGGAGGGCCGATCATGGTTGAGCGGTATGTGATGTCCATCGACCAGGGCACCACCTCCACGCGATGCATCCTGTTCGACCACAGCGGACGGCTGGTGTCGGTCGCCCAGCGGGAGCACCAGCAGTTCTTCCCGCGGCCGGGCTGGGTCGAGCACGACGCCGTCGAGATCTGGCGCAATCTCCAGCGCGTCGTACCCGAGGCCCTGTCGAACGCCGGCATCGACGCGGGACAGATCTCGGCCATGGGGATCGCCAACCAGCGCGAGACGACGGTGCTCTGGGACCCGCGGACCGGGGCCCCGCTGGGCAGGGCCATCGTCTGGCAGGACACCCGCACCGCCCCGCTCGTCGACGAGCTGCGAACACAGCCCGGAGACGAGTTCTTCCTCGAACACTGCTGCCTGCCTCCTTCGACCTACTTCTCCGCACCCCGCATCCGCTGGCTGTTTGACCACGTCGAGGGGCTGGAGCAGCGCGCCCGGGACGGCGAGGTGCTCTTCGGCACGATCGAGAGCTGGCTGATCTGGAACCTCACCGGCGGCACGGACGGCGGCCTGCACATCACCGACGCCACCAACGCCAGCCGCACCATGCTCATGGACATCCGCACGCTGACCTGGGACGAAGCCCTGATGGACTTCTTCGGCGTGCCGCGCTCGATGCTGCCCGAGATCCGGTCCTCGGCAGAGCGGTACGGCGAGGCCCGCTCGCTCCTGCCGGGCGTGCCCATAACTGCCGCCCTCGGCGACCAGCAAGCAGCCCTGTTCGGGCAGACCTGCTTCTCGCCCGGAGAGGCGAAGTGCACCTACGGGACCGGCAGCTTCCTGTTGATGAACACCGGCACCGACCTGGTGCGCTCCCAGCACGGGCTGCTCACCACCGTCGCGTACAAGATCGCGGACCAGCCCACGGTCTACGCCCTGGAAGGCCCGATGGCCGTCACGGGCTCGCTCGTCCAGTGGTTCCGCGACCGGCTGGGCCTGATCCACAGCGCCCCCGAGATCGAGACCCTGGCACGCACCGTCGAGGACAACGGAGGCTGCTACATCGTCCCCGCCTTCTCCGGGCTGTTCGCACCCCACTGGCGCAGCGACGCCCGCGGCGTCATCGTCGGCCTCACCTCGTACATCACCAAGGGGCATCTGGCCCGGGCCGTCCTGGAGGCCACCGGCTGGCAGACCCGCGAGGTCGTCGACGCCATGAACGCCGACTCCGCGCTCGCCCTGAAGCAGCTCAAGGTCGACGGCGGCATGACCTCCGACCATCTGCTCATGCAGATCCTGGCCGACGTGCTGGACGTTCCCGTCGTACGTCCGCTCGTCCACGAGACGGTGTCGCTGGGTGCCGCCTACGCGGCGGGGCTCGCGGCGGGTTACTGGCCGGACCTGCGGGTGCTGCGCCGCAACTGGCACATGGCCGGCCAGTGGCTGCCGGACATGGACCCCGGACGGCGGGAGTGGGAGTACGCCAGCTGGAAGCGGGCCGTGGAGCGGTCCCTGGGGTGGATCCAGCCGCCGAAGCGGCCGTGAGGCGCCGGTGTCAGGAGGGTGGCGGACTGGTGCTGGGCCCGCTCGGTGACGTTGCAGGGGGCGACGGCGGGTCCGTGGGTGTGGGTGGTTCGGTCCCGCTCGGGGTGGGCGTGGGGGGAGCCGTGGTCGCCGGGGGCGTGCTCGGCGGCGGCGTGGGCGTGGTCGCCGTAGGGCCGGGAGCCGTCTGAGTGGGGGTCGTGGTGTGGCTCGGAGGGGTCGCGGGGTGCGGCCTGGCCGCGGTTTGCGGGCTGTCGGTCTGCGCGGGCAACTGGAGATGGAAGTCGTCCACCGGTCGGCCTTTCAGCGCGGCGGACATGTACGCCGTCCAGATCCGGGTCGGGTAGGAGCCGCCGTTGACCCTGCTGATGCCGGCGGCGTCACCGAGGGAGATCCGGGTGTGGTCCGTGGGCTTCTCGGCGAACATGGCCACCGATGTGGTCAGTTCGGGGGTGTAGCCGACGAACCATGCCGAGAGGTTGTTGTCCGTCGTACCGGTCTTCCCGGCGGCCGGTCGGCCGAGAGCGGTGGCCAGATAGCCGGTGCCCCCGGGGCTGACGACGCCCTTCAGCACCGAGGTGACCTGGTCGGCCGTGGCGCGGGAGAACGCCCGGGTGGCGTCGTGACCGGGCAGGTCGTACGCCTTGTTGTCGCGGGTCAGCTTCTGCACCGCCCAGGGGGCGATGTGCCGGCCGTGGTCGTCGAAGGTCGCGTACGCGCCGGCCATGTCCAGCGGACTGGGTGTGGCCACGCCGAGGGTCAGGGCGGGCGTGGCACCCATGTCGGGCGTGTCGGCGGGGAGTCCGGCCGCGACGGCGGCCTTGCGTACACGGGCGAGTCCGGCGTCCGCGCCCTCCTGCGCGTACACGGCGTTGACGGACTTCATCATCGCCGTACGCAGGCTGATTCGGCCGTAGTCACGGTCGTCCTCGTTGGGCGGGCAGTAGTGCAGACCGCGGGGCAGGCCTTGCACGCAGTGGCGGCTGGTGCCGTCGTAGCGGGTGCCGGGAGTGATGGCACGGCCGTCCTGAGTGGTGGCGTGGTTCTGCAGGGCGGCCGCGAGGTCGAACGGCTTGAAGGTGGAGCCGACCTGGAGGTCGTGCCGGACGGCGTCGTCGTAGGGACGGACGGCGTAGTCGGGTCCGCCGTAGGCGGCGACGATCCGTCCCGTCGACGGGTCCACGGATGCCGCGCCGACCCGGATGGACCTGGCCTTACGGGTGCCCGGCAGCTCCCGCAGGCCGTTCTTCACCGCGGCGACCAGCGCCTGCTGGTCCTTCTTCACGAAGGTGGTGGTGATCTGCCAGCCGCCCGAGCCGAGCGTGGCCTCGTCGACGAGGTTGTTGTCGACCAGGTACTTGCGGGCGATGTCGATGAGGTATCCGGCCTGGCCGCCGACACCGGGGGTGGGCCGAGGCGGCATGGGCGTCGGGAAGACCATTGCGGCGCGCCGGTCCTTGCCCAGATAGCCGAGGTCGACCATGCCGTCCAGGACGTAGTTCCAGCGGGCGACGGCCGCGGCCCTGAGGGCCGGGGCCGCCGTGGAGACGTCGTAACTGCTGGGTGCCTTGAGCAGCGCGGCGAGGTAGGCGCTCTGAGGAACGCTCAGCTGGGAGGCGCGGATGCCGTAGTACGCCTGGGCAGCGGCACGGATGCCGTAGGCGTTGCGGCCGAAGTAACTGGTGTTCAGATACCCGGCCATGACGGCGTCCTTGCTCTGCGTCTCATTGACCTTGATGGCGATGATGGCCTCTTTGACCTTGCGGTCGAGGGTCTGCTCGCGGGTGAGGTAGTAGTTCCGCACGTACTGCTGGGTGATGGTGGAACCGCCCTGCACCCCTCTGCCGGTCACGGTGCTCCAGGCCGCACGCAGGATGCCGCGGGCGTCCACGCCCTGGTTGGAGTAGAACGTACGGTCCTCCGCGGCCACCACGGCGTGCTGCATGGCGACGGAGATCTCCGACAGCGGCAGCGATTCGCGGTTGACCGCGCCCGTACGGCCGATCTCGGTGCCGTCGGCGTAGTAGTAGACGTTGCTCTGGCTCACCGCCGCGGCGTTGGGATCGGGGACCTGGACGATCACGTACAGCGCGAAGAACGCCGCGACCGTGAGCAGCACCACGGTGAGCAGGCTGCTGAGCACCATGCGCCAGGTGGGGAGCATCCTGCGCCACCAGGGCATCGCCTCGCGTGCCGCCTTGCGCAGCAGCCGGGCGCGCCGACGGGTCTGCCGCGCACGGCGACGTTGCCTGCGCCAGGCGGCGACCGGTCTTCCTGCGGACTCGCTGTCCCCCTTGTTCATACCTGCGCCGTTCTTCAGGCCGGCAGGGTCGGGGGGTGCGCCTCGGGGCGCGAACCGGACGCGGCGCGCCGCTCCGAAGTGCCGTAAATACCACTAATGGAATAGCATTTTCCCCTTTGTGGCCGAACCATGCCTGTGACGGTGGTTTGCGGGGGCAGCTTTCCGACCGGGCGGGTCGGGTTCTCGACCGGTGCTCGACAGGGCGAACAGCAGGACCGCCTGGGGGAGTTGGCCGTCGACCTGGCCGGAATCGGCCCTCTCGGCGGGTCTGACCATCGGCGGCGGGCACCCTGATCGCGACTTGGTCGACCTGCGGTCCACCCCGAAGGGGCTGACCATCCAGACCTACCGCACCACAGGCCGCCCACAGTACGAGGCGGTCACGGCCTGAACCACGGCCGCGGCCACCTCGGGCTGCCTCAGGGCGTCATGGCCTCAAGCACGAGCGCCGTGTCCACGAACTGTTCGAAGCGGACGATCAGGCCGCCGCGGACCACGAAGTGGTGCGCCACGCGGACGTCGATCGGCTTGCTGGTGGCCTTGTTGACGGCCGTGTAGCGGGCGAGGACGACGACGTTCTCGCCGTCGACGACGTAGGTGTCGTCGTGGGCGGTCCAGCCGTCCCAGTCCTTGCCGAGCTTCTCCATGACGTTGGAGGTGACCCCGCCGGGGGTGCGGTAGGTGCCGGCCAGCGGGAAGCCGGCCATCTCCGTCCACTCCACGTCGGGGGCGAGGGTGGCGCGCAGGGCCTCCAGATCACCGGCTGCGGAGGCCAGGTACTGGCGGCGTACGACGTCGGCCGGTGCGGTGGAGGTGGCGAACTCGCTCATCGTCAGCCCCACTTCATCTCGCCCTTGGCGACCTTCGCACCGATCTGGGCGGCGATCTGCATGCCGTTGCCCGGGTAGCGCTTGATGAGCGCCTCCGTCAGGGTGGCGCCGTCGGCCGCCTTGTCCAGCTCCTCCTCGAAGGCGAGCAGGTACTCGCGGGTGGCGGCGATGGCGGAGGCGTCGGCGGGCGCGTCCGGCAGGCGGTGTCCGGGGACGACCAGCTGCGGCTCCAGCGCGGCCATTTCGTCGAGCAGGTCGATCCAGGCGGCGCGGTCGCCGGGGGTGGGGGTGTCGGCGACCCAGACGTGCTCCTGCTGGAAGAGCAGGACGCCGCCGAGCAGGGCGCGGTGCTCGGCCTGCCACAGGTAGTGGCGGTCGGGCAGCCCGGCCGGGCCTCCCTGGAGCTCGAAGCGGTGGCCCTCCAGGGTGAGGTCACCGGTCAAGGGCTCGATGTCGACGAGGCGGCTGGGCAGATTCGGGCCGAGCGCGGCCCAGGCCTTGAGCTTGCCCTCGTAGGAGTGCCGGATGTGCTCGACGACGATCGGGGTGGCGACGAACTTCGCCTCGGGGAAGGCGTCGGCGACGGCCTCGGCGCCGAAGTAGAAGTCGGGGTCGCCGTGGGAGACGAAGACGGTGGAGAGGGTCTTGCCGGAGTCGAGGATCTCGGCGACCAGGCGGTGGCCGTCGGCCCGGGTGAAGCCGGCGTCCACCAGCAGCGCCTCGTTCTCGCCGGTGACGAGGGTGGCGGTCTTGTTCTTGCTGCCTGCGGGGAAGTCCAGGTCGAGGACCTTGAAGGACAGGGTGCTCATGGATGGCTCCTTGAGGGGAGTGGGCGGGGTGGGGGCGGGGGAGGCGATCAGGAGCCGTGCAGGGCGGTGAGCTGCCGGTCGATCTCGTCGGCGTCGGCGCGGCCGTAGGCCAAGGGGGTGACGTGGTCGTCGTCGACGGCGAAGAGCGTGGGGAAGCCGGTGACGCCGAGTTCGGCGGCCCGACGGAAGTCGGTCTCGGCGGCCTGCTGCGATGCGGCGCCCTTGAAGACGGCGACGACGGCTTCGGCGTCCAGCCCGGCCTTGGCGGCGGCCTTCCGGTAGGTGGCCGGGTCGGAGAGGCTGAGGCCGTCGACGTAGAAGACACCCTGCAGCGCGGCGGCCAGTTCCGCCGCGCGGTCCGGAGCTGCCTGGCGCAGGGCGGCGAAACCGCGCGCGGCGGCCTCCGAGTCCATCACGAACGAACCGTCGGCGACCAGTCGCTCATAAGCCGCGCCGAACTCGGCGCCGGTCACCTCGGCGATCTTGGCGTTCGCGCCCCGGACGTGACCGAACTCCCGGATCGGCACCCGGCGCGCCCCGGTGAACAGGCCGCCGGAGACCACCTCGACCGGGAGGTCGGGGTGACGGGAGACGACCTCGAGCAGCGTTTCGGAGAACCCGTGCGACCAACCGCAATAGGCGTCGAAGACGTAGACCAGCTTCATCGAAGACCTCGGCAAGGAGAGGGTGCGCCCGCCGACTGCGAGCGTCTTGCCTGAGAAAACAGTAACTGACTCGTCAGATATTTCCTCGCACGTGTGACGCCGACCACGCGCCCCGCTGGTGCGGCCTCAGGTGCCTATCAGGGCAGGCGCGGCAGTACGTCCCGGGCCGAGTGGCTGAGAATGCGCAGGTCCTCGGCGAACCGCTCGTGATCCTCGGCCGGCAGGGGAGCCAGGAAGTAGCGGCGGATGTTCTCCACGTGCAGCCGGGAGGCGCGCACCGCGGTCTGCTCGCCCGACTCCGTGAGGCGCACCAGTCGGCCGCGCCGGTCGCCGGGATCCTCGGCGCGCTCCACCAGCCCGGCGGCCTCCATCCGGTCCACCAGGCGAGTGGCGCCGCCCGTGGTCAGTACCTGCTC
This sequence comes from Streptomyces sp. NPDC002092, assembly GCF_053593775.1. Lineage (NCBI taxonomy): Bacteria > Bacillati > Actinomycetota > Actinomycetes > Kitasatosporales > Streptomycetaceae > Streptomyces > Streptomyces sp. NPDC002092. The sequence goes on from NZ_JBSFDG010000011.1 coordinate 206,039, forward strand.
CTGGGCGATGGCCCGCATCGACAGGCCCGGCTCGCCCGCCCGCCCCAGGATCAGCAGCACCTCGAACATCAGGTGGCTGATCCCGCACTCCTCCTCCAGGGCGCGCCCCAGGATGTACTCCAGCCGGTTCGCCGCCCCCTGCAGCCTTCCGAACGCGAGCACCAGCGGGTCGTTCGCAGCGTCTTTCGCCGACGAGATGTCCGCCTGCTCATCCACGTCGCCACCGCCTGTCGGGTCTTCCACGGCTTCCATCCATTGATCATGCCGTGTCGGCGGGGCTCATGCTCCGCTCCCCAGCGGGACGCACGCGGTGCCGCGTCGGCTCGGCACGGGGACCCACCGAATCACCTTACGCAGTTCTGATCGGGGCAACGGACGACACCGCCCCGGTACCCGGCCTCGGCCTGGTACCAGGGCGCCGTCGTGGGCGACTTCGGCCGGACGTGATCAGTCGACGTCGGTGGTGGCGAGCCCGGCGTAGACCTCGGGCCGGGTGCGGCGCATCCGGGCGGCGAGGACGACGCCGATGAGGAAGACGGCCGGGGTGAGGGCGACCAGCGACCAGTTGACGGCCGGGCCGGCGCCCGTGAAGAGGTTCAGGCGGGTGCAGACCAGAGCGGTGGCGGCGGCGAGCAGGACAGCGGCGGCGCCGGGGGCGACCAGGGTGCGCAGCCGTCCCTCGCCGCGCTGCGGGTCGTTGCGGCGGAAGAAGGCGACGACCGCGCAGGCCGCCAGCAGCTGCAGGACGAGGATGCCGACCACACCCGGGGTGTTCACCCACAGCAGGAACTGGTTGTACGGGTCGGCTCCGATCGCCGCGAACACGGCCACGGTCGCTGCCGCCAGGACGCTCTGCACGAGGCCCGCGATCCACGGGGAACCGTGCCGGGCGTGGATGCGGCCCAGGGAGGTGGGCAGGGCGTGCTCGGTGGCGAGGGCGTAACCGTAGCGGGTGATGGCGTTGTGGAAGGCGAGCAGGGAGGCCAGCAGGCTGGTGATGATCAGGATGCGCTGGAGGTCGGTGGCCCAGGTGCCGACGTACTGCGTCATGGCGGTGAAGAACATCTCGGCCGGGTTCTTGGCCGCCGCGCCGACCGCGCCGTCGTTGCCGAACGCCTGCACGATCACCCAGACGACGAAGGTGTAGAAGAGGCCGAGGAAGGCGATGGCGACGTAGGTGGCGCGGGGCACGGTGCGGTCGGGGTCGCGAGCCTCCTCCCGGTAGATGGCGGTGGCCTCGAAACCGGTGAAGGCGGCGACGGCCAGCCCCAGGGGCGCGCTCATCTGCGAGATGAACACGTGGGAAGGTGCGAAGGAGGCCAGGCTCAGGCCGCTCGCCCCGCCCTTGAGCAGGATCGCGCCCGCCAGCAGCACCAGGACGGCGGTCTCGGCGATCAGCAGCGCGGCCAGGACCTTGGCACCCAGAGAGATGGAGCGGAAGCCGAGGAACCAGACGACTGCCACGCCCGCGAAGGCGTAGACCCACCACGGCAGGTCGACGCCGAGCAGGTCGCCCGCCGTGCCGGCGGCGAAGAACCCGAAGGCGCCGAACACGCCGATCTGCAGGGCGTTGTAGGAGAACACCGCGAGCAGCGCCGCGCCGAGCCCGGCCGGACGCCCCAGCCCCCGCGTGATGTAGGAGTAGAAGGCGCCCGCGTTGCGGATGTACGGCGTCATGGCGGTGAAGCCCGCCGCGAACAGGCACAGCAGGACACCGATCGCCAGGTAGGCGACCGGGGCGCCGATGCCGCCGAAGAGGATCGCCAGTGGTGCGACACCGGCCATCACGGTGAGCGGCGCGGCCGCCGCCACCACGAAGAACACGATGTCGGCAAGGCCGAGCGTGCCGCGCCGCAGGTGGCTGCTCGCGTCGGTCCCGGCGGTCTGTGGGGGCTGCTGAGGTGCGGTGGGGACGAGGGGCTCGGTCATGAGGTCTCCGGTGGCGGTGTGATCGAGGCGATGAGCGGGGATGCCCCTGACCCGCGAGCCGGCCGTGGCGTCGGCGTACTGACCGTACGCCTAGCCTCTTGCGGCACGCGAAGGGGTGGAGATGCCGGCCTCGTGTGTGCGGCGGCCGGCGAGCCAGGTGCCCAGGACGGGCAGGTGCGCGAGGTCGGCCGGTGCGGTGGTGACCGGGTCGGCGGCCAGATGCACCAGGTCGGCGCGCATACCGGGGCGCAGCGCGCCCCAGTCCTTCTCCTCGAACGCCTGGTGGGCGCAGCCCGCGGAGTAGGCGGCAAGTGCGGTCGCGGTGTCGATCCGCTCCTCGGGGAGCCAGCCGCCCTCGGGAGTTCCCTCGGGGGTCTGGCGGGTGACTGCGGTGGCGATGCCCCGCAGTGGTTCGTGGGCGGTGACCGGCCAGTCGCTGCCGAAGGCGACGCGGGCATCGGAGGCGAGCAGGGAGCCGATCTGGTACTGCCGCCGGCCGCGTTCCGCGCCGATCCGGGGAAGGATCAGCCGGGTCATCAGGGGGTCGCACTGTGCCCACAGCGGCTGGAGATTGGCGATCACGCCGAGGGCCTCGAAACGTGGCAGGTCGGCGGGATCGATCAGCTCGGCGTGGGCGATGACGGGGCGCCGATCGCGTGTTCCGTTCGTACGGCCGGCCTCCTCGATGGCATCCAGGGCGGAACGCACGGCGCCGTCCCCGATGGCGTGCACATGCGGTCGGAACCCGAGCGCGTCCACGGCGACGACGGCCTCGGCGAGCTCTGCGGGTGACCAAGTGGACATACCGTGCGAGTGGGGACAGTCGGCGTAGGGCTCCAGCAGGGCGGCGGTGCCCGCCTCGATCACTCCGTCCGCGAAGAACTTCACACTCCGCGCGGTGAGCAGTCCGGGCGCCGCGCCCTCGATCCGTTCGCGGTCGGAGGTGAAGCAGTCGATCCGCTCCCGCCAGCCGCCGGGTTCCAGGAGGAAGCACAGGTCGGCGCGGACCGGCAGGCCCTCTCCGGTGGTCGCGGCGGTGATCCAGACGTCTACGAGGTCCGGCGTGACCAGGGCGTCCTGCACCCAGGTCACCCCGGCGGCGGCGAACCGGGCGGCGGCCTCGCGCAGGGCGTCCACGTGCTCTGCGTGGGACGGCTTCGGAACGAGGGCGAGTACGGGGTTCAGGGCGCCGAACTCGCGCAGCGTGCCCAGCGGTTGGTCACTGCCGCCCCGGCGGACGATCTGACCGCCCGCGGGATCCGCGGTGGCGGCCGTGTACCCGGCGCGCCGCAGGGCCTCGCTGTTCACCCAGGCCGTGTGGTGGTCGGACGTGCGCAGCAGCACCGGGCGGTCGGGTACGGCGGCGTCCAGCCACCGTGCGTCGAACAGCCCGTCCGGTGCCAGCCAGGGGTCGATGCCGTCGCCGGTGATCCACTCCGCCTCGGGGTGCGATTCGGCCCAGCGCCGTACGGCTTCGACGCTCTCCTCGACGGAGGCGCACCCCTGGACGGGCACCCCGCGCAGCCCGAGCCCGCCGAGCACCGGATGGGCATGGCCGTCGCCGAACGCCGGCAGCAGCGCCCCGCCCTCCAGGTCGACCACGGCCGTACCAGGACCGCGCAGGGCGAGCGCTTCGGCGCCCAGGGCACTGATCCGGCCGTTCGTGACGGCGAGGGCCTCGTGGCAGCGGGCGTCGGTGTCCCCGGTGCGGACGGTTCCCCCGGTGAAGACGATGTCTGCATGCATGGCGTGGCAGTGCCCTCCTGCGACCTGGTACGACGTCCGAATCCCTTAACTGAATGGCATTCGGTTTCCGGTAATGTAGGGGTCACCGCAACGGAGCGGAAGAGTTTTACTGAAAGTCATTCGGTAATGTTTGGGGTACGGCAGCCCGAGCGGCCCGCCCTCCCGCACACACGAGACGAGGAGTCGCCGTGCCACGGCCACGCACCCCGCTGCTGGACCGGCGACGCATCGGCGCCGCCGCACTGCGCCTGGCCGACGAGCAGGGCACCCTCACCATCCCCGCCCTGGCCCGCGCCCTCGGGGTGGCTCCCTCGGCGCTCTACCATCACGTCTCGGGCCGCGCCGAGATCATCTCCCTCATGCGCGAGGAACTGGCGCTGACCACCGGCGGCGCCGACCAGGACTGGTCCCAGCCCTGGGAGCAGGCCCTGGAGGCCTGGGCCCGCTCCTACCTCGCCACGTTCGCCGCTCACCCCGGCGCGGTGCCGCTCCTCGCCGTGGCCCCGCTCGCCGAGCCCTTCATGCACGCCATGTACGAGAAGATCGCCGAACTGCTGCTCGCCGCGGGGTTCGCCGAAGCCCAGGTCATGCCCCTGGTCAACGCCCTGGAGAGCTTCATCCTCGGCTCGGCCCTCGACCTGGTCTCCCCGCCGGTCATGGTCTCCGACGTCACCCGCGAAACAGCCCCGCACCTCAGCGCCGTACTCGATCGCACCCCGACCGACCACACGCGCGCGGAGCGCTCCTTCGACACCGGCCTACGGGCCATGCTCACCGGCTTCGGTCACCTGCTTCGCGACAACTGAGCTGCCCTTACCCCTCAGCGGGCCGGGGAACGGCCATCTCTCCGAGCAGGGACCAGTCGTCCTGGGGGATCGTCGCGTTGATGATGCGCGGGGTCTCGGCGAGGTAGGGCGGCAGTGTCTTCTGGGCGGTTCGGAAGTGCTCGGAACCGACGTGCCCGGCGCCCGCCGCGTCGTCGCGGAAGGCCTCCACGAGGACATACTCGGCCGGGTCGTCGATGCTGCGGGACCAGTCGAACCAGAGGCAGCCGGGTTCGGCGCGTGTCGCCCGGGTGAACTCGGCAGCGATCTCCGGCCATTCGTCCGCGTGCTCGGGCAGGACACGGAACTTCGCCGTGATGAAGATCATCTCAGGGCTCCTCGGGGGGTGTCGTGGGCTGAACCGGTCGTGTTCAGCGTGGCGGGGCCTTCGTATTCATGGTCGCTGCCGAGGGCGTCGGCGCGCATGGTCGTATGCCTTCCCATGAACAACTGCGCCAGATCATCCGTCACGCGGCGGCTCGGCATGAACCGGCGAGCGTCTACCGCAAATCGGCGCGATACGGGTGCATGCCGCGACCGTGGCCATCCGCGTACGGGACGATGAAGCGCAGGCCCCCTGGGCTGGGCCCGACCCGAGCCGGGTGCGGGGGACGGCTCGGTACCCGCCCGCGCCAGCACGGGGGACGGCGGTGTGCCGGTGTTCAGGTTGACCTGTCCTGAACCGTCGGTGCGAGCAGACGCTCGTACTCCTCGCGCTGCGGACGCTTGTGGAAGCGGCCGCCCTGCATGATGTGATCGCCGCGCCCGGCGCTGCTGTCCCAGGATCCGGCGGGACGGTGCGGTGTTCTCGGCCTGGGGGATCGCGTAGAGGCGGCGGATGGGGATACCCACCGCCCGGGCGATCGCGGCGGGTGACAGGTCGGGGTCGGCGATGTGGCCGAGGACGTGTCGGCGGCGCGGTCCATGTGGGTCGCTGTGGGGACTCCGGGTCCCAGGTCGGTGGCGGTGCCGTGGGACACGGCCGTGGCGAGCAGCGTCGGCATCGTGGCGTTGAACCACGGGACCCTCGGTCAGCCCCGGCCGTCCCCACTGGGAGCAGGGCAGCCCCGGGGACGTGCCGTGTACCGGCCGAGTGAGGATCCACCGCTGCTCGGCTTCTGCCACCGAACCTTCAGTCGCCGCCACCAGGGCTGCGGATCATCCGGCTCGACAGGTGCGTCCGGCAGCGCCGAAAAGGCGCCGGCCTTTGCGTGCCATCCGCTGAACACGCCACGGAACACCGGGTGGGGCTCGTGCGGTAGGGGGCCCCTCGATGAAGCCACTGTGCTCTCCTTCGCTTGCTCCGTTACCGTTAACGTGACCGGTAACGTGATTGTTGCCCAGGGGAGGAGAGTCCGTCAACGCCCGCCGCCGGACGGGGGATGGCGCGGAAGGCCGGTGAACCTGATTGACTTGGACACAGGGCGGCACAGAAAACAGATAGTGAGTGGGCAGCGTGGCCGGACAGCGGGGAACGGAAGACCAGCGGGCGCGGGGCGCGAGAACCGTCAAGCGCGTCACGCTCCGCGACGTCGCCCAGGCGGCGGGCGTGTCCCATCAGACCGTCTCCCGGGCGATCAACGGCAAGGGGGAGATCGACCCGGCAACCCAGCAGCGGGTGCTCGATGTCGCAAGGCAGCTGCGGTACCGGCCCAGCCGGTTCGGCCGGGGGCTGGTCCGCCCGGACGTCGTGTCCGTCGGGCTCGTCGTCCCCGACGTGGTCAACCCGTTCTTCCCGGAGTTCGTGGCAGGAGTGATCGCGGCCGCGGACGAACGCGACTGGCAGGTGCTCGTGGCCAGTACCGAGAACGACCGGTCCCGGGAGCTGGCCCTGGTCCGCTCACTCGGCCAACAGGTCGACGCCCTTGTCGGCTACATCAGCCATCCCGACGCGCAGCTCGAGCCGTACGTGGGCAGCACGCCGCTGGTCCTGGTCGATCGCGGGCTGGACTCGTCGCACCACGCGTTGGTCCACATCGACACCGCGACGGGAATCCGGGCCGGGCTGCAGCACCTCATCGACCGTGGTCATCGCCGGATCGGCCTGATCGACTGCGAGTGCTTGAGCGCCCCGCTGGTCCGGCGCCGGACCTTCCTCGACGTCGCCGCCGAATACGCGCTGCCGGTCGACGAGGACTGGATCGTCATGGCCGAACAGTCCCCGGCCGGGGGTGCCGCCGGGTTCGAGGCGCTGTACGCCGCGCGCCCGGACCTGACCGCCGTGGTCGCCTTCAACGACCTGGTGGCGATCGGCGCGCTCCGGGCCGCCCGCCGACTCGGGGTCCAAGTCCCGGACGACTGCGCACTGCTCGGCTACGACGGGCTGAGCGTCGTCGATCTGATCGACCCGCCACTGACCACCCTCCACCTCGACAAGCGACGGCTGGGCGAACTGGCCATCCACCAAGTCGACCAGCTCCTCGCAGGTGAACAGCCGCCCCCCATCGTCCTGACACCGAGCCTGAAAGTCCGCGGCACGACGTGAGCCGCCTCTGACCTCGGTCCATCAGCGAGGAGGGCGGTGCACAGGCATGGGCCCGTCTGCGATCCGGCGCCGCCGCCCCGGCCGACCGGCACCCCGTCGGAAACGCCGAAGGCCCGGTTCCGCCAACCCTGGCGGAACCGGGACTCTGCCCGCGGCGCCCGGCGCCTAACTCATCGCACCTCCCGCGCGTACGGCGCCACGACGATCCGGTCGATCAGCGGTGCGTAGCGGGAGCGCAGCAGCACCCCGGGGAAGGTGTCCGAGGCATAGGTCGTGCCGTCGAAGTTCGGCAGTTCCTCCGAGCGGAAGGTGAGGGTGTTCTGGCCCTTCTCGAGGTGGACCGGGACGGTCAGTTCCCAGAAGTTGTCCTGGTGGAAGGTGTGCGGGAAACTGACGCGCTGCATCGTGCCGCCGTTGACCGTGATGTCCGCGTGGCGGGCCAGCGGGTCCGGGTTGTAGTGGGTGGCCTCGGACTGTTCGGGGTTCGAGTAGCGGATGCGCAGCGCGTACAGGCCGGGCTTGTCCGCGGCGACCGAGAACGTCGCCGTGTTGCCGTTGCCCGGGTCGCCGCCGATCCCGGTGATCGCCGTACCGTCACTCGCCAGGGGCAGCGAGGTCAGCGTGGCCGAGCCCGCGAGCCTGGCGTCCTGCGCCTCGTACGTACGCGTCTTGAGCGTGCCGTCGGTGGGTGTGACCCTCAGTCGGTCGACGAGGGTGGTGGTTGAACTCCCCGTCACCGTCACCTTGTTGATGCCGCCCGAGAGGGAGACGGCCGCCTTGTGCCCGGACTTGGTCACGTGCAGGACGTCGTGGCCGTTGACCGACAGCCGTGCGTCCGCGGCGCCCAGGGTGCCGACGTCGAGGGTGGCCTCGCGGTCGGCGGGGGAGTAGACCCAGAACGTGGCCGTCTGGCCCTTCGCGAGCCGGGCCGCGCCCGAGCCCGTGGCCGGGGTTCCGGCCTGCTTCGGCAGGTCGTAGACGGGCTGCGCCCCGCCGCCCAGCCAGGCCAGTTCGCCCTCGTGGACCTCGGTGGCCGCCGACGGGTCCGGCAGGGACAGGGTGAGGCGGTCGACGATGGCGTCGCCCTTGGTGGCGCGCTTGCCGTCGAGGCTCTGCGCGGCGAGCGTCAGGGTGTGCCTGCCTTTGGTGAGATGCACCTTGGTGTCGGTGTGGTCCCACACCACCCACTTGTAGCCGAGCGGCAGATACAGCTCCTGCTCGCTGCCGGCCTGTCCGTCCACCCGGAGGAAGACATTGGTGGGGCCCTGCTCCTTCACCTTGTCGAAGGTGTTGAGGGAGTTGGCGAAGACGCTCAGGTCGTAGGTGCCGTCCTCGGGGACGTCCACGGCGAAGTCGAGCGTGACGTCCGAGCCGGTGCGCAGGCCGCCGACGTCGTAGCCGCCGGAGGTGTAGAACTTCGACACGTCGGCCGTCGAGCCCTCGGGGCCGTTCCTGGAGTAGCCGGACCCGGTGTGGGCCGCGTCCTCCGCCTCGTACGACCCCTGCCAGCGCACGGGCGCGGACTGTGTGCCCTTCGCCTTGCCGGCCGGGCTGAGGACGATCTCGTACGCCGAGGACTCCTTCAGCTTCGGCAGCGTGCCGTCGCCGAAGTCCACGACGGCCGTCCCGTCGGCAGCGACCTTCAGGTTCGTCTCCGTCAGCAGCTTCGGGCCGGAGTTGTCGCCGACCTGCCCGCTCCAGTCGATCTCCCGCACCCAGGCGTGGACTTGATCTCCGAAGACCTTCTTGGGGATGCCCGCGAAGGTGATGTGGCCCTTGCCCGTCGAGCCACCGAAGATCAGCCGGGCCTGCTTCTTCTTCTCGTCGAGCGTGGCCACGCCCTGCATGGTGTAGTTCTGGCCGGGGAACGGCGGGGTCACCTTCACGGTGTGCCCGCTCATCGAGGCGTACGAGTGCAGCAGCCACCACTGGCCGTTGCCGCGGCCCGACTGGACCGCCGAGTCGGAGAGGTTGCCGTCGATGTTCCAGTACGCGATGTCGGCGTCCACCTTGGACTCCTCGATCGCGGACACCCACTGGATCATCTGGCCCGGGACGGAGGTGTGGTAGTTGAAGGCGTACTCGTTGATGTTGACGGGGAGTTGGGATCCCTCGTGGGCGGTTCCCTTGAACAGGTCCTTCTCCCATGCCCGGTACTTGGCCACGCTCTCGCGCACCGCCTCTGGGTGGCTCAGCTCGTGCCAGGTGATGACGTCCGGGAGCGTGCCGGCGGCCAGGGTGTGGGTGAGGAAGCCCTTCACCTGGTCGTACAGGATGCTGGTGTTGGGGCCCGCGATCCGGGCGTCCGGCATCTTGCCCTTGATGAGCCTGTAGGCGGAGTCCCAGGCGGCGAAGTAGTCCTTGGGGTCGTTCAGCCAGCTGACCTTGTCGTAACTCCACTCGCCGGTGCCGAACATGTTGCCCTCGGGCTCGTTGAACGGCACGAAGACGATGTTGTCCTGGTACTGCCTGGGCAGCTTGAGGACCTGGTCGACCTGCTTGGCGATCTTCTCCTCGTAGAGCTTGAGCTTCTCCGCCGGGGTGGCGCCGGGCCACTCGTACGGGAAGCCGCGGTGGATGTCCGTCATGTAGATGTACACGTCGCCGTCGGTGGAGTCGGCCAGCGGCTTCACCACGTCCAGCGCGTCCGCGCCGGGGTGCTGCGGGCCGTCCTGCGCCTTGGTGGAGACGGTGCGCAGGCCCATGCCCTCGATGAGGTTGTTGGTGGGGACGCCCGGCCCGTACACGCCGTAGAGGGTGCCGGAGGCACCGCCGTGGAACGTGCCGGTGTCCGAGCCGAGGTCGACGGTCAGGGCTCCCTCGCGGACCACGGTGACGGTCGCCTTCACCGCGCGTCCGGCGGCGGTTCCGGCCACTGTGAAGGTGCCCGGCTGCGCGTACTTCTCGGACGGTACGGCATCCCAGGTGACCGGGGTGTCGCGGTCGTAGCCGTCGGAGAAGGAGGAGCGGACGGCGGCGGGCAGGGACGGGGCCGTCCCGGTCGTCGTGCGGACTTCGAAGGAGGTCTGCGAGAGCTGGTCGAGGGTGGGAAGCGTCCCGACGGTGCCGGCCACCTGCTCGGCGGTGAGCGCCGAGTGCCAGACCGTGAAGTCGTCGACCGCGCCCTTGAGCAGGGGGTCCGGGTAGAAGGACTTGCCGATGTAGCCGGCCGCCGTGGCCGAACCGTCCAGGAGGTCCTTGGCCTTGACGTTCGTCGCGGCGGAGGAGACCGCCACCCCGTCGAGGTAGGTGGTGACCCGGTGGGCGGCTGCGTCGAGGGTGACGGTGACGGTCCGCCAGCCGTCGGCGGGCAGCGGCGCGTACCCGGAGACCTGCGCCTCCGCGCCCCCTGAGCCGGTGGTCACGGCGGTGCGCAGCACACTGCCGTTGTACGGCGTCGTGAACAGGTACTTGGTGGTGTCGGTGCCCAGATCGAAGATCCGCTGCCAGGCCGACTTGTCGCCGCTCCACTTCACGCGGGCCGAGACCGTCAAGTCGCTTGCGTCACCGAGCACTTCGCGGGGGAGGCGGACGTACGCGCCGTCCGAGGTGGGTGCCCCGCCGGGCAGGGACAGCGCCTTGCCGCCGTCCGAGCCTGCGACGGACTGGGCGGTGGAGCCGTTCACCAGGGTCGCCGTCAGCCCGTTGCCGGAGCTGTCGGTGATCCGGCCGGAGGCGAGGTCGTCCTGGTCGAAGGTGTAGTGGGCGGCGGGCTGGGGCGTATCGGCTGCCCGCGCGGGGACGGCCGGTGCGGCCAGCAGGCCCGCACCGAGAGCCAGCACCATGGCGGCCGGGGCCCGGCGCCGGGCGGATCTGTCAGCGGATGACATGGATTGCGTCCTCAATCCTCGGGAATGTGCGTCGAACCGATTCGATGAGGGGCGATATGCGGCGTAGGGAGCGGCTCGTCGGCAGGGGAGGGGTACCCGTGCTTGAGGGGAGGCCGGCAGGGGCCCGTGGACGTCGGAAGGATCACTTCATCGAACCGGTTCGGGGAAGCTAACACCGGGAGTCCTGGCCATCAATCCCCTCGACCAGAAGAAATCCGGACCTTCTGTCGATGCGGAAGTTTCGTCTGAGGTGTTGACAGTCGTTGTGTCCGTTCCTACCGTCACTTCACGCGAACCGGTTCGACGATCGATCCGGCGAGTGCTCTCCCCACTCAGAAGTCGAACCGGTTCGAGCAAGGTCAGAGCAAGACTTTCGAGCAAGGAGCCGCCCGTGAACATCGGAGAGATCGCCCGCCGGGCCGGTGTCTCGCGGAGCACCGTCTCCTACGCGCTGAGCGGCAAACGCCCGGTCTCGGACGACACCCGCCGGAAGATCCAGCAGGTCATCGACGAGCTCGGCTACCGCCCGAACGCCAGCGCCCGCGCCCTCGCCAACGGCCGCACCAACACCATCGGCCTCGTCTTCCCGCCCGCCGGCAACCACTACACCGGCATGCAGCTGGACTTCATCGGCAGCGTGGTGGAGGCCGCCGCGGCCTATGACTACGACGTCCTGCTCTCGCCCAGCGGCGTGGACAGCGACCGCTCGTTCCAGCGGCTGCTGGGGGAGCGGCGGGTCGACGGTGCGATCCTGATGGAGATCAGGCTCGAGGACGACCGGGTCGACCACCTGGCCGAGCTGGGCTTCCCCTCCGTCGCCATCGGCCGCACCGCCCGCCCGGAAGGCGGCTGGTGGGTGGGCCTGGACCACACCGCGCTGGCAGCGGCGTGCGTCCACCACCTGGCGGACCTCGGGCACCGCCGGGTCGCCTTCGTCAACCGCCCCGAGCAGCTGCTGAGGGCCGGATACGAGTCCGCCCAACGCGGTCTCGACGGTTTCACCAAGGCCGCGGCCGAACGCGGGCTGACCGTGCGGACGTACTGCTGCGGGGACGACGCGGCCTCCGGCGAGGCCTGCCTGGGACAGATCCTGCACGACGACCCGGCCACCACGGGCCTGGTCACCCTGAACGAGGCCGCGCTGGGCGGCCTGTACCGGGGGCTCGCCCAAGCCGGCCGCCATGTGCCGCGTGACTTCTCCGTCACCGGGGTCGTGGCCGGCCGCTGGGCGGAGACGGTGACCCCGCAGCTGACCGCGGCCGACGTACCGGCGGAGGAGATGGGCCGGCGAGCCGTCGACCTGCTGGTGGAACGGCTCGACCATCCCGACGCCCCGCCCCGCCACCATCTCCTCGCACCGCCGATCTCCCTGCGGGCCAGCACCGGGCCCGTCACCGCGCGCTGACCGCACCCCGCGTAGTACTCCTCAACTCGCCTCATTTCACCGGACGTTCGCACCGTTCGGCAGAGCGCCGTTCGGCAGAGCGCCGTTCGTCGTGCCCGCTTCTCCTCGCCCTGCCCGCTTGTCCTCGCCAAGAGGGGACAGGCCTGCGTCACCCGTGCCCTCACCCACCCGTGCCCTCGGCACCCGCATGCCCAGAACAAAGGAACCCTCGCCATGAACAGCTCCTCCAGACAGCGCCGTCTGACCGCCGCGGCCGTGACCGCGCTCGCCGTGGCCGTCTCCGCCACCGCCTGCTCCTCCGGCTCGGGCAGCACCGACACCAAGGGCGCCGGCGGTGGCACGTACACGATCTGGGACCCGTACCCGCAGTTCGACAAGACCTCGGACTGGGCGAAGCTGCTGGATCAGTGCGGCACCAAGGCCGGAGTGAAGGTCAAGCGGACCGCGTTCGACACCAGCGACCTGGGCAACAAGACGCTGCTGGCGGCGCAGCAGGGCAACTCGCCGGACGTCCTGATCGTCGACAACCCGGTGGTGTCCACGCTCGCGGAGGCGGGCGTGCTCACCACCACCGACGACAACAAGCTGGACACCTCGAAGGTCGACCCCAACCTGCTCGCGGCCGGCCAGTCGGGCGGCAAGACGTACGGCACGCCGATCGGCGCCAACACCCTGGCCCTCTACTACAACAAGGCAGTGTTGAAGAAGGCCGGCGTTGACGTCGCCTCGGTCAAGGACTGGACGTCGCTGACGGCGGCGCTGGCGAAGGTCAAGCAGGCCGGCAAGAAGGGCATCACCTTCTCCGCGATCGGCACCGAGGAGGGCAGCTTCCAGTTCCTGCCCTGGTTCTGGGGCTCGGGCGCCAAGCTCACCGAACTCGACTCCTCCCAGGCCGTGTCCGCGCTCTCCCTCTGGAAGGAGTGGCTGAAGCAGGGCTACGCCCCCAACTCGGTGCTCAACAACACCCAGACCACCAGCTGGCAGGAGTTCGCCGGCGGCGACTACGCGTTCAGCGAGAACGGCACCTGGCAGCTCGCCAACGCCAAGAAGGCCGGCTTCGACTACGGCGTCCTGCCCATCCCCGCGGCCACGGGCGGCAACGCGTCGGCCCCCACCGGAGGCGAGTTCGTGACCGTCCCGGTGCAGAAGGACACCGGCCGCTATGCCACTTCCCAGAAGCTGGTGACCTGCCTGACCAGCGGCGACAACCTCTACAACACCGACACCACGCTGTCCTACGTGGCCCCCACCAGCGAGGTCCAGGACAAGCAGGTGACCGCGAACGCCGAGCTGAAGGCGTGGGTCGACGCCGTCAAGGCCGCCAAGGGCCGTACCAGTGACGACCTGGGCACCAAGTACCCCAAGATCTCCGAGCAGATGTGGAAGGCCGTCCAGTCCGCCCTCAGCGGCTCCAAGTCGCCCAAGGACGCACTGAGTTCGGCGCAGGCCGCGGCCAAGTGACATGAGTCCGATGAACCAGATGAAGCAGACGAACCGCCCGCCGGACCACCGGCCCGCGGACGACCGGAACGGGGCGGCCGGCGCCGCCCCGCCCCCGGCCCGCACCAGGAAGCGCCGCCGACCGACTTCCCCACAGTGGGCCGCCTGGGGATTCCTCGCCCCGGTGACCCTCTACCTCGCCCTCTTCTACGCCTATCCGCTCTACCGCAACATCGACCTGAGCCTGCGCAACTACACCGTCCGCTCCTTCGTCCAGGGCGACGCACCCTTCACCGGCCTCGCCAACTACCGCACCGTCCTCGACAACCCGACCTTCGCCCCGGCCCTGCTGCACACCGCGCTCTTCACCGCCGTGTGTCTGGTCTTCCAGTACGTCATCGGGCTCGCCCTCGCGGTCTTCTTCAACCAGAACTTCCGGCTCTCCGCGACCCTGCGCGCCCTGTTCCTCGTACCGTGGCTGCTGCCGCTGATCGTGTCGGCGTCCACCTGGTCGTGGATGCTCAACACCGACTCCGGCGTCGTCAACGCCGTCCTGCACGCCGTCGGTGTCGGACCGGTCAACTGGCTGACCTCACCGTCCTGGTCACTGACCTCGGTGATCATCGCGAACATCTGGATCGGCGTCCCGTTCAACCTGGTCGTGCTCTACAGCGGTCTGCAGTCCATCCCGGCCGGCCTGTACGAGGCCGCCGCGCTCGACGGGGCGGGAGCCTGGCGGCGCTTCTGGAGCATCACCTTCCCACTGCTGCGCCCGGTGTCCGCGATCACCCTGCTGCTGGGCCTGGTCTACACGCTCAAGGTCTTCGACATCATCTGGATCATGACCAAGGGCGGCCCGGCCGACTCCTCCACCACCTTCGCCACCTGGTCCTACCAACTCGGCTTCGGCAACCTCCTGCCGGCCTTCGGCCCGGGAGCGGCCGTCGGCAACCTGCTCGTGGTCGCCGCGCTCGTCTTCGGCCTGGCTTACGTCCGGGTGCAGAGAAAGCAGGCCCTGTCATGAGCCGCATCCGCAGACGTACGTGGGTGAAGACCACGATCGGCGTCGTACTGACCGCGATCATGCTCTTCCCGGTCTACTGGATGCTCAACGTGTCCCTCACCCGCGACCAGGACATGCGCAAGAGCCCACCGGACCTGCTGCCGCTGCACGGCACCCTGGCCGGCTACCGCACCGTCCTCGACGAGCAGTTGCCCTACCTCGGCACCAGCCTCGTCATCGGCCTCGGCACCGTCCTGCTGACCGTGCTCCTGTCCGCCCCCGCGGGCTACGCCCTCGCCAAACTGCGCCCGCGCGGCGGCGGCATCCTCAGCTTCGTGCTGCTGGCCGCGCAGATGATCCCCGGCATCATCATGGCGATGGGCTTCTACGCCATCTACCTGCAACTCGGGCTGCTGCAGTCCGTTCCCGGCCTGATCGTCGCCGACTCCACCCTGGCCGTGCCGTTCGCGGTGCTGATCTTCACGGCGTTCATGTCCGGCATCCCCGGCGAACTGCTGCAGGCCGCGCAGATGGACGGGGCGATGGCGCTGCGGACCTTCTGGTCCGTGGTGCTGCCGATGAGCCGCAACGCCGTCGTCACGGTCTCCCTGTTCGCGTTCCTGTGGTCCTGGTCCGACTTCGTCTTCGCCAGCACCCTGGTCAACGGCGGCGCCCACGAGCCGATCACCCTCGGCATCTACCACTACATCGGCAACAACAACCAGCAGTGGAACGCCATCATGGCCACCGCCGTGGTGGCCTCGCTGCCGGCCGCGGTGATTCTTGTTCTCGCTCAGCGGTACGTCGCGGCCGGTGTGACCGCCGGTGCGGTGAAGGACTGAGCCGCCTGGTGCCGCGATGGGCCCCGGACCTGCTTTGAGCCCCCGTTGTTGCCTCCCTGCTCCAGAAACGAGTCACGCCATCATGACCGCCGCCCGATCCGGCCCGGCCTTCTCCGTCCATGACATCCCGTTCAGTACCTGCGGATCCTGGTTCGACATCTCGCCCGTGATCGCGGAGAAGGCGTACGCCGAGGATCTCCACCTCGTCTCGCACCAGAACGGTATGCACGGTGTCCTGCGCCTGGTCCCCCTGAACCCGATGAAGGGCGATCGCGCCGCGACCCGTGTCGAGGCGACTGCGGGCCTGCTCAGCTGGGTGGGTGAGAGCGGGCGTGTCGACCTCGCCTACGAGTCGCCGGACACCGTACGGCTGCGGGGGAGCGGCCTGGGCATCGGGGTGTTCGCCGCCGCGCAGGCCCTGACCCCGTTCAGCGGGACGTACTTCTTTCACGACCCGGCGGCGGCCGCGCACGTCTTCACGTCGTACGAGACCGGACGCCGCTACCGCGTGACCGTGCTGGCAGGCACCCTCGCGGAAGCGGCCGGAGCACAGGCCCTGGGCAGTGCCGACCGCGGGCTCACCATCGCCGAGGACGCAGCCGGCGGTTGGGAGATCGCGGTCGAGGAGCTGGACACCGCCCGCCCGCCGTACGCGTCCTCGGCTGCCTTCGACGAGATCGTGGAGAGCGCACAGGGCACGTTCGCGGCCTTCGTCGACGCCGTGGCCCCGTGGCGTTCGTCCGCCACACCCGCCGCCGAACTCGCGGCCTACGTGGTCTGGTCGGCGACCGTACGGCCCACGGGTCTGGTCACCCGGCCCGCCGTGCTGATGTCCAAGCACTGGATGGACAAGGTGTGGAGCTGGGACCACTGCTTCAACGCCCTTGCCCTGGCGCCCGGTTCGCCGGATCTGGCGCTGGATCAGTTCCACCTGCCCTTCGACCACCAGGACACCGCAGGCGCCCTGCCCGACTCGGTCACCCACTCCGAGGTCCTTTACAACTTCGTCAAGCCCCCCATCCACGGCTGGGCCTTCGGCCACCTGCGCCGCCGTCTGCCGACACCTCCCGACCGGGCTCAACTGGCCCAGGCGTACGACCGGTTGGAGCGCTGGACGAACTTCTGGCTCACCGCCCGACGAGCCCCGGGGGCCGAACTGGCCCACTACCAGCACGGCAACGACAGCGGCTGGGACAATGCCACAACCTTCGACCCGGAGCGGGTGGTCGTCACCGCCGACCTGGCCGCCTTCCTCGTTCTCCAGTTGCACGAACTCGCCGATCTGGCTGAGGAGTTGGGAGAGGCGGACGCGGCGCTCCGATGGACGGCCGCGGCCGAGGAGACCCAGACGGCGCTGCTCGACCAGCTGTGGACCGGTGAACGGTTCGTCGCCCGGGGAGTCGCCGACGGGGACACCCGGAGCAGCGCAAGCCTCCTCGACCTGATGCCCGTCGTGCTGGGCGAGCACCTGCCCGGTGAGATCAGCAGCGCGCTGGCCGACCACATCAAGGCCCACCTCACTCCGTACGGCCTGGCCACCGAACTGACCACCTCCCCGCACTACCTCGCCGACGGCTACTGGCGCGGCCCGATCTGGGCCCCCGCCACCGTGCTGGTCGAGGACGGCCTGCGCCGCGCCGGTCACCACCGGCTGGCCGACGACGTCAGCGCCCGCTTCCGCGCCCTGTGCGAGACCCACGGCTTCGCCGAGAACTTCGACGCCCTCACCGGAACGGGCCTGCGTGACCGCGCCTACACCTGGACCGCCAGCAGCTACCTCCTGCTGGCCGGAGCACATGCACAACGGGGCAGCCGCTGACCTGCCGCCTTCCGCGAGCTCCGGGGACGGTTCAGTCCCCGGTCCTTCCCCCCCACCCTGTTAGGAGTCGCACTATGAAGTCGCTCTCCGCACCGTCCGGACGCCCACCGCGTACCAGACGCCGAGCCATCTCGTCCGCGGCCGTTCTCCTGGCCACCCTGGCCGCGACCCTGATGCCCGCCGCTGCGTCACAGGCCGCCGACACCACCGTCGCCGTCGACTTCTCCGTCGCCGGGGGCGCCCCCACATACCATGCCTCGGGCACCCTCTACGGGATGACCGAGGACGGTTCGCTGCCCCAGGACCACTTCTACAAGGACATCAAGTGGAAGTTGGAACGGGCCGGCGGTGCTCAGCTGGACAGCCCGGGAGGCTGGGTCGCCGGCAAGTACGACCGCCGGTGGAACTCCACCCTGGCCCAGTACAAGCGCACCAAGGCGCTCGGCGGCACCTTCGTCATCCTGCCGCACGACCTCTGGGGTGCCGACGGCACCACCAAACCCACCTTCCCCGGTGACAACGGCGACTGGTCCAGCTTCGACGCCTTCTACAACCGTCTTCTCGGCGACGTGAAGGCCGCGGGCATGACCGACATCGAATGGGACATCTGGAACGAGCCCGACTGTCCCGGGTTCTGGGGTTCCGGCATGCCCCAGTACCTGGAGATGTGGAAGCGCGCCTACCAGAAGATCCGGGCCGCCATACCCGGCGCAGTCGTCGTCGGCGCGAGCACCTGCGGCCACCCCACGGTGGACAACGGCTGGTGGACCACGTACCTCGACTACGTGAAGGCGAACAACGTCGCGCCGGACATCTACAGCTGGCACGACCTCCCCGGAGACCCGGTCGCCCACAGCAACTCCCTCAAGTCCCTGCTGTCGGCGCGGTCGTTGACGACGAGCCGCCCCTTCCAGATCAACGAGTACGGCGCCGGCAACGAGCAGAACCCCGGCCGCGGCGGCTGGTACATCTCCCGTCTGGAGCGCGCCGGAGCGGACGGACTGCGCGCCAACTGGGCGTGGGGTGCCAACCTGCACGACTTCGAGGCGAACCTGCTCACCAAGAACAGCGCCGGCCAGTACCTGCCGCTGGGCGAGTGGTTCCTGTACCGGTACTACGGCTCCCAGACCGGAAACATCGTGAACCTCACGCCCGGTACGAACACCGACGGGCTGGCGACGAAGGACAACTCCGCGCGGAACGCGAAGATCCTGCTGGGCAGCAACGGCAACACGGGCAATGTCACCGTCGGCCTCAACCGTCTCGACACCACCTCGGTCGTGGAGAACGGCCGGGTCCGCGCGATAGTCCAGCGCATACCGAACAACGGCGGCGGCGCGGTGACGGGGCCGGTGACGGTCTCCGACCAGACCCTGACCGTGAGCGGGAACTCGGCCTCCGTGAGCGTGCCGTGGACGGACGCCGCGGACGGCTACACGGTCACGCTGCTGCCGCCGTCGAACACGACCGTCTCCACCGTCGCGGTGGCCGAGCACAGTGGTCAGTGCCTGGACGACACCAACCTCAGCACCGCCGACGGCACGCAGTACCAGCAGTACTACTGCGAGGGCGGCTACCAGCAGATGCTCGACTTGAAGCCGGTGGCCGGACGGGCGAACACCTACACCATCGTGAACGAGCACAGTGGTAAGTGCCTGGACGTCTCGGGGGCTTCCACGGCCGACGGGGCCGCCGTCATCCAGTGGACATGCAGCGGCAGCACGAACCAGATGTTCACCCTGAACCCGGTCACCGCGCTCGGCAACAGCAAGGACTACCAGCTGGTCGCGGTGCACAGCGGCAAGTGCGTCGACGTCAGCGGGGTCTCGACCACGCCCGGCGCGCTGATCCACCAGTGGACCTGCGACCCGGCGAGCACGCTGAACAACAAGAGGAACCAGATCTGGCGGCTCCTCGGCAAGAGCTGACGGCGCTTCACAGAGGTGTGGCCGTCCGGTGCCGTCGCCGGACGGCCACCCGTGCTGCGCACTGCAGACGGGCTTCGAGGTTGGGTGCACCCAGCACCCGTAGAACGCCCCAATGCTCCGAATGCCTGGACTCACCAACGGCTCGCGGGGCCGCTGCCACACAAAGCGACCACTCCATGCACAGGGTTGATCTCGCCACTTCCGTGCTCCCTCCCGACGTTCGAGGAAAGGGCGAAGATGACCCGTCCGACCGTGTGCCCGCGGGCGGCTCGCCCCCGCCGTGTGCTGGCGCCAGTCGCCGTGGTCCTGTACCTGGTGGCCGCCCTCCTGGTCGGCAGTGCGACACCGGCCGCCGCACTGACCAAGCCGGTCATCAACGGGCCCGTGTTCAACGACCCGCTGGGTACACCGGACCAGCAGAAGGCGATCTTCACCCAGCTCGTCCGGCTGATCGACGCGACGCCCGCCGGTGCGACGATCCGCGGTTCGATGTACGAGTTCCAGGACCAGGAGGTCGCCGAGGCGCTGCTCGCTGCCGACCAGCGCGGCGTCAACGTCAAGCTCATCGTCGACGAGTCGACCTATGAGGGCACCGCAGGCGTCGAGTACGACAACCCGGTCTACCGGGCCCTCAAGGTTGGCCTCGGAAACAATGACGCCGCGCGCTCCTGGATCGTCGTCTGCGACGACAAATTCGAGGACGACGACGGCGTGGACGACGTCGTGCGCGGCTGCCTGAGCGTCGCTCCGCCCGCACCGGCCTACAACCACAACAAGTACTTCATCTTCTCCAGGATCGGGCCCTTCGACGACGGCACCAGCTACTCGAAGGTCGTCTTCCAGACCTCCTCGAACCTCTCCGACTGGTACAAGGTCGAGTCCTTCAACGACGCCGTGACCTTCGTGAACCCCACCGTCTACGACGCCTACGCGTCCTACCACGAGAAGCAGCGCTCCACGCGCTACCTCAAAGGCGGCAACAACCACGTGTACTTCTCCACCCCGACCGGCTCGACCTACCGGGCCTTCTTCTTCCCGCGCGGCGACGCCTCGTACAACAACCCGGCCACCGACACCATCGTCAACGCCCTGAACGAGGTCAGCTGCGCCTACACCGGTACGGACGGGAAACGGCACCAGACCGACATCCGCATCGTGGTGCACGCCTTCTACGGCTCGCGCATCCAGGTCGCCGACAAGCTGGCCCAACTGCGCGGCGCGGGCTGCTGGATCGACATCCTCTACGCCGAGACCGACTCCAAGATCACCAACAAGCTGACCGCCGCCGGCATCCAGCACCGCAGGTGCCGCATCCCCAACGGCCCGGGAATCGACGTCCGTCCGCACAACAAGGAGATCCTGATCGACGGCGACTACGGCGGCGACATCACCCCGCGTGTCTACACGGGCAGTGCCAATCTGGCCGGGTCGTCGCTGCGGTCGGCCGACGAGGCGATCGTGCGGATCGTCAGTGCGTCGTACCACGCGAAGTATCTGAGCACGTTCTACAAGATCCGGTCAGCCTGCGGGGGTTGACGGGCCCGGCTGCTGCTTTCTCGGCGGTCATCCGCCGCCGTCGAGGTCCGTACGCTGCCGGAGCACCCGTAGCTCGTGGCCGACGAGCTGCATCTCGTACAGCTTCCCGCGTGCGTTCTCGAACGGGCGGTGAAGGACCATCATCAGCCGGTCGTCGAAGGTGCGGAACAGCATGCCGTGACCGCTGTCGTCCCGGACCAGCGGCCGGTGCTGCCGCCAGGGCCCGGTGATCTCACCGGACTCGGAGACGGCGTAGGTCTGCACATAGCCGCCGCCGACGGTGCCGTCCTTGCCGACCAGGTTCTTCTCGTACGTCGACCAGAGCATGAGCAGCGACCCGTCGGGGGTGCGGTGCAGTTGGGGGCCGTCCGTGACGTAGGGCGGGAGCTGGCTCGGGACGCCGCCGGGGATCTGCTCGCCGAGCCAGAACGCGTCCGAGCCCTTGAACAGGAAGACCGGATCCCCGACGGTCCCCGACAGGTCCGGGGTCAGCCGGACCGCCTCCATGGTCCCGTCGATGGTCTGCAGCCACTCGTGTGCGTACACCATCCAGGGCTGACCGGACGGGTCGACGTGGAGGGTGCCGTCGAGAGTCATCAGGTTCTCGGGCGGGGTGGGCCGGGCGGGCTCGACGGCGGTGAAGGGACCCAGCAGCGAGTCGGACACGGCGGTGATCGTGCCGCGCATGTAGTTGCGGAGCTGGAACGGTGTGCCCCACTGGTTGGCGGGCGGCACCGGGAGCGGCCTGTCCTCGTTGTGGAGGGTGGTGAACAGGTAGTACCTGCCGCCCAGTTCGTGGACCTCGGGTGCCCATCCGCCGTCGGTCGCCCAGATTCCGCTCTGCTCGCCGGCCCGGAAGACGACCACGGGACGCGTCCAGTCGCGCAGGTCGTGGCTGCGGTAGACCATCGTGCCGGTGCCGTTCACACCCGATACGGACGGCTCGTTGGAGGTGTAGAGGTAGTACGTGCGGGTCGCCTGGTCGGCGACGATGAAGGGGTCGTGCAACGGCATGTCGGGAAGCCGCATCAGCTCGGTCTCGGCCACCGTCGAAGATTACGTTCCGACGGATGCCTACTTTCCGGCGATCTCCCCGAACCGGTCGAGCAGCGCGTCCAGGCCCGCGGCCAGGCCCTCCGGTCCGCCCGGCTCGGTGAGGGCGGGGGCCGCCTCGCGGAGCCCGGGCAGTTCCTGGGGCGGCATGCGGTGCAGGCCGAGACGGAACGCCGGGTCCTGCTCGTCGGGGTTGTCCACCATCGGCCGCAGCTCCACGGACACATAGCCCAGCAGCCAGGCCGTGAAGGCCCGGAAGACGGCTGCCGTACCGGCGTCGTCGAGCCCGGCCTCCCTGAGCAGCGCGAGCACCCTCTCGTGGTCCTTGAGCACGGCAAGCGGCCGCCGCGCGAGCGGGACGGCGAGCATGCGGGTGGTGAGCAGCGGGACCGCCTGGGGGTGGGCGAGGCAGACCTCGTAGGTGGCGCGGGCGACGCGGTGGAGTTCGGCGCGCCACGACGGCGCCTCGGCGGCGACCCGCGCCTCGGCGGTCAGGCGTTCCTCGAGTTCGAGGTACAGGGCTTCGACCAGGCCGTCGAGGAGGGCGTCCTTGCTGGAGGCGTACCGGTAGAGGGCCATGGCCTCCACACCGAGTTCGGCGCCTAGGCGGCGCATGCTCAGCGCGGAGAGGCCTTCGCGGTCGACCAGCGCCAGGGCGCTGGCCAGCACCCGTTCGCGGCTCAGCTGGCCGTAGCGGCCGCGGTCGCTGGCGCGGCGTGCTTGGCCGACCCCGGAGTCACGTGCCATGCGCCTGCCTCCTCACCCTGGGACCAGGCTGGTCGCCGCAGTCCGAATACAGCGTAAACATGCATACGCCGACAGGTGGGATTACATTTCGTGACTGTCTCGGCAGGGAGGAGGGCCGTATGGGCCTCACAGCGGAGCTTCGCGGGTTCCTGCCGATGTATCCCGCCGGTCTACTGACCCGCCCGGCCGACCTCGTGACCGCTCGTCGGCTGGCGGGTTCCCTCCGCGCGGACGGCCTCCCCTACGGCGGCCCGCGCGGTCCGCGGCGGACAGTATCCGATCTCCTGGTTTTCCGCCTCGACAGCGGTGCTGCGCCGCCCCTGGTGGTCAAGCACCCCCGCAGCCCCCGCGCCATGGTGGCGCTCATGCGGGAGTGCGAGGTCGTACGACGCCTGGAACGCGACGAGCGCCTCGGGCCCTGGCATCGGTTTGTGCCCCGGGTGGAGCATCGGCGGCTGCACGGATCGTTGCCCCTGGTGGCGCAGCGGTGTCTGCCGGGCGTCGAAGGCGACGCCTTACTGCAGCGTTTCCCGCACCTCACGCCCGAGGTGGCGATGTCGGCCCTGCGCACGATCCGCGGATTGCACCTGGCCACCGGGAGAACGGAGGAGGTGACGGCTCGCCTGGGCGGCTGGATCGATCCCCGGCTGGCCGTCCTCGCCCAGGAGGTGCGCTGGTGTGGCCGCACCGATGGCGCGGATGCCATGTCAGTGCTGAGGGACCGTCTGCTGCGCACTCTGTCCGGCAGCAGCCTGCTCGTCGGATGGACGCATGGCGACTTCCATCCGGGAAACGTGCTGCTGGCGCGGAAGCACGCCGCAGTGCTCGGAGTGATCGACTGGGCGGGCGCCGTCCCTTACGGGCCATCTGCCGTCGACTGCTACACCTTCGTGCTGACCATGCGGCACCAGCACGAAGGCAGCCAGTTCGGCCGGGTCGTGGCCGATGCGGTGCGCCATGCGTCCCTGCGGCCCGAGGATCGACGGCTGCTCGCCGAGGCAGGGGAAGCTGCGACGGACAGCCGGGGCGAGACCGCACTCACCCTCCTCACCTGGCTGTGGCATGTGGCGGGCAATGTGGCGAAATCGGCCAGGTACGGGCGAAGCCACCGCTGGGTCGCCGAGAACGTCGTTCCCGTGCTCAGCGAGGTGGCCGCACAGGGAAGCCCCTGAACGAGTTGCCGGGGACCGGGACGCCTGAGATGCCCCGTACCACCCACCCCGCCTAGCATCGGTGTGTGGGGGCACGAGGGTCTTCGCTCCGGGGTGTCGTCCTCGTGGGGTTCGAACCGTGGTGGGAGAAGGCCTTGTACACACCTGCTGCCCCCCTGATCGCACCGGCAGGTCCCATGTATGTCACCGCACCTGCGCCGGGTGAAGTCCGCTGTCTCGCGCGTGGCCCGGTCCTCCAGCCCGGCGCGCGGTGCGGCTCGCAGACGAGCATGCGCGTGGCGCGACATCCGCGGGGCCGAGGGTTCGAGGCGCGCCTGTCCCGACCCAGGATCCCTCGTTGCGACCGGTCGGCCGTGCTCTGCAGCGGTCAGCAGGAGCGGTGCGGTGCCCGCTGCCATGGGCCGGATACCCTCTGGCCCTGTTCAAGGCGGGCGGCGTTGCCTTCCCGTCGGCTGTGGGGCGCCCCCGGCGTCGTGGTCGATTCTCAACTTGCGGCAGTGTGAGCGGTCCGCGACGAGAGGAGTGGTCCCTATTTCTCACGACGATACGGACACCCACCGACAGGGGATACCCGATCTCTGCGCCGACGTGGCGGAACTGCACGGGGGCCTGCTTGAGGCCGCAGCCCGTGGCGACCCCCTCGACGCATATCTCTTCGCGGCCGGCCTTGTCCAGGTCTGCGAGGATCGGCTCAACGGCACTCGCTGGCTGCTCACCCGGGCCGCACGGCAGTTCGACGGGGGGTGTGCCCGGACCATGCTGCGCCTCACGCTGAACGGCACGGTGACCGCCGCCGGGCTGAGGCCTGCCATACGTCGGCTCCGATCCTGGTTGTCGGTGGCGCAACAGCTGACGGATGCCCTGGCAGACGTCGTGACGACCCAGCCGCCGGGCGGCGACTCGGGCCGAAGCGCGTTCACCGGTCGGGTCCGCGAACTGCTGGAGCGTCTCGGCACCGAGGTGCCAGCGCCCGCCGCCGCGCTGCTCCAGGGCAGTGTCCTGCGGCCCCCGTCCTGCTTCCGCAGCTTCGACCAGCATCCCCGTGACGTTCTCGAACTTGTCGCACGCTTCACCCACCGGTACCCCGACCGCAGCCGTCCGCTTCTTGTGATCGGACTGCGTACGTCGGGCAGTTACCTTGGGCCGCTGACGGGTGCCGCCCTCCGGGCCGAGGGGTATGCGCGCGTCGGAGTCTGCACGACGAGACCGGCGGGCGCGTCTTCACGGGCGGACACCGCAAGAGTGCGGTCCGCCATGCGTGAGGGTGCCCTGGCTCTGCTGGTCGACGATCCGCCGAGTACCGGCGGGAGTCTCGCCGCGGTGGCATGGGATTTGCTGCGAGCCGGCTTTGCCGCCGATCGGATCGTCATGCTCCTTGCCGTCTTCCAGGACTGGCGGCCGGTTCCTGGAGCCGTCGGCGGCCATCCCGGCGTCGTGCTGCCGCCGGACGAGTGGTACATCCGTGAGCGGATGGGCAAGGAGGGGCTGCGACGTGCTCTGGCGGCCCTGCTGCCGGACCACCACTTGCTCGACCTCTCGGCAGCCACGCCGGGACTGCCCTCCCGCTGGTCCCACCTGGAGGTGCCGCTCACCGCCCTGGCGCGCACCGATGGCGTGGACAAGGAACTGCACCTGGTGGCGCAGGGCGCCGGGATGGGTTACTTCGGCCGCCATACGCTGGCGGCCGCCGAGGCACTCGACGGACTGGTGCCCCGGGTGTACGGCTTTCACGACGGAGTGCTGCTGGTCGAACGGCAGCCCGCCGAGCCGGATCGATCGCCGAACCTCACGCCGACGGAACTGATCCCGCCGACGGACGTCGTTCGCTATGTCGTCGGACGCCGTGAACGTCTGCCGCTGAACACGGATCGCACTCCCTTGCTGACGGGCTGCCATCCGGTCTGGGAGGTCGGCGCCCGATTGTTCGCCGACAGGTGCGGACGGTTGGCGGCCCCGCTGCGCCCGCTGCTGATCGACCCTCTGCTGCGTGACCTGCTGCGCACCTCATCCGCCTCCCTGGTGGACGGGCACATGGCGTTCGGGCACTGGGGGCCCGGTCCCGAGGGATGGACCAAGGTCGACTTCCAAGCGGGGTACTTCAGCCACTTGGACCTTGCCGACTACGACGCTGCCTACGACCTGGCGGGTGCGGCACAGGCTCTGCCCGACCATGCGGATCAGTTGCTTGCCGACTACGAGCGGCTGACGGGTACCCGGGTGCCTGCCGCGCGATGGTGTGTGTACCAGGTCGTGCTCGGCTGGAACGCCGAGCGCCTCGCCTGTTCGGCCAGCGGGGCCGGCATGGACGAGACCGCCGCCCGGCGGGCGCTGTCCCGAGCTGTCCAGCAGTATCTCGCCGGTTTGTACCTCGGTGATCTCAAGGACGGCATGCCGGGGGAGGCGACGGTGCCGCGCTCGGAGGCATGGTGCGCGCTCGACGTGGACGGCGTCCTGGAGTCGGATCTGTTCGGTGTCGCCGCGCCCTCGCCGGCCGGCATGCTGGCCCTGCGCGGGCTGCGTGCACACGGGTACCGGGTGCTTCTCGCCACCGGGCGGCCCGTACCGGAGGTCCGCGACCGCTGCCGTGCGTATGGGCTGCCCGGTGGCGTCGCCGAGTACGGTGCCGTGGCGTACGAGACGGAGCGCGACCGTTCCACCCAGCTGGTGACCGGGCACCACCGCGCCGCGCTGGCCGGCTTGCTCTCCGGGCTGCCGTCCGTGACGGTCGACCCCCAGTACCGCTGGTGCCTGCGGGCCTACCGGGGACGCGGCACGGAGCGTACGGCACTCGACACCCGGACCGTACGCGAAGTGATCAGCCGCCCGGAGGCCGGCGGTTTCGCCGCCGTACAGGGCGAGGCGCAGACTGACTTCGTGCCGACGGGCGTCGACAAGGCCACAGGGCTGACGGCCCTGCTGGAACTGCTCCGTGCGCCGCCCGGAACCCGCCCGGTTCTGGCCGTGGCCGACAGCGCCACAGACATTCCGCTGCTGCAGCGAGCCCGGTACGGCTTTGCACCGGGCCACGCCGCTCCCGCGGTACGGGCGGCGGGACTCCCGGTTCTGCGCCGGCCGTACCAGGCCGGCCTGGCCGATGCGGTGGGCCGACTGCTCGGGCACTCACCGGGTTGCTGTCCCCTCTGCAGAGCGCCTGCCCTGTCGCCCGCCGATTCGGCCCTGACGGCCCTCCTGGCCCTGTCCGAGGCCGGCCGGGCCGGCCTGCCTCTCCGCCTCGCCCGACTCGCGAGAGCCCGCGTGGCCGTGGCCGGCCCCCGCCCCCCAGGAACAGACGGCCCGACTTTTGCGTCACCGGATCCAGAGGCTGCCGGAGGCAGCCGTCAGAGGCGGTCGCGATGAGAACCACCGGTGTCGCCCGCCTGTTGCGCGGAGTGGACACAGGAGCCGGGCGGATCCGGTCCCTGGAGATCTGGTCACTGGAAACGGTTGTGCGCAACGGGCACATGCTGACCTTGAGTTCGTTGCTCACCTCGGCCCTCGGAGCTGTCTACTGGGCAGTGGCCGCACATTCCTACACCACCGAGAACCTCGGGCGGAACTACTCCGCGGTAGCGGCGATGATGTTGCTGGCCGGCGTGGGCCAGCTCAACATGACCAATGTGATGATCAGGTTCACCCCTGGGGCGGGTCATCGCAGCCGCCGCCTGGTCGCCGCCGCCTATCTGGCCGCGTGCTCGACCACCGCTGTCCTCGCCGTGGGGTTCGTGCTTCTGATCCCGAGTGTGTCGCCGGGCCTGATGTTCCTCCGCCACCCGCTCATTGCGGGCGGTTTCGTGCTGGCGACCGTCGGCTATGCGGTCTTCGTGCTGCAGGACGGGGTGCTGACGGGCCTGCGCAGGCCTGGCTGGGTGGTGCTGGAGAATCTCGTCTTCGCCTTGGTGAAGATAGGTCTCGTGGTGGTGCTGGCCTTCCTCGCGGCGACCGGCATCCTCTGGTCCTGGGCCCTTTCGGTCGTTGTCGCCATCGCGCTCACCAACACCTTGCTGTTCAGCCGGTTCCTGCCCCGGCGGGCCGACGCCATGCCCGACGACCGCGTGGACACCAGCCGACCCACCCGCAGCTACGTCATTGCGGACTACCTGGCGGCCTTGTGCTGGCTGGGCGCCACCGTGTCTCTGCCGATCATCGTCCTCGATCGTCTCGGCGCCCGCCAGGCCGCCTATTTCTCGCTCGCCTGGCTCGTCGCCTTCTCGCTCTTCCTGCTGAACACGAACATGGGCGCCTCGCTCATCGTCGAGGCGGCCAACGACTCGTCCCGGCTCGTCGCGCACTGCCGGTTGGTCCTTCGCCACACGGCGGCACTGCTGATGTGCGGTATCGCGGTCCTGTGCACTGCAGCGCCGATCATCCTCCGCGTCTTCGGGCCGGACTACGCTCGCTATGGAGCCAACCTGCTCCGGCTCGCCGCCCTGTCCGCCCTCCCGAACATCGTGGTGGTCGCAGCCGTCAGCATGTGCCGGGTCCGACGAAGGCTGCGCCTGCTGGTCGGCATCCTGGCGGGGGTGTGCACGCTGGCCACCGTGCTGTCATACGCCCTGCTGCCGGTCATGGGCATCACAGGAGTGGGCGCAGCCTGGCTCCTTTCACAGGCCGCCGCGGCGGCCGTGTTGTGGTGGCGCAGGTCGAACTGGTTGCCGGGGCCGTGATGCATCCTCTACCAGACGTCGACGGGCTCGGCCTCGGCGGTGTGGTTGAGAGGCTTCAAGCGGTAGGCGTCCAGCAGCGTGCGCAGCAGTCCGAACAGATTGTTCGGCTGCGCATTGTCGCCCTGCTGGACGTGTGCACCGACGAGAATCGTGGGGATGCGATTGGCCCCCGCGTCAGAACTCTCGTCCCAGGTCACCACCAACAGGCTGTTGTGCCTGGCCGCCCAGCGGGCGTAGCCGCCGAGGTGGTCCCGCAGCCAGGTGTCTGCCGTATGCACACTGCCGTCGTGCATGTCGTGTGCCACGTCCGGAACGACGAACGAGACATTCGGCAGATGCGTGTAGTCGCGGGGAAAGCGGGTCCAGGGGCGGTTGACGGAGGCGGGAAGGTTGGTGAAATCCGCCCAGGGGTTGTGCCGACGCACGTACGCCCCGCTGGTACAGCCGGTGAAGCCGACCCGAGGCATGCTCTCCGCGTAACCGGCGAAGGTCAGCCCCGCCTGCAGAAGATGGGAACCGAGATTGTGATCCGTGCTGGTGACGGGACAGTCGTCCCCCGTGACTCCCTGCGCTGAGCCTGAAAACAGCGCGAGGTAATTGGGCTGACTGGGATGGGTGATGGCGTAGAACTCGGTGAGAGAGGCGCCCCGCCGGGCCAGTTCGTTGAGGTAGGGAGCTTGCGGGTTGCCGATGATGTCGTCGTACGAGTGGTTCTCCTCAACCACCACCACGATGTGGTCCGGGCGAGGGATGGCGTGGTGCGGCGGGTTCGGCGCATCGCAGCCCGCCAGTGACAGGAGGCTCGCCATCACCATGGCCCCGGCAACCAGCTTCGTCCTGGTCACTGCGCTCCCTCACTGCTGGACTGGGCCCGCTCGGCTGTCCCTTCGCACCGCAAGCGTGAACTGCCGTACATGGCGAACGGAAGTAACGTAATTATCGTCCATGTCATCTCATTTCAGCCTAAAAAGGGTGCAATCGTGGAGGCGTCTCCATGGGCAAGGGCACCATGCCGGTGGGCAACCGCGGAACGTCCCTGACCAGCGCCGCGGTGCGATGGCCGGTCACGGCCGGGACCGACCGGCGCCGTCTGCAGCGCGCCACCGCACGCCAGTGGGCGGCAAGGACGGCTCTGCCCACCGCGCTCGGTCTCTGGCTGCTGTCCCTGCGCCATGTGAACCTGCGCGGGATGCACGACTACGGTCTGCTGCAGGTGCTGCCCGCGCTCTACTGGGTCGCCCTGAGCCTGCTCACCCTCGGGTTCTGTCTGTCCGTCATTGACCGGCGCACCAGAAGCGGCTGGTTCGCCGGCTACGTCCTGGGGCTGATCGCGGTCCTCCATGCGACACCCACACTGCTCTACCCGACACTGCGCTACGGCTGGGCGTGGAAGCACGTCGCGATCATCGACGCGGTGATCCGCAACGGCGGGACCGTACCCCACGCGGACAAGCTCTCCCTCTACAACCAGTGGCCGGGCTTCTTCCAGCTCAACGCGTTGTTCCTGAAAGCCACCGGCCTCCACTCGGCACTCGCCTACGCGGCCTGGACGCCTCCTGTCTTCAACGCCCTGCTGCTCGCCCCCCTGCTGTTGCTGTACCGGACGGTCACACATGACCGTCGACTGGTCTGGGGAGCCGCGTGGATCTTCTACGCGTGCTCCTGGGTGGGGCAGGACTACTTCGCGCCCCAGGCGTTTGCGTTTCTGCTGTTCGTGACGTTGATCGCGCTGGTCATGGGGCAACTGCCCGCGCCGCACCGTCCGGACGTCCCTCCCGCCCGCCGGCCCGTCGCCAGGCTTGTACTGGTGCTGTTGATCGCAGCTGTCATCGTCACCTCGCACCCCCTGACACCGCTGATGCTGATCAGCGCGCTCGTGGCGCTGTCGATCCCACGCCGCAACCGACGTGTGGTCCTGCCTGTCCTGGCCGGTGCGGTGCTGTTGACGTTGGTCTGGGACGCCACCGTCGCGCGCCCCTACATCTCGGCCAATCTGAACAATTTCGTCCAGTCGCTGGTACAGCCCAACACCAACGTCGTCTCGGGGCTGGCCGCACTGGGCACCGCGGCGCCGGGACAGGTCGTGGTGTCCTGGGTCGACCGTGCCCTGTCCGCCGCCGTCTTCCTGCTGGCGGCCATGGCCTTCGTACGTCGTCGCTGGGTCCGTCGCACCGGCCTCCCGCTGCTCGTCCTGTCTCCACTGCCGCTCCTGGTCGCGAACGCCTACGGCGGTGAGATGATCCTCCGCTGCTATCTGTTCGCACTCCCGGCAGCCGCCTTCCTCGTCGCCGCCCTGCTCTTCCAATGGGGCAGACGGCCGCGTCTCCACGTCCTCGTGTCGTATCCGGTGCTCATGGCCACGCTCGGCGGGCTGGTCTTCGGCTACTACGGCAAGGAGGCGGCTGACTACTTCACCAAGGACGAGGTCGCCGCCGCCCATTTCGTCACGGCCACGGCACCACCCGAGTCCCTGATCGTCTCCGTCACCTCGGCAGTGCCCGGGCTCTTCATGCACTACGACGAGCATCCGCGGGTGGAACTGGACGAGCAGGACGTCCACGCCCGGCGAGAGCTGGTCAGAGATCCGTTGTCGGGCCTTGAGCCCTTCATCCAAGGGGCCACGACACGCCAGCCGGTCTACATCATCCTGAGCCGCGCGCAGACCGCCGAGATGTACCTCAACGGGACCCTGCCCGCTGACACGACGCAGCGGATGGACGCCGCGATGGCTCGGGCACCCGGGTTCGTGCCCGTCTACCGCAACAGGGACGCGGTCGTCTACCAGTACGGGAATCCGGTAGGGGGAGCGGGATCATGAGCCTGCTGCGCTGGGGGCTTGCGTCATCCGGCTGGGTGGCCCTGGCAGCGGTTGTCCTTCTGCCGGAGGCCGCCGTCCTGCGCGTGATCCTCGCGACGGCTTTCCTCCTGCTCTGCCCGGGACTGACGGCCCTGCGGTGGAGCCCGCCGGCTTCGGCGCGTGCCACGGATCCGGCGATCTTCCTGGAGACGGCTGTCCTGGCTCCCGTGGTCAGCATGTCGCTGTCGGTTCTCGTCGCGGAGGTCCTGTTCCTGAGCGGCGTATTCACCATCACCCGAGCGCTGCTCGCACTCGCCGTCCTGACGTCCCTGCTGGCGCTGCTGCCTCGTCCTCGTGGCATCCGCGGCCCGGCACGCCGGGCAGTTCCGGACGATGGCCCGCAGACGTCAGCCGCCGACCGGACCGAGCCTTCCGCGCCGGAAGGAGGCGCCAGGCCGGTCATGGGCGCCTTCGCTGCCGCCCGCCGCACCGCCCGCCGGTTCGCCGCCGCGGTGGTGGCCGGGATCCGGAGGTGACTGTGCGGTGCCATCGGGTCTTGCGGGCGCTGGCTGCAGGCGCGCTGCTGCTCGCGGTGGCTTGCCGCAGTGGTGCCGGTGACGGCGGTGGGGGTGGAGGCGGCGGCGACAGCGGTGGCCACACGACGACTTCACAGTCGAAGCCACCGGGGCACTGGCGCCTCGTTTTCCAGGACGACTTCCAGGGCTCGAAACTCGACACCGACCGCTGGACCACCTGCTACGACTGGAATGTGAACGGGTGCACCAACGGCGGCAACCATGAAAAGGAGTGGTACCTCCCCGGCCAGGTCTCAGTAGGGGGAGGAGCGCTCACCCTCAGCGCCGACCGCCGCGCCACTCAAGGCAGTGACGGCCGGAACTACCCATGGGTCTCGGGAATGATCTCCACCGGCCGTGACAGCTGGGACGCCCGTCCTCGTCGGACCTTCACCTACGGGTATTTCGAGGCGGCCGTCAAGATTCCCCCGCAGGCCGGAATGTTCCCGGCCTTCTGGATGATGCCCGCGTCCCGGTATGTCCCCCCGGAACTGGACATCATGGAGTTCTTCGGGACCACGCAGCGGGTCTTGATGAACGTGCACTGGCGAGGGATGAGCGGTTTCGTGGAGCAAGCGGAGAAGAAGTACGGTCCGATCGACTTCCCCGCCGGCTACCACGTCTTCTCGCTGCTCTGGAAGCCCGGCGAACTGACTTGGTTCGTGGATGGTGTCCAGCAGTTCCGCCTGACCGGGGCGGACCGGGTTCCGGACGTTCCCATGGAGCTCCTGCTCAATCTGGCTGTCGGCGTTCCGCAGGCCCCGCCGCCTTCCGTGAAATCGGCCCGGATGAAGGTCGACTGGGTGCGCGTCTGGCAGCGGTGACGGACCGGCGCCGCGACGTCAGCATCTCCTTACTTTCTCTTGACGATGGGGGCAAACCGGACGAAAGTGTGGGTATACGTCGTAAGCGTATGGCGTATGTGTTCGGAGGCGCCTGACCATGTACAGCGACTCGACCACCAACAGGGGGAACGGCGGGGGGAAGGGTGCCACTGTGAGCCTGGTCGTGCCGGCGCGCAACGAGGCCCGGAACATCCCCTGGGTCTTCGAGCAGATCCCGGAAAGCGTGGACGAGGTCATCCTCGTCGACGGGGACTCCGTCGACGCGACGGTGCCCATGGCCCGGCACTGTCTGCCGAGCGTGCGCTTCGTCCGGCAGAACGGCCCCGGCAAGGGAAACGCCCTGCGTACCGGCTTCCTCGCGGCAACCGGTGACTATGTGGTGATGATGGATGCCGACGGCAGCATGTCGCCGGCGGAGATCCCGCACTTTCTGCACTTCCTCGAACACGGCTACGACTTCGTCAAGGGTTCACGGTTCGTCGCGGGCGGCGGCTCGCTGGACATCACCCGCTTCAGGCGGATGGGAAACCATGTACTCCTGGCCGCAGTCAACCGGCTCTACCACGCCTCCCTGACCGATCTCTGCTACGGGTTCTGCGCCTTCCGGCGCAGCTTCCTTGAGCTGTTGGATCTGCACGCCTCCGGCTTCGAGATCGAGGCCGAGATGATCGTGCACGCCCTGCGCTCGGGGCTGCGCATCGCAGAGGTTCCCAGCCTCGAACTGCCTCGGCGCAGCGGCTCCTCCAACCTGCATGCCATATCGGACGGGCGTCGGGTACTGCACACTCTGCTCTCGGAGCGACCGGGCGCACACTCCGCCACCGCAGGCCTGCGGAGCGCCTCATGACGTCCGTCGCCGTGCGCCCCGCCCCCGCTCTCGCCCCGGTCCGCGTGGTCGATGTCGACCTGGCTCGCCCGGGAGAGTTCCGGCTCCCGGCCGGTCCGCTGCTGGCCGACCCGCAGGGGCGGATGCGAGCCCTCGTGCGACTGCACGGTCAGCCGCTCGGCATGGTCAGTGCAGCGGAGCCCTCCGGGGCCGATGGCCTGTGGCGGGCGGTCGCTCATGCCGCCGAGCGGCAACTGGCCGCTCAGATAGCCGGGCACCGTGCCGCGGACCGGGCCGCAGCCCCGGACGGAGGCACCGACGGTTGGCCCTGTCGGGCCGGACAGGGCCGCTCTATGGAGCGGCCGCCCGCGATCAGCGTGATCGTGGCCACCCACGACCGGCCGAAGCAATTGCGCCGCTGCTTGCAGTCCCTGCTGCGGCAGGACTACCCCGAGTTCGAGATCGTCGTGGTCGACAACGCCCCGGCCGACGATTCGGCAGAGGCCCTGGCCCACGGAGAGTTCCGGGAACAGGTGCATTACGTCAGCGAACCTGTTGCAGGCCTTGCCCGTGCCCACAACCGGGGGCTGGCGCGCGCCTGCGGATCCCTCGTGGCCTTCACCGACGACGACACCCTCGTCGACCCGGGATGGCTGTCTGCCCTGGCCACGACGTTCGAGCGTGACGCACGGATCGGCTGTGTCACTGGACTGATCGTCCCCGCCGAACTGCGGACCCCGGCGCAGATCGCGCTTGAGCGACAGGGCGGCTTCGCCAAGGGATACGAGCCTCGTGTCTGGTCGCTGGCCGATCCGCCGCCGGACCCGCTGTTCCCCTTCACCGCAGGACACTTCGGCTCAGGCGCCAACATGGCCTTTCGTACCGACGTACTCCGCTCCATGGGTGGTTTCGACCCCGCGACCGGAGCCGGGACCCCTGCCCGCGGCGGTGATGATCTGCTCGCCTTCTTCGAGGTCCTGACCGCCGGTCACGCCCTCGCCTACCAGCCGGATGCCATCGTCTGGCACCGGCACCATCGAACTCAGGCTGCGGTGGACGCGCAGGTATTCGGATACGGTGCCGGGTTCGCCGCCTACCTCACAGGCGCCGTGACGCGCGATCCGCGCAGGCTTCCTGCACTATTGCGCCGGATTCCAGGCGGCATCCGTCACGCAGTGACGAGAACGCGTGAACGGAGCGCCGATCCCGAGGCCGCCTGGTCGGGGCGACTGGCTCTGCTCGAAGCACGCGGGATGGCATACGGCCCCTGCGGATATCTCCGCGGGCGTCTTGCACGCGGCCACGCCCGACTCTGACCACACCACGACCGGACTGTGAAATGAGAGGGTGGGCACCGTGCCGACGGCAGCGAAGACCGCCCGCGCGGGCCGGCGCTCCGTTCCCGCAGTGCTGCGCGTCGGCTCCGGCGGCTCCGGCTCGCTCCGCAACCCGGGGATCACCATGAACGACACAATGTCCGCCGCTCACTCCGGCCCGACCCTTTCGGTGGTCGTCTGTGCCTACACCATGGACCGGTGGGACGACTTGCGGGTCGCCATCGCTTCGGTCCTGGCCCAGAACCGGCCCCCGGACGAGGTCGTGCTGGTTGTCGACCACTGCCGGCCCCTGTACGAAAGGGCATTGGAGGCGATGCCGGCGGTAAGGGTGGTGCCCAGCCGTGGGCCCCGTGGACTGTCCGGGGCACGCAACACCGGCGTAGCGGTCTCGCACGGCGATGTGGTCGCCTTCCTCGACGACGACGCGGCCGCAGAACCGGACTGGGCCGCCCGTCTGCTGGCGCACTACGCCAACCCCAGGGTGGCGGGTGTCGGGGGACTGGTCAGACCGCGCTGGTCCACCCGGCGTCCGGTGTGGTTCCCCCCGGAGTTCGACTGGGTGGTGGGTTGCTCCTACCGGGGACTGCCCGAGCACACCGCTGCGGTACGCAACTTCATCGGAGCCAACATGTCCTTCCGCAGAACGGAGTTGCTCGCGGTCGGCGGCTTCCTCGTGACCCTCGGGCGGGTGGGTGCCCGGCCGACGGCGGGGTGCGAGGAGACGGAGCTGTGCCTGCGCATCGCGTCCCACCGCCCGGACGCCATCCTGGTCTACGAGCCGGCCGCGGAGGTGCGCCACCGGGTCCCCGAAGCCCGTACCCGCTGGTCCTACTTCCGGTCCCGTTGCTACGGCGAGGGGCTGAGCAAGGCGTTGGTGGCACGGTACGACGGCAGCGGGCCCGCCCTGGCCAGCGAACGCGTCTATCTGCGGTCCACCATTCCGCGGGCGCTGGCCCGGAGTCTGAGCCGGACCGGCCGCCCCGGTTCTCTGCGCACCCTGGGGGCGCTGGTCGCAGGAGTGTGCGTCACCGGCACCGGTTATCTCATCGGACGGCTCCGGGCACCAGGGCCCGGGCGCTTCACCTGGCGTCCGCCGGTGGCGGTTCGGGCACTGTGGGACGGGCCATGAACGCCATACCCGTCTTCCTCTACCACGCGGTGTCCTACGACCCGCCCGCGTGGCTTGCACCGTACACGGTGAGTCCGCGCGCGTTCGTGGAACACCTGGACATGATCGCTGACAGCGGCCTGCGCCTGGTCCCGCTGCGTCACTTGGTCACGGCGCTGCTCGGCGGCCCCGAACTGCCGCCCCGGTGCGCCGTGCTGACCTTCGACGACGGTTACGCGGACTTCGCCTCAACGGTGGCTCCGCTGCTCCTCGCAAGGGGACTTCCTGCCACCTTGTACGTCACGACCGATGCCCTGACGACCCCCGGAACACCGTCACGTCGCGGACCCTTTCCGTCCGTCGCGATGCTGAGTTGGGCTCAAGTCCGGGAGCTGGACGCGGCAGGCATCGAGATCGGCGGACACAGCAGGACCCATGCACAGCTGGACACCCTGCCGCGCAAGGCGGTGAGGGAGGAAGTCGGCGGATGCAAGCAGGAGCTCGAGGACGCTCTCGGTCATTCCCTCACCTCTTTCGCGTACCCGCACGGCTATTCGAGCTCCCGGGTTCGCGCGATGGTGCGGGAGGCCGGCTGGACTTCGGCCGCCGCCATCCGCGCTTCGGCTTTCACCTCGTTGCGCGACGACCCGCTGTGGTTCGCCCGGCTCATGGTGCGGGCCGACACCGGGCGGGAACGCTTCACGCTGTGGACCCGCGGGGAAGGCGCCCCCGTTGCGCCGTTCGCCGAGGGAGCGCGGACTCGTGGTTGGCGTGCGTACCGCCGGACGAGGGAATGGGTCGGGCGACCGTACAGGGCCCTGCCGGCGTGACAGGGCCCTTCCCGCCCGAGCCGGGTCAGTGCTGCCAGACCCTCACGTAGTCGACCATCATGTCGGCGGGGACCTGGGTGGGCCCGCCATATGCCGAGCTGACGGCGTTGTTGAGGATCAGGTACATCGGAGCCGAGGTGATCCCTGACGTGATCTGACCGACCTGCTTGCCGTCGTAGTAGTACGTGACCGACGCCTGTTTCCATTCGGCGCCGTAGGTGTGCCATCCGGTGTAGCTGCCGGGAGCGCAGCCGCCTGGGCCACCGGCTGAGGAATGGAAGTGGTAACAGGCAGAGCCGCTCAGGCCCTCCATGACATCCATCTCGCCGTCGGCCGGCCAATTCTGGCCGTCCGTCCAGAAGGCGGGCCAGTTGGCGATCTGTGTGCCGGACGCGGGCGTGTAGATGCGGGCTTCGAAAGCGCCGTAGGTGAACTGGGCCTTTCCGTTGCTCTCGACCAGGCCGGAAACATAGGGATACGTCTTGCCGTTGACGGTTGTCGACTGCTGAATGGCTTTGAGGTGGAGATATCCCCCGCTGACGCTCACCTGTGACGGAGAGTAGGCGGCCTCTTCGCTTGAGTTCACCGGTGGCGTTACGCATCCGGAGCACCCGAGCCAGTTCGGATTCCACTTGGAGCCGTCAAGTGCGGTGCCGTCGAATTCGTCGCTGAAGACATTGCGCCATGTTCCGGGAATGCCGAGCGGTGCTGCGACGGTCGGCGAAGGCGCCGAGGACGGCCCGCTTGCCGTCGGTGTGGGCGTGGCAGTCGGCGTAGACGTGGAGCCGACCGTGGGTGTGGGTGTGGGTGTGGGTGTGGGTGTGGGTGTGGGTGTGGGTGTGGGTGTGGGTGTTGGCGGGGGCGCGGGCGTGGAGGTGGTGCCCGAGGTGAAGGAATTCACCGGAGAAAGGTCGTGCCAGCTGTCGTGCAGCTTGTACGAGAGGAAATATGTATATGTGCCCGCGGGCAACGTGCGACTGCCCGAGGTGTAGACGGTGGGCCAAGTCTTGAGCGTGGTCGCGGCGGCTCCGGGAAAGTCATAGAGGTTGCCGTCTGCAGACCGTGCTGTGACAGCCAACGCCTGGACCTTGATCGTTTTGGTGGCGTGAACCTTAGCGGCGGCCTTGAACTGTCCGTCCGCTGTCGCCGACATGGACAGGGAATCGACGACGACGTCTGTGGTCGAGGCATTCGCCGGGCCGGCTTGGGTGAGTGCGCCCCCT
The DNA here is from genome assembly GCF_053593775.1 of Streptomyces sp. NPDC002092. Lineage (NCBI taxonomy): Bacteria > Bacillati > Actinomycetota > Actinomycetes > Kitasatosporales > Streptomycetaceae > Streptomyces > Streptomyces sp. NPDC002092. The sequence goes on from NZ_JBSFDG010000011.1 coordinate 244,003, forward strand.
GCGAGGGCGGCGGTGGCGAGCGTGAGGGCGCCCACCTTCATCCGTACGGCGAAGGGGCGACGATGTCGCGGAATTCCAGCTTTTTGTTCCATTGGCATGTACGGCGTGACCTTTCACCCCCACCCTGCGGAAGCAGAGCCCGCTTTTGCGTGAAGCAAAGGCGGACTGAATGGTCATGGACTCTGCGTGAGGTGCATTCGATCCGCAAGAGCCTGTTCGGGGTCCAGGCGTATGCCGGCTCTTCGAATTTCCTGCCCTGTATGCGAGTTGGCCCTATGGATCCGCCGCCCGTGATGTCTGCCACATGGAGGAGCAATTCGGTCATATGCGCCTTGAATTACCTTTAATGGTCCCGTGCTTCTCGGCCGGGTCGATCGCTTGTCGCCTCGGCGGGCGCCCTGGGGTTGACCCGGAAGGTCCGGGAGGTGATGATGTACGTATACGACGTAAACATACGCATTTGTGATACCTGTCCCTCGGCGGTGATCAGTGATGCGGAACGGGACCAGCACCCCCATCGAGGACTACGCCCTCATCAGCGACCTGGAGACCGCCGCCATGATCGGCCGCGACGGCTCCGTCGACTGGCTCTGTCTCCCTCGCTTCGATTCGCCCTCCTGTCTGGCCGCGCTGCTCGGCACGCCGGACAACGGATTCTGGCGGGTCGCCCCCCTTGGCGGCGGTCGGTGCACGCACCGGTCCTACCGGCCCGACACGCTGGTGCTGGATTCGCGGTGGGAGTCCCCGGGGGGCGTCGTGCGGGTCACGGACTTCATGCCGCCGCGGGCGGGGGTGCCCTGTCTGGTCCGAGTGGTGGAGGGACTCACGGGCTCCGTGTCCATGCGCAGTGAGCTGCGGCTGCGCTTCCACCAGGGTCGGGTCGTGCCCTGGGTCCGGGCCGTCGGCCAGTGCGCGGTGGCGGTCGCCGGCCCGGACGCCGTCTGGCTGGGCGCCGACGGGGCCGTACGGGAACCGGGCGGCGTCGACGCCACGGTCCACGACTTCACCGTCTCGGCCGGACGGCGACTCGCGCTGACGCTGGTGTGGTCGCCCTCGCACCTGCCCGAACCGCCCGCGCCGCTGAGCGTCCCGGCGGAGACGCTGCTCAAGGAGACGGCCGACTACTGGCGGACCTGGACCGCCCAGTGCCGCTACGAAGGGCCGTGGCGGGACGCCGTGGTGCGGTCACTGATCACCTTGAAGGCGCTCATCTACGCCCCCACGGGCGGCATCGTGGCAGCCCCCACCACCTCCCTGCCCGGCTGCATCGGCGGCGAGCGCAACTGGGACTACCGTTACTGCTGGCTGCGCGACTCCACGTTCGCCCAGTCCTGCCTCCTGCACAGCGGCTACCGGGAGGAGGCGACGGCCTGGCTGGACTGGCTGGTGCGGGCCATCGCCGGAAACCCGTGCGATCTGCAGACCGTGTACGGCGTCGGCGGCCAGCGGCTGCTCCCCGAGACCGAGGCGCCGTGGCTGACCGGCTACGAGGGCTCCCGGCCCGTCCGGTTCGGCAACTCCGCGGCGAACCAGTTCCAGCTGGACGTGTACGGCGAGGTCCTCGACACCTTCTGCCTGTCGCTGCGAGCCGGCATTGCGTTGCCGGCCCATGTGTGGCAGCTGGTGGAGTCGATGATGGGCTATCTGCAACGGCACTGGCGCGAACCGGATCAGGGCATGTGGCAAATACGGGGCCCGCGGCGGCAGTTCGTGCACTCCAAGGTCATGGCCTGGGTTGCCGCCGACCGTGCCCTGCGGATGGGGGAACTGCTCGGCCGCAACGGCTCCTCCGGCGAATGGCGCGCCATGCGGGACGAGGTGCACCGTCAGGTCTGCCAGGAGGGCTGGGACTGCGGACAGTACAGCTTCGTGCAGTCCTACGGCTCGTCGGCGCTGGACGCCTCTGTCCTGCTGATGCCGCGGTTCGGCTTCCTGCCCGCCCGTGACCAGCGGATGCGCGGCACCGTCCGTGCGATGCGGCGGCTCGATCTCGGGGGCTTCGTCAGGCGCTACGCGTCGGACGGCGACGGCGTCCATGAAGTGGACGGTGTGCACGGCTCGGAAGGCGCCTTCGTGTCCTGCTCTCTCTGGTACGCGGACGCCCTTGCCGCGACCGGCCATGTCGAGCAGGCCCGAGACCTCTTCGAGCGTGTGCTCGCCGTGCGCAACGACGTCGGCCTGCTCTCGGAGCAGTGGGATCCCGACGCGGGCCGTCAACTGGGCAACGCGCCCAAAGCGTTCAGCCACATCGCTCTGGTGGAGACGGCGTTCGCCCTCAGGGCTTCGGGTCCGGGCGCCGCTCGGCACCGGCGTACCCGTGCGGGTTGAGCCGCTGGAAGTGCCACGCGTCCCGGCACATGTCCGCAAGGGTTCGGGTGGGCCGCCAGCCCCAGGCGCGCCTGACGGCGCTCGCGTCGGCGACGAGTGTGGCGACGTCTCCGGGACGGCGCGGCCCGACTTCGTACGGAATGGGCTTGGCGCTGGCCTCGGAGAAGGCGTCGACCACGTCCAGGACCGAAATGCCCTGTCCCAGGCCGAGGTTGAACACATGCATGCCAGGAGGGTCGGCGAGGTGGTCGAGCGCGATGCGGTGCGCCTCGACGGTGTCCATGACGTGGATGTAGTCGCGGACCGCGGTGCCGTCCGGGGTGGGGTAGTCACCGCCGAACACCTGCAGCCGCTTGCTGTGGCCGAGGGCGACCTGCGCCACGCGCGGCATGAGGTTGTCGGGGGCGCCCTGCGGGTCCTCGCCGAGCAGTCCGCTGGGATGTGCGCCGGCCGGGTTGAAGTAGCGCAGGCACAGCACCGTGTACTCGGGGCGGCGGCGGCAGACATCGGCGAGGATCTGTTCGCAGACACGCTTCGATGCCGCATAGGGGTTGGTCGGGTTCGCCGGGGTCGATTCGGCGAGTGGGCCCGCGCCCGCGTCGCCGTAGACCGAGCACGAGGAGGAGAACACGAGCCGGTGGACTCCGTGCTCGTGCATCGTGCGCAGCAGGGAGGTGGTGCCGCCCACGTTGGTGTCGTAGTACTCGACCGGCGACTCGACCGATCCGCTCACGGACTTGAGCGCGGCGAAGTGCACGACGGCGTCCACGGGATGCCGGTCGAAGACGGCCGACAGGGCGCGCCGGTCCCGTATGTCCAGTTCGTAGACGGCCCCGACGAACCGGCCCGCGATCCGCTCCACCCGCGCGAAGACATGGGGGGTGCTGTTCGCGTAGTCGTCGACCACGATCACCTCGTAACCGTGGTCGAGGAGCTCGACGCAGGCGTGGCTTCCGATGAACCCGGCGCCGCCGGTGACGAGGACGGTGGACGGAGCCCAGGAGGGTGCGGCCCCCGGGCGTGCACGCGCTCGCCTGTACTTGTCCACGGTTCCTCATCGGGCCTGAGGAGAGTGACGTCGTATGTTTACGTCGTATACCTAAGACAGTGCGCTTTCCGGCCCCCAGGAGTCAAGCGCGCCGGTTTCACGGCCTGACCAGCAACTGGAAGTCGAACGCGTAGCGGGACGCCCGGTAGATGTGCGTCCCGTACTCGACCGGTCGCCCGGTGTCGTCGTACGCCGTGCGCTGCATGGTGAGCAGGGCCGCGCCCTCCTCCTCGTCGAGGCGTGCGGCCTCCTCGACGGTGGCGGAGCGGGCGCCGATGATCTGGCGGGCGCTGTGCAGGGTGATGCCGGCGGTGCGCATCATCCGGTACAGGCCGGTCGACTCCAGGCGGGCGGAGTCGAGTTCCAGCAGGGTCGCGGGGAGGTAGTTGCACAGCAGGGCGACCGGCTGGCCGTGGGTGAGGCGCAGCCGCTCCAGGACGATCACCTCGCTGCCCTCCGCGATGCCGAGCGCGGCCGCGACGTCCGGGGACGCCGGCTCGCGCTCGTTGCGCACCACCTGCGTGGTGGGGCCCTGCCCGGCCGACTCCAGGTCGTCGTAGAGGCTGCTGAGCTCCAGCGGGCGCTTGACCTGGCTGTGCACCACCTGAGTGCCGACCCCTCGGCGGCGCACCAGCAGCCCCTTGTCGACCAGGGACTGGATGGCCTGGCGGACGGTGGGCCTGGACAGGCCCAGGCGCGTCGAGAGGTCGATCTCGTTGCCCAGGAGGTTGCCCGGGGCGAGCGCTCCGTGCTCGATCGCCGCCTCCAGCTGCTGGGCCAGCTGGTAGTACAGCGGCACCGGACTGCCCCGGTCGAGGGCGAAGTCCAGCGAGTCGACAGCGGCCGTCGCGGCCCGTGTGGTGCCGCCGGTCCTCGCCATGGGCGTACCTCCCTCTGAGTGCTGACGAAACGTCAGGAGTGGCTGGGGAAACCGAGGTTGATGCCCGCGTCGGCCGGGTCCGGCCAGCGCGTGGTGATCACCTTCCCCTGCGTGTAGAAGGCGATGCCGTCGTTGCCGTAGACGTGCAGATCGCCGAAGAGGGAGTCCTTCCAGCCGCCGAAGGAGTGGTAGCCGACCGGCACCGGGATCGGCACGTTCACGCCGACCATGCCCGCCTTGACCTCCAGCTGGAAGCGGCGGGCGGCTCCGCCGTCCCGGGTGAAGATCGCGGTGCCGTTGCCCCAGCGGGAGTCGTTGATCAGCTTGATGGCCTCGTCGTACGACTCCGCACGGACCACGGCCAGGACCGGGCCGAAGATCTCGTCACGGTAGGCGTCCGCCGTCAGCGGCACCCTGTCCAGCAGGGAAACGCCCAGGAAGAAGCCGCCTGCGCACTCGGGGTGTCCCTCGACCGTGTAGCCGGTGCCGTCGACGACGACCTCGGCGCCCTGCTCCGCGGCGCTCGTCACGTACGACGCCACCTTGTCGCGGTGCTCGCGTGTGATGAGCGGGCCCATCTCGGAGGACGGGTCGTTGCCGGGGCCGATCTTCAGGTTCTTCGCACGCTCGGCGATCTTGGCGACCAGTGCGTCGCCCGTGTCGCCGACCGCGACCACGACGGAGACGGCCATGCAGCGCTCGCCCGCCGAGCCGTACGCCGCGTTGATCGCCTGGTCGGCCGCGAAGTCCAGGTCGGCGTCCGGCAGCACCAGCATGTGGTTCTTCGCGCCGCCCAGGGCCTGGACGCGCTTGCCGTGCTCGACCGCCTTGAGCTGGATGTACTTCGCGATCGGCGTCGAGCCGACGAAGGAGACGGCCTCGACGTCCGGGTGCTCCAGGAGGCGGTCGACGGCCACCTTGTCGCCCTGCACGATGTTCAGGACGCCGTCCGGCAGGCCCGCCTCGGTGGCCAGTTCGGCCAGGCGGAAGGAGGCCGAAGGGTCCTTCTCGCTCGGCTTGAGCACGAAGGTGTTGCCGCACGCGATGGCGATCGGGAACATCCACATCGGCACCATGGCCGGGAAGTTGAACGGCGTGATGCCCGCGACCACGCCCAGCGGCTGCCGGATCGAGGCGACGTCCACCCGGGTGGAGACCTGCGTCGACAGCTCGCCCTTCAGCTGCACGCTGATCCCGCAGGCCAGCTCGACGATCTCCATGCCGCGCGCGACCTCGCCGAGCGCGTCGGAGTGCACCTTGCCGTGCTCGGCGGTGATCAGCTCGGCGATTTCGTCGCGGTGGGCGTCAAGCAGCTCGCGGTACTTGAACAGGATCGCGGTGCGCTTGGCCAGCGAGGAGGAACCCCAGGTCTCGAAGGCGGCCTTCGCGGAGGCGACGGCGGCGTCCACCTCGTCGACGGTCGCGAATCCGACCTGCTTCTCCTGCGCGCCGGTCGCCGGGTTGAACACGGCGCCGTGGCGGCCGGAGGTGGACTCGACGGGCTTTCCGTCGATCCAGTGGGTGATGGTCTTCATGGTGCGGGGGCCTTTCACAAAGGGGTGGTGCGGGGGAGGTCAGAGGTGGCGGCGCTGCCCGGCGACCTGCCGGTCGTACTCCTCGCGGGCCTGTACGGCGGCCTCGCGGGAGGCGGTCTCGGCGACCGGCACGTCCCACCAGGCCTCGGCCGGGGGAGCGGTCGGGGTGGCGGTGTCGGTCTCGACGTAGACGCAGGTCGGACGGTCGGAGGCGCGGGCCGCGGCGAGCGCCTCGCGCAGTTCGCGCACGGTCTTGGCGCGCAGCACGTCCATGCCGAGGCTGCCGGCGTTGGCCGCGAGGTCGACGGGGAGCGGGGCGCCGGAGAAGGTGCCGTCGGAGGCCCGGTAGCGGTAGGCGGTGCCGAAGCGCTCGCCGCCGACCGACTCGGACAGGCCGCCGATGGAGGCGTAGCCGTGGTTCTGGATGAGGACGAGGTTGACGGGCAGGCCCTCCTGCACGGCGGTGACGATCTCGGTCGGCATCATGAGGTACGTGCCGTCGCCGACCAGCGACCAGACCGGGGTCTCGGGTGCCGCCTGCTGGACGCCGATGCCGGCCGGGATCTCGTAGCCCATGCAGGAGTAGCCGTACTCCAAGTGGTACTGGCGGGGGCTGCGGGCCCGCCAGAGCTTGTGCAGGTCGCCGGGGAGCGAACCGGCCGCGTTGATCACCACGTCGTCGTCGCCGACCACCGCGTCCAAAGCGCCGAGCACCTGGGTCTGCGTGGGTACGGCGTTCTCGTCGGCGGCGGTGAAAGCGGCGTCAACGACCTGTTCCCAGCGTTCCTTGCCGACGCGGTACTCGTCCTCGTAAACCGAGTTCACACGGTGACCGGCGAGGGCCTCCGTCAACGCTGTGAGCCCTGCGCGCGCGTCGCAGACCACCGTCCGCGCCGCCAGTTTGTGAGCGTCGAACGCGGCGATGTTGAGGTTGACGAACCGGACCTCCGGCCGCTGGAAGAGCGTGTTGGAGGCGGTGGTGAAGTCCGTGTAGCGGGTCCCGACGCCGATGATCAGGTCTGCCGTACGGGCGATCTCGTCGCAGACCGCCGTGCCGGTGTGGCCGATGCCGCCGAGGTCGGCGGGGTGGTCGTGGCGCAGCGAGCCCTTGCCTGCCTGGGTCGAGGCGACCGGGATACCGGTGGCGTCCACCAGCGCCTTGAGCGCCTCCTCGGCCTGGCTGTGGTGGATGCCGCCACCCGCGACGATCAGCGGCCGCTCGGCCGCGCGGATCGCAGCCACCGCTTCCGTGAGCTCGTACGGGTCGGGCGCGGGCCGCCGCACATGCCACACACGCTCGGCGAAGAACTCCTCCGGCCAGTCGTACGCCTCCGCCTGGACGTCCTGGGGGAGGGCCAGGGTTACCGCGCCGGTCTCGACGGGGTCGGCGAGGACCCGCATGGCGTTGAGCGCGGAGGGGATCAGGGCCTCGGGACGGGTGATGCGGTCGAAGTACCGCGACACCGGACGCAGGGTGTCGTTGACCGACACGTCCGCCTCGGTCGGGTGCTCCAGCTGCTGCAGGAGCGGGTCGGCGACCCGGGTGGCGAAGTAGTCGCCCGGCAGCAGCAGGACCGGCAGGCGGTTGATGGTCGCGAGCGCGGCGCCGGTGACCAGGTTGGTGGCGCCCGGTCCGATGGACGTCGTCACCGCCTGTGCGGACAGGCGGTCGAGCTGGCGGGCATAGCCGACGGCCGCATGCACCATGGCCTGCTCGTTGCGGCCCTGGTGGTACGGCATCGTGTCCTCGCCCGCCTCCAGGAGGGCCTGACCGATCCCGGCAACGTTGCCATGCCCGAAGATGCCCCAGGTGCCCGCGATCAGCCGCCGGCGCACACCGTCGCGCTCGGTGTACTGGACGGACAGGAACCGCACCAGGGCCTGGGCGACGGTCAGGCGGCGGGTGGTGGTGCTCATCAGGACTTCTCCGGTGCCGTGTAGAGGGGGAGGCTGGGGTCGACGGGCTGCTCGGGCCAGGTGGAACGGACCCAGGCGTGATCGGGGTGGTCGCAGATCAGCCAGGCACGATCGGGCTCGGGGCCCGCCATGACGTTGAGGTAGTACATGTGGTGGCCGGGCACGGCCATGGAGGGCCCGTGCCAGCCGTCGGGGATCAGCACGACGTCACCGCCGCGCACCTCGGCCAGCACATCCGTGTTGCGGCCCTGCCCGGAGGGGGAGACCCGCTGGTAGCCGAGGCCGGGGATGCCGTCGTGGGCGGCGAACTCGAAGTAGTAGATCTCTTCCAGGACCGATTCCTCGCCGGGCCGGTGCTCGTCGTGCTTGTGCGGCGGGAACGACGACCAGTTGCCGCCCGGCGTGATCACCTCGACCGCGATGAGCTTGTCGCACTCGAAAACCCCTGCGGCGCCGAAGTTGTTGACCTGACGGGAGGAGTTCCCGGTGCCGCGCAGCTCCACGGGCACGGAAGAGGCCGGGCCGTAGCGGGCGGGCAGCCGCCGGGTGCAGCGCGCGCCGGTGAGCGCGAACCGTCCGCCGCCGGTGGACGTGACCGTCGTACGGGCGTCCCTGGGGATGTACGCGAAGTCGCTGACGGCGCTGAACACGCTGTCGCGGCCGGTGAGTTCGAAGGTGTCGTGGCCGAAGTCGTCGGCCGCCGCGACCGTGCAGCCGCCGCTGAGCGGCAGCACGATCCACTCGCTGTCGCCGGTGTCGAAGGTGTGCGCCCCGCCCGGCGGGAGCTCCAGCACGCGCAGGCTGGAGTAGCCCCAGGCGGCGTTCTCCGGGGTCACGTCCACGACGTAGGGGCCGCCGAGGGCCTTGCCGGCGGGCAGGTGGTAGGTCATGGGGCACTCCTCCGTATCACGAGCCACGTCACAGCAGTCCTACGGCCGTGTCGACCGCCGTCTCCACACTGCCCTCCGCCGGGTAGAGCAGCGACCGCCCCACGACCATGCCCTGCACGGTCGGCAGCCTGAGGGCCTTGCGCCAGCGCTCGTACGCGCCCGCTTGTGCCTCTGCGGACTCACCCACCTCGCCGCCGAGCAGCACGGTCGGCAGGGTGGAGGTCTCCAGGACCTCGCCCATGTCGTCCGGGTCGTCGGTGACGGGCAGCTTCAGCCAGGTGTAGGCGGAGGTGCCGCCCAGGCCCGCGGCGATCGCGATGGACTTGGTGACGGCCTCGGCGGACAGGTCGTTGCTGACCCTGCCGTCGATCCGGCGGGAGAGGAACGGCTCGACGAACAGCGGCAGCCGGTGTGCGGCCATGTCGTCGATCGCCCGGGCCGTGGACTCCAGCGTGGTCAGCGAGCCCGGGTCGTCGTAGTCGATACGCAGCAGCAGCTTGCCCGCGTCGAAGCGGAGCCGGGCGATGTCCTCGGCGCGGTGGCCGGTGAAGCGGTCGTCCATCTCGAAGACGGCGCCCGCGAGGCCCCCGCGGTTCATGGACCCCATGACGACCTTGTTCTCCAGCACCCCGAGCAGGAGGAGGTCCTCCAGGATGTCGGCGGTGGCCAGCACCCCGTCCACGCCCGGCCGCGACAGCGCGATGCACAGGCGCTCCAGCAGCTCGGCGCGGCCGGCCATGGCGAGCCGCCGGTCGCCGACGCCGAGGGCGCCGCGGGCCGGGTGGTCGGCGGCCACGATCATCAGACGGCCGCTGTCGCCGATGAGGGGGCGGCGCGCGCGCCGGGCGGCCGCCTCGGCGACGGCCTCGGGATGGCGGGCCCTGACCGAGACGAGGTCGGGGATGCTGAGGGACAAGGTGAAGCTCCGTTTCAGAGGGTGGCCCGTGCGAGGAGGTCCTCGACCTCGGCCTCGGTGGGCATCGCGGAGGAACAGGCGAGACGGGAGGCGACGAGGGCGCCGGCCGCGTTGGCGTACCGCATGATTTCGGCCAACTCCCAGCCGGCCAGCAGACCGTGCACGAGGGAGCCGCCGAAGGCGTCCCCCGCGCCGAGGCCGTTGGCCACCTCGACCGGCACCGGCGGTACCTCGGCGCTGGTGCCGTCGCGGTGCAACGCGAGGACGCCCTTGGGGCCCTGCTTGACGACCGCCAGTTCCACGCCCGCCTCCAGCAGCGCCTCGGCGCAGGCCCGTGGCTCGCGGACGCCGGTGGCGACCTCGCACTCGTCGAGGTTGCCGACGGCGACCGTGACGTGCCGCAGCGCTTCCGCGTAGTACGGGCGCGCCTCCTCCGGGTCGCTCCAGAACATGGGCCGCCAGTCGAGGTCGAAGACCGTCGTTCCCGCCTTGTCGCGTGCCTTGAGGGCGGCGAGGGTGGCGGAGCGGCTGGGGTCCTCGCTCAGGCCGGTACCGGTGATCCAGAAGACCCGGCTCGCCCGGATGGCGAAGTAGTCCAGCTCCTCGGAATGTATCTCCAGGTCAGGAGCCTTAGGCTGCCGGTAGAAGTACAGAGGGAAGTCATCCGGAGGGAAGATCTCGCAGAAGGTCACCGGTGTCGGGAACGCGGCGACGGGCGCGACCCAGCGGTCGTCGACGCCGAACTCCTTCAGCGCCTCGTGCAGATAGGCGCCGAAGGGATCGTCCCCGGTGCGGGTGATCACCGCGGTGTCCCGGCCGAGCCGGGCGGCGGCGACCGCCACGTTGGCGGCCGAACCGCCGAGGAACTTGCCGAAGGTCTCGACCCGGGCCAGGGGCACCCCCGACTGCAGCGGGTAGAGATCGACTCCGATACGGCCCATAGTGATCAAGTCGAAGGACTGGTCTGAGTCGGCCATGCGCGACGCTCCTCGAGCTGGTCTGGGGATGCGGGTCCCAGAGGGCCTGCCGCCCCCCAGGTGTAGGCCTCGGAGGGCGACGCTGTCAATAGTTTGTACTTACATTCGGACTAGCTCGTGAAATGATGTCTTAACAAAGTATTGACAGCGGGCGCGGCCAGGAGTTTGATCCCGTCCCAGGCCGACCGCCGCGTTTGCGGCAGACGACCCGGGCATGCCAAGATCCCGGGCCGCTGGATCATCCTGATCCCCCTCTCCCTTTCCCCCGCAACGCACAGTGAGGTGCCAGGAAAGATGGACCGCTCTTCTCACCCCCGCTCCCGCAGAATCGCCCCCGTTGTCGCGGTGGCCGCGGCGGCTGCCCTCACCCTCGCCGGCTGCTCCAGCAGCTCCGGGGGCAAGAAGTCCGAGGAGGGTGGCGCCAACGCATCGGCCGGCAAGGCCACCACGCCTCGGATGACGGTCGCGCTGGTCACGCACCAGTCGCCCGGCGACACCTTCTGGGACATCGTCCGCAAGGGCGCCGAGGCCGCCGCGGCCAAGGACAACATCAAGCTGATCTACTCGGCCGACCCGAACGCGGGCAACCAGTCCAACCTGGTCCAGAACGCGATCGACCAGAAGGTCGACGGCATCGCCGTCACCCTGGCCAAGCCGGACGCCCTCAAGGCCGTCGTCGGCAAGGCGAAGTCCGCCAACATACCTGTCGTGGGCCTCAACTCCGGTGTCAGTGACTGGAAGAAGCTCGGCCTGATGGAGTTCTTCGGCCAGGACGAGTCCGTGGCCGGCGAGGCGTTCGGCAAGAAGCTGAACGACCTCGGCGCCAAGCACACCGTCTGTGTCATCCAGGAGCAGGGCAACGTCGGCCTGACCCAGCGCTGCGACGGCGTGAAGAAGACCTTCTCCGGCAAGACCGACGTCCTCTACGTCAACGGCACGGACATGCCGTCCGTGAAGTCGACGATCACCGCCAAGCTCAAGCAGGACTCCTCCATCGACTACGTCACCACCCTCGGCGCCCCGTACGCGCTGACCGCGGTGCAGTCGGTCTCGGACGCCGGCAGCAAGGCGAAGATCGCCACCTTCGACCTCAACAAGGACCTGACGACCGCCATCAGCAAGGGCACGATCCAGTTCGCGGTCGACCAGCAGCCCTACCTCCAGGGCTACCTGGCGATCGACTCGCTGTGGCTGTACAAGAACAACGGCAACTACATGGGCGGCGGTGAGCAGCCGGTGCTGACCGGTCCGGCCTTCGTCGACAAGTCGAACGTCGAGGCGGTCTCCAAGTTTGCCGCCAACGGAACCCGGTGATGAGCATGACCCAGCACGCCGAGCCGGCGGTGACCTCACCGCCGGCCCCCGGCCCCAAGGAGACCGACGGGCGCACCGCCGAACGGCCTCTTGTCGTACGGCTGTTGGCCCGCCCTGAGGTGGGTGTCTTCCTCGGTGCCGTCGCGGTGTACGTGTTCTTCCTGATCTCGGCGCCGCCGGTGCGCGACGCCAGCTCGATGGCGAACATCCTCTACCAGTCCTCCACCCTCGGCATCGTGACCATCCCGGTCGCCCTGCTGATGATCGGCGGCGAGTTCGACCTGTCGGCCGGTGTCGGGGTGATCACCTCGGCGCTGACCGCGGCCATGATCAGCTACCAGCTCACCATGAACGTGTGGGTCGGTGTCATCGCCGCCCTGGTCGTGTCGCTGGCGATCGGCTTCTTCAACGGCTGGATGGTCGTCAAGACCGGACTGCCCAGCTTCCTGGTCACCCTGGGCACCTTCCTGATCCTGCAGGGCGTCAACCTCGCCGTGACCAAGCTGGTCACGGGCAACGTCGCCACCGACGACATCAGCAACATGGACGGCTTCGACCAGGCCAAGAAGGTCTTCGCCTCCAGCTTCGACATCGGCGGCGTCCAGGTGAAGATCACCGTCTTCTGGTGGCTGCTGTTCGCGGCGATCGCCACCTGGGTCCTGCTGCGCACCAAGTACGGCAACTGGACCTTCGCGGTCGGCGGCAACAAGGACAGCGCCCGCGCCGTCGGTGTGCCCGTCGCGTTCACGAAGATCTCCCTGTTCATGCTGGTCGGCTTCGGCGCCTGGTTCGTCGGCATGCACCAGCTGTTCTCCTTCAACACGGTGCAGTCCGGTGAGGGCGTCGGCATCGAGCTCATCTACATCTCCGGCGCGGTGATCGGCGGCTGCCTGCTGACCGGCGGCTACGGCTCGGCGATCGGGCCCGTCTTCGGCGCGTTCATGTTCGGCATGGTGCAGCAGGGCATCGTCTACGCCGGCTGGAACCCCGACTGGTTCAAGGCCTTCCTCGGCGTCATGCTCCTCGGCGCCGTCCTGATCAATCTGTGGGTCCAGCGCACCATGACCCGGAGGTGAATCCGATGACAGACAAGAACAGCGGAACTCACGGAGCCATCCTCCAGGACACCGTTCCGGCGGAGAAGGACGGCGCGATCGTCGAACTGCGCAACGCGGGCAAGTCCTACGGCAACATCCGTGCCCTGCACGGCGTGAGCCTGAAGGTGCATCCCGGTCAGGTCACCTGCGTGCTGGGCGACAACGGCGCCGGCAAGTCCACGTTGATCAAAATCATCTCGGGCTTGCACCAGCACACCGAGGGCGAGTTCCTCGTCGACGGCGCCCCGGTGCGGTTCACCACCCCCCGCGACGCCCTCGACCGCGGTATTGCCACCGTCTACCAGGACCTGGCGACCGTGCCGCTGATGCCCGTGTGGCGCAACTTCTTCCTCGGCTCCGAGATGACCAAGGGCCCCTGGCCCATCCGTCGTCTGGACATCGAGAAGATGAAGAAGACCGCGGACCATGAGCTGCGGGAGATGGGCATCGTCCTGGACAACCTGGAACAGCCCATCGGCACCCTGTCGGGCGGCCAGCGCCAGTGCGTGGCGATCGCCCGCGCCGTCTACTTCGGCGCTCGCGTCCTCATCCTCGACGAGCCCACCGCCGCCCTGGGCGTCAAGCAGTCCGGGGTGGTGCTCAAGTACATCGCCGCGGCCCGCGAGCGGGGCCTGGGGGTCATCTTCATCACCCACAACCCGCACCACGCCTACATGGTCGGCGACCACTTCAGCGTGCTGCGCCTGGGCACCATGGAACTGTCCGCCGAACGCTCCCGGATCACCCTGGAAGAGCTGACCAACCACATGGCCGGCGGCGCCGAACTCGCCGCGCTCAAGCACGAGCTGTCCCAGGTCAGCGGTGTCGACGTCGAGGAACTCCCGGAGAAGGAAGACCTCACCGCACCCGTGGCGGCAAGCCCGGAAGGAACCTCCTGACATGGCAGGCGCTCTGGACCGCATCCGGGTCGGATCGGCCCCCGACTCCTGGGGCGTCTGGTTCCCGGACGACCCTCAGCAGGTGCCCTGGGAACGCTTCCTCGACGAGGTCGCCGAGGCCGGGTACTCGTGGATCGAGCTGGGCCCGTACGGCTATCTGCCGACCGACCCGGCCCGCCTCACCGACGAGATCGCGGGGCGCGACCTGAAGGTCTCGGCGGGCACGGTCTTCACCGGCCTGCACCGCGGCCCTTCCGTCTGGGAGTCCACCTGGGAGCACGTCAGCCAGGTCGCGGCGCTCACCCAGGCGATGGGCGCGAAGCATCTCGTCGTCATCCCGTCGTTCTGGCGGGACGACAAGACGGCCGAGATCCTGGAGCCGCCGGAGCTGACCGGCGAGCAGTGGGCCTACCTCACCAAGGGCATGGAGCGGCTCGGGCACGAGGTGAAGGAGGCGTACGGCCTCGACATCGTCGTACACCCGCACGCCGACACCCACATCGACACCGAGGACCATGTCGAGCGCTTCCTCGACTCGACCGACTCCGAACTGGTCAACCTGTGCCTGGACACCGGGCACTACGCATACTGCGGCGGCGACAGCGTCAAGTTGATCGAGACCTACGGCGAACGCATCGGCTATCTGCACCTCAAGCAGGTCGACCCGCAGATCCTCGCCGACGTGACTGCCAAGGGCACACCGTTCGGGCCTGCCGTGGCGCAGGGCGTGATGTGCGAACCGCCCGCCGGTGTCCCGGAGCTGGGGCCGGTGATGGAGGCCGCGCAGAAGCTCGGCGTGGAGCTGTTCGCCATCGTCGAGCAGGACATGTACCCGTGCGAGCCGGACAAGCCGCTGCCGATCGCGGTGCGCACCCGTAAGTTCCTGAGGTCCTGCGGCGCCTGACCCTTCGAAGGGGGACGAACGACCATGGCTCGGCAAGGAACACTGCAGGTCGCGGTCGTCGGCACCGGCAAGATGGGTGCCGACCACGTCCGCCGTATCCAGGAGGTCGTCAGCGGGGCCAGGGTGACCGCGGTCGTGGACGTCGATGCGGAACGCGCCAAGCACGTCGCCGCCCGCATCGACGGCTGCACCGCCTACTCCGACCCGGCCGCCGCCATGTCGGCAGCCGATGTCGACGCCGTGCTGATCGCCTCCCCGGGGCCCGCCCACGAGGCGGCCCTGCTGACGGCGTTCGAGCACGATCTGCCCGTGTTGTGCGAGAAGCCGCTCACCCCGGACCCGGCCTCCGCGCTGCGGGTATTGGAAGCGGAGCAGAAACTGGGCCGCCGCCGGGTCCAGGTCGGCTTCATGCGGCGCTACGACGCCGAGTACATGAAGCTCAAGTCCCTCCTGAACACAGGTCAGTTGGGGCGCCCGCTGATGCTGCACAACCGGCACCGCAACCTCGCCTCACCGCCCGGCTGGCGCAGCGAGATGCTCATCAACGACTCCGTCGTGCACGAGATGGATGTGACGCGCTGGCTGCTCGGCCAGGAGATCACCGCCGTCACGGTGCTGCGCCCCATCCCGTCCGCGAACGCACCGGACGGGATCCAGGACCCGCAGTTCGTCGTCTTCGAGACCGACGGCGGCACCATCGTCGACGTCGAGATCTTCGTCAACTGCGGCTTCGGCTACCAGGTCCAGGCCGAGGTGGTCTGCGAACGCGGCACCGCCCGCATCGGCGACGGCCACGCCATGGTCACCAACATGGCAGGCCGCTGGGGCGGCACCATCATCCAGGACTACCTCGAACGCTTCGCCGACGCCTACGACCGCGAGGTCCAGGCCTGGGTCGACGCCACCCGCCGCGGCGAGGTCGTCGGCCCGAGCGTGTGGGACGGCTACGCCGTCGCCGCGGTCTGCGAGGCGGGCGTGAAGGCGCTGGAGGAAGGCACCCGGGTGCCGGTGGAACTGGTGGACCGGCCGGCGCTGTACGAGGTCACCCGACAGCCCGGCTGAACACCACCCGGTCCTCGCCGGGCCCGTTGTAGTCCGCCTCCACGTGCGCCTCGAACCCGAGACTGCGGTGGAAGGCCACCGACCCCTTGTTGCCGAGGCTCGTGATGGCCTTCAGCCGGACCGCCCCCTGCCGCCGCGCGGCCTCGGCGAACGCACCGTACAGCTCCCGCCCCAGACCGCTGCCACGGACGTCGTCCCGCGTCGCGATCAGATGCACATACCCGGTGCCGCCGGGCGTGACGAACCCGATCAGATACCCGAGAATGCCGTCGTCGGACCGGGCGACCAGACAGGTCTCGCCGAACTCCTGCACCAGGGCCAGGAGATGCAGATCCCGCAGATCGCGATCACCCCAGTAACGGGGGTGATCGGCGAGGACCTGCTGGATGTCGGTGACTTGGGCGGGTGCGATGTGTGCGGCCATGGCGCCGATCATCTCAAAAGCCATGGCCGTGCCCTGAGTTCGCTCTACACCCGACTCCGCGGCCGCGGTTCGAACCCCGCTGCCCGGTAGCTCTCGTCGATCAGGGTCATCGTCGCCAGCGCGTCGTCCGCGTCCAGGGGCAGTGGAGCACCCTCCCGGACCCGGGCTGCGAACGCCTCCAGTTGGTACGTGTACGAGGAGCGGGTGCCGAGTCGCTCCGTCCGTTCGCCGTCCGGGGTGCGGATCACGATCCGGTCGTCCAGCTGGGGGAGGACGAAGTTCGGGGCCAGGGCCTCGCCGCGGCTGCCGATGATTCGGCAGCTCATCTCCAGCTCGTCGTACGCCATGTGGCAGCGGGCGGAGGCGGTGGCGCCGTTCGGGAAGGTGACGTCGGCGTCCAGCCATTCGTCGACGCCGGGGGCGCCCGCGCGTTCCCCGCCGCGTGCGGAGACCAGGCTCGGTGCGCCGCCTGCCCAGGGGGCCAGCATCCGTACGGCGTGCAGGCTGTAGCAGCCGAGGTCCATCACGGCGCCGCCGGCCAGCGGCAGGGACCAGCGTGGGTCGGCGTCCCCCGGAGCCGGGATGGCGACCAGGGTCTCCACCCGCTGCAGCTCGCCCAGTTCACCACTGGCCAGGAGTCCGTGCAGGCGGCGGGTGACCGGGTGGAACAGGTAGTGGAAGGCCTCCATGAAGACCGTGCCGGCCTTGGTCGCCGCCTCCCGGACCTCGGCGGCCTCCTCGGCGTTGCTCGCCGACGGCTTCTCCGACAGGACGTGCTTGCCGGCCGCGAGGGCGGCCAGGTTCCACGGGCCGTGCAGGCCGTTGGCGAGGGGGTTGTAGACGACTTCGACCTCGGGGTCGGCGAGCAGGGCGGCGTAGGAGTCCGCGACCCGCTCCACGCCGTGCTCGGCGGCGAAGGCCTCGGCGCGGGAGCGGTCACGGGCGGCCACCGCGACCAGGCGGTGGCCGGCGGTGCGGGCCGGGTCGATCAGGGCGCGTTCGGTGATCCGGGCGGCGCCCAGGACGCCGATGCGCAGGGGTTCGCGGACCGGTTCGCTCATGAGGTCGTTTCCTTCTCTGTCCGTTCGTGCAGGTCCAGTGTGCCGCCGGCGGGCGGAAAATGGCGGCGGACCAGGTCCTGCGCGTGGGCGATGGTGCATTCGATCAGTTCGAAGGCGGGCAGGCCGCCGACGTAGTAGGTGTGACCGCGGCCCTGCAGGGCGTCGAGCCGGTCCAGGGCGCCGTCCGCGAGGTCGTCACTGCCGAAGTGCGGCATGAACGCCCACTGACGGTGGAGATGTACCTTCTCCAGCCGTCCGCCCAGTTCCGCCACGTCGGCCCCCAGCAGCGCGCTCACGTCCTCGGGGCGGCCGTAGGAGTAGAAGGTCCGCACATCGCTGCCCGGGTAGCGGTGGTGGTACGAGACGCAGTGGCCGGCCGCCTCGCGGGTCGCGGTGTGGCGGTCGAGGAAGTAGAAGGCGTTCTCGGGCAGGCCGGAGGCGGTGGCGAGGGTGGTGTGGTAGGCGTTGCTGCGGATTCGCCCGGCGAGGTCGCGCTCCTCGGCGGTGGCGTCCAGGAGCGGCAGGACGCGGTCCAGAGGGACGGCGAGCACCAGGCCGTCGGCCTCCACCGGGCCGGAGTCCGTGTGCACCCGTACCCCGCCCTCGTGCCGCTCGACCGACACCACGCGCACCGCGCACCGTACGTCCTTCAGCTCCTCGGCGACCCGCTGCCACAGGGTGGCGAATCCACCCGTGACGGTGAACGCACCTCCGTGGCCCAGCAGTTCGGGCCCGGGGGACAGCAGACCGGTCATCTCGGCGTACTTGACGAAGTACAGGGCGGGCACCTGCGCGTCGAGATAGCCGTACCCGGCCGCGGTGTATCCGGTGCCGAACGACTCGGCCATGGACGTGAGGCCGTGCTCGGCGAGCCAGCGGGTGACCGGTGCGGCCAGGGCCCGCGCCGAGTGGGCGAGCCCGGGTTCGGCGATGCGCGGGAACTCCCGCTCGCGCAGCGCCCGGTAGCGCCGGAAGGCTCCGTCTCGGAGGAACGACATGGCCTGGCGGGCTGCGGTGCGCGCTTCCACGTCGAGGACGCGGTAGCGGGTGGTGCGCTCCGTCTCGATGTCCAGTTCCGTCAGCAACCGTGCCGTCCGCTCGTACTGGTTGGTGCAGATGTGACCGCCCAGATCGTGGGCCCGGCCGTCGACCCGCACGCTCTGGCACTTCCCCGCCACCGTCTCCTGCTCCTCCAGGACGGTCACCCGGTGCCCGGCGCGCTCCAGTTCACGGGCTGCCGCGAGGCCGCTGGGCCCGGCGCCGATGACGACCACGCGCCGCCCGCTGCGTAACTGCCCGCCGGACACGGCGGGTTGACGGGTGTCGGTGTGGGGCCGGGATATCTCGCCGGTGCTCATGGTCGTTGCTCCTCGTCGGTCCGACGTGTGTGGATCTCATGGTGGTACGGGGAGATCCCGCGGTCGTGACCGACAAGGGCAACGTGGCGATTCGCACACTCGTGCTCCGGGCGCCGGAGGCCGGGCCGGCACCCGGAGCACGAGGGACCGGGGCCGCCGCTCAGGCGGTGCGGACCTCGGCGATGGTCACCGGGCGGTGCTCGTGCAGCGACAGCGTGCACGCGTCGGCGATCCAGCCCGCCTCCAGGGCGTCCGCGATCGTGCAGGGCGAGGGGCGGGTGCCGGCGACGACCTCGGTGAACGCGGTGAGCTCGGCGCGGTAGGCCGCGGTGAAGCGGTCCATGAAGAAGTCGTGCGGGGTGCCCGCCGGGAAGGTCACGCCGGGCTCGACGGAACGCAGCGGCAGCTTGTCCTCCAGGCCCACCGCGATGGAGTCCGTAAAGCCGTGGATCTCCATGCGGACGTCGTAACCGCGGGCGTTGTGGCGGGAGTTGGAGACCACCGCGATGGTGCCGTCGTCCAGGGTGAGGATCGCGCCGGTGGTGTCGGCGTCACCCGCCTCCTTGATGTACTCGGCGCCCCGGTTGCCGCCGACGGCGTACACCTCGACGACCTCGCGGCCCGTCACCCAGCGGATGATGTCGAAGTCGTGGACCGAACAGTCGCGGAAGATGCCGCCCGAGGCGGCGATGTACGCGGCCGGCGGGGGCGCCGGGTCCAGCGTGGTCGACCGTACGGTGTGCAGCTTGCCCAGCTCGCCGCTCTGCACGGCGGCGCGGGCGGCGACGAAACCGGCGTCGAAGCGGCGGTTGTAGCCGATCTGGATCGGCACGTCCTTGCCCTCGACGGCCTTGAGGACCTCGACGCCCTCGGCCATCGTCCTGGCGACGGGCTTCTCGCAGAAGACCGGGATGCCGGCCTCGACACCGGCCAGGATCAGCCCGGGGTGGGCGTCCGTCGCGGCCGCGACCACGATGCCGTCCACGCCGGCCGCCAGCAGGGCCTGAGGCGAGTCCACGACCTCGCCGCCGAACCGCTCCGCCGCGGACTTGGCGGCGTCCGCGAACGGGTCGGTCAGCACGAGCGACTCGACCACGTCGAGCCCGGAGAGGGTTTCGGCGTGGAAGGCGCCGATGCGGCCGAGGCCGAGGATTCCGATACGCATGAGCTCCGCTGCTTTCCTGTTTCTTGGTGGGTGGTTGCTGTCCGTTCCCGGGGCTCCGCCCCGGACCCCGATCGCCCTTCGGGCTCGTCCTCAATCGCCGGACGGGCTTGAAATATCAGTCCAGGCCGCCCAACACGTTCTGGTCCCAGTCGATCACCGATCCGGTCACCACACCCGACCGCTCCGACAGCAGGAAGACCACGAAGTCCGCGATCTCGTCCGGCTGGCCCAGCTTGCCCATCGGCAGCCTGGCGGCGGCCTCCTCGCGCCAGTCGTCGGCGGCGCCGTGGAACGTCTTCTGGGTGGCGTCCTCGCCCTCGGTGGCCGTCCAGCCGATGTTGAGGCCGTTGATCCGCACCCGGTCCCAGCGGTGCGCGTGGGCGGCATTCCGGGTCAGGCCGATCAGGCCGGCCTTCGCGGCCACGTACGGGGCCAGGAACGGCTGGCCGCCGTGCGCCGAGGACGTGATGATGTTGACGATCGTGCCGGGCGCCTTGCGGGAGACCATGTCGGCGACGGCGGCCTGCATCGCGAAGAACGGCGCCTTGAGGTTGATCGCGATGTGCTGGTCGAACAGCTCGGGCGTGGTGTCCAGCAGCGTGCCCCGGGAGGTCAGACCCGCGGAGTTGACCAGGCAGTCGATCCGCCCGTACGCGGCGACCACGTCGCGCACCGCACCCTTCGCCTGCTCGGCGTCGGACAGGTCGGCGCGCACGAACATCGCCTTGCCGCCGGCGGCCGTCAGTTCGGTCACCAGTGCCTCGCCGGGTTCCGCACGCCGGCCGGTGACGGCCACGACCGCCCCCTCACGCACCGCGGCGCGCGCGATGGCGGCCCCGACTCCCTGGCTGCCGCCGTTGACGAGGACGACCTTGTCGTCGAGAAGTCCCATGGGGCTTTGTTGTCCTTTCGGCTTGCGTCAGCTGGTGCGGCGCTCGGTGCTCGCCCTCAGCTCGTCCCGCAGAACCCGGGGGAGCCGGCCCTCGCGCAGCGCCCGGCGCACGAGGTCCGCCTGCGAGGGCGGGGCCAGGCCGTCGACCGGCGGGTCGCTGTCGAGGTTGGTGGGGAAGGGGTAGCCCTCGGCGCCGGCGGCGATCACGTTGTCGAGCCATGCCTGGTCCGCGCCGTCCGCCTTTCGGCGCAGCAGCACGGGGTAGACGGCGTTCGTCACGGCCTCCCGGTCCACGGTCTCCATCGCCCGGCCGAAGGCGGAGGACACCTGGAGCAGGTTGGCCATGCGCCGCACATCGGTGGTGCGGTTGGTCCCGGCGGCGTGGAACAGCGCCGGGTTGAAGAAGGCGGCGTCACCCTTGGCGAGCGGCAGCTGGACGTGGTGCTCCTTGAAGTACGCCTGGAACTCGGGCCGCCGCCACGCCAGATAGCCCGGCTCGTACGCCTGCGAGAACGGCAGGTACAGCGTCGGCCCCGACTCCACCGGCATGTCGCAGTGCGCGACCGCGCCCTGGAGGGTGAGCACGGGGGAGAGGCGGTGGACGTGCGCCGGATAGGCCGCGGCTGTCTCGTCGGAGAGGAAGCCGAGGTGGTAGTCGCGGTGCGCGGTCTGCGCGAGGCCGCCCGGGTTGACCACGTTGACCTGGGAGGTCACCTGGTAGCCGGGACCGAGCCAGGCCTCGCAGACCAGGGCGAGAACGGGGTTGGCGTAGTAGTCGGCGAAGGCCGCCGGGTCGTAGAGGGCCGCCTTCTCCAGTGCGTTCCACACCCGCTCGTTCGCGCCGGGCTTGGCGAAGTGGTCGCCGGCCGTGGTGCCCGCCGCGTACTGCTCGCGGATCAGCGCGTCGAACACCTCGGTGGCCCGGTCGACCACCGCGTGATCGGGGAAGGCGCCCCGGAAGACCACCACTCCGGGTCCGTCGGTGAGGGCCCTGACGAGTTCCTCCTGGAGGCCCCGGCGGTCCTTCGCGGTACGGACGCGTTCGGCGTCGTACAGCAGGACGTTCCGCTCCACCGCGCAGGCGTGCGGGTAGTCGGCGGGGTCGGCCGTCCGCTCGACGAGCGTGCGGAAGGAGTCGAGGTCGCAGTCCTGCTCGGAGAGCCAGGCACGGTGGTGTACGGCGGTGAAGGACATCGGTGTCCTCTCGGTGACAGGGGCGACTCAGCCCTGTCATTCTTGTCAGTACAAACCCGTCGAACAACCAGCAGGCGGCCATCAAAAACCCCTCAAGCCGGCGAGAGGAGCCCGCGGTGGGCCATCCCTTCCCGATCCGGGAGATCGCACGTCAGGCGGGCCTGAGCGAGGCCACCGTCGACCGGGTCCTCAACGGCAGGGGCGGCGTCCGGGAGAGCACCGCACGGGAGGTCCGGCAGGCCATCGCCGACCTGGACCGGCAGCGCACCCAGGTCCGGCTGGTCGGCCGCACCTTCATGATCGACATAGTGATGCAGACGCCGGAACGGTTCTCCACCGCCGTTCGCGCCGCCCTGGAGGCCGAGCTGCCCGCCCTGCACCCGGCCGTGGTGCGCTCGCGCTTCCACTTCCGCGAGACCGGCCCGGTGGCGGAGCTGACGAGGACGCTGGACCGGATCGCCCGGCGCGGCTCGCAGGGCGTGATCCTCAAGGCCCCGGACGTGCCCGAGGTGACGGCCGCCGTCGGCCGCCTCGCCGAGGCCGGCATCCCCGTCGTCACCCTGGTCACCGACCTGCCCGCCACCGCCCGGCTCGCCTACGTCGGCATCGACAACCGGGCCGCCGGCGCGACCGCCGCGTATCTCATGGGCCAGTGGCTGGGCGAGCGTCCCGGCAATGTGCTCACCAGCCTCAGCAGCGGCTTCTTCCGCAACGAGGAGGAGCGCGAGATGGGCTTCCGCAGCGCCATGCGCGCGCGCCACCCGGACCGCACCCTGGTCGAGATCGCCGAGGGACACGGCCTGGACGCCACCCAGTACGACCTGGTGCGCGCCGCCCTCGAACGCGACCCGGACATCCGCGCCGTCTACTCGATCGGCGGCGGCAACAACGCCACCCTGCGCGCCTTCGAGGACCTGGGCCGCGAGTGCGCGGTGTTCGTCGCCCACGACCTCGACCACGACAACACCCGCCTGCTGCGCGAGCACCGCCTGTCCGCCGTCCTCCACCACGACCTGCGCCAGGACATGCGCGAGGCCTGCCACACGGTGATGCGCGCCCACGGCGCGCTGCCGCCCGCGGGGCCTACGCTGCCGTCGGCGATCCAGGTGGTCACGCCGTACAACATGCCCCCGCAGGCGACGAACCGAGGAGCCGGGTGACGACGAGCAGCGAATACGTGGAGATCGAGGGCGTCCGCCTGCTCGCCACGCTCACGACGGGCGGCGAGCTGGGGCTGCTGGCCCTGCACGGCAGCAACGAAGGCGGTACGGCCGAGTTGGCGCGGGCGGTGGCCGAGCGGTGCGGGGCCACCAGCCTGGTCTTCACCCAGCCGGGCGTGCCCGATCCGGTGCACATCCCCTCCCCGCGCATGGCGGTCGGACACTGCACACTGCTGCGGGACTTCCTGTCCCGGGTGGCGCTCACGGTCTCCCTGCACGGCCACAACCGGACCGCGACCCCACGGGCCATCTTCCTCGGCGGCGGCAACCGGAAGGCCGCCCGCCTCGTCGCCGGCGGACTCGACGCCCTGCGGCCGCAGTTCGCCCCCGTCACCGACCTCGACGAGATCCCCGTGAAGCTGCGCGGCCTGCACTCCCGGAACCCGGTGAACCTGACCCGCCAAGGCGGAGTCCAGGTGGAACTCCCGCTCGCGGCCAGGACCGAGCGCAGGCGATGGGCCCCGGGAGTGCCGGACACACCCCCGCGGTCCGTCGTCGACGCCCTGGCCAAGGGCGTGGAGGCGCTGACCTCCGCTATGCCCGGAGACTGACCCAGGACCCGCTCTCGACCGACCGCACCATCGCCTCCAGTACGGCGGCGCTGTGCACGGCGTCCGGAAGCGTGGCACCCTGCGGCTTGCCCTCCACGACGGAGCGCAGGAAGCGGTGGGCCTCGATCACCTTCAGGTCGTCCATGCCCATGGCGTTCGCCGCGCCCGGCTGGAAGGCCCCGAACTCGCCGTCGCCGGGGCCGACGTACACCGTGCTGACCGGCTGGTCCTGGTAGCTCGTGCCACGGCTGACGCCCAGCTCGTTCATGCGCCGGAAGTCCCAGAAGACCGCCCCCCGGGTGCCGTGCACCTCGAAGCCGTAGTTGTTCTGCTCGCCGACCGAGACCCGGCAGGCCTCCAGCACCCCGCGGGCGCCGGAGGCGAAGCGCAGCAGGCAGTTGACGTAGTCCTCGTTCTCGACGGGGCCGAGCTCGCCGCCCGTTGCGCGGGTGTGGCCTGCGGTGGCGCCGGTGGGCCGGGCCCGCCGGGGGATGAACACGGCCGTGTCGGCGGTCAGCGCGTCGATGTCGCCGAGCAGGTGGCGGGCCAGGTCGGCGCCGTGCGAGGCGAGGTCGCCCAGGACGCCGCTGCCCCCGCGCTCCTTCTCGTAGCGCCAGGTCAGGGCACCCTCGGGGTGGGCGGCGTAGTCGCTGAGGAGGCGGATGCGGACATGGGTGACGGTGCCGATGGCGCCGGAGGCGATCAGTTCGCGGGCGGCCTCGACGGCGGGCGCGTTGCGGTAGTTGAAGCCGACCGCGCCCTGGACCCCTGCCGTGGCCACCGCGTCGGCGACCGCCCGGGCGTCCGCCGCGCTCAGACCGACCGGCTTCTCGATCCAGATGTGCTTGCCCGCCTCCGCCATCGCCACGCCGATCTCGCGGTGCAGGAAGTTCGGCGCGGTGATGCTGACCGCCTGGATCCGCGGGTCCTCGACGACATCACGCCAGTTCCGGGTCGTCGAGGCGAACCCGAAC
Source organism: Streptomyces sp. NPDC002092 (assembly GCF_053593775.1). Lineage (NCBI taxonomy): Bacteria > Bacillati > Actinomycetota > Actinomycetes > Kitasatosporales > Streptomycetaceae > Streptomyces > Streptomyces sp. NPDC002092. The sequence goes on from NZ_JBSFDG010000011.1 coordinate 268,609, forward strand.
TGCGCGGCCGCCTCCTCGGCCCGCCCGGGCACCTCCTCGGCGACCGTGATCAGCTGCGGGCGCAGGCCCAGCTGCGGGTAGTGGTGCAGGACCCGGGCGTACGCCTGGGTGTGCACCCGGCCCATCCAGCCGAACCCGACGACGGCGACACCGAGCGAATCCACCATGACAGCCCCTCTTTGGACCGGTCCACAATCTGTCCAGGCCACCCTGAAGCTCCCGCTCAGCCGCTGTCAACCCTCCCCGGATCCTTTGACAAGCCGCACCGGGCCATGGAACGGTCCACAGCATGAAGCAGCCGACCATCCGCGACGTGGCCGAACAGGCCGGCGTGTCCAAGTCGCTGGTCTCGCTCGTGCTGCGCGGCTCCGAGCAGGTGCGGCCCGAGAAGCGGGAGGCCGTGCTGCGGGCGGTGCGGGAACTCGGCTACCGGCCCAACGCCGCCGCGCGCAGCCTCAGCGAACAGCGCACCCGCACGGTCGGCGTGCTCCTCAACGACCTGCGCAACCCCTGGTTCGTCGACCTGCTCGACGGCCTCAATTCACTGCTGCACGACAACGGCCTGCGGATGCTCCTCGCGGACGCCCGCCTCAACCGCCGCACCGGCCAGGACCCCGCCGACCCGCTCATGGACCTGCGGGTGGACGGCCTGGTCGTCGTCGGCACCCTGCCCGACCCGGCCGCGCTCGGCACGGCCGCCGAGCGGATCCCCGTCGTCCTCGCGGGCGCCCGCGAACCGGCCCCGGCGGGCGTGGACGTGGTGGCGGGCGACGACGAGCGGGGCGCCCGCCTGGTCACCGAGCACCTGATCGGCCTCGGCCACCGCCGCATCGCGCACCTCGCGGGCTACGGCGCCGTCGGCGAACTGCGCCGCCGCAGCTTCGAGGCGACGATGCGGGCGCACGGGCTCAGTGATCAGACCTTGGTGGAGGCCGGTGACATGACCGAGGAGGGCGGCTACCGCAGCACCGTCAGGCTGCTCAGCCGCGCGGACCGGCCCACCGCCCTCTTCGCCGTCAACGACATCGCCTCCGTCGGCGCGCTCTCGGCGGCGGAGGAACTGGGCCTGCGCGTCCCGCGGGACGTGTCCGTCGTCGGCTACGACAACACGAGCATCGCCCGCCTGCGTCACGTCTGGCTGACCACGGTCGACAACGGCAGCCACGAGGTCGGCCGCCGCGCCGCCCGCTGCCTCCTGGACCGCTTCGAACACCCCGGGGGAGCGGGCCGACTGCACCTGACCGCACCGACGTTGGAGATCCGCGGCACCACGGCGGCACCGGTCACAGATTGATGGCGTACGCCTTCCGCAGCGTCTCGTGCACGGTCCACCTCGTGCGGTCGCCCGCATGCAGGACGGCCATGTCCCCGGCCCCCACCGTCAGCGTGGGCCCGCCCTCGACCTCGATGGTCGCCGACCCGCTGAGCACCACGAACAGCTCGTCCGCCTCGGTGTCGGTGACGACGCCCGGCGTGATCTGCCAGACCCCGCGGACCTGACGGCCGTCCGCCGACTCCCACACCACCTTCCCACTCACCTCCGGCGTCCCGGAGACGATCTGCTCCGGGTCGAGGGGCTCGGGCGCGAGCTCGGCATCAGGGATGTGAAGAACGAAGCTGGGGGTCATGGCCCGACCCTAGCGAGACCTCCCGCAGCCCGTGCATGGACACTGTGTGCGGCATCGCCCCAGGCAGGAGGACACTTCGTCGGGTCGCGACTGGCGGCCCCGCAGGTACCGGGTGATCGTGGAGGACATGGCGCAGACAACGACGGCCGCCGCGGGCCAACGGCAGCACGACACCCGCGAGGCCGTCCTCTTCGGCGGTGTCTACGGCGCCGTACTGGCCTGCTCCATGGTCGCGGCGCTCAGCCAGTACGGCCACAGCTCCCGCGTCAGCCGTCGCTACGACGCCATCTGGCTGCTGGTGACCGCGCTCGCCTCCGCCCTCGCCCACGGCTACGCCCACTACATCGCCGAACGTGCACCCCACCGCCGCTGGGACGCCCTGCGCGCCCTCGTCGACGAATGGCCCCTGGTCACCGCGGTGCTGCCGACCGTGGCGATCCTCGCGGGGGCGGGCTGGGGCTGGTGGCCGGCGGACGGGGTGGAGGATCCGGCGTTCACCCTGAACATCGCACTGCTGTTCGGCCTGGGGCTGGCCACCGCGCGATGGTCGGGCCGCTCCTGGGGCGTCGCCCTGCGCACCGGCATGGTCGACGCACTGCTCGGTGTCGTCGTGGTCGTCGCGAACGCCGTCATCAAGTGACGGCCATCAGGGACCAATTGATCCCCGGACTGTCGTATGGTCATCCCTCGTGGGTACGGACATCGACGGGGTCATCGAAAGCCGCTCGCCCGATGGGCACTGGCGGTTCACGGCCGATCTGCTGGACTTCGAGCCTCCCCGGGACTATGTCGCCTGGGAGTGTCTCTTCGGAGTGCGCGGGGCGGGGGACGTGGAACGTCCGCTCTTCGCCGCCCGCGGGCTGCCGGACGGGATCTCCGATGCGGTACGCGAGTCGGGCATCGGGGAGTACCAGCACGACCACACCTACACCACCTGGGCCGAGGTGGCGGCGGTGGACTGGGACGCCCCGCTCGCGCACGGCCCGGCCTGGAACTGGGCGGTGCGGTCCCTGCCGGACGGTGACGAACTCGTGCGGGTAACTCCCGGCCTGCGCGCGGCGGCCGCCGAAACCTTCGGCGGAAACCTGCTGCTGGCGCCCCCGGAGTGGCCACCCGGCGCCGAGGTGCACCTGGCCGGCGTGGCGCACCGCCCCGTGATCCTCACGGCGCGGATGCTCGCCCCGCCGGACGAGGGATGCTGGGCACAGGTATGGAGCACCATGCGGGACATGGCGGCCAGATACGGCGACGAGCACGTACGGCTCGTCGTCTGGTTCGGCTGACGGCCCGCGCACCGGTGAAGGGAGCCGACATGACCACCGACGCCACCGACACCACGGTCACGGACGAGGCGGTACGCAGTCTCCACGCCACCACCGACCCGCGCCTGCGCGAACTGCTGACCGGCCTGATCCGCCACCTCCATGCCTTCGCGCGGGAGACCCGGCTGACGCAGCAGGAGTGGGAGCGGGCGATCGGCTTCCTCACGGCGACCGGGCAGATGTGCACGGACACCCGGCAGGAGTTCATCCTCCTGTCGGACGTGCTCGGCCTGTCGATGCTCGTCGAGACGATCAACGGCGACCGCGCCGCCGGAGCCACCGAGTCGACGGTCCTCGGCCCCTTCCACATGACCGAGTCCCCGGCACGCGAACTCGGCGCGAACATCGACCTGGTGGGCGGCGGCGAACCCTGCGTGGTCAGCGGACGGGTCCTGTCCGGGGACGGAACGCCGCTGCCGGGCGCGGTCGTCGACGTCTGGCAGGCCGACGGGAACGGCTTCTACGACGTCCAGCGCCCGGACGTGCAGCCGCCGGGCAACGGCCGCGGGCTGTTCACCGCGGACGCGGAGGGCCGCTTCTGGTTCCGCACCTGCGTGCCGAGCCCGTACCCGATCCCCACCGACGGCCCGGTCGGCGACCTGCTGCGCGCGACCGCCCGCCACCCCTACCGGCCCGCGCACATCCACTTCATCGCCTCGGCCGCAGACCATGTACCGGTGACCACACACATCTTCGTCGCGGGCAGCGACTACCTCGACTCGGACGCGGTGTTCGCCGTCAAGCCGAGCCTGGTCCAGGAGTTCACCCATACGGATGACTCTGCCCTGGCGCGAGAGTTCGGCGTCCCGAACCCCTTCCGCCACGCCCGCTTCGACCTCGTACTGGAGCAGTCGTGAAGCACCACCTCGACTTCTCCTACGAGTCCCGGCCGGTGCGGGTCGTCTTCCGGCCCGGGGCCGCCACGACCGCGACCGCCGGCGAGGCCGCGGCGCTCGGCCTGCGGCGGCTGCTGGTGGTGTGCGGCAGTCACGGCGCCCGGACGGCACGCGCGGTCGCCGACTCGCTGGGTTCCGCCTGCGCGGGCCTGCACGACGGCGCCCGGATGCATGTGCCCATCGAGGTGGCCGACCGGGGCGTCGAGGCGGCCCGTGCGGCGGGCGCCGACGGCTGCGTGGCCGTCGGCGGCGGCTCCTCGATCGGCCTCGGCAAGGCGATCGCCCTGCGCACCGGCCTGCCGCTGATCGCCGTGCCCTCCACCTACTCCGGCTCGGAGATGACCCCGGTCTGGGGCCTGACCGAACACGGCGCCAAACGCACCGGCCGCGACCCCGTCGTCCTGCCCCGCAGCGTCGTCTACGACCCCGAGTTCACCGTCTCCCTGCCGGTGCCGCTCTCCGTCACCAGCGGGATCAACGCGATCGCCCACGCTGTCGAGGCGCTGTACGCCCCCGACACCTCACCCCTGATCGCACTGATGGCCCAGGAGGGCGTACGGGCCATGGCGGGCGCCCTGCCCGAGGTGGCCGCCGACCCGGCATCCCTGGAGGCCCGCAGCCGGGCCCTGTACGGCGCGTGGCTGTGCGGCTCCTGCCTCGGCGCCACCACCATGGGCCTGCACCACAAGCTGTGCCACGTCCTCGGCGGCACCTTCGGCCTGCCCCACGCCGAGACCCACACGGTGGTCCTGCCCTATGCCCTGGCGTACAACGCGCCCGCTGCCCCGGACGCGGCGGCCGCCGTCGCCCGCGCCCTCGACGCGGACGACGCCCCGCACGCCCTGCGGGAGCTGGCCGGGCGCCTCGGCGCACCTCGCTCCCTTGCCGAACTCGGCCTGAAGGAAGGCGACTTGGCGGTGGCGGCGGCGCAGACCGCGGGACAGGCCTACGCCAACCCGCGCGAGGTCACGGCCGACGGGGCGCTCGCCGTGCTGCGGGCGGCGTACGAGGGCGCGGCACCGGACTTCCCCGCCGCCTGACGCCGAAGGGCCGCCGCCCCGCCGGAGCTACGGCCTCCGGGCCCGGCGGGTCCAGATCACCGAACCAGCCCGAGGGCGTACTCCCACGTCTCCTTGCCCCTCACGCAAGGGGAGTCGCACCATGCCCGCAATATGGCGGACAAAATTGTTGACAATATTGTCTGGCTAGATTTAGGTTCGACAGGCACTCACTCAGGAGGGCAGCGATGCCGACAGAAGCCCGTCCGAGCACCGGAGAGCAGGCCAAGCAGCATGCGCTAGCGCAGCTGCGGCAGGCGATCCTGCACGGCGAGATGGCACCGGCACAGCGGCTGGTGGAGAACGAACTCGCCGAGCAGTTCGGTGTGACACGGGCCAGCATCCGCGCGGCACTCATCGATCTGGAGGCCCAGGGTCTCGTCGAGCGGATCCGCAACCGCGGCTCGCGGGTGCGGGTGGTGAGCGTGGAGGAAGCGGTCGCCATCACCGAGTGCCGGATGGTCCTCGAAGGGCTGTGCGCGGCGAAGGCCGCCGTCGCCGCCAGCGACGAGCAGCTCGCCCGGCTGACCGAGCTGGGCGCGGCGATGACCAAGGCCGTGGCCGACGGTGAGCCGGTGACCTACTCCGAGCTCAACCAGGAACTGCACGCCAAGGTGCGCGAGTTCTCCGGCCAGCGGACGGCCGTGGACCTGCTGGAGCGGCTCAACGCCCAACTGGTGCGCCATCGCTTCCAGTTGGCGCTGCGGCCGGGGCGTCCGCAGCAGTCCCTGAGCGAGCACCTGGTGATGATCGAGGCGATCAGGGCCAGGGATCCGCAGGCGGCCGAGACGGCCGTCCGCGCCCACCTCACCAGCGTGATCGAGGCGCTGCGCGACTGACAGCCGCGCGGCCGAGAGCCGCTGGAAGGGGCGGGCGCCCATCTGTCACCAAGAAATTGGGAGATCGCAGCATGACCCAGGTCAACGCGCCCGCCTCCCCGCGGTCCACCCTCGTCGTCACGGCGCATGCCGGGGACTTCGTGTGGCGGGCGGGCGGCGCCATCGCCCTGGCCGCCGCCCGCGGGGAGAAGGTCACCATCGCCTGTCTGACCTTCGGCGAGCGCGGCGAGTCCGCCAAGGCGTGGCGCGAGGGCAGGAAGCTCGACGAGATCAAGGCGATACGCCGGGACGAGGCCGAGCGTGCCGCCGCCACCCTCGGCGCCGGGGTCCGCTTCTTCGACGCCGGCGACTACCCGCTCATCCCCACCGCCGAGCTGACCGACGAACTCGTCGCCGTGTACCGCGAGACACAGCCGGACGTGGTCCTCACCCACCCGGTCGAGGACCCGTACAACGGCGACCACCCGGCCGCCAACCGCATGGCACTTCAGGCCCGCATCCTCGCCCAGGCTATCGGCTACCCGGGCGAGGGCGACATCATCGGCGCCCCGCCCGTCTTCTACTTCGAGCCCCACCAGCCCGAGATGAGCGGCTTCAGGCCCGAGGTCCTCCTCGACATCACCGAGGTGTGGGACACCAAGCGCAAGGCCATGGAGTGCCTGGCCGCCCAGCAGCACCTGTGGGCGTACTACACCGACCTCGCGGTCCGCCGCGGCGTCCAGCTCAAACGGAACGCCGGCCCGAACCTGGGCCTTGCGCACGACACCATGGCCGAGGCGTACATGCGGCCGTTCCCGCAGATCGCGAAGGAGCTGGCATGAGCGGCGTGATCGTCACCAACCCGCCGAAGGCCGCTGCGAAGGAGGTCGAGGCGCTGGCCGGCTTCGGCGTGGCCACGGTCAGCGAGGCGATGGGCCGCAGCGGCCTGCTGGGACCGGACATCCGCCCGATCCAGCAGGGCGTACGAGTCGCGGGAACAGCCGTCACCGTGATCGGCTGGCCGGGCGACAATCTCATGATCCACGCGGCCGTCGAGCAGTGCGGCGAGGGCGACATCCTGGTCGTCACCACCACCTCGCCCTGCACGGACGGTCTGTTCGGCGAGCTGTTCGCGACCGCCCTGAAGCAGCGCGGCGTGCGCGGTGTCGTCCTCAGCACGGGGATCCGCGACACCCAGGAGCTGCGGGACATGGGCTTCGCCGCCTGGTCCCGGGCCGTCTCCTCGCAGGGCACGGTCAAGGCCACCGGCGGTTCGGTGAATGTGCCGATCGCCATCGACGGCCAGGTGATCCGCCCCGGCGACGTGATCCTCGCCGACGACGACGGCGTCGTGGTCGTACCCCGTGAACGCGCCCGCGGGACGGCGGAGAAGGCGCAGGCCCGCGAGGCCAAGGAGACCGCCACCCGCGCCGCCTTCCTCGAAGGACAACTCGGCCTGGACCGCTACGGGTTGAGGGGGACCCTCGAGCGGCTCGGCGTCGAGTACCGGACGTATGAGGAGTACCTGGGGGAGCAGCCGTGACCGGCGGACCCGAGGAGGTTCGCTGTCTGCTGATGCGGGGCGGTACCTCCAAGGGGGCCTACTTCCTCGCCGACGACCTTCCCGCGGAACCGGCTCTGCGCGACGCGCTGTTGCTGCGCATCATGGGCAGTCCCGACGAGCGGCAGATCGACGGGCTCGGTGGCGCACATCCGCTCACCAGCAAGGTGGCCGTGGTGTCCGTCTCGGCCGATCCGCGCGCCGACGTCGACTACCTCTTCCTCCAAGTCGCCGTCGACGGGCCTGAAGTGAGTGATCGTCAGAACTGTGGGAACATCCTTGCCGGCATCGGCCCGTTCGCCGTCGAGCGCGGGCTTGTGGCGGCGCGGGAGGAGCAGACCTCCGTCCGCATCCGCATGGTCAACACCGGCGACTTCGCCACAGCCACCTTCCCGACCCCCGGCGGTCGCGTCGACTACAGGGGAGACGCCGAGATCTCGGGCGTGCCGGGGACGGCCGCGCCCGTGGTCATCGAATTCCCCGCCGGAGCAGGGAAGCTGCTGCCCACCGGCAAGGTCCGGGACGACCTCGACGGCACACCCGTGACCTGCGTGGACAACGGCATGCCGACGGTGCTCGTCGCGGCCTCGTCCCTCAAGGTGAGCGGCTACGAGTCGCCCAAGTACCTGGAGGAGGACCTCGCACTCGCCGACCGGCTGCATGAAATCCGCCTGGAAGCAGGGCGGTTGATGGGCCTCGGCGATGTCTCGGACGCCACCGTGCCCAAGCTCACCCTCCTCGCCCCGCCCCGGGACGGCGGCGCGATCTCCACCCGCACCTTCATCCCGGTGCGCTGCCACACGTCGATCGGTGTGCTCGGCGCCGCCAGTGTGGCCGCCGGCCTGCGGATCGCGGGCGGGGTGGGTGCGGAACTCGCGCAGCTCGATGCCGGCAGCGACCGTGTCCGTATCGAACACCCCACCGGATTCCTGGACATCGAAAGCAGCCTCACCACCGGTCCCGACGGACTGCCCGCCGCCCGACGCACCGCCGTGGTCCGCACGGCCCGCAAGATCTTCGACGGCACCGTCTTCCCACGCTCCGCCGAGACGGCACCCATCCCCCCGCACCCCGAAGGAGGTCACCGATGACCCCGCCGCTCGGCGACATCGCCCACATCGGCCACGCCCAGCTCTTCACCCCGGACCTGGACGCCAGCGTCGCCTTCTTCACCGACTGCCTGGGCCTCACGGTCAACGGCCAGGACGGCGACACGGTCTACCTGCGGACCTTCGACGACTACGAGCACCACAGCCTGGTCCTCACCGCCCGCGAACGGCCCGGCCTCGGCCGGCTCGCCCTGCGCACCTCGAGCGAGGCGGCCCTCCATCGCCGTATCAAGGCGATCGAGGAGGCGGGCGGCTCCGGCAAGTGGGTCGAGGACGAACCCGGCCTCGGCAGGCTCTACTTGACGACTGACCCGGACGGCCACGAGCACGCCCTGTACTGGGAGAGCGAGCACTACCGGGCCCCCGAGGGGCTCAGGCCCGCACTGAAGAACCAGCCGCAGGCCAAGCCCAACCGGGGCGTCGGGGTGCGGCGACTGGACCACATCAACTTCCTCGCGGCCGACGTGCTCGCCAACGCCGAGTTCCAACAGCACGTGCTGGGAGCGCGGCCGACCGAGCAGATCCGGCTCGACTCCGGCCGGATCGCGGCGCGTTGGCTGACGTACACGAACAAGTCGTACGACGTCGTCTACACCGAGGACTGGACCGGCTCCACCGGGCGGCTGCACCACATCGCCTTCGCGACCGACACCCGCGAGGACATCCTGCGCGCCGCCGATCTCGCCATCGACACCGGAGTGTTCATCGAGACCGGCCCGCACAAGCACGCCATCCAGCAGACCTTCTTCCTGTACGTCTACGAGCCGGGCGGCAACCGCATCGAGCTGTGCAACCCGCTCACCCGCCTCGTCCTCGCGCCCGACTGGCCGCTGATCACCTGGACCGAGGAGGAGCGGAAGAAAGGGCAGGCCTGGGGGCTGAAGACCATCGAGTCGTTCCACACGCACGGGACCCCGCCGGTCGCCTGAGAGGTCTGCCGCCCCGGCGCAGCTCTACTACGAGTACCTGGACCGGTATCCGGTACTGGTCCCACGGCTGTGCGAGGCCGCCGTCCCGGCCTGGGTGGTGCGCGGCGACCACGACGAGATCGGCCTGACGGACGTCGAGCGGCGGGGCCTGGAGGCCTGCCCGCAGGTCCGCACGGTCACCGTGCCCGACGCCGGGCACCTCGTACTGGTCGAGCAGCCCGCACGGGTCGCCGACGTCATCCTGGACGCGGCCGCCGCGACGCGCTGAAGCCCGCTCCCCGTGGGGCTTTGCGTACGCGTGGCTGTTGGATGTCAGTGGCGACGGGACACTGGGATCATGCAGGACACACATACGGGGGCGGCGCGTCTGCGGGCCGTGCTGCGGGCGCCGTTCACGGCTCAGGCCCGGGCCGAGGTCGCGTACTGTCTGATCGGGTTTCCGATTGCCCTTGTCGGGTCCGTACTGGTGCTCGTTGTTCTTGCCCTCGGTGCCGGCTTCACCGTCTCCCTCGTCGGTGCCGTGCTCGGGCTGCTGCTCGTCGTCGGCTCGACCGGGCTTGCCCGTGCCTTCGCCGCCGTGCATCGTCGGCTGGCGGCGGGGCTGCTGGGGGAGCGGGTGGCGGCGCCGCCGGTGGTGCGGCCCGCGGGAAAGGCTTTCGCGCGGCTCGACGCGCGGTTACGGGACGCCGCCGGATGGCGCTCGGTGGCGTACACATTGGTCAAACTGCCCGTTGCCGCCTTGCAGTTGTATGCCGTGGGCTGGTGGCTGACCGGCCTGCTCGATCTGTCCGCTCCGCTGCGCTGGGCCGCCTTCGGGCAGCGTCCGCACCCCGGCGGGGAAGGCATGCCGACCATCACGCCCGTCCCGGTCGGCGGCGGTGCCCCGCACAGCACCACCTTCGCGGGGACCTTCGTGGCCGCCGCGATCGGTGCGGTGACGCTGCTCGCGGCGCCGTGGGTGACCCGCGGCATCGTCGCCGTGGACCGCTGGCTGGTGCATGCCCTGCTAGGGCCGGGTGAACTCGCCCAGCGGGTAAGGAACTTGGAGGAGACCCGCGCCCTGGCCGTCGACGACTCCGCGGCCCTGCTGCGCCGGCTGGAGCGGGACCTGCACGACGGGGCGCAGGTACGGCTCGTCGCGCTGGCCATGAGCCTCGACATGGCGAGGGAGGGGCTGGGCGCGGAGGGCGAACCGGTCGCCGACCCGGGGCGGCTGCGCCGGCTGATCGAGACCGCGCACACCAACGCCACCGAAGCGCTCAGCGAGCTGCGCGACCTGGCCCGCGGCATCCATCCGCCCGTACTGGACGACGGCCTGCCCGACGCCCTCACCACGCTGGCGGCCCGCAGCACCGTACCCGTGGAACTGGCCGTCGACGTCCCGCAGCGGCCCACTCCGGCGATCGAGACCATCGCCTACTTCTGCGCCGCCGAACTGATCACCAACGTCATCAAGCACAGCGGCGCCCGGCGGGCGGTCCTGCGCGTCAGCCAGGAGGAGGGCCTGCTGCGGCTGTGTGTGACCGACGACGGGCGCGGAGGCGCGGCGCCCGGAGCGGGCAGTGGTCTGACGGGTCTGCTGCAGCGGGTACGTACGGTCGACGGCACCTTGCACGTCAGCAGCCCGGAGGGCGGGCCGACGGCGGTGACGGTCGCACTTCCGCTGCACGCGTGAGGGGACGCCGAGAGGTGAGGGAGCATTCCGGTATGCGTGTCGTGATCGCCGAGGACGCCGCCGTACTGCGGGAGTTGCTGGCCCAGATGCTCACCGAGCGCGGCCACGAGGTGTGCGCCCTGGTGGGCGACGCCGAGGGTCTGCGGTCGGCCGTCGCCGAACACCGGCCGGACGTCGGCGTCGTCGACATCCGTATGCCGCCCACCCACACGGACGAGGGCCTGCGCGCCGCCATCGACATCCGGCGGGAGCATCCCGGGACCGGGGTGCTGCTGTTCTCCCAGTACATCGAGACGAAGTACGCGACGAGACTGCTGGCCGAGGGTTCGGCCGGCGTCGGCTATCTGCTCAAGGACCGGGTCGCCAACGTGGCCGAGTTCACCGACGCCCTGACCCGGGTGGCGGCCGGCGGGACCGCCCTCGACCCCGAGGTCGTCACCCAGCTCGCCGGTGCCGGGCGGCGGGGCGAGGACCTCGAAACACTGACGGCACGCGAGCGCGAGGTGCTGGCGCTGATGGCGCAGGGCAGGTCGAACGCCGCGATCACGCAGACCCTGGCGGTGTCGGCCGGCACGGTGGAGAAACATGTGGCCGCCGTCTTCGGCAAGCTGGGCCTTACGGCCTCGGAAGACGCGAACCGGCGGGTGCTGGCGGTGCTGCGCTACCTGGGCGCATGAGCGGCTGACGCCGACAGAGGACTGCTGACCCGCACAAACACCGAACCGCTCCTAGACTTGCAGCGGAAGCGAGCCCTCCAGTGGTGCGTCCTTGTGTGTCCAGGTGCACCTGGTGCGTGAAGGCGGTGACGCTCCATGCCGTACGTCGCAGTGAGCGCGGTGAGCCATCCCGGGCTGCTGCGCGAACGGAACGAGGACAGCCTCGTCGTCGGCCCGTGGACCCTGTGCGCCACCGTGACCGAGAGCCCGCAGACCCTGGTCTTCCCCCTCGGAACGCCCCTGGTCGTCGCCGTCGCCGACGGGCTCGGCGGCCATCCCGGCGGCGACGTGGCGAGCGCCCTGGTCGCGCGCCGGATCGCGTCGATCGGCCCTGCTCTGGACGACGAGGACGCCGTCCGCGCCGCGCTGCACGCCTGCAACCGTGCCGTGTACCAGGCCGCAGCGGAGGGCAGCGAGCTGACCGCCATGGGAACGACCGTGGCGGGCATCGTCGTACGACCGGGCTCGCTGCTGATCTTCAACGTGGGCGACAGCCGGGTCCTGGCCGCCTCCCGCGACGGCCTGCGCCAGGTGAGCGTCGACGACAGCCCACCGCTCGCCCCCGGCCGGCGCACCACGTCCCTGGTCACCCAGTGCCTGGGCGGCAGCCCCGGCTACCGGGCCGTCAGCCCCCATGTGACGGCGGAGCCCCTCTCACCCGGCGACCGCTACCTCGTCTGCACGGACGGCCTGACCGACCCGCTGACCACGGACGTCATCGAGGAACTGCTGACAGACCACGACGACGGCCGGGCTGCCTTCGAGCTGTGGAAGGCCGCGATCGCGGCGGGCGGGCCCGACAACATCACGCTGGCGGTCGTACGGGTCGCGGACGAACGATGACCCCCCGAGGACAACGCCCGCATCGCGGCCGGCCTCGATCGTTTCCCCGCCGCTCACGCATCAGCCTGCTGCGGCCCTCCTGGGTGCCCCGCATCACGACGAAGCACGGTACGTCGGCCCCTCGCCACCCATGCGCAATGCCGGGCGGCCGACGGGGCAACGTTCAGTCATGCTGGGACAGGGGGCATCTCTTCCTGCGGCAAGGAGCACCGTATGCGCACGGACCCGGTCGGACGATTCCTGGCAGCCCTGGGCCCCGAGCAGCGCGAGGCCGTCGGCGCCAAGCCGCGCGAGGAGCAAGAACGCCTTGCGGCGGCCTGGGAACAGGAACTCCAAGCGGACGACGAACTCGACACCCTCGACGAACTGTCACCGCCGGCAGCAGAGGCCGAAGCGGCCCGCCGCATCCTGCAGGGCGGGACCGACTAGCAGCCACCGCCCGGCAGACGCCGAGCGGCCACTCAGTCGAGACAGAACTCGTTGCCCTCGACGTCCTGCATCACGATGCACGACTCGTTGACGCCATCGGCGGGCAGCAGCCGCACGCGCGCCGCGCCGAGCGCGACCAGCCGTGCGCACTCCGCCTCGAGGGTGGCGAGGCGCTCCTCGCCCACGAGGCCGGTACCGGCTCGCACGCAGAGGTGCACGCGATTCTTGACCACCTTGCCCTCGGGGACGCGCTGGAAGTACATGCGCGGGCCGACCCCTGTGGGATCCATGCAGGCAAACGAGGCACCCTGACGCTCGGGCGGCAGCGAGCGGTCGAAATCGTCCCACGTGGTGAACCCCACGGGCGGCGGTGGTACGACGTACCCCAGAACCTCGCACCAGAAGCGGGCGACGCGCTCGGGTTCCGCACAGTCGAAGGTGACCTGGAACTGCTTGACCGGTGGCATCGGCGCACCTTAGCAGAGTGATCATCTGCTCGATCCCGGCGGGTCCGCAGGTGGGGGGAGGCGGGGTGAGGGAGCGTCAGGAGTTGCTCGTGGCGCCGACGATGGCGGAGAAGATCCGGTCCTGCGGGGAGGTCGGCACATGGAAGAAGCCGTTGTTGCAGCCGAGGCGCAGTACCGCCGCCTCGTCCGCGACCGCCTTGACGTCTCCCAGGTTGTGACTGATGAGGATCACTCCGATGCCCTGCTCGCGGAGCTCCTCGACGAGGTCGAGGACGTGGCTGGCCTGTGCGATGCCGAGCGCCGCGGTGGGCTCGTCCAGGAGGACGGCCTTCGGCCGGCCGAGGAGCGCGCGGGAGATCGCGACGGTCTGCCGCTGGCCCGCGGACAGTGAAGCGACCGGCGCACGCAGGTCGGGGACGCGGATGCCCAGTGTGTCGAGCTGCCCGCGCGCCTCCCTGCGCATCCCGCTGTCGTCCATCGACCGGAACAGGCGGCCCCGGGCGCCGGAGCACCGCCGCTCCCGCCCCAGGAAGAGGTTCGCGGCGACATCGAGGTCGTCGCACAGGGCCAGGTCCTGGTACACGGTCGCGATGCCCAGGCGCTGGGCGATCCGGGGAGTCCTGATCTGGACCGCCCGCCCCTCCCACTCGATGACGCCCTTGTCGGGGGGATCCACCCCCGAGATGACCTTGATCAGGGTGGACTTGCCGGCACCGTTGTCACCCAGAAGGGCGACGACCTGGCCCTTGTGCACCTCCAGGTCGACATCCTTGAGGGCTTGGACGGCGCCGTACCGCTTGGAGATCCCGTGCAGCGCGAGCAGCGGCGGACCAGTCACGCGCACCTCGCCTTCTCCGCGCGACCGCGGTGACGCCGCACGGACCCGGTGGAACCCCGGCCCTGTTCCGATCACCATCTTTCGTCCCTATCCGGACGTATGCAATGCAGAACGCATGAACCCGTCCAAACGGCGTGGTCCAGCCGCGCCCACCCGAAGAGGAGACTGAGACGACACAGTGCGATATGTATGAACAAACTGGACACGGCCGGAGGAGGGTGTCACCCATGGCACACCACTGCACCGTCCGCAGGCGCGGTCGGCCACGGAGTTCGCGCGCGGGGCCGACGCTCCTCCTGGTGGGAGCCATGCTGCTCGGCGCCGCGGCCTGCGGCGGAAATCAGGCCTCCACGGGTGGCCAGGGGACGGGGAAGGTCACGATCGGTCTGGTGACCAAGACGGAGACAAATCCGTTCTTCGTGGCTCTGCGCGAGGCGGCCCAGGCCGCGGCGAAGAAGGAGGGTGCCGAGCTCATCGCCCTGTCCGGCAAGTTCGACGGCGACAACGAGGGCCAGGTCAATGCGGTGGAGAGCCTCATCGCCCGCCATGTGCGGGGCATCATGATCACACCGTCGAACACGACGGGGATCCTGGGCGCCATCGCCGAGGCCCGCCGGCAGGGCATCCTGGTGATCGCGCTGGACACCGCGACGGCCCCGGAGAGCGCGGCGGCGGCCACGTACGCGGCCGACAACTTCAAGGCCGGACACCTCCAGGGCGCGTATGTCAGGGCTGTGCTCGGCCGCCGGGCCCCCATGCTGTTCATGCTCGACGGCACGGAGGGTTCCACGGTCAGCCAACAGCGCCACGACGGCTTCCTCAGCGGCTTCGGGATCAAGGACGACTCACCGGCGATCCGCGGACGGGCGATCACCAACGGCGACCGCAACCGGGGGCAGACCGCGATGGAGAACCTGCTGCAGCGCACGAGCGATGTGAACTCGGTGTACACCATCAACGAACCGGTGGCCGACGGCGCCTACACGGCCCTCGCGGCACGCGGTCTCAACGGGCGGGTGACCGTCGGCTCCATCGACGGCGGATGCGAGGGTGTGCGCGACGTCAGGTCGGGCAAGTACGCGGCCACCGTCATGCAGTTCCCGGTCAGGATGGCCGACCTGGGCGTGGCCGCGGTCACCGACTTCGTCAGGCACGGGAAGAAACCGTCCGGCTTCACGGACACGGGCACGCAACTCATCACCGACAAGCCGGTGCACGGGCTGGCGTCCCGCGACACCGGCTGGGGACTCCGGCACTGCTGGGGGTGACCTCCGGGCGCCGACCGCGCGAAGGGATCAGTAACGGATCATGAGATCACCCGTGACCACCAGTGCCGCCACCGAGGGCGAGCCGGGCACCGCGCTGCGGGACGCACTGCGGTACGCCCTGCGCACACCGACCGTCGGCCCCCTCGCGGCCCTGGCCGTCGCCGTACTGGTCTTCTCGGTCGCGACGGACACGTTCCTGACGCCGGAGAACCTCGCCCTGGTACTCCAGCAGTCCATCGTGACCGGCACGCTGGCACTGGGCCAGACCCTGATCATCCTCACCGCCGGCATCGACCTGGCGAACGGGGCCATCGCGGTGCTCGGCACGCTCGTCATGGCCAAGCTCGTCTTCGAAGGGCACGGCCCCGCGGGGGCGTTGCTGCTCGGCCTGCTCACGGCGACCGTCCTCGGGCTGGTCAACGGCCTGCTCGTGGCCCGCCTCGGCCTGCCTCCCTTCATCGTGACGCTGGGCGCACTGACCGTCATCTACGCCGTGGCCAGGCTCTACTCCGACTCCCGCAGCTATCCGGTCACCGACGACCTGCTCGTCTTCTGGGGCAACGGCGTCCACGTCGGCAGCGTTCTCGTCACCTGGGGGACGTTCCTGCTCGTGGGCCTGTACGCGTTCTTCTGGTACGGCCTCGCCAAGACGGCCTGGGGCCGGCACATCTACGCCGTCGGCAACGCCCCCGAGTCCGCCCGCCTGACCGGCATCAATGTGCAGCGTACGGTCCTGTCGGTCTACGTCACCGCCGGCCTCCTCTACGGCATCGCCGCGTGGCAGGCCCTCGGCCGTATCCCCAACGCCGACCCGAACTCCTACCAGACGGCGAATCTGGAGAGCATCACGGCCGTCGTCATCGGCGGGACCAGCCTCTTCGGCGGCCGGGGAAGCGTCGCCGGAACGCTCATCGGAACACTGATCGTCACCGTGCTCCGCTCCGGCCTCACCCAGGCGGGCATCGACAGCCTCTATCAGGACGTCGCCACCGGGACGCTGGTCGTCGTCACGGTCGCCGTCGACAAGGTCCTGCGCAGGGGATCCGCCCGCTGACGCGACGCGCCACCGGGACTGGGTCGCTGAGCAGACCCGTCAGTACCTGGCCTCCGGCGGCTCGGAGGGACGCGAGTCGAACGGCGTCCACACGCTTTTCGAGAACCTCCGGGCGGACCCGAGCGTCGGAGTGCAGGTCGGCGGCCGCCGTTTCACCGCTCACGCCCGGGTCGCCTCCCGGCCGAACGTGAGCTTCTGTGGCCCCGGATGGCGCGCGTTTTCCCGCTGTACGACGAGTACGCGCGGAAGACCGACCGCGAAATCCCGGTCGTCCTGCTCGCGCCGCAGGACTGAGTCTGACGATAACCGTTGGCCGGCGTCCACGTGGTTCTGCCAGGGTGGCGGGCGTGACGCGTCGCTTTCTTCCCGGTCTTGAGCTGGCCGAGCTGTTCCACACGGAGGTCGTCGCCCCGATCCTGGACGACGCGCTGCACGGCGTGGCGTACTCGGCGGCGCTGATCGGCTACGGCTCGGAGGTGCAGGGTTTCGACACCGCGCGTTCCACCGACCACGCCTGGGGGCCGCGCCTGGAGGTGTTCCTCGCCGGCGAGGACTTCCGGGCCCGGGCGCAGCACCTGGACGCGGAGCTCGACCGGCGGCTGCCGGAGGAGTTCCGCGGCCACCCGGTTCGGTTCTCGTTTCCCGACGGCGCACCGGCCCGGCACTGGGTGCACATCAACGATCTGCGGGCCTTCTTCACCGAGCAGCTCGGCGCCGACCCGGCTCAGGGTTTGCCGGTGCGTGATTGGCTCATGGTTCCGACGCAACTGCTACGGGAATTGACCGGCGGCGCGGTCTTCCACGACGGCCTCGGCCTGCTCGAGTCCTACCGCACAGCTCTCGCCTGGTATCCCGATGACGTGTGGCGTCATGTGCTGGCCTGCCAGTGGATGCGCCTGTCCCAGGAGGAACCGTTCGTCGGGCGCTGCGGCGAGGTCGGCGACGACCTGGGTTCCGCGGTGGTCGCCGCCCGGCAGGTGCGCGACCTGATGAAGCTGTGCCTGCTGATGCACCGCGTCTACCCGCCCTACAGCAAGTGGCTGGGCAGCGCCTTCGCCGCACTGCCCTGTGCCGCGGAGCTCACCCCGCTCCTGGCGGGCGCGTTGGCGGCGCGCAGCTGGCAGGAACGCGAGCAGTACCTGTCCCCGGCGTACGAGCTGGCCGCAGGCATGCACAACCGCGTCGGGCTGACCGAACCCCTTGACGTGAAGGTCCGTCACTTCCACACCAGGCCGTTCCTGGTGCTGGACGCCCACCGCTTCACCGATGCCCTGATCGCCTCCATCGGCGATCCCGCCCTGCGCGCACTGCCCCCGGTCGGTGCGATCGACCAGTACGTCGACAGCACCGACGTCACCGACCGGAACCACACCGACCGTCGTATCCGCTACATCGCCGGACCGGGCCTCTCCGCCTGACCGCCGAGCGATCAGTGCCCGTGCCGCCCGTCATGCAGGCAACACCGCTCATCCCCGGGCCCAGGCTGCCGCACCGGCTCGCCGGGCATCCCCGCCGACTTCACCTGTGACGCGCACGCCGCACGCTGCGCGCTCTCGATCATGTCCTCGCTGTCGGACGCGGCGTTCGCCAGGCTGGTGCAGCACACAGCCAGCAGCAACGCGCCTCCGACGAACGGCAGCGCCCGCCGCGGCGGAGGAGGCGCGAGCAGCGCGCGGACCCGCTGCGGTACGGCGCCTCCTGTCGCGGCCAGCATGCCCGTGCGCGGCGGGTGCGCCGCGGAGGCGAGCGCGGCGCGGCCGACCGATCGCGCGACGATCCGCCGGTCGCCGACCTGGGCGGCGGCCTCCTCGTCCGCCCAGCGCTCCAGGATGAAACCGCCCGTCGCGGCCAGCGGGCGCAGCAGCGGACTGACGGCCGCGGTGAGCCGCCACAGGGTCTGGAAGAGATGGTGCCTGCCGCGCAGATGCGCGCGCTCATGCGCCAGCAGCGCCTCGCGTTCGCCGTCGCCGAGGCAGCGCAGCATGCCGCGGGAGACCACGATCCGCCCGGGTGCGCCGGGCAGGGCGAAGGCGGTCGGTGACGCGTCGTCCAGGACGGCCAGTTCGGTGTCGCCCGACAGCCGCCGGCACTCCCGGCGCGCCCACCTCAGATGCCGCACCTGGCGTACGGCGGCCACCCCGAGCCCGGCGCAGGAAGCGGCCAGGGCGAGGGCCGCGGCCGTCGCGACGGTGAGGTACACCGGGTCGTCGGCGCTCAGTGCCGACACCGACCAGCGGCCCTCGGCGGCGACCTCGGGGATGCGTGCGAACCCGGCGAACGCCAGCAGGGCCAGCGACCCCAGCCAGCCCAGCGCGGTCACCAGTGCGGCACAGGCCAGCGCCCAGGCGGCCGGACGTGGAGCCAGCCGCCGTGCCGGGCCGGGGACGAGCACCGCGAGGACGACGGTGACCAGGAGGGGGACGTAGACGCTGATCCGCACCGGCTCACGGCTCCTTGCCGGCGCGGCCGGAGTCGTGGCCGGTGTCCTGGTCGGACAGCAGTCGGTGCAGCAACTGTTCGTCCTCCTGGGACAGTTCGGAGACGAAGCGGCTGAGGACAGCCTCGCGGTCGGAACCGTGCTCGAGGAGTGCGTGCATCTGATCGGCGGTGTGGGAGGCCTCGTCGCGGGCGGGCGCGTAGGCGTAGCCGCGGCCTGCCCGGTGCCGGACGAGCATGCCCTTGTCGTACAGCCGCGACAGGATCGTCAGCACGGTCGTGTAGGCGAGATCGCCGGGCAGCCGGTCCCTGACCTGCCGTGCGGTCAGCGGCTCCTCGGCTCCCCACAGCGTGGCGAGCACCCCGCTCTCCAGCTCACCGCGCGCCCGCCTGCCGGCTGTCTCGCCCTCCCGGTCGTGCACTGTTCACCTCACCGTCCTTCGTCGCTCGGGGGCACAGCCTATCCGCCTGTCCACTACGACATGTAGGACATGGGTCCGGCCTCCCAGGACCGACCGCCCGGCCGGCTCCTCGGGTTACTACTACAACTTGTACGAGTTTACCTACTACATGTTGTAGAGTTTCGCCGCCTCACTCCACCTGCGGAGGAACAAGCCCATGCCCCACCTCGGAAGTACGGTGCATCTGCGCGCCCTTGCGGCCGCCGCCCTGAGCACGCGGCCCGCGACGACGCCCCGCCGTACGGCACCGGCCGAACGCGTCGTGATCGTCTCCGCCAGCATCGGGGCGGGCCATGACGGTGCCGCGCACGAGCTGCACCGCCGGCTCCAGGCCGCCGGTGTCGCCGTCGACCGGTACGACCTGCTCGACCTGCTGCCCGCCCGGATCGGCCGGGCCGTCCGCGCCGGCTACCACCGGATGCTCGTCCGGGCACCCTGGATCTACCAGCGGGTCTACGACAGCACCGAGCGCGCCGGTGGTGGCGGCCTGCTGGCCGGTGCCCTGCTGCGCACCGCCGAGGACCGGATGCTGCGCGCCCTGCCCGCGGACACCGGCGCCGTCGTCTCCACCTATCCCGGGGCCAGCCGGGTGCTGGGCAGACTGCGGCTGGCCGGCCGTCTCGACGTGCCGGTGTTCACCTACCTCACCGACTTCTCGGTGCACCCGCTGTGGGTGGCCGACGGCGTGGACGTCCACCTCGCCGCCCACGCCGTGCCCGCCGCCCAGGCTCGGGCCCTCGGTGCGCACGACGTCCGGGTGGGCGGGCCGGTCGTCGACCCGCGGTTCCGGCCCGCGCAGGCGGCCGAACGCACCGCCGCCCGCGCCCGGTTCGGCCTGCCCGCCGCCCCGCTCGCCCTGCTGGTCGCGGGTTCCTGGGGAGTCGGCCCGGTCCGGCAGATGGCCCTGGAGCTGCGGGACTGCGGCGCGGCCGTGCCGGTCGTGGTCTGCGGCCGCAACGAGACGCTGGCCCGTCAGCTGCGGGAGGACGGCATCGAGCACGCCTACGGCTGGGTGGACGACATGCCCGGCCTGATGCACGCCGCCGACGTGCTCGTCCAGAACGCCGGCGGACTGACCTCGCTGGAGGCCTTCGCCGCCGGCCTGCCCGTCGCCAGCTACCGCTGCATACCGGGCCACGGACCGGCCAACGCGGCCGCGCTCGACGAGGCGGGCGTCGCCGCCTGGATCGAGCACCCGGCCGAACTCAAGGACATCCTCTGCGACTTGATCGACGGCCCCCGCGGCTTGCTCCAACGCGAGGCAGGACTAGCCCTGTTCGCCACCCCCGGCCGGGGCCCGGCGGACGCAATAGCCCGCGCCTGCGGCGCCCGCCCCCCGCTCCCTGCTCCACTCGCCCTTGCACGGTCCGCCGGCGGCGGGGCGGGAGCCCGTCCGGCGGTTGGGTCGTCCGTCGTGTCCGCGACCGGAGCGGATCCGGCCGGTGCGCTGCCTGCTGCGCGTGGGGCCGGTCCCGTCGCTGGGCCGTCCGCCGGGTGCGGGGCGGGCGCCCGTTCGGCGGTTGGGTCGTCTGCTGTGCTCGCGACCGGAGCGGATCCGGCCGGTGCGGCGCCCGCTGTGCACGGGGCCCGTGCGGCCGCTGCGCGGCCCGCCGCACACGCCGCCGGGCCGGTCGCTGGGCCTTCCGTCGGACGCGAGGCGGGAGTCTGCGCGCCCGTTGCGCCTTCCGGCGTACTCAGGACGGGAGTTCGGGCGGCTGTTGTGCCTTTCGGCGGACGTGGGGCGGGGACCCGTACCGCCGTTGAGTCTTTCGTCGTAGAAGGGCCTCGAAGCCGTCCCGCCCTACGTCGTCTCGCCGCCGCCACCGCCGTCGCAGCCTGTGCCGTCTGGGTGTGTGCAGTCGGTACCGCGGTCGCCACCACGGACACGGGCAAGGGCGTCATGCACGCCATCGGTCGCAGCCTGGACCTCGACGAACCGCCGCACACCGGCGCTCATCGCCCGGAGGGCCACCGCTCGTGAGTGCCGCACGTCTGCTCCGTACGGCCGCCCGGGTCGCCGTTCCCGTACTCGTCGCCGCTCACGCGGCCCCGGTGCTGTCCACCTTCGGTCCGCTGCGCAACCGGGCCATGCCCCGCCTCGCGGGCCGGGGCCGCGCCGACCACGTCGCGCTGACCTTCGACGACGGGCCCGACCCGATGTCCACCCCGTTCTTCCTGCGGGTCCTGGAAGAACGGAAGGTCACCGCCACCTTCTTCCTCCTCGGCTGCCAGGCGCGCCGCTCGCCCGGCCTGGTCCGCGAGATCGCCGCCGCCGGGCATGAGATCGGCATCCACGGCTGGCTCCACCGCCCGCTGCTGCTGCGGGGCCCGCGCGCCACGTACGACGATTTCGCCCGCGCCCGCGACACGGTCGGCGCCCTCACCGGCCGTGCCCCGGCGCTCTTCCGGCCGCCCTACGGT
The DNA here is from genome assembly GCF_053593775.1 of Streptomyces sp. NPDC002092. Taxonomy (NCBI): domain Bacteria; kingdom Bacillati; phylum Actinomycetota; class Actinomycetes; order Kitasatosporales; family Streptomycetaceae; genus Streptomyces; species Streptomyces sp. NPDC002092. The sequence goes on from NZ_JBSFDG010000011.1 coordinate 290,538, forward strand.
GTGATGTCCACCGGCGGTCATCTCGCCGCCCGCCGCCTCGGCCTCACTCCGGTGCTGTGGACGGCCTGGGGCGAGGACTGGACCGCCCGTGCCACCCCGGACTCCGTCCACCGCACGGTCACCCGCGACCTGGACGGCGGCGGCACGATCCTGCTGCACGACTCCGACTGCACCTCGGCTCCCGGCGCCTGGCGCTCGGCCCTCGGCGCTCTGCCCCGCATCCTCGACACCTGCGAGGAGCGGGACCTGTCGGTCGGACCGCTGCGCGAACACGGACGGTAAGCGGGGGAGCGTCAGCGGGCGGTGGTGCGCACCCCGTCCAGCGCGATCGCCAGAACCCGATCGCGCTGGGCGTCGTCGTCGAAGGCCGTGGCCGTGATGCCGGCCACCATCCGCAGCAGGTCGACGAAGTCCATGTCCTTGCGTGCCTCGCCCGCCGCCTGCGCCCGCTCGAACAGCGGCCCGCCCGCCGCGTACATCGACTCCCGGCAGGCCTGGAAGATCTCGGACTCGTCGTTGAGGGCCTCACGGACGGCCCGCTTGGTCACCATATATCCCGCGAACCGGCTCAGCCAGGCCGTCAGCGCCTCCCACGGCTCCAGCCCGGCGACCTCCTGCGCGACCTGGCACAGCTCGTTGACGTCGCTCGCGTAGACGCTTTCGAACAGGTCGCGGCGGGTCGGGAAATTGCGGTAGAGCGTGCCGATGCCCACGCCCGCACGACGCGCGATGTCCTCCAGGGAGGCATCGGAGCCGTGTTCCGCGAACGCCTCGCGGGCTGCGTCCAGCAGGGCGTCGTAGTTGCGTGCGGCGTCCTTGCGGTGCGGCCGCCGGGACGCCACGATCTCGCCGACGGGGAACGTCACGGGAGCCTCCAGAGCTGGTTCGATACGGAGGAATGCCTCCGCTACTTGAAGCGGAGGTGTGCCTCCGCTAGAGTGGAGGTACTCCTCCACTTTACCAGTGGAGGGCACGTCCACCACCTTTCCGCGACCGCTCACCGCGGCCGTCGGCGTGCCCGAGTCCGCCCACCGGCGCTCCGGGCCCGCACGACCGTGGCCCGAGAACCTCGGCCGCACCCCGCTCGTTCGGAGAGGCCCTTCATGCCCAGCAAGTCCACCCGTCTCACCTTCGCGGTCCTCGCGGCCGGCGCCGGTGTGTTCGCCATGCTGCAGTCGCTGATCGCGCCGGCCCTGCCGACCGTCCAGCACGCACTGCACACCTCCCAGTCCACCGCGACCTGGGTGATGACGGCCTATCTGCTGTCCGCCTCCGTCTTCACCCCGATCCTCGGCCGCGTCGGCGACCTGATCGGCAAGAAGCGCACCCTGGTCGCCGTCCTGTCCGTCGTGCTGCTCGGCTGTCTGCTCGCCGCGCTCGCCCCGACCATCGGCGTCCTGATCGTCGCCCGGGTCGTCCAGGGCGTCGGTGGTGCCCTCTTCCCGCTCTCTTTCGGCATCATCCGCGACGAGTTCGCCCCGTCCCAGGTCAGCGGCAGCATCAGCAACCTTTCCGCGGTGATCGCCGCGGGCGGCGGCGTCGGCATCGTCGCGGCCGGACCCATCGTGTCCGCGCTCGACTACCGCTGGCTGTTCTGGATCCCGGTCGCCGTCGTCGCGGTCACGGTGTTCATCGCCCTGCGCTACGTGCCCGAGTCGCCCACCCGGGCCGAGGGCAAGGTCAGTTGGCTGGGTGCCGGTCTGCTCTCGGCCTGGCTGGTGGCCCTGCTGCTGCCGCTGAGCCAGGCGAGCAAATGGGGCTGGGGCTCGGCCAAGGTGATCGGTCTGTTCGCCGCGGCCGCCGCCCTGTTCGCCCTGTGGATGCTGTCCGAGGCCCGCTCCCGCACCCCGCTGATCGACCTGCGCGTCATGCGACTGCCGGCCGTGTGGACCACCAACACCGCCGCCCTGCTGTTCGGTGCGGGAATGTACGCGCTCTGGTCCTTCCTGCCGGCCTTCGTCCAGACGCCCTCCGCCGCGGGTTACGGCTTCGGCGCGAGCGTCACGGCCTCCGGCCTGCTGATGCTGCCGATGCTGGTGGCGATGTTCCTCTCCGGCATCCTCAGCGGCCGTCTGGAACCCGTGGTGGGCGCGAAGTCCCTCCTGACCACCGGCGCCGCACTCGGCGCCCTCGCCCTGGGCGTCCTCGCCCTCTGGCACTCCGCGCAGTGGCAAGTCGCCCTGGTATCGGGCGTGTTCGGCCTCGGCATCGGACTGGCCTTCGCCTCCATGGCCAACCTGATCGTCGGCAGCGTCCCGGCCTCCCAGACCGGCGCCGCGACCGGTATGAACGCCAACATCCGCACCATCGGCGGCTCCATCGGCGCCGCGGTCACCAGCGTCCTGGTCACCGGCCGCCTCCAGCCCTCGGGTCTGCCGTACGTCTCCGGCTACACCCACGGCTTCGCCCTGCTGGCGGTGCTGTGCCTGGCCGCAGCACTGGCGGCCCTGCTGGTCCCGACGGCACGCAAGACCCGCCTCACCGCTCCGGCCCCCACCGCCGACCTGACCCCCACCCAGCCGGAAGCGGCTACATCCGGCACCCGCGGCTGACCCCAGGCAGCCGACCCGGACTGCCGGGTCGGCCACCGGCCCCGGCCGTAACACCGCTGTACGTACGGTAAGGTTGACCTGCGTGTTCCCGCGGTTCACCGCGGGAAGCGCACCGGGACGTGGCGCAGCTTGGTAGCGCACTTGACTGGGGGTCAAGGGGTCGCAGGTTCAAATCCTGTCGTCCCGACTGGAGACAGTCGCAGGTCAGGGCCGGTTTCGGAGGCATCCGAAACCGGCCCTGATCATTTTTGGGGGACCAGATGGGGACCGACGCCCTTGACCGAGGTCAGCGGGTCACGACGATCGGGCTCGGCAGTGAGCGTGGTGCGCGGAGCACGCTGAGGTGCGCGGAAAGAAGAGTCCCAGAGGGCTCCCACTGCTGAGGGATGCCCCTTTCGGCTCTGTACGCCGATCGTGCTGTGACCGGGATGGTCCACCGTGATCGGAAGGCGGCTCGCGGGACGAGCGCACGCGCAACGGCTGGTATTACTGGGGCATGCAGGAAGCATACGGACGGTTAACCGATCCGTATGAGGATCGGCGCCGGAAGCGGTGGACGCGGGGTGGGCAGCCACGGGTGCTCGTTGCGCGACGTTCGGCCTCGTATCGGCCCTCACGGTTTGAACCGGACCGACGGCGGCCATGATCGTGAGGCGACCATGGCCGCTTGAACCGATCCTCACTCAGCTGCTAAGCGGCCACTATCTTCCACCACTGCTGCGACTGGAAGTTCTTCACCCACAGCTGCGCTTTTGCCCCGTTGCCATTCGTGTTCGTGTCTCGGTCAAGGACGGTGTTGTAGTTGAAGTTGTACCTGACGTTGTAGATGGCCAGGTCGTTCGAGCGCACGAACCACTGCTGCTGGGTGCTGCCATTGCACTGCCACAGCTGGACCTTGGTGCCGTTCGCGCCTCCGCCGTTGGTGTCGGCGTCCAGACACATCCCTGGGAATCGCACGTTCTCCACGCTGCCGTCGTCCCAGGAGATCCACTCTTGTTGGGTGCTGCCGTTGCACGCCCAGGTCTGCACCTTGGTGCCGTTCGCGCCGTTGTTGGCGTCCGCATCCAAGCACTGTCCCGGTGTCACGGAGTACAGGCTGTCGATCCGAATGTAGACGCCGGTCCTCTGCGGAGTCACCACCTTGGGGCCCGCCTGCCTGGAGGAGGCCAGGGCCCCTCCCAGCGTCGCGTGAGCCGACGTGGTCGCGTCGGCCTGCGCTGCCGGTATCGCGCCGCCGAACGCTGCCGCTAACACCGCCGTAACGGCCAGCGCCCTCTTGCGAATACGCATCTTTCTCCCTGAAGAAAGGCGGGTGGCCTGTGCCTCCCGCGGCCCGTGAAGCATGCCAAGCTTGTCATGCCCACGCTACGGGAACGCTGTAATCCCATTGAGGAGGTATTCGGATTTCATTGCTCCACTTGCCGGGCCGAGTTTCCGAAGCTATAGCCAATAGAGAAAACGCTCCGCGGCGTTTACGAATTCAATTAAATATTGGATATCGCGGCCACGCCGACAGCCTCGAAATCGAACCAGGAGTGGTCTGCGCCGACTCCGACGAACTGCTGCACGCCACCCTCGACCAGCTCGGGCTGCCCCGCGAATACGCCGCAGCGGTACGCGGTCACCGCGACGCCCTGGCCGTCCTGCGGACCTCGAACCGGCTGTGTACCTACTTCAGCCCCGCGGAAGAGATCGGCCCCGGCGAGCGCACCGGCCGCTTCCGGATCGGCGGCCACCAGCCGGTCCTGGACGCTGACGGCCGCAGTCGCATCTCGGTGGAGGACGCGGCCGTCGCCATCACGCAATCGCGGCCAGAGCCGTTTCTCCGGACCTCCTCAGCGAAGGTCTTGGAGGGGCATGACCTGGCAACGGAGCGAGGAGAAAACCTCGGCTTTCACGCCACCGTGGGACTAGTGTCCTGCTGGTAGATCGTCCGACCGACGAGAGGGCTGAGTGGTGCTGACCACTACGCACCCCCCGTAGGTACCTCTGGAAAGCCCAGAGGGCCCTACGGAGGCTCTCGATGTCCCGAACCGTCCGCACAACTCCCCGGCGACTCCGGGTCCAAGACGTCGTTTCGGAGTCCATGTCCCTGTACGACCTGCGTTACACGCACGCTGAACTGGCCCAGGCCGCCCGCGAAGGCCGTCGCCCCGCTCCTACGAAGATGCTGCACCGGATCACCTCCTGGCAATGGATGGTGCTCTACTGCAGAAGGGGCTCGTTCTCTGCCGAGATCGCCACGGCTGAAGGCCGGGCCCGGCTCCAGGGTCGACTTGAGGCCCAGCGGATCCGCGGACTGCACCACGCTGGCCACAACCTTGACGACGCAGATATCCCTCCGGTCCGCCACCGTCACGGCGGGCTCTGGAACGCTTGGTAAGACACGAAACACCCAGGACTGACCGGCACGTGCGAGCACATGATTTGCCTGCGGCGGCCGGCCGAACGGCTTGGGCCCTCCTGTCCTTGTACCTGATCTCTGATCGCCGTCGGGCCGCTCACGGACTGCGGTCAGAGCCGTGAAAAACCTGCTCTGTCCGCAGTTCCGTGAAGGTCATGGCTGGGTGAGGATCCGCACCCTGAGGAACCCGGGGCAGCGACGAAAAAGGGTGGTGTCGGTGGAGTGGCGGAATGGCTGAGTGATCATGAGCTGATGGCCTGCTGTGCAGCATCGCTCAGGCCCGGCCGCCCGGATGGTCCTGCGCCGGTGGCATGACGTCGAGCTCGTAGGACTCTACTGTCGCCGACCAGGTCGCCGGTCGCTGGTCCCTGTACCCCTCACTCCTGGGGGTCAAGCGGTCGCAGGATCAAAACCTGTCGTCCCGACGGTGTGAGGGGTCTTCGCAGGCGGGACCTGTGAGGGCCCTTCTTCTGTGCGGGGGTCCGGCTTCAGGGGGGCACGAGGCGGCGGAAGGTCACAGCCGGACGATGACGAGGGCGATGTCGTCGTGGGCGCCGCCTGCTACACCGAGACGGGTCAGGAGGGTGTCGGCAAGGCGGTCCGGGCCGAGGGTGCGGTGCAGCCGCAGGACGTCGACCAGGCGGACGATGCCTTTCTCGATGTCCTCGTCGCGTCGTTCGATCAGACCGTCGGTGTACAGCACCAGGGTGGCCCCGGGCTCGTAGGGCTGCCCGGCCTGTGGGCGGGGCACGTGCTGGGGCCGGGCTCCCAGCGGCGGGTCGGTCGCCTTGTCCAGCAGGTCACAGGTGCCGTCCGGGTGCATCAGGATCGGCGGCGGGTGTCCCGCGTTGCTGTAGATGATCAACTGGCTGCGGGGATCGACGAGTGCCTTCACGGCGGTGGTGTTCAGCGCGCCGTCGACGGACCGTGCGTACAGGCCCAGCACCTCCAGCGCCCGGGCCGGTGACTCCAGTGCCCGGATCGCGGCACTGAGTGCACTGCGCAGCATGCCCATCACGGCGGCCGCCTCCAGGCCGTGGCCGACGACGTCGCCGACCGCCACCGCGAACCGGCTGTCGGAGAGGTTGACCATGTCGTACCAGTCGCCGCACACGTTCAGTGACCCGGTCGCGGGCAGATAGCGCACAGCGACATCCGAATGCCGGGCCAGGTCGGGCACCTGAAGCATGGCCTCCTGGAGGGTGACGGCCACCTGGCGTTCGCGGGTGTGGGCCAGCCGCAGCTCCTCGTTCAGCCGCTGCAGCTCACGGGCGCGTGCGTACAGCTCCGCCTCCAGCGCGTCGCGCTTGGTCAGCTGCTGCAGGGGCGGCTGGTTGCCGGCCACGCGGGCCTCGACGAAGGCGGTGACGTCCTCCACGCGGTGGATGATCCACTGCACGCTCCCGTCCGGGGCGAGGATCGGCGTGTTGATCGGGGACCACCAGCGCTCCTCGAACGTTCCGGGTTCGTCCATGACCGGGATGTCGTACTTCTGCAGCGCCATGGTGTCCGGCTTGCGCAGGCCCAGCACCCGGTGCAGGGAGGCGCTGAGGTTGCGCACGCCGTCCGCCTCGGGGTCGGCGGGGTTGTCGGGGAACGCCTCGAAGATCTGCTTGCCGAGCAGTTCCGCACGCATGCGGCCGGTCGCGTCCAGGTACGCCTGGTTGACCTCGACGATGACCAGGTCCGGGCCCAGCACCAGATAAGGGCTCGGTGTGGCGGCGAACAACGCCGCGTAGTCCATCTCCGGCAACGCAACCACCTCCGGCCGCCCCTCACCCTCACGCTAGGCTCCATCGAGCCGGTGCGCTCGGGTGAGGGCGACCGGCCGCTGGTGGCGCCGACGGCGCCCGAGGGCTCGCGGCAGCCAAAAGCGGTAGTTGCACGTGTGAATACCTGCGCAGGCTGTATGTGGGCGCGTCGGACGGTCAACGAGTGGACCATCCGGGCCGGGAAGGCCGAAATGCGACCTGTCGGTGCTGCTGTTGCCACGTTCGAGGATTTCGGACCGGAAATCCGGCTACCCGCCCGGCGATGCAGGCCTGGGCCTCGTTCTTGCGGTGGCTTCGAGCTGGGGCGAGCTCCCGCACGCCCCGAGCCGCGAGGACGATCCCCGCGCGGGGATGTCGTGCCAGGGGAGGGTGCGACTGCTCGCGCCCGGCGGCCGTCGCCCGTGCCGACCACGGGCGACGGCCGTCCCCCGCTCTCCCGGACCACGGGCACCTTGCACCCTCGCGCTGTCGAGCCGAGTCGCTGCCTGGCCGGCCCTGGTGCTCAGGAACCGCCGCGCTCGACGGGGATCTTGTGGCCCGCCTCGATGGCCACCGGCAGCCGGTTCTCGGCCGGGGGCAGCGGGCAGGTGGCCATGTCCGTGTAGGCGCAGGGCAGGTTCGCGGCGCGGTTGAAGTCCAGGACGACCGTGCCGTCGGCGGCGGGCGGATCGAGCGCCAGGGACCGGTTGGCGGCGTAGGTGGTGACCCCGGAGGTCGCGTCGGTGAACAGCAGGAACAGACTGCCCGCACCGCGTCCCGGGAACGCGGTCAGAGCCAGCTGCTGCCCGTCCAGTTCGAACTCGACCCTGCCCGGAGCGTCGTAGACGTGCTCAAGTCCCTCGACCGCGGCGCCCACGGCGGTCGGCCGCGGCTCGTCGAAGGGGACGTACCGGCCGGTCACGGCCCAGCGCGGGTCGGGCGCGTAGGCGGGAGTCCCGGTGAAGGCGGTGCGCACTGGCGCGTCCGGGTGCCGGGGGCGGACGATGTCGTTGCCGCCGCGCTTGGCGACCTCGATGACGGCGTCTTCCCAGACCGCGTGGATGTCGCCGCGCTCGGGAAGCACGCCGAAGCGGTGTTCACCGTGCACCGGGGTGCCGTCGACGACCAGTTCCTCGCCCTCGTCGAGGGTGACGACGACCCCCTCGGGGCCGGTGTACCAGGCGCCGGGCGCGTCGGGGAAGCGCTGCGGCCGGTCGTCGAGCCAGTGCTGGCCGGTGATGGCCAGGAACCCGTGCGGGTCGGCGAGCCGGGTCTCCTGGGTGCGGTACCAGTCAAGCCAGGTCTCGGTGAAGGCCTGCAGGTCCGTTGCGGTGGCCTCGGTGGTCATGTGGTCTCCTTCGTCCCGCGAGGCTCGGCCTCGCGCAGTGGCAAGGGGGTGGAGGTGGCTGAAGGCGGGGGCTTGCTCAGCCGGCCAGTTCGCCGAGGAGGGCCCAGGTGCGCCGGCGGTCTGCTTCTCCGGCGATCTCGGTGCTCGAGAACACGACCTCGGTGGCGCCGGCGTCGCGGTAGCGCCGTACCTCGGCCTCGACCGCCTTCTCGTCGCCGATCACGGCCAGGTCTGCGGCCCGTCGGCCGCCGGAGAGCTCGATGACGCGGGCGTAGGACGGGATCTGTTCGTAGAACGCGAGGTTCTCGGTGGCCTTCGCCCGCACCGCGTCCACGTCGTCCGTGACCACGCCGGGCACCAGGGCCACGATCCGGGGCGCGGGACGGCCGGCGGCCTCGGCGGCCGCGGTCAGGGCGGGAACGATGTGGTCCGCCAGGGCGCGCGGTCCCGCCAGATACGGCAGGATGCCGTCCGCCAGCTCACCGCTGACCCGCAGCGCCTGCGGCCCCATCGCGGCGACCAGCAGGGGGACGCCGCCTTCGGCGCCCGGGACGCGCGCCGGAATCGGGGTGGTGGCGGTGAGCAGTTCCCCGTGGAAGTCGGCCGTGCCGGTCTCCGTCAACTGCCGTAGCGCGACGAGGAATTCACGCAGGCGGGCGATGGGGCGTTCGAAGGGCAGGCCGAAGCCGCTCTCCGTCAGCAGTTTCGTGCCCAGGGCCAGACCGAGGTGGTAGCGGCCGTGTGTCGCGGCCTGGGCGGTCTGGGCCTGGCTGGAGACCAGCAGCGGGTGGCGGCCGAATACGGGGATGGCGGAGGTCCCCACCTGCAGTCCGGACACCTCGCGTCCGACGATCGCCGCGAGCTGGGGTGAGTCCGCGCCGAAGGTCTGACCGAACCAGGCCGACCGCAGCCCGGCGGCCGCGGCCTCCCGGGCCAACTGCACGGTGGCGTCGACCTGGTTCTGTGCGTCGGATGCGTTGAGTGCTACGCCCACAGTCATGTCAGTCGGAACGGATGCTCGGCGAACCCGCATTCCGCTCCCTGTGTGACAGCTTCGTGTCAGTCGTGTGTGGTGGTCAGCCGGCCTGCCGCTGGTCGGGTGCGGACCGGTGGGGGAGGGGTTCGCGCAGGCCGAGGTGGTCGCGGAGCGTGCTGCCGGTGCAGTCGGTGCGGTAGAGCCCGCGTTCCTGCAGTTCCGGGACGAGCAGGTCGACGATGCCGTCGAGGCCGTGGCTGCGCTTCTCGCAGTTCCCGACGCAGGGTTGCTCGACGACCGCGAAGTGCTGATCCGGGGAAGTTCCCGGTGTCCGCAATGCAAGACCTGTCCGGGAAGTCATTGACCAACCTCGCGGACCTCTGCTGAACTCCCGTTCCATGAACCCGCGCGTGGACCTGACCCGGCGGCGCCACATCGATCTGGCGCACGTCTCCAGCGCGTTTTGTTGTCGCTGACCCGGTAAGCGGTCCCCGGCGGCATCCGGTGATGCCGTCCTCGGGGATCTTCGTATCCGCGTCCTGAGCGACTCTTCTCCGGCCTCACCTCACGTCTCTCCCTCCCGGCTGAGGGAGAAGTGTCTGCGGGCGCAGTGTGCCGTCCCGTGGTCGCCGGCTGTCCCTGCGTCGCGGCCGCACCGACTGCCAAGTCCCCGTTCGGCCGCCTCGAACCGGTCGTTCACTCCCGCTCTTCACCCCTCAGCACCCAGCGGTGCGCCCGCTTCCTCCGAGAAGGGCCTCCCCATGCCTGTGTCCATCCGTAAGCTCACCGACCGCACCGGCGCGGTCACCGTAGACGTGCCGGCGGTGGCGCCATGACCGAGGTCCGCATCCCGGCCGCGGCTCTCGCCAAGCCGGTCCCGGCCGCCGAGCCGACCAGTGCGCGGCGACGCGAGGTGTTCCTGCCGCGGGACGCCCGCCGTCGGACGCCGCTCACCACTCTGCGCGAGCGGCTGCGCTGGCCGTTGGGCATCTACACGATCCCGGTCGTGGTCCTCGTCGCCTGGGAGTTCCTCGCCCGCGCCGGTGTGCTGGCGAAGACCTATGCTCCGGCGCCGACCGCGATCGTGAAGGCTGCCGCCGATCTGTGGCAACAGGGCGTCCTCGGGCCCGACTTGGCCATCTCACTGCAGCGGGCCGGCATCGGACTCGCGATCGGTCTGACGGTGGGCATCGTCACCGGTGTGCTCGGCGGGCTGCTGCGCAGCGGTGAGTTCCTGTTCAACGGCGTGGTGCAGGTGCTCAACACGATCCCCCTCCTCGCGGTGCTGCCGCTGATGATCGTGTGGTTCGGCATCGACGAGCTCACCAAGGTGCTGCTGATCTCGTTCGGGGCCGGGGTCCCGATGTATCTCAACCTGTTCGCCGCGATCCGGGGCGTCGACCAGCGGCTGATCGAGATGGCGCGTACGACGGGCGCGGGCCGCCGGCGGCTGGTGACGCGGGTGCTGGTGCCAGGAGCGCTGCCTGGGTTCCTGGTGGGGCTTCGGTTCTCCCTGGCGTACAGCGTCCTGGGCCTCGTCGCCGCCGAAACCGTCAACGCGGACAAGGGACTTGGCTTCCTCATCACCCAGGGGCAGACATATCTGCAGACCAACCAGGTCTTCGTGGGGCTGGTGATCTACTCGCTCCTCGGTCTGCTCGCCGATCAGTTCGTCCGGGCTCTCGAGCGGGTGCTGCTGCGGTGGCGGCCCAGTTATGAGGCGTCATGAGCAGCACAGTCGCGACCGAGCCGCGTCGGCGGACCGGGGTCGTCGTCGAGCAGGTGGTCCGTCAGTTCGGTGACCGGGTGGTGCTCGACCACCTCGATCTCACCGTCGGCGACGAGGAGTTGGTGATCCTGCTCGGCCCCTCGGGCTGCGGCAAGAGCACCCTGCTGCGGCTGCTCGCCGGACTCGACCGGCCCGACGCAGGCCGGGTGGAGGTCCCGGCACGGCGGGCGATCGTCTTCCAGGCCGACCGGCTGCTGCCGTGGCAGCGCGTCCTGCGCAACGTCACCCTCGGCCTGCGCGGACCCGACGCGGAACAGCGCGCCCGCGACGTGCTCGCCGAAGTCGGCCTGGCGGGCCGGGAGAAGGCCTGGCCCAAGGAGCTCTCCGGCGGCGAGGCCCAGCGGGTGTCCCTCGCGCGGGCCCTGGTCTCGGAGCCCGAACTCGTGCTGCTCGACGAGCCGTTCGCGGCCCTCGACGCCATCACCCGGCTGCGCATGCACGACCTCGTACGGGCCCTGCGCGCCAAGCACCACGCCGCCATGCTGCTCGTCACCCACGATGTCGACGAGGCGATCGCCCTCGCGGACCGCATCGTCGTCATGAGCAGCGGCCGCATCGGCACCTCGCACGAGGTCCGGCTCTGCGCCGCGGACCGCGAAGCGAGTGTCGCCCGCGAGGAACTGCGCGCCCGGCTCCTGGAAGACCTCGGCCTCGCAGGCCGGCACTGAACCACCCCCAACACCCTCACCCAGCACAGAAAGAACACGACATCCCGTGCGTCCTATGCGTCCAATTCGTAAGAGAACCAGCAGAGTCGTCGGCGCCGTGGGCACGCTCGCCCTGGCGGGCATGCTCGTCGGCTGCGGCTCGTCGTCGGGCACCGCCGCGCCGCTGAAGAACGCCGTCGACACGAGCGACGCCAAGCACCCCGACTGGAGCAAGTACACCTTCACCGTCGGCGACAACGGCGGTGACGGCAGCGAGGCCCTGGCGAAGCTGACCGGAGTCTTCGACAACGCGCCGTACAAGGTGAAGTTCGCCCGCTTCACCTACGGCCCGCCGCTGGTGCAGGCGGCGGCGTCGGGCGACATCGACCTGGGCAGCGTCGGCGACGTACCGCCGATCACCGGGGCCGCGAAGGAGTACGGCTTCAAGGTCGTCGCCGTCAACCGGTCGCTCACGCCCGACCAGGCGGTGGAGAACATCATCGTGCCGAAGGGCTCGACGCTGAAGACGGCCGCCGACCTCAAGGGCAAGAGGATCGCCGTCCCGCAGGGCAGCTCGGCCCACGGCCTGGCCCTGAACGCGCTGAAGAGCGTCGGCCTCACCCCCAAGGACGCCAAGCTGGTCTTCCTCGACCCGGCGGCCGCCGCGACCGCCTTCAACACCGGCAAGGTGGACGCCTGGTCGATCTGGAACCCGCAGTCGGCCATCGCGGTCAAGAACGGAGCCCGGATCCTGGTGAAGGGCCTCCCGCCGATCGACCAGACCAGCAGCTACTACGTCGCCAGTGACACCTCACTGAAGGACAAGACCAAGCGCGCGGCCCTCACGGACGTCCTGAAGAGGCTGTCGCGGGAGTTCGCCTGGGCCGTGAAGAACCCCGACACATACGCGCAGGCGCTCTCGCAGGAGCAGGGCATCCCGCTCGCCGACGCCAAGGCGTCCCTGGCGGCCTACTCGAACCGGGTGACCCCGGTGGTGCCGGCCGACATCGCACTGGAGCAGAAGCTCGCCGACGCCTTCCTGGAGGCGGGTCAGATCACCAAGAAGGTCGACGTCACGTCGATCGTCGACAACCTCCTGCCGGCCGGCTACGACAGCTCCACGTTGAAGGTCACCTCATGAGCGCGGGACGGCGGCTCCACCTCAACGCCTTCCTGATGGAGGCGGGCCACCACGAGGCGGCATGGCGGCTGCCCGACAGCAATCCGCGGGCGGACTTCGACCTGCGGCACTGGATCGAGCTGGCGCAGCTGGCCGAGAGCGCCAAGTTCGACTCGCTGTTCCTGGCGGACGGCCCCGCGCTCATCGGCACCGGCGAGTTCCGCCCGCCGGGCCAGCTCGAACCGCTGACCCTGCTGACCGCCCTGTCCCAGGCGACCAGCAGGATCGGCCTCATCGCGACCGTGTCGTCGACCTACAACGAGCCGTACAACCTGGCCCGCCGGCTCGCCTCCGTCGACCACGTCAGCGGCGGCCGCGCCGGCTGGAACATCGTCACCTCGGCCGGAGCCGACGAGGCCGCCAACTTCGGCCTCGACAACCGCCCCGACCACGCCGAACGCTACGCCCGCGCCGACGAGTTCCTGAAGGTCGCCAAAGCCCTGTGGGACAGCTGGGAGTCGGAGGCCGTCGTCGCGGACCGCAGCACGGGACGCTACGCCGACCCGGAGCGCCTGCACCGGCTCGGCCATGAGGGCAGGTACTTCAAGGTGGCCGGCCCGCTCAACGTCGAGCGCCCGCCGCAGGGTTACCCGCTGCTCGTCCAGGCCGGCTCCTCCGAGGACGGCAAGGACTTCGCGGCCCGGCACGCCGAGGCCATCTTCACCGCGCACACGACCTACGAGCGGGCTGCCGCCTTCTACGCCGACATCAAGGCCCGCACCCGGGCCGCGGGGCGCGACCCGGACGGTGTGATCGTCCTGCCGGGCATCGTCCCGTACATCGGGTCGACCGAGGCGGAGGCCCGGGCGCTGGCCCGGCAGTTCGACGAGCTGCGGGTGCCGGAGTACGGGCTGCGCCAGCTGGCCGCCGTGTTCGAGACCGAACCGTCGGTCTTCCAACTCGACGCGCCGCTGCCCGACTTCATCCTCGCGAGGCCGAAACTGGAAGGCTCACAGAGCCGTTCCGACCTGATCATCGACCTGGCGGTGCGTGAGCGGCTGACGGTCCGGCAGGTCATCTCCCGGCTCGGCGGAGGACGCGGCCACTTCGAGTTCGTCGGCACCCCCGAGCAGATCGCGGACACGATCATCGCCTGGTTCGAGGGCGGCGCGGCGGACGGGTTCAACATCATGGCCCCCGCCCTGCCGTCGGGCCTGGCGGCCTTCGTCGAACACGTCCTGCCGATCCTGCGCGGCAAGGGCCTGTTCCGCGAGGAGTACGAGGGCAGGACGCTGCGCGAGCACTACGGACTCCCGGTCCCGGCCAACCAGTTCCACGCCTGACCGGCCCTCCACGGGCGACCCGCTCACGACTCCCGCCGCTGCCACAAGCCGCAGCGGCGGGGTCCGCCGCCCCTGCCGCGGTTCATTGGGCGCCGGCGGCGGGCCGTACGACGATCTCGTTGACGTCGACCTGCGAAGGCTGGGAAATGGCGTAGGCGATGGCCTCCGCGACGGCGGAGGCCGGCAGCGCCACGGCGCGATAGGTCTTCATGGCCTCCCTGGCAGCGGGGTCGGAGATGCCGTCGGCGAGTTCGGACTCGGTCACGCCCGGGGAGACCAGAGTGACCCTGATGTTCCCGGTGGACTCCTGGCGCAGCCCTTCGGAGAGCGCGCGTACGGCGAATTTCGTCGCGCAGTAGACAGCGGCGGTGGGAGAGACCTCGTATGCGCCGACGGAGGCGATGTTCACGAAGTGCCCGCCACCCTGCGCGCGCATCGCGGGCAGGGCGGCGGCGATGCCGTGCAGGACTCCCCGCACGTTCACGTCGATCATCCGGTCCCACTCGTCGGTCTTCAGCGCCTCCATCGGCGAGAGCGGCATCACCCCGGCGTTGTTGACCACCACGTCCACTCGGCCGTAGCGCTCGCGGGCGGCGGACATGAAGGCCCGGACATCGGCGGCATCCGTGACATCCAGCCGCCGGAACGCCGCGGTGCCGCCCGCGGTGGTGATCTCCTTGGCCAGCGTGTCCAGACGATCGGAGCGTCGTGCCCCGAGGAACAGGCTGTGGCCGTCGGCGGCCAGCCGGCGGGCGGTCGCCGCTCCGATCCCGCTGCTCGCTCCGGTGACCACCACGACCTTGGCTGTGTCCGTCATGCCTGTGTTTCCTCTCGGTGGAGCACCAGATGCTCGTGGTGGAGCACGCCGTCACGGATGTCGCCCGTCGCGGTGAACCCGGAGTCGTCGACGTAGCCGATGTGGCTGCCGGTCACCGTGTATCGGCCCGTGTACGCGCTGCGTCGGTCGCCGCGGGCCTCTTCGTACCGGCCGTCCGCCCGCAACTCCTGGCGGATGTGACCGTCCGCGGTCACCCACATACCGACCACGTCGGCGTTGCCGTGCTCCGTCTTCCCTGACATGACGGACTCTCCTCGTCCATGGGTGCGAATCTGTCCTGCCCGACCGAGTCTGGACAGGTCGAAGACCGCCGACCAGGACGTGTGGTGCCTGGGTGCACCACACCCAGGCACCACACCGCCCCTGCGGCCTAGCCTGAGGGCATGACCGACAACCATCTGGGGGAGTTCCTGCGCGCACGCAGAGCGGCACTGGGGCCGCAGGACGTCGGCATGCCGAGCCACGGCGTGCGCAGGGTCGCCGGACTTCGCCGTGAGGAGGTCGCCGTCCTGGCGGGGGTGAACGCGGATTACTACACCCGCCTGGAACAGGGACGCGAACGCCACCCCTCGGCCCAGGTGGTCGACGCGCTCGGCCGAGCCCTGCTACTGGACCCCGACGCCCACGCGCATCTGCACCGGCTGGCCGGGACAGCGCCGAGCGACCGGTTCAACCACACCACGGACCGGGTCACTCCCGGCCTTCGCCAGCTGCTGGACGGCTACCCGGGCGCTCCGGCGTTCGTCATCAACCGGACCTTGGACGTCCTGGCGACCAACGCCCTGGCCGAGGCCCTGCACTCACCCTTCGAGCGGGCGGACAACCTGGCCCGCATGACCTTCCTCGACCCGGCAGGCCGGCAGTTCTACGCCCGGTGGAGCCACACGGCACAGGCCACCGTGAGCCACCTGCGCCAGGCGGCCGGCCTCGACCCGGACCACCCGCGCCTGCGGGAACTCGTCCGCGTCCTCTCCGAGCAGAGCAGGGACTTCACCCGGCTGTGGACCACGCATGCCGTGCGGGGCAAGACCCAGGACGCCAAGCACCTGCTCCACCCCGAGGTCGGCACCCTGGCCCTCACCTACCAGGCCTTCGACGTACGCGATGCTCCGGGCCAGCAACTCGTCGTCTACCAGGCCGAACCCGGCAGTCCCAGCGCCCAGGCCCTCAACCTGCTCGGTTCCCTCCACGCCACCTCGAACCGGACGGCCAGGTAGCCGAAACGCTCGGTCACACCCGGAGGCCGGTGCGGGCGGCGGCCGTGCTGGAGCGCAGCGAGATGGGGGGAGCCAGCAGGATGTGCCGAGGCGGGGTGTCGGGCGCGGCGATGCGTTCCACCAGCAGGGAAACGGCTTCTTCGCCCATTTCCAGGGCCGGTACGTCCGCTGCCGTGAGGGGCGGGCGGAAGTCCTCCGCCCAGGTCCTGGCCGCCACTCCGGTGATGGAGAAGTCGTACGGCACCCGCAGGCCGGTGTCCGCCAGCGCGCGCTGGATGCCGGGCAGGGCGGCCTCGTTGATGGTGGTGACAGCGGTGAGGTCCGGATGGCTGCGCAGGAGCGCATCGAGGCATTCCTGACCCGAGCGGGCATCGTCCCCGCACGGCACTTCGATGCCGTGGAGTCCGCGTTCCGCCACGGCGGCCTCGAAGCCGTCCCTGGCCCTGCACGCCGGGCCGTAACCGGCCGAGACGAGTTCCGGGGAACGGGTGATCAGCGCCACCCGGCGGTGCCCCAGATCGGCGAGGTGCCGCACGCAGTGCTGGACCAGGCCCGCGTAGTCGACGTCGATCCAGGACATCTGCCGGTCGCCGGCCGTGTGCCCGATGCCGACGAAGGGCAGCCCGGAGTCCTGCAGGCGACCCACGCGAGCGTCCTCCAGGCGTATCTCCATCAGGATGACGCCGTCCACGCGGCCTTCCGAGACCAGCCGCTCGAAGGACCGGTCGTGGTCCCTGCCGGAAGGGGACAGCAGCACATCGAGGTCGACCCGTGCGGCGGCGTCGACCACGCTTGCAACGAAGTCCAGTTGCATGTGTGTGAGCCTGTTGCGGGCCGGCGGGACGACGAGACCGATCGTCCGGGTGCGGCCCTCCTTGAGGGCCCTCGCGGTCGCGTTGGGGCGATATCCCAATTCGTCGATCACGTCTTGGATGCGTCTGCGGGTGCTGTTCGCGACGGGGCGTTTGCCGCTGAGCGCATAGGACACCGTGCTGCGTGACACGCCGGCGCGTCGAGCGATCTCCCCGATGTTCATGCAGCCCCCCGAGAACTCGCCCGCGGGCCGAAAGGATACCTCCGGCGGGGTCCTCGCGGCTGCGGTGGCCGTTCGAGTGCCCCGGCCCCGGGCCGACGAGGACGCCCGTGCAGGGAGCGAACCGGTTCCGCGCAAGCGCTTCGACGAACGTCACGGCCGGCGGTGACGCGAGGTCAATGGCGTGCCGTGAGGCGGAGGCGGCGCGACACGTGGGCCGAAGCCTTGCCTGCTTGGCCAGTGCGCGTCCTCAACGGGCCCTCCATAGTGCCGACATGGCCGCTGAGTCCTGCTCACCGGCAAGATGGAGGTCACCCGGGTGATCAGGGACCGGCCGTCGGGCACCCGCGCCCGGCCCACAGCGCCCGCACGGCGGGCGGTGGCGCCGCCGTGCGCCCGCCGTCACACCGCAACTTTTCGACGCTGCCGACGGCTTGCGAACCGCAGGAATCAGCAGTCGAATCGATTCCGCACCCTCCCCCGAAGCCTCTCTGCAATCCCACTGCAACAACGGCACGTTCAAGCGCTTCCGCAGCTGTCAGCGCCACCACCACAACCCGACCGGTTTGGCCCGGCGCGGTAGGGAGATCAGATGGGAACCACACGTACGAGACGCCGCCTGTTGTCCGGTCTCGGTGGCGTCCAGCAGTTGCTCGCCGCGGTACGGCACCGAGCCGGAGCGGCCAACGCACCGGACCGGGCACACGTTCCTCCGCCGACGCGCTCGCCCGGCAAGCTGCCGAAGGCGTTCGCCCGTGCGGGCGCCGCGACCGTGCTCGTCCTCGGCACACTTGCGGGCGCCACGGCCACGGCCGGCACGGCCCGTGCCGCCGCCTCCGGGCCGTGCGACATCTATGCGGCAGGCGGCACCCCCTGCGTCGCCGCGCACAGCACGACACGAGCGTTGTACGCCTCGTACAACGGGCCGCTGTACCAGGTCCGCCGTGCCTCGGACAACACCACGAGGAACATCGGCGTCCTGAGCGCGGGCGGATACGCCGACGCCGCCGCCCAGGACTCGTTCTGCTCGGGCACGACCTGTCTCATCACGGTCGTCTACGACCAGTCCGGCCGCGGCAACCACCTCACCCAGGCGCCCGGCGGCGGCGCGGCGGGCGGCCCCGACAACCTCGCGAACGCGACCGCCGCGCCCACCACGGTGGGAGGTCACAAGGCCTACGGCGTCTTCGTGGCGCCCGGCACGGGCTACCGCAACAACCACACCAACGGCATCGCGACCGGGGACAACCCCGAGGGCATGTACGCGATCTTCGACGGCACGCACTACAACGGCGGCTGCTGCTTCGACTACGGCAACGCCGAGACGGACAGCAACGACGACGGCAACGGCACCATGGAGGCCATCTATTTCGGCAACATCAAGGTCTGGGGGTACGGCAGCGGCAACGGCCCCTGGATCATGGCGGACCTGGAGAACGGCCTGTTCTCCGGTGTGAACCAGCACTACAACGCGAACGACCCGACGATCAACTACCGCTACACGACCGCCATCATCAAGGGCGGCCCGAACCACTGGGCCATCCGCGGCGGCAACGCCCAGTCCGGCTCCCTGTCCACCTTCTACGACGGAGTGCGTCCCAACGTCGCGGGCTACAACCCGATGCGCAAACAGGGTGCCATCATCCTGGGCACCGGCGGCGACAACAGCAAGGGCGCCCAAGGCACCTTCTACGAGGGCGTGATGACCTCCGGCTATCCGTCGGACGCCACGGAGAACGCGGTCCAGGCCAACATCACCGCGGCCGGATACAGCAACGCCTCCTCCGGCGGGACGGGAACCGGCGCGCTGCACGCCGTGGGCGCGGGCAAGTGCCTGGACGTGCCCAACTCCTCCACCACGGCGGGTACACAGGTGCAGATCTGGGACTGCAGCGGCGCCGCCAACCAGACCTGGACCCGTACGTCCTCCGGCCAGCTGACCGTCTACAGCGGCAGCAGCCAGATGTGCCTGGACGCCTACAACAACCAGACGTCCGCCGGCACCAAGGTGGTGACCTGGCCGTGCAACGGCGGCGCCAACCAGCAGTGGCAGGTGAACTCCGACGGCACGGTCAAGGGCACCCAGTCCGGACTCTGCCTGGATGTCACCGGCGCCTCCACGGCCAACGGCGCCCTGGCCGAACTCTGGACGTGCAACGGGCAGTCCAACCAGCAGTGGAGTCTCAGCTGACCTGAACGGCTCCCGACCCGTGGCCGGCCCCGCCCGGCCACGGGCCCTCACGCACCCCCCACTGGAGGATGACGATGTCCGGAGCCAGAGCGCTCCACGGCCTCTGGGCCGCCCCCTTGGCCCTGCTCGCCCTACTGGCCCAGGGCCTGGCCACGACCGGGGCCGCGCACGCGGCACCCGCCGAGCGCCGAGTGTCGACCGCCGAGCTGTACGTGGCGCCGGATGCGGCTCCCGGCGGGAACGGTACCGCCGAGCAGCCGTTCGCCACCATCGAGCAGGCGCAGCAGCCCGCGCACCGGCTCTCGGCCGACGCGGACGTCGTGGTCCACCTGGCCGGGGGCACCTACCGGCTGTCCAAGCCGCTGACCTTCGGCTCCGGCGACGGCGGCCAGAACGGCCACACCATCACCTACCAGGCCGTGGCCGGGCAGCAGCCGGTCGTGAGCGGCGCCCAGCAGCTCTCGGGTTGGCAGGTGCATGATCAGAACAGCAATGTCTGGTCGGTTCACGTCGGCACCGGCGTGAACACACGTCAGTTGTACGTGAACGGCAAGCAGGCACCGCGGGCGGCGATCCAGGTGCCCCGTTCCAGCTTCACCTTCACGCAGACCGGCCTGACGGTCACCGACTCGTCCCTCGACTACCTGGCCGGCCTCTCGGACCAGAAGCACCTGGAAGTCGAGAGCATCAACTCCTTCACCGACCGCTACGCGCCGGTCCAGTCGATCAGCGGCAGAACGATCACCATGCAGCAGCCCGCGTGGAACAACAACTCCTGGGGCTACGACACCATCAACGCGCCGTTCGCCGGCGGGACGATGTACCTCGAGAACAACTACGCGTTCCTCAAGCAGGCCGGCCAGTGGTATCTCGACTCGTCCACCGGCGACCTCTACTACCGGGCCCAGCCCGGGCAGAACCCGAACGGCCTCGACGTGGAACTGCCCCGGCTGCAGAGCCTGCTCGGCATCAGCGGCAGCTACGACTCACCGGCGACCGGCCTCGCGTTCACCGGCATCAGCTTCACGGGAACCTCCTGGCTCGGCCCGAGCGGACCCGACGGCTACGCGGACCAGCAGAGCGGTGCACACATCAACGGCGCCTACGCGATGCCCGCCAACTGGCTGAGCACCTGCAAGTCGGGGTGCACACAGTTCGAGGCCACCCGTAACCACTGGGTGCAGATGCCCGCCGCCGTACAGGTCTCCGCCGCCACCGGCATCACCTTCTCCGGCAACACGTTCTCCGAACTCGGCCAGGCCGGACTGGGCGTGGGCAACGACGGTGTCGCGACGGCCTCCGGCACCGGGCTCGGCGCGAACGGCATCACCGTCACCGGCAACACGTTCACCGACCTCGCCGGCAGCGGCATCCAGATCGGCGGCATCCAGCCGGACGCCCACCACCCCAGCGACCCGCGGATGACCAACCAGAACATCACCATCAGCAACAACAAGGTCAGCGGCGTGGGCACCGACTACAAGGAGACCGCGGGCATCCTGTCCACCTACGTCACCAACGTGACGATCACCCACAACCAGTGCGACCACCTGCCCTACGACGGGATCGACATCGGCTGGGGCTGGGGGATGAACGACCCCGGCGGCAGCCAGGACTACGCCAACCGGGGCACGTACAACTACCAGCCCGTCTACAGCACCCCCACGACGCTGAAGAACAACACCGTCTCCCACAACCTGGTCTTCGACACCAAGAACGCGATGTTCGACGGCGGCAGCATCTACAGCCTGTCCGCCATGCCCGGCTCGGTGATCTCCGAGAACTACATGTACGACAACCACCGCACCACCGCGCTGTACCTGGACGAGGGCTCCCGGTACCTGAAGGTGTCCGGCAACGTGGTGCAGGACGCCGGCAACTGGGCGCTCACCAACGCCAATGCGAACAACCACACCGACGACAGCACCTTCTCCGGCAACTGGTACAACGGCGGCAACACCTACGTCGCCACCGGTCCTCCGCACAACAACGTCCTCACCGGCAACGTCCTGGTCAGCGGCACCAACTGGCCGCAGGGCGCGAGGCAGGTCATCGAGCAGGCGGGAGTGCAGTCGTCGGGCGATGGCGGTGGCTTCCCCACTGGCTACCACCAGCTGGTGATCGGCAGCAACGGCCTGTGCCTGGACGTGTACGGCAACTCCGGCAGCGCGGGCGCCGCGATCGACCAGTGGACCTGCAACGGGCAGAGCAACCAGCAGTTCGAGTTCGTGCCGGCCTCGGGCGGTTACGGGCAACTGCGGGCGCAGCACTCCGGACAGGCCGTCGCGGTGTCGGGCGGCTCCACGACCGCCGGTACGCCCGACATCGTGCAGCAGGCCACGGACGGGGCGGCCGCGAGTCTGTGGCTGCCGGTACGGCAGTCCGACGGCTCGTACTCCTTCCAGAACAAGAACAGCGGCCTGTGCCTCGACGTCTACGGCGGCACCAGCAACCTCGGCCGGCAGCTCGACCAATGGCCCTGCAAGAACACGGCCGGCAGCAACCAGGACTTCACCCCCCGCTGACCGGCTCTCGTTCTCGTTCACCCCACCCACTGTCCCGCACCAGTGAGGAACGCCGATGAAGAAGCACTCATCCCCCCTGCCTGCTGTCGGGCTCGGCAAAGAGCCCCGCCCCCGCAAGGCCCTCGCCCTGGCCGCCGGACTGGCAGCCGGTGCTGCACTGGTCCTGGCCGGCCCGGTGAGCCCCGCCGCGCATGCCGCATCCGGCACGCTGGGCGCGGCTGCGGCCGACAGCGGACGCTATTTCGGCACGGCCGTGGCAGCCGGAAAGCTCGGCGACTCGACGTACTCCACGATTCTCGACCGGGAATTCAACATGATCACCCCCGAGAACGAGATGAAGTGGGACACCACCGAACCCTCCCGCGGCAACTTCAACTTCGGCCCCGCCGACCAGATCGTCAGCCACGCCACCGCGCACGGGCAGCGGATGCGCGGCCACACCCTGGTCTGGCACTCCCAACTGCCCGGCTGGGTCGGCTCCATCAGGGACGCGAACACCCTGCGCAGCGTGATGGACAACCACATCACCCAGGAGATGACCCACTACAAGGGCAAGATCTACGCCTGGGACGTGGTCAACGAGGCGTTCGCCGACGGCGGCAGCGGTCAGCAGCGCAGTTCGGTGTTCCACGACGTGCTGGGCAACGGCTTCATCGAGGAGGCGTTCCGCACCGCACGGAACGCCGACCCCTCCGCCAAGCTCTGCTACAACGACTACAACATCGAGAACTGGACCGACGCTAAAACCCAGGGCGTCTACAGCATGGTGCGCGACTTCAAGTCACGCGGCGTACCCATCGACTGCGTCGGCTTCCAGTCCCACTTCGGCACCGGCGGCCCGCCGTCCAGCTTCCAGACCACGCTGTCGAACTTCGCCGCGCTGGGCGTCGACGTACAGATAACCGAGCTGGACATCGCGCAGGCGCCGGCAAGCGCCTACGCGAACACCGTCAAGGCGTGCATGAACGTCGCGCGGTGCACCGGCATCACCGTGTGGGGCATCCGCGACAGCGACTCCTGGCGCACCGGTGAGAACCCGCTGCTGTTCGACAACAACGGCAACAAGAAGCCCGCCTACGACGCGACCCTGACCGCGCTGGGCGGCGGCACCGGGAACCCCGGCGGCGGCATCGTCTCGGGCCAGGTGTACCAGGTGAGCGTGGCCTCCGCGGGGCGGGTGCTGGACGTGCCGAGCGGGCAGACCGGGAACGGCACGCCGGTGCAGATCTGGGACGCCAACGGGAGCGCCGCGAACCAGCAGTGGCGGGCCAACCAGAACAGCGACGGCTCGTACACACTGACCAACATCGCCAGTGGGCGGGTGCTGGACGAGCCCGGTGGCCAGACCGGCAACGGCACGCGGATGACGATCTGGGACAGCAACGGCGGTGCGAACCAGCACTGGCGGGCGACCCAGAACGGCGACGGGTCCTACACCCTGATCAACGTGGCCTCCGGCCGGGCGCTGGAGGTCCCCGGGGGGCAGAGCGCCAACGGGAGCCCCGTCCAGATCTGGGACTCCAACGGCGGAGCCAACCAGCACTGGAGCTTCAGGTGAGGTGATCGGCGCCCGGTCAGGGCACCCGGAACGGATACTCGCGTCCGGCACGGCGGCCGCCGCCGGACGCGGGTTTCGGCCTGCCCTCATGGCGCTCTGACCAGGAGAAACATGGGATGGATCGACCTGCCGAATCGACCCGCAGCCTCTATTGACAGGGTCATGGCCCTGTGGGACACCTATGCGACATGGGATGTCTGAGGGTTCTCTGTGGATACGCCATGACTCGGCGGCCACGTTTGTCGGCCGCTGCCGTATGCGTCATGGCACTGCTCACCCTGTCGCTGACGACCGCGCCCACATGGTCGGCGTCGGCGTCGCCGGCACCCCTGGTGAGCACGGCGTCGGGGCGGTGCCTGGACGTCAAGGGCAATGCCGACACGCCCGGAACCGCGCTGGAGATCTGGGACTGCAACCAACAGGCCAATCAGGCGTTCGAGTTCACCTCGGCGGGCGAGCTGCGGACGATGAACGGCACCCGGTGCGTGGACGCCTACGACGACCGGACAGCTCCGGGGAGCCCGGTGGTCATCCGGGAGTGCGACGGGCGAGCGACCCAGGTGTGGCGACAGAACGCCGACGGGTCCGTCACCGGTGCCCGGTCAGGTTTCTGCCTGGACGTCAACGGGACGGGGACGGCCAACGGCACCGCGGTCGTCCTGTGGACCTGCAACGGCCAGAGCAACCAGAAGTGGACCACGCCAACACCCCCGTCCCCGCCCCCGCCCGGCGGATCCGGTCCGTGTGACATCTACGCCGCGGGCGGCACCCCGTGCGTGGCCGCGCACAGCACCGTGCGGGCGCTCTACGGTTCGTACAACGGCTCCCTGTACCAGGTCAGGCGCGCCTCGGACAACGCGACCAGGGACATCGGCCTGCTGACGCGAGGGGGCTTCGCCGACGCGGCGGCGCAGGACTCCTTCTGCGCGGGCACCTCGTGCGTGATCACGGTCGTCCGTGACCAGTCCGGACACGGCAACGACCTGTGGTACCAGGGCTCGGCCCAGGTCCCGGGATCGAGCCAGAGCAGCCCCGCGAAAGCGACCTCCGAGTCGCTGACCGCCGGCGGCACCAAGGCGTACTCGCTGTACATCAACCCCGGGAACAGCTACTGGCGGGACGGTCACCTCACGGGCGTGCCGACCGGTGCGGCACCCGAGGGGGCGTACATGGTGACCAGCGGCACCCATGTCAACAACGGCTGCTGCTTCGACTACGGCAACAGCGAGACGACCCGGAAGGCCGACGCCGCCGGCGCGATGGACGCGATCAACTTCGGCACCCAGTGCTGGTTCGGCGGCTGCCGGGGAAGCGGTCCCTGGGTGCAGGCCGATCTCGAATGGGGCCTCTACTCCGGCGGCAGCCAGTCCTGGAACACCAACCAGCGGGCGTTTGCGAACAAGTTCGTCACCGCGATGCTGAAGAACAACGGCACGTCGAGGTTCGCCCTCAAGGGCGGCAACGCCCAGTCAGGCGGCCTGACCACCCTCTGGGACGGCTCACTCCCCGGCGGATACAGCCCCATGAAGAAACAAGGGGCCATCGTCCTCGGCAGCGGCGGCGACTGCTGCAAGCCCGGCGGCGGCGCCAACCTGAGCGCCGGCACCTTCTACGAAGGAGCCATCGTCGCCGGCTACCCCTCCGACGCGACGGACAACGCGGTGCAGGCCGACATCGCCGCCGCCGGCTACCGCTGAACTCCTCACACTTACTTCTCCCAACTCGCCTCAGGAGCCGATGACTTATGCCCATGACCACTGCGCGAGCCGGGCGCCTTCGGCCGCTCCCACCGATGCTGTCCCTGCGCAGAACCCTGGCGCTCACCTTCTCGGCCGTGCTGCTCGCCGTGGCCGCCCCCCTCGTCTCCCTCGGCGCGGCGCAGCCCGCCGCCGCGCTCGGCAACGGACTGGCGCTCACCCCGCAGATGGGCTTCAACGACTGGAACGCGTACGGCTGCAACGTCTCCGAGTCGCTGATCAAGTCCACCGCGCAGGCGATGCACACCAACGGCATGCAGGCGGCGGGATATTCGTACGTCAACATCGACGACTGCTGGATGACCCACAACCGCGACTCCGGCGGCCGCCTGGTGCCGGACCCGGCCAAGTTCCCCGACGGCATCAAGGGCACCGCGGACTACGTGCACTCGCTGGGACTGAAGCTGGGAATCTACGAGGACGCGGGCACCGCGACCTGTGCGGGATACCCCGGCAGCCTCGGACACGAGACCACGGATGCGCAGTCCTTCGCGGCGTGGGGCGTGGACTATCTGAAGTACGACAACTGCAACAACACCGGGGTGCCGGCAAGGACCCGGTACACCGCGATGCGGGACGCCCTGGCGGCCACGGGCCGGCCGATCCTGTTCAGCCTGTGCAACTGGGGCCAGGAGAACGTGTGGACCTGGGGCGCGGACGTGGGCAACAGCTGGCGCACCACCGGGGACATCACGGCCGACTACTCCAGCATGCTGTCGATCTTCCACAGCAACGTCGGACTGGCCTCCTACGCCGGACCCGGCCACTGGAACGACCCGGACATGCTGGAGGTCGGCAACGGCTCGCTGACGACCACCGAGAGCCGCAGTGAGTTCAGCCTGTGGGCGGAGATGGCCGCGCCGCTGATCGCGGGCACCAACATCTCCCAGGCCAGTGCGGACACCCTGTCCACGCTCACCAACTCCCGGGTGATCGCGGTCGACCAGGACCCCCTCGGGAAACAGGGCACCATGGTGTCGTCCTCGGGCGGCCTGGACGTGCTGGCGAAGCCGCTGGCGAACGGGGACGTGTCGGTTGCGCTGTTCAACGAGACCGGCTCGACCGCGACCATCACCACCACCGCGGCCGCGATCGGCAAGACCGGGGCATCCACCTACACCCTCACGGACCTGTGGTCGGGGGCGTCCTCGACCACCTCGGGCACGATCAGCGCCCGGGTGCCGGCCCACGGCACCGTGATGTACCGGGTCGCCGGCGGCACCAGCGGCGGCGGCACCAGCGTGACCGGTGCGGTGCACGCGGTGGGCGCCGGCAAGTGCCTGGACGTACCGAACTCCACCACGACAGCCGGCACCCAGGTGGAGATCTGGAGCTGCAACGGCGGCGCCAACCAGACCTGGACGCACAACGCCTCCAACCAGCTCACCGTCTACTCCGGCAACTCCCAGATGTGCCTGGACGCCTACAACAACCAGACCAC
The DNA here is from genome assembly GCF_053593775.1 of Streptomyces sp. NPDC002092. Taxonomy (NCBI): domain Bacteria; kingdom Bacillati; phylum Actinomycetota; class Actinomycetes; order Kitasatosporales; family Streptomycetaceae; genus Streptomyces; species Streptomyces sp. NPDC002092. The sequence goes on from NZ_JBSFDG010000011.1 coordinate 317,028, forward strand.
GCCGGGGACGAAGGTGGAGATCTGGAACTGCAACGGCCAGACCAACCAGCAGTGGACGCTGAACTCCGACGGCACCATCAAGGGCGTCCAGTCCGCCCTGTGCCTGGGCGTCACCGGAGGCTCCTCGGCTGACGGAGCCCTGGCCGAGCTGGAGACCTGCAACGGCAGCAGCAGTCAGCGGTGGACGCTGGGCTGACTCCCTCTCCCCACGGCCACCGGCAGCTTCGGTGCCGTAGTGCGACGGCACCGCGACAGAGGAGATTTCCGTGCTCCGATCAGCAATCCACCGCCGACACAGGCGGTTTCCGGTAGTGCTCCTGCTCGCCCTGGCGATGGCCCTGGCCGTGTTCGGCGCACCGGCGCCCGTGTCCGCGGCGGACGTGTCGCTTCCGTGCGACATCTACGCGGCGGGCGGTACGCCCTGCGTGACGGCGCACTCCACGACCAGGGCGCTCTTCGCCTCGTACAACGGGCCGCTGTACCAGATCCAGCGGTCCTCCGATCACGGCTACCGCGACATCGGGGTGCTCGGCACGGGCGGGTACGCGGACGCGGCGTCCCAGGTGTCGTACTGCCGGGGCACCTCGTGCACGATCACGAAGATCTACGACCAGACCGCCAAGCACAACGACATGCCGATCTCCTGGGGCGGCTACTGGAAGGGCCCCGGCCCGAACGGGTCGGACGTGGGAGCGGACGCCATGGCCCTGCCGGTGACCGCGGCCGGCCACCAGGTCTTCGGGGTCAAGGTCACCCCCGGCGTCGGCTACCGGATCGACCACGCGAGCGGCGTGCCCACCGGATCCCAGCCCGAGGGCATCTACATGGTGACGTCGTCGAACTACACCAGCCAGTGGTGCTGCTTCGACTACGGCAGCGGTGAGAACTCCCACACCGACACCGGCAACGCCACCATGAACGCCATCTACTGGGGCACCGCCTGCTGGTTCGGCGGCTGCACCGGCAGCGGGCCGTGGGTCGAGGCGGACCTCGAGAACGGCATGTTCCACACCAACACCGGCTCCAACAAGGACCCGAACAACCAGGGTGTCCACTACCCGTTCGTCAGCGCATGGCTCAAGAACAACGGCACCACCAACTTCACCCTCAAGTACGGCAACGGCACGAGCGGCGGCCTGACCACCACCTTCTCCGGCCCCCTGCCGAACGGCTACTCACCGATGAAGGTGGACAGCTCGGTCCTGCTCGGCACCGGCGGCGACAACAGTCCCAATGGCGTCGGCGAGTTCTTCGAAGGCGCGGTGACGGCGGGCTACCCCTCCGACGCCACCGAGAACGCCGTCCAGGCCGCCGTCACCGCCGCCGGCTACGGGGTGACAAGCGGCGGCGGTACGACCGGTGCGCTGCACGCGGTGGGCGCGGGCCGCTGCCTGGAGGTGCCAGGCGGGTCCTCGACGCCGGGTACGCAGACCCAGATCCGGGACTGCACCGGCGCCGCGAACCAGACCTGGTCCCAGACCGCCTCCCACGAGCTCACCGTCGACTCCGGCGGCAGCCGTCTGTGCCTGGACGCCTCCGGGCAGGGCACCAGCCCCGGCACCAAGGTCATCACCTGGACCTGCAACGGCCAGAGCAACCAGCAGTGGACGCTGAACGCCGACGGCACCGTCACCAGCGTCCCATCGGGCCTGTGCCTGGACGTCACGGGCGCCGCCACGGCCAACGGCACCCCCGTAGAACTGTGGACCTGCAACGGCCAGTCCAACCAGCAATGGTCACTGAAATGACCCGGTGACCCAACTTCTTCGTCCGCCGACCACACAGCCTCCGGGCCCCGCGGCCGGCCCCTCCACCCCGGCCGCGGGGCGCCTCCCACCTGTGAAGGGAACCCACCGTGTCAGCATTCAGACGGCTGTTACGACACCTGCGCCCCTCGACAGCCGTGCTCGCGGGCCTCCTCCTGACCGTCGGCGGCCTCGTCGGCACAGCCGCCGCGCCGGCCCGGGCCGCCACCTCCATCACGATCAACGGCGCGTCCGGCGGCCGGATCTTCGACGGCGTCGGCGCGATCAGCGGCGGGGGCGGCAACAGCAGACTCCTGATCGACTATCCCGAGCCCCAGCGCGGCCAGATCCTCGACTACCTGTTCAAGCCCGGCTACGGCGCCTCCCTGCAGATCCTGAAAGCGGAGATCGGGGGTGACACCAACTCCACCTCGGGGGCCGAACCGAGCCACCAGCACACGCGGTCCGACCTGAACTGCAACCGGGGCTACGAATGGTGGCTGATGGAGCAGGCCAAGGCGCGCAACCCCGACATCAAGCTGTACGGGCTGGCCTGGGGCGCGCCCGGCTGGATCGGCGGCGGGAACTTCTGGTCCACCGACATGGTCAACTACGCGCTCTCCTGGCTGGGCTGCGCCAAGCAGCACGGTCTGAGCATCGACTACCTCGGCGGTTGGAACGAGCGGGGCTACAACGTCTCCTGGTACCAGCAGCTGCGCTCCGCGCTCAACAGCAACGGCTACGGCAACGTCAAGATCGTCGCGGCCGACTCCGACTGGGGGGTGGCCAACGACATCAACTCCAACGCGTCCTTCGCCTCCGCGGTGAGCGCCATCGGCACGCACTATCCCTGCGGTTACCGGTCGGCCCAGACCAACTGCTCGGTGCCGGCGGCCGCCATGGCGACCGGCAAGCCCCTGTGGGCGAGCGAGAACGGCTCGGACGACTACAACGGGGGAGCGCAGGCCATGGCCCGCGGCATCAACCGCGGATACATCGACGGACGCATGACCGCGTACCTCAACTGGCCGGTGGTCGCCGCCCTCACACCCAACCTGCCGTACCCCACCATGGGCCTCGCCCTGGCCTCGCAGCCCTGGTCCGGTGCCTACTCGATCGGCAAGAACACCTGGGTGATGGCGCACACCAGCCAGTTCACCGCGCCGGGGTGGCACTACCTGGATGCCTCCAGCGGCTACATCGGCGGCAACCGCAACAACGGCAGCTACGTGTCGCTGAAATCCACCGACAACTCCGACTACTCCACGGTCGTCGAGACGATGGACGCCGGCAGCGCCCAGACGCTGAACTTCAACGTCACCGGGGGACTGTCCACCGGCACCGTCCACGTCTGGTCCACCGATGTCGGCTCCGGCAACCCGGCCGACCAATTCGTGCACACCGCGGACATCACCCCGTCCGGCGGCGGTTTCAGTCTCACCGTCCAGCCCGGCCACCTGTACACCCTGACCACCACGACCGGACAGGGCAAGGGCACGGCCACGGGTCCCGCCAAGAGCGCGCTGAAGCTGCCGTACAGCGACTCCTTCGACGGCAACGCCACCGGCACCGAGGCCAAGTACCTCATGGACTGGCAGGGCGCCTTCGAGACGGTGGGCTGCGGCGGCGGCCGCAGCGGCAAGTGCGTGCGCCAGATGAGCCCGCAGAAGCCGATCGCCTGGGACACGCTGACCGATCCGCACGCCCTCCTCGGTGATGTGGGCTGGAGCAACTACACGGTCTCGTCGGACGTGCTGCTCGAACAGCCCGGTTACGCCGAACTGATCGGCCGTGCGGGCGCACACGACTACGACCGCACCGGAGGACAGAACGCATACCGCCTGCGGGTGAGCGACACCGGGGCCTGGTCGGTCCTGAGCACGAACACCGGCGGCACCGTCTCCACCCTGGCCCGCGGGACGACCGCGGCGCTGGGAACCAACCGGTGGCACACCCTGGGCCTCACCTTCTCCGGCACCACCATCACCGCCGTCATCGACGGTGCCACGGCCGGGTCCGTGAACGACAGCACCTGGGCGACCGGGCAGATCGGCTACGGAACCAGCCAGGGCGAGACGGCGCAGTTCGACAACCTGTCCATCACCCCCGGCAGCGGCGGAAACGACGGCGGCACGACCGGCGCGATCGTCGGGGCCGCCTCCGGCCGGTGCGTGGACGTGCCGAACCAGTCGCACACGGCCGGCACCCAGGTGGCGCTGTGGGACTGCAACGGCGGCAGCAACCAGCAGTGGACCGACACCTCGACCGGTGAGCTGCGCGTCTACGGCAGCGACTGCCTGGACGCGGCGGGCCAGGGCACCAGCCCCGGCACCAAGGTGGACATCTGGGACTGCGACGGCGGCAGCAACCAGAAATGGACGCTCCACGCCGACGGCACGATCACCGGTGCCCAGTCCGGCCTGTGTCTCGACGCCACCGGCGCGGGCACGACCAACGGCACCCTGCTGCAGCTGTGGACCTGCAACGGCAGCAGCAACCAGAAGTGGACACGCGACTGATCCCGTCACCGGCTGACGAGCCCGAGTTCCGCACCCGCACCGTCAATTCCGAGAGGCCCCCCATGTCTTCGTCTTCCTCTTCCCTGCCGCTGAGCCGGCGCCGACTGCTGGCGGCGGCCGGCGCGGCCACGGCCTTCGGGCTGCTGAGGTTCGCCCCCGAGGCCGCCGCGACCGACGGCCCCGCGAGCTACACCCCGAGCTGGTCCTCCGTGGACCAGCACCCCCCGGCCCCGGCCTGGTTCCCGGACGCCAAGTTCGGCATCTACTACCACTGGGGCGTCTTCAGCGTCCCCGCCTTCGGGAACGAGTGGTATCCGCGCAACATGTACGTCGGCGGCTCGGCCGAGAACCAGCACCACATCGCCACCTACGGCGACCCCTCGGCATGGCCGTACCACAACTTCATCGACGGCGCCCGTGACAAGGCCGGCAACTACGTGCAGTTCGCCCCGAAACTCGTCTCCCAGGGCGGCAAGTGGGATCCGGACGCCTGGGCGCGGCTGTTCAAGGCCGCGGGCGCCAGATTCGCCGGCCCGGTCGCCGAGCACCACGACGGCTTCTCCATGTGGAACAGCCGCGCCAACCCGTGGAACTCAATCCAGCACGGCCCACGGCTCGACCTGGTGGGGCTGCACGCGCAGGCCATCCGCGGGCAGGGGCTGAAGTTCATGGCCTCGCTGCACCACGCCTACCACTTCAACGGCTACTACGACCACGTGCCCGCCCAGTCCGACCCGACGCTGCGGATCCTCTACGGCCAGCAGGGCTCGGCCGCGGAGAACAAGCTCTGGTACGACAAGCTGGTCGAGGTCATCGACGGCTACCAGCCGGACCTGGTCTGGCAGGACTTCGACCTGAACCTGGTGCAGGAGTCCTACCGGCTGCAGTTCCTCGCGCACTACTACAACCAGGCCGTCGCATGGAACAAGGACGTGGTCGCGACCTACAAGGACGGCCTCGACAACAAGGGTGAGGTCTTCGACTTCGAGCGCGGCGGCCCGGCAGGACTGCTCACCCCCTACTGGCTGACCGACGACAGCATCTCCTCCTCCAGCTGGTGCTACACGGTCGGCATCGGCTACTACTCGACGCAGGCCCTGCTGCACTCGCTGATCGACCGGGTCAGCAAGGGCGGCAACATGCTGCTGAACATCGCCCCGATGGCCGACGGCACCATCCCCTCCGGGCAGCAGTCGATCCTGCTCGCCATGGGCGACTGGCTCGGCCGCTTCGGAGAGGCGGTCTACGGCACCCGCTCCTGGACCAGTTACGGCGAGGGCCCCACCAAGATGGGCGGCGGCTCGTTCAGCGGCCCGGTGGCCGGCAAACCGCAGGACATCCGGTTCACCCGCAGCCGGGACAACAAGGTGCTCTACGCCACGGCCCTGGGCTGGCAGGGCGGCACGATGACCATCACGACGCTGAACTCGAACCAGATCAACCTCAGCACCCTGACCGGCGCCAAACTGCTGGGCAACACCGCCGGCACCTACATCGACCTGCCCGCACCGACCCAGGACGCCTCCGGCCTGCACCTCGCCATGCCCTCGGCGAACCCGCCGTTCAACGCCCTGGCGTACACCGTCAAGTTCACCTTCTCCGGTGAGATCCCCGTCCTGGGGGCGCCGGGCGGCTCCACGACCTGGGTGAAGATCGCCAACGTGACCAGCGGGCTCGTGCTCGACAGCGGGGGCAACGTCGCAGCGGGCGCCAATCTCAAGCAGTGGAACTACGACGGCAGCAGCAACCTGCAGTGGCAGCTGATCGACCTCGGCAACGGCTACTACCGCATCGTGAACCGCACCAACGGCATGGTCGCCGACAGCTACGGCAACTCCGCCAACGGCGCCCCCGCCCGCCAGCAGGTGTGGAACGGCGGCAACAACCAGCAGTGGTCGCTGAACAGCCTCGGCAACAACCGCTACCAGATCGTCAATCGCGGCACCGGCACCGCCCTCGACGGCAGCGGCAGCACCACGACCGGCTCCACCACGGTGCTGTGGACGCCGAACTCCAGCACCAACAACGAATGGACCATCACCACGGTCTGAATCCGATGGCAGAAGAAGGTGTGTATGAAACGCAAACCGCTCTTAATGTCCCTTGTGGCCGCGCTACTTCTCGTCCTGACCACTGCGGGCACTTCGTTCAGCAGCGGCCTCAGGGCACCCGCGGCGGCGAGCACCGGCTGCGGCAAGGCTCCGGCGCTGACGAGTGGTAACCACACGATTCAGAGCGGCGGCCAGAACCGCAGTTACATCCTGCGGGTCCCCGCCGGGTACGACAACAACCACCCCTACCGGCTGATCTTCGGCTTCCACTGGCGCGGCGGCACAGCGAACGACGTCGACTCGGGCGGAACGGACGGGTACAACTGGTCCTACTACGGCCTCAGGCGCCTGGCGGACAGCGCGAACAACGGCACGATCTTCGTCGCCCCGCAGGGCAACGGCAACGGCTGGGCCAACCCCGGCGGCCAGGACGTGGCCTTCGTCGACGCCCTGGTCAACCAGATCGAATCGGGCCTGTGCGTCGACACCACCCAGTTGTTCTCCGCCGGCTTCAGCTACGGCGGCGCGATGTCGTACGCCCTCGCCTGCTCCCGGGCGACGGTCTTCCGCGCGGTGGCGGTCTACTCCGGCGCGAACCTCAGCGGGTGCAACGGCGGCACCCAGCCCATCGCCTACATGGGTCTGCACGGCCTCAGGGACAATGTGCTGCCCATCTCACTGGGACGGGAACTGCGCGACACCTTCGTCCGGGCCAATGGCTGCACCCCGCAGAACCCGCCCGAGCCGGCCAACGGCAGCCTGACGCACATCATCACCACCTACTCCGGATGCAGGTCCGGATACCCCGTCGTCTGGGCCGCGTTCGACGGGGCGGGCCACGACCCCGGTCCCATCGACGGTTCCACCGGTGACGGCTGGCGCACCTGGACATCCGCAGCGGTGTGGCAGTTCTTCACCCAGTTCGGCTCGAGCACGCCCCCGCCCCCGCCGCCGCCCTCCGGCAACCAGAAGATCGTCGGCCAGCAGTCGGGGCGCTGCCTGGACATCGACAACTTCACCACCGCGAACGGCACCCAGGCACAACTGTGGGACTGCAACGGCGGCTCCAACCAACGGTGGAGCTACAGCGCCGGAAAGCAGTTGGTCGTCTACGGCAACAAGTGCCTGGGCGTCGGCCAGGCGGCGGGCAACGGCACCGCGGCGGCGATCTGGGACTGCAGCGGGCAGGCGGACCAGCAATGGAACGTGAACCCCGACGGCACCGTCACAGCAGCGCAGTCGGGGCTCTGTCTGGACGCCTCGGGTCAGCAAACCGCCAACGGGACGAAGATCCAGCTGTGGAGCTGCACGGGCGGCGCGAACCAGCACTGGCGCCTGGAGAACTGAAACGCCGGGGCCAGGGACGGCACGGTGCCTCCCTGGCCCCGGCACCTCGATGCCGCGACTACCTGCCGTACCCGGCCGCGGTGATGTTGGCCTGCACCGCGTTCTCCGTGGCGTCCGAGGGATAGCCGGAGGTCATGACGCCTTCGTAGAAGGTGCCGGCGGAGCCGTGGCTGTTGTCGCCGCCGATGCCGAGGATGATGGCGCCCTCCTTCTTCATCGGGTTGTAGCCGCCGACGTTGGGGCGGACCCCGTTGTAGAAGGTGGACAGGGAGCCGGACTGGGCGTTGCCGCCGCGGATGGCCCAGCGGCCCGGGCCGCCCTTGATGACCGCGGTGAGGTAACGGTGACTGATCGAGGGGTCGTTCGCGTTGTAGTGCTGGTTGACCCCGGAGAACAGGCCGTTCTCCAGGTCGGCCATGATCCAGGGGCCGTTGCCGCTGCCGTACCCCCAGACCTTGATGTTGCCGAAGTAGATGGCCTCCATGGTGCCGTTTCCGTTGTCCCGGCTGTTGGTCTCGGCGTTGCCGTAGTCGAAGCAGCACCCGCCGTTGTAGTGCGTGCCGTCCAGGACCGCGTACATGCCCTCGGGCTGGTCGCCCTTGGCGACCCCGTTGGTGTTGTTGTTGCGGTATCCGGTGCCGGGCGCCACGTAGACCCCGTACGCCTTGTGTCCGGCGACCGTGATGGGCGCAGCGGTCGCGTTGGCGAGGTTGTCGTAGCCGCCCGCGGCCGGCCCGGAGAAGCCGCCTGGAGGTGCCTGGGTGAGTCGGTTGTTGCGGCCGGACTGGTCGTAGATGACGGTGATCAGACAGCTGGTGCCGGCGCAGAACGAGTCCTGCGCCGCGGCGTTGGCGACCCCGCCCGCGCTGAGCACGCCGATGTTCCGGGTGGCGTTGTCGGAGGCGCGGCGCACCTGGTACAGGGGCCCGTTGTAGGAGGCGTACAGGGCACGGGTCGTGCTGTGCGCCGCCACGCAGGGGGTGCCGCCGGCGGCGTAGAGGTCGCAGGGCAGCGAGGTGGCGGCGGGTGCGGCCGGTGCGGCGGCGGTGAGCAGGCCGACGCAGAGCGCGGCGGCGGCGCCGGTGGCGAACAGTGCGTGCCGCAGGGGACGTAACCGTGGACGGAAGGGCATGAGCGGCTCCTTCGGTGGTGGGGGGTGCGGTCTCGCGCAGTGCCGGAAGGGGATCGTAGTCCGGAATATCGAACGGCGATCGGGTCTTCGGACTCTGAGGATGATAGGAACCCCGCCACAAACGTCAATGCCTGCCGCGTGATTCGCTGAAGTACCGCGACCGCTCAGCGGTCGAGGCGGTCGAGGCGGGCGAGGAGCAGGTTGGGGTCCTTGTCCGTGAGACAGGCGGCGCTCGGGACGTAGACCGTGTTGCCGTGGACGGCGATGGACGTGGGGGTCCGCAGGCCGTCGGCCGCGGTGAGTACGGCGGTGTGGGTGCCGTCGGGGCGGACGAGGTCCACCTGGTTGTCGTCGCGCGCCGCGAGGAGGGTGTCGCCGCGGCCGGTGAAGGCGAAGTCGTCGATGTACGGCATGCCGGAGGCGCGGACCTGGATGCGGCCCGCCGCGCCGTGTGCGGTGACCGGGATGCGCAGCACGGTGCCCTTGTCGAGATTGGTGGCCCACACGGCGCCGTTGTGCAGCTTCAGCCCGTTGGCGCCGGCGAACGAACTGGGCTCCAGGTCCCTGCCCTTGACCCACACCACGGCCTTTCCGCCGCGCGTGGAGAGGCGGTAGATGGCCGTGCACGGAGTCGGTGACATAGAGGCGGCCGGTGCGCCGGTCCAGCGCCAGGCCGTTGGGCAGTCCGTCGGCGGGCAGGGCGGCGATACGGTGCGGGCGGCCGCCGGGGCGCACGGCCCAGACGCCGGTGAGGTCGGCGGTGCCGGTGGCGTAGGTGACGTACAGGGTGCCGTCGTCGGCGCGGGCGATACCGCCGGCGAAGGCCTTGCCCAGGTTCGGATTGCTCGCCTTCGCCGGGGCCGGGAGCGTGGCCAGCACATGGGCGCGACCGCCGGGAGCGATGCGGACGATCTGCCGGGCGAATCGGCAAGTTCTTCACCCGCCGCACCGGCATGACTCCGGGCGCCTTCCGCCAGACCCAGCAGGGCGGTCGGACGCTCGCTGACGGACACTGGATGGCATGACGCGCAAGCCCGGCCCACCGTCCCGCCGTGCCGTGCTGCTGGGCGCGACCGGCACTCTCGTCGGCGTGGCGGCCTGCTCCGGCGGCTCCTCGCACACCGCGCCTTCAGCCTCGGGCACCGCCCGTTCCGGCCCGGCCTCCGCCCCTTCCGTCGCAGCGTCCCCCTCCGCCTCGCAGGTCGCCGCCCTGCCGCGCACCACGCCGTGGCGCCCGACCTCGGCCGAGGTCACTCCGGCCGCCAAGCTCCGTGCCGTTCAGGTCGTCGAGGCAATCGGGGCGTGGCCGGCGGGCAAGGGTGGCGCGGCGGCGGCCGGGGCGCGGGTGGCCGCGCTCCGGCTGCCCGCCGGCCTTGTCGACGAGGCAGGGCCGCTGCTGCCCGACGCGGACGCGGCCGTGCTGCAGGTGGTCGACGCGCAGTACGGCGGCATCCTCACCGACTCCGCGAGCGTGCTCGTCGTATGCCGTCAGTGGACCCGGCGCGGCGGCAGGGTGAGTGCCGGCGGTACGACGGTCGACGTGCGGCTGGCCCGGGCGGCCTCCGGCTGGACGGTCACCGCCCTGCACCCGGCCCGGCCGGGACCCGCCGTGTCGGCGCTCCCCGCCCGCGTCCGCGCGGTGCTGTCCGACTCCCGCATCGAGTTGCCGCCCGCCGCGCAGGCCGACCTGCACAGCGGGCGCGTACACGACAGCGTGCCGACGGCGATGCTGCGTCTGGCGGGCACCTACCGGATGTACGTCAGCGTGGTCCGCTCCGGCCATCCCCTCGACGTCTTCGGCACCAGCCGCCCCAGCGACCATCCGCTCGGGAGGGCGTTCGACGTGTGGCAGATCGACGGTCATGCGGTGGTCGATCCGGCCACGCCCCGCACGCTGATCGAGCGCTTCATGCGGGACGCGGCAGCGGCCGGTTCCTACAACGTCGGCGGACCCGTCCTGTTGTCCGGCGGCGGGGCCGCCAACCAGTTCTTCAGCGACAACACCCACCACGACCACGTGCACATCGGCTTCGACCACTGACCTTGGCCGCGCGGCTCCCGCTCGGGCGACCGGCCCCGCCGTCAGAGCCCGTCGCGCACCATGGCGGCGACGATCTGGACGTGGCGGTCGGCGGCCGTGTTCGAGAACTCGTTCTCGTAGTTGAGGCCGTACGGCCAGAAATGGACGCCGCCGGTGGACAGCGTGGCGTCCGGGCCGTCGAACTGCTTGACCAGGGCCGTGGCCTGCCCGCCGTGCCAAGTCCCGCCGCTCGACAGGGAGTTCCAGTTGGCGCTGGTGCCCACGCCGATGGTGTGGGCGATCTCGTGCAGGGCGGTCCGCTCGGTCATGTAACTGCGGTTGCTGCCGAAGCGGATCGTCCCGTTGTTGTTGCCGTCGGCGGTGGGGACGCTCGGGTCGTAGCGGACGGTGATGCTCTTGCCGAGGTCGCTGAGGTTGTTGTAGCGGGCCACCGCGGCGCTCATGGCCTTGGTGATCAGGTCGTACGCCGTCTGCTGGTCCTGAGTGGGGCTGCCTGCCCGTTCCAGGGTCCAGGTGATGGTGGCCGCGGCGGCCCGTTCCCGGGCGACCGGCGCGGTCTGCTGCGGAGCCGCCTGGGCTGTGCCCGGTCCCGCCAGCAGCGCGGCCGCCAGCGCGGCGGCGGCCAGTTTGCCGTGCCGGGAGAGGCCTGATCGTTCAGTGCGCTCCGCGGTGTGTCGTGAAGTCATGTGGGGGCCTCCTGTGTGGGGGGTGAGCCGTCGTGTGTGGGGGTGACGGACGAGGCAAGAGGGCATGGGGAACGCCCGCGACAACGGGTGCCTTGGCCAAGGGCACATGGTTGCCACGGTTGTGGGACGTCGTGTGGCGAGAGTGTCAGTCGGGGTGTGGCGCAACGTCAAGAGGCATCGGACGATGTCCCGCCGGCGGCGACGCTCTCCGCCAGGACCGTCAACTCCCGTACGGCGGCCAGGTTCTTCTCGTAGTTGCCCGGCTGCCGGCGCCCGTCCCAGCTGCGCATGTCGGCGGCCGGGTACTCGGCGGCCGGCTTCACCCCACCGGTGAGGAAGCCGCGGCCCAGCGGGGAGTACGGGACGAAACCGATGCCCAGCCGCAGGGCGATTGAGCCGACGGGCTGCCGCCGTGCGGATCCCGAGTGACACATGGGGCGAAGGCCCCATCAGCCCAAAAAACGCTTGGACGCCGTGGGTGTCGTCGCGGGACACTCCCATCCCGCCGCACAACCACACGGGATCGGGATGGGATCACCTCAAACAAGCAAGGTTCCCCCGCGCAGGGGCTCCGTGCTCCTCGCACTTCGTTACTACGGACGGGAGTTGGGCCGGCTACGGGTGTGGACCGTGCCCGGCATGCTGCTCCCGGCACTCGGCAACATCGGGATCAACTACATCGCGCCGCTGGTCGTCGCGAAGCTCGTCGGCCGTATCGCCGGGAACGCCGACATCCGCATCGGTTCGACACTGCCGTACGTCCTCGCCTTCGCCGGTGTCCTGCTGCTGGCGGAGGCGCTGTGGCGGATCGGTCTGCACTGCCTGAACCGCCTCGACGCCCTCGGCATCGAGCACCTGTACGTGCTCGGCATGGACGAGCTGTTCGCCAAGGACGCCGCCTTCTTCCACGACAACTTCGCCGGGGCCCTCACCAAGCGGGTGCTGAGTTTCGCCTCCCGCTTCGAGGAGTTCGCCGACACACTGACGTTCAGTGTCATGGGCAGCCTCGTACCGCTGCTGTTCGGGTCGATGGTGCTGTGGCGCTACGACCCGCTGCTCGTCGTCGGGCTGTTGGTGATGATCGCGGTGACGGCGCTGTGCGTGGCGCCGCTCATCCGGCGCCGCCAGCGGCTCGTCGACCAGCGGGAGGAGGCGATCGCCCGGGTGTCGGGGCATGTCGCCGACAGCCTGATGAACATGGACACGGTCCGGGCGTTCGCCGCTGAGCGCCGCGAGGCCGCGGAGCACCGCACCCGGGTCGCCCACTCGCGGCGGCTCACACTGAGGTCCTGGGACTACGGCAACCTGCGCATCGACACGCTGGTCGCGCCGATGTCCGTACTGACCAACGTGCTGGGCCTGCTGCTCGCGGTCGCGCTCGGCGGGGGCGAGCACGGGGTGGAGGCGGTCGTCGTCGCCTTCACGTACTACAGCAACGCCACGAAGATCATGTTCGAGTTCAACCAGATCTACCGCCGTCTGGAGAGCTCGATGACGGAGGCCGCACAGTTCACCGAGCTGCTGCTGGTTCCGCCGACCGTGCTCGACCCGGCGTCGCCGGAGCCACTGCTGCCGGGGCCCGCCGACGTCCGCTTCGAACGGGTGACCTTCGCCCACGGAGGCGGGGACCCGCTGTTCCGGGGCCTCGACCTGGCCGTGTCCAGCGGCACGAAGATCGGTCTCGTGGGCCGCTCGGGCGGCGGCAAGACCACGCTGTCACGGCTCCTGCTGCGGATGATGGACATCGACGGCGGCCGGATCCTGGTCGGCGGCCAGGACATCAGCCGGATGCGCCAGGCCGACCTGCGCGGACTGATCGCCTACGTGCCGCAGGACCCGGCGATGTTCCACCGCACGCTGAAGGAGAACATCGCCTTCGCCCGGCCCGATGCCACCGACGCCGAGATCCGCCGCGCGGCCGAGGCGGCGCACGTCACGGAGTTCGCCGACGCGCTGCCGGACGGCTTCGACACCATGGTCGGCGAGCGCGGAATCAAGCTGTCCGGCGGACAGCGCCAGCGGGTCGCCCTGGCCCGGGCGATCCTGCGGGACGCGCCGATCCTGCTGCTCGACGAGGCGACCAGCGCCCTGGACTCCGAGAGCGAGGTCCTGGTGCAGGAGGCGCTGTGGCGGCTGATGGAGGGGCGGACGGCGCTGGTGGTGGCGCACCGGCTGAGCACGGTCGCCGGCATGGACCGGCTCGTCGTCCTCGACCGCGGTCGGATCGTCGAGCAGGGCACGCACCAGGAACTGCTCGCGGCCCAGGGCGCCTACGCGAAGCTGTGGCAGCATCAGTCGGGAGGGTTCCTCGACGACAGTGCCGTGGACGACAGTGCCGTCGTGGAGAGTGCGAGGGAAGACGCTGCCCTGGACGACAGTCCCGCCCGGGCCGACCTGCACTGACCGGCGGTCACGCCCGTCTGGGGGCCTCTCCGCCCTGCACTTCCCTCTCGTTCTGCCGCTGGGGAGTGCGGGGCGGAGGTCTCCGGTGGCCATCCTGGCCACCATCCCTGTGTGAGTCCCGCCGTACGGTCGTCGATGCGCAGCAGCTGCGGTGGGGCCTCCGGGGGCGTTTCGTCCCAGCGGCGGAGCAACGCGACGGTGGGGTCACCGAGTGCCGTCCAGGGGTGGCCCAGGCACAGCGGCCAGGTCCGCAGGCTGCCCGCGTCCAGAGCTGTCCACGGCGGCGAGGGCGGCGGCGGCCTTGTCGCGGAAGACATGGTCCTCGGCGGTGAGTTCGAGGCGGTGGGTGAAGCGGTCGACGAGACCGGCCGCCCAGATGGTCCTTCAGCTGGCGCAGGGTGCGGGAGAGCGCGGGCTGGCTCAGCCGCAGACGGGCCGCGGCACGGGTGATGCTGCCCTCCTCGGCGACGGCGGCGCACGCTGCGGCCGGCGGCCCGCCGGCCTGGGTGTGTCCACCGCGCTGTCCGCATTGCGGGACGGGCCCCTTGACGTGGCTCCGAGCCGGACCGACACTCCAGAGGAGAATCCTAGTGAATGGGTAGGGAAACGCATGGGGTGCCTTGAGCCGGTCACCGTCCGAGTGATCCGTCCGCCTCTCCTCACCTCCCGCCGTCACATCGATCTGCAGCGTGTCTGCAGTGCGATCAGCCCCCAGGGCTGAGTTCGCCCGACGTCGCTTCCGCCGCGCGTACGTCCGCGCCCTCTCCCGGGGAGTTCCATGTCCGTCACACCTCTGGCCGCCCACACCTCCGCCCGGCCCGCGCCCGCCTTCCGCGGCCGGATCGGCAGCGACGCCCGCAGCGGCCACTACGCCGTACCGGGCCGCTACCGCCTCCATCTGTCGACCGCGTGTCCCGACGGCCTGCGCATCGCCGTCACCCACAGCCTGCTCGGCCTGGACACCGTCTGTCCGGCGACCTTCCTGCCCGCCGTCCCCGACACTCCCGAAGGCGGCCACCGCGCCCTGCGCCCGCTGTACGAGGCGAGCGCGCACCACTACACCGGCCCGGCCGTCGCGCCCGTGCTCAGCGACGACTGGTCCGGACGGATCGTCAGCACACACGCCCCGGACATCATGCGCGACCTCGCCCGCCGCTTCGGCAGCGACCACCCCTCGCCCTACCCGTGCGGCGCGGAGTCGGAGATCGAGGCCGTCGAGCGGATGTGCGCGCAGGGCATCGAGGACGCCGCCCAGCGCGCCGGATCGGCCGGCGGCGAGGAGTCGGAGCGCGCGGCGGCGCTCGAGACGCTGCTCGAAACGCTCGGTGCACTGGAACGGTGGCTGGTCGGGCGAACGTACGTGATCCGCGACGAAATCACCGCCGCGGACGTCGAGTTGTGGGTCGCGCTGGTCCAACTCGACACCGTGCACCGCAATCACCTGGACGCCGGTGCCGTCCAGCGCATCGCCGGCCATCCCGCCCTGTGGGCCTACGCCCGCCGGCTGGCCGCCCATCCGGCCTTCGGTGCCCATCTCGACCTGGACGGCATCGCCCGCCGCCACCACGCCCGTTGCCAGGGTCTGGAGGCCGCCGGAGCCGCCGTTCAGGTCCTGGACTGGGCGGCCCATGCATCCGATGAAAACGGGGCAGGACCGCAGGTCAACAGCGCGTGAGTCGTTCCACACAGTGGACCGGCGTTGACATTCCTTCGGGCAATTGTTTTAACTACGAACCAGAACGGTCATGAGTGTCAGCGACAAGCCCTGGCTGGCTGACCGGCAACCCTCGCTCCGCGGTGGGGTGCCCCAGGTGACGACCGGACCGGATGACGTTTCGGTAAGCGCGAGGCCCACAAAGGGCCGGAACAGTGATGGTGACGCCATGTACGCAGCTCCCAGGACGGCCGCGCGCCGCCCTCAGGGCTGCGTACAGCCGTACGCGAACCTGCTGAACCTGTTCGCCGCCGACCGCGCAGTCGATCTGCTCCGTGTGAACAGCGCACTGTGTACCGCACCGGGCCGTGCTTGCTGCCGGGGCTGACACCTCCCCGCAGCCCCCGCACCCCCTGACGAACACCGCCCGCGCGGTGTGCCGTTGTCCTCCCCGCCCCCGGTGTTCCTGCCCACCCGTGCGCTGAGCGAGCCGCTCCAGCGCACGGCTGCCGCGGCCTGTGGGGTGTCCGACTCCGCCGGAGCCCACCATGAGTCAACCCCCTGGCGCCACCGTCGCCCTCGCCGATGCGCCGCCCGCCGACGAACAGTCAAAACCCCTCGCCGCACAGCGGGTTCTGCCGCTGCGCCGGCCCGGACGCTGGATCGCCACCGCCGTCGTCCTCGTCCTTGCGGCCCAGTTCGTGCACGGCCTGACGACCAACCCGTTCTACCAGTGGGACCGCTTCGGCTACTGGTTCCTGCGGCCGAACATCCTCGACGGCCTGCTCATCACCCTCGAAGTCGCCGCCTGCAGCGCGGTGTTGGGCCTGGCCGGCGGCATCGTCCTCGCCCTGGCCCGGCTCTCGAAGAGCCCGGTGCTGCGGGCCGTCAGCTGGACCTACATATGGGCGCTGCGCTCCATACCGCTCATCGTGGTGCTGCTCTTCCTCTACAACTTCAGCGCCCTGTACAAGACGTTGAGCGTCGGCGTCCCCTTCGGACCGGCCTTCCTCTCCTTCGACGAGTCCAAGCTCGCCAGCGACATGGTCGTCGCCGTCATCGGCCTCAGCCTCAACGAGGCGGCCTACGCGGCCGAGGTCGTCCGCGGCGGCATCCTCTCCGTCGACCAGGGCCAGCACGAGGCGGCGGCGGCCCTGGGCCTGCCGAAGAGCTACCAGTTCACGGAGATCGTCTTCCCGCAGGCGCTGCGCTCGATCACCCCGAACTATGTCAACCAGCTCATCGGCCTGATCAAGAGCACCTCGCTGGTCTTCTACGTCTCGCTGCTCGACCTGTTCGGCACCGCGCAGTCCATGGGCTCCACCTACCCCGGCGACATCGTGCCGCTGCTGCTGGTCGCCACCGTCTGGTACCTGATCCTGACCAGCGTCGTCTCCGTCATCCAGTTCTACGTCGAGCGGTACTACGCCCGGGGCGCCACCCGCTCCCTGCCGCCGACACCGTTGCAGAAGCTCCGCACCGGTCTCACCGACCTGCGAGCCCGTATCCGCAGGGAGGCCGCCGTATGAGCGCCAGGACCCTCGAGGCGCCGGCCGGCGTCGAGGCCGCCACCGTCGAGGTGCACGACGTGCACAAGTGGTACGGCGCCCACCGGGTGCTCAACGGCATCGACCTGACGGTGCGGCCCGGCGAGGTCACCGTGATCCTCGGGCCGTCCGGGTCCGGCAAGTCCACCCTGCTGCGGGTCATCAACCACCTGGAGAAGCCGGAGATCGGCCACGTCAGCGTCAACGGCGAACTGATCGGCGTGAAGCGGCACGGCGACCGGCTGAAGGAGCTGAGCGAGCGGGCCATCCTCACCCAGCGCGGCCGGATCGGTTTCGTCTTCCAGAACTTCAACCTCTTCCCCCATCTGACGGTCCTGGACAACGTGGCCGCCGCCCCGGTCGCCACCGGCAGGCTCAGCAAGCCCGAAGCGCAGGAACTGGCCCGCGAGTTGCTCGCCCGGGTGGGTCTCGCCGACAAGGCCGGCGCCTACCCGCGCCAGCTCTCCGGCGGTCAGCAGCAACGCGTCGCCATCGCCCGCGCCCTCGCCCTGCGCCCCGGCGTCATCCTCTTCGACGAGCCCACCTCAGCCCTCGACCCCGAACTCGTCGGCGAAGTCCTCGCTGTCATCAAGGACCTGGCGACCAGCGGCACCACGCTCGTCATCGTCACCCACGAGATCGGCTTCGCCCGCGAGATCGCCGACCGGGTCGTCTTCATCGACGGCGGAAGGATCGTCGAACAGGGCCCGCCCTCCGAGGTCCTCGACAGGCCGCAGCACGAGCGCACCAGGGACTTCCTCAGCAAGGTCCTCTGATCCCCTGACGCATCTGGCGCGCCCCACGACCTCCCCCCACGCCACCACCTCCTCACCCTCTCAGCGACAAGGAACGGCCATGTCTGTCCACTTCACCCGACGCAGCCTGATACGCGGCATCACCGCGGCGACCGCGGTCGCCTCCCTCGCCACCGGGCTCGCCGCCTGCGGTGGGAACAGCGACGCGGCCACCACGACCGGCGCCGCCAACGGGACCGTGACCGTCGGACAGCTCTCCAACGGCGCCGCCGAGCAGACCAGCCTCAAGGTCTCCGAGGTGAAGTCGATCAGTGCGGAACTGCCCAAGTCCGTCAAGAGCAGCGGCAAGCTGGAGATCGGAATCGGCGCCCTGCCCGCCGGTTTCGCACCCCTGGCCTACGTCGGCAGCGACCAGAAGACCCTCACCGGCGCCGAGCCCGACTTCGGCCGCCTGGTCGCCGCGGTCCTCGGCCTGAAGCCCGAACTGAAGAACTTCACCTGGGAAAACCTCTTCGTCGGCATCGACAGCGGCAAGGTCAACGTGGCCTTCTCGAACGTCACCGACACCGAGGAGCGCAAGAAGAAGTACGAGTTCGCCTCCTACCGCAAGGACAACCTGGGCTTCGAGGTGCTCAAGGCCGGCAAGTGGAACTTCGACGGCAACTACGAGAACCTCGCCGGCAAGACCGTCTCCGTCGGCGCCGGCACCAACCAGGAGAAGCTCCTCCTGGAGTGGAAGAAGAAGCTGGAGAGCGAGGGCAAGAAGCTCACCGTCAAGTACTACCCGGACCGCAACGGCACCTACCTCGCCCTGAACAGCGGCAAGATCGACTCCTTCTTCGGCCCCAACCCCGGCATCGCGTACCACATCACCCAGTCCGCGAACACGCCCAACCCGACGCGCAACGCGGGTACCTACTCGGGCGCCGGAGCCTCGCTGCAGGGCCTGATCGCCGCCACCGCCAAGAAGGACAGCGGTCTCGCCAAGCCGCTCGCCGACGCCATCAACTACCTGATCGAGAACGGCCAGTACGCCAAGTGGCTGGCCGCCTGGAACCTCTCCAACGAGGCCGTCGCCAAGTCCGAGGTCAACCCGCCCGGCCTGCCCCTCGACAACTCCTGACCACCCGTCACCGGCCCGTAGCGAAAGGGAACTCGCCACCGTGGTCCAACAGATCGACGTCCGTGGTGGCGAAGCCCTGGGCACGCGCCCGCTGGACAACCCCGTCTGGGCGGCACTGGACGGCCCGCACGCGGCATGGGCCGGACGGCTCGGCAAGGCGGCGCGCTACCCGGCGGACATGTACGCGTTCGCCGCGCTCGCGGACCCGGCGGCCCCGGCCGCCTGGGCCGATCTGCACGCCCTGCTCGGCCCGGACACCACCGTCCGCCTCAAGGGAGCCGACGGCGTCCCCGAAGGGTGGGACGTCGTCGGCGGCGGCCAGGGCGTCCAGCTGATCGACACCCGGTTGCGGGCCGAGCCCGCCCCGGAGGCCGTGCGCCTGGGCCCGGACGACGTGCCGGAGATGCTGGACCTCGTCGCCCACACCCGACCGGGGCCCTTCCTGGCCCGCACCGTCCAGCTGGGCACCTACCTCGGCATCCGGCACCGCGGCCGGCTGATCGCCATGGCCGGCGAGCGGCTCCACCTGCCCGGCTGGACCGAGATCAGCGCCGTCTGCACCGACCCGCGCCACCGCGGACGGGGCTTGGGGACCCGGCTGGTGCGGGCCGTCGCGGCGGGCATCAGGGAGCGCGGGGAGACCCCGTTCCTGCACGCCGCCGCGACCAACACCCCGGCGATCCGGCTCTACGAGTCGATCGGCTTCACCCTGCGCCGCCGGACGACCGTCCTCCAGGTGCGCACACCAGGAACAGATGCCGGGGCGGGGGCGTTGTGACCGGGGACGCGGAACGCGCTACGACGGCGGGAGGCAGGGCCATGTGCACCCCCTACCTCCGGCTGCACATCGACCTCCAGCGCGTCGCCGGCGCTCTCTGTCGCCCCTGACCCCGTTTCCCCAGCGCCGTGCCCCGAGTGCGTGACGCCCGGGCCGGCGATCTCGTACGGACCTCCAGGAAGGCACCCTCGTGTCCTCAACTCCCGCTTCCCGTCTGCACCTTGCCGTGGCCCTCGAGGGCACCGGCTGGCACCCCGCCTCCTGGCGCGAGCAAGTGGCCCGCCCCCGGGACCTGTTCACCGCCGGATACTGGGCCGACCAGGTCGCCGAGGCCGAGCGCGGACTGCTCGACTTCGTCACCCTCGAGGACGGCCTCGGCCTGCAGTCCTCCTACTACGGCGAGCCGGACGGCCGTACCGACGAGGTCCGCGGCCGCCTCGACGCCGTACTGATCGCGTCCCGCATCGCACCCCTCACCCGGCACATAGGCCTGGTGCCGACCGTGATCGCCACCCACACGGAGCCGTTCCACATCTCCAAGGCGATCGCCACCCTCGACTACGTCAGCACCGGCCGCGCAGGCCTGCGGGTGCAGATCACCGCCCGCCCGCACGAGGCCGACCACTTCGGCCGCCGCACCTTCCCGCCGATCAACCTGGCGGAACTCCGGAGCCCGGCCGGACAGGAACGGCTCACCGAGCTCTTCGACGAGGCCGCCGACTACGTCGAGGTCGTGCGCCGGCTCTGGGACAGCTGGGAGGACGACGCGGAGATCCGGGACGTCGACACCGGCCGCTTCGTCGACCGCGACAAGCTGCACTACATCGACTTCGAGGGCAGGCACTTCAGTGTCAAGGGGCCCTCCATCACCCCGCGCCCGCCGCAGGGCCAGCCGCTCGTCACCTCGCTCGGACACCAGACCGTCCCGTACCGGCTGATCGCCCGCCAGACCGACGTCGGTTACGTCACCCCGCACGACACCGAACAGGCGCGGGCCATCGTCACCGAGATCCGCGCCGAACAGGAGGCCGCCGGGCGCGCCGGTGAACTCCTGCACATTTTCGGCGACCTGGTGGTCTTCCTCGACGACGACCAGGCCGCCGCCGAGGACCGCCGCGCCCGTCTCGACGCCCTGGCGGCAGAGCCGTACACCAGCGACGCACGCATCTTCGCCGGTACGCCCGCCCAACTCGCCGATCTGCTGCAGGAGTTCGCCGAGGCAGGGCTGACCGGGTTCCGGCTGCGGCCCGCCGTCGCCGGACACGACCTGCCCGCCATCGGCCGGGGCCTGGTCCCCGAACTCCAGCGCCGCGGCGCCTTCCGCACCGCCTACGAGGCCGACACCCTGCGCGGCCTGCTGGGCCTCGCCCGCCCCGCCAACCGCTACGCCGCAGCCGCCACCGCCTGAGCCGGAAGGACCGTACCGACATGAGCAAGCCGCTGAAGCAGATCCATCTGGCCGCGCACTTCCCGGGCGTCAACAACACCACGGTGTGGAGCGACCCGAGGGCCGGCAGCCACATCGAGTTCAGCTCCTTCGTCCACTTCGCGCAGACCGCCGAACGCGCCAAGTTCGACTTCCTCTTCCTCGCCGAGGGACTCAGGCTCCGCGAACAGGGCGGGAAGATCTACGACCTGGACGTCGTCGGCCGCCCCGACACCTTCACCGTGCTGGCCGCCCTCGCCGCCGTCACCGAACACCTCGGCCTGACCGGCACCATCAACTCCACCTTCAACGAGCCCTACGAGGTGGCCCGCCAGTTCGCCAGCCTCGACCACCTCTCCGGCGGCCGCTCCGCCTGGAACGTCGTCACCTCCTGGGACGCCTTCACCGGCGAGAACTTCCGCCGCGGCGGCTTCCTCCCGCAGGACGAGCGCTACTCCCGCGCCAAGGAGTTCCTCACCACCGCGCACGAACTCTTCGACTCCTGGCACGGCGACGAGATCATCGCCGACCAGGCCACGGGCGTCTTCCTGAAGGACGCCAAGGCCGGTTCCTTCGTACACTCCGGCCGGCACTTCGACATCCACGGCCAGTTCAACGTCCCGCGCTCCCCGCAGGGCCGCCCGGTCATCTTCCAGGCCGGCGACTCCGACGAGGGCCGCGAGTTCGCCGCCTCCTCCGCCGACGCGATCTTCAGCCGGTACGCCACCCTGGAGGCGGGCCAGAGCTTCTACAAGGACGTCAAGAACCGCCTCGCCAAGTACGGCCGCCGCGCCGACCAGTTGCTCATCCTGCCCGCTGCGAGCTTCATCCTCGGCGACACCGACGCGGAGGCGGAGGAGCTGGCAAAGGAGGTGCGTCGCCAGCAGGTCAGCGGGGCCACCGCCATCAAGCACCTGGAGTTCGTCTGGAACCGGGACCTGTCCTCCTACGACCCGGAGGGCCCGCTGCCCGACATCGACCCGGACGTCAGCGACAACCACATCTCCAAGGGCCGCGCCCAGGTGCGCATGTACCGCGACCCGCTGGCCACCGCCCGCGAGTGGCGCGAGCTGGCCGCCGCCAACAACTGGTCCATCCGTGACCTCGTCATCGAGACCGGCAACCGCCAGAACTTCATCGGCTCCCCGGCCACCGTCGCCAGGACCATCAACGACTTCGTCCAGGCCGACGCCAGCGACGGCTTCATCCTCGTCCCGCACATCACCCCCAGCGGCCTTGACGTCTTCGCCGACAAGGTCGTCCCGCTGCTCCAGGAACAGGGCGTGTTCCGCACGGAGTACGAGGGCCCGACCCTCCGCGACCACCTGGGCCTCGCGCACCCCGACAATGCGTCCGACGAGCGGGCGGCTTCGTGAAGTCCCTCGCGATCACCCCGATCGTCCACCGCGCGGACCCGGTCACCCGGGTGCGGAGGTCCACCCACGACCGGTTCCGAGAGGTGCTCGACAACGCCCTGCTCGCCGAGGAACTGGGCTTCGACGGCTTCGGTGTGGGGGAGCGGCACGAGCGGCCGTTCATCTCCTCCTCGCCGCCGGTCGTGCTGAGCCACGTCGCCGCGAGCGCGATCGAGTTCCCGGCGCCCGAGGAGGCACGCGCCCTCCCCTGGACCGACGAGGGCCGCACCCTCGTCCAGGACCGCCTCGACACCCGGTTCGTCGGCTCCCCGGCGCGGGTCGCCGACCAGCTGGAACAACTCCAACAGGCAACGGGCGCCGACGAGTTGCTCATCACGACGATCACCCATGACCACGCGGACCGAGTGCGGTCGTACGAGCTGCCGGCCGAGGAGTGGGAGCGGCGGTGAGGCTCAGCAGCCCGAACCGGTCGGGGCGAACTTCATACGGGTGTGCCGGTCCGCCGCCCGTGCCCGGTCGTAGATCTCGCGGGTGACCCGGTACCAGACATCGTCCTGGGCCTTGACGCCGTTCACGTCGTCGAGGCTCACGCACCACCGCTCCGGCCGGACGGCCCGCCGGAACGTCTCCGTACCCTGACGGACCTTCCGGCAGCTCTGGTAGCGCTCGGTGGTGTACCAGATGCGGGTCGTCCTGTGGGTGCCGGAGCCCGAACGCGAGATGTGCCGGACCTGTTTGGTGGCCGACGTGCACTTCCTGACCAGATGCGGCCGCGTGTCCGCGACCGTCTTCCGGGGTAGGTGGCGGACGGTGTCCCGGAGCCCGGAAACGGTTTCCGGCCTCGGCTGGATCTGCGCGGCGACGCCGTCCTGCGTGCCGTCGCCGGTCCCGCCGCTCCCGCATGCGCCGAGCCCGGCCATGAGGACGGCCGCCACTCCGGCAGCCAGCAGCCGACGCGCCATGAACATGTCTCTCCCAGAGGTCGACGGTCAGCGTAGTCGACTACTGGCCGAAAATGATCGCTCCGGAGGTCTCGGTAAGAGCTCGACATGAGCTCGGTATGACGCAGGGCGATCGCCGGGCGCAGCGCGGTCCGGCTGCCGGCGGGCGGCGTAAAGTGCCTGGCCGGGTCCGGTCGGGTGGCCCGACATGCCGTGGAGGGAGCGCGCGATGGTAAGTCCGCCGGAACTCACCGTGGGGCGACTGCTGTCCTCATGGCAACCGGACCTGCCCGCGCTGTTGCTCGTCCTGCTTCTGGGCACCTTCTACGGTTGGGGCGTCCTGCGGCTGCGGCGGCGGGGCGAACGCTGGCCCGTGTCCCGCATCGCCGCGTTCGCGGTGCTCGGCCTCGGCACCCTCGTCGTGGCGACCATGTCGGCCCTCGCCGTCTACGACCGCGTCCTGTTCTGGCCGGCCGCGGTGCAGAACATCCTGCTCGACCTCGTCGTACCGCTGGGCCTGGCGCTGGGCGACCCCCTGCGGCTGGCCGTCCGCGCCCTTCCCGAACGGGCCGCCGGGCGCGCCCAACGGGCGATGACCGGACGCCTGGTACGCGTGCTCACCTTCCCGCTGGTCAGTACGGCGCTGGTGCTGGCGACCGAACTGACCGTGTACTTCACCCCGTACTTCGAGACCGCCCTGCGTCACGGCTGGCTGCACCAGCTGATGTATCTGCACCTGCTGCTCGCCGGCTGCCTGTTCGTGGTGCCGGTGCTCACCCGCGAGGAGACGCTCCCCGCCTGGTGCACCCACCCGGTGCGGGCCGCGCTGGTCTTCCTCGACGGCATCGTCGACGCCGTCCCCGGCATCGTGGTCATGACCCACGGCACGCTGATCGCGGGCGCCTGGTATCTGCACCACGCTCCGCCCTGGTCCCGGGACGTCCAGCATGACCAGCAGCTCGGCGGCGGCGCGATGGTCGGCATCGCCGAGCTGGTGGCCCTGCCCTTCCTGCTCGCCATCCTGGTCCAGTGGGCCCGCACCGAGCGCGCGACGACCGTCGCCCTTGACCGCCGCCTGGCGGCGGAGCTGATCCCGGCGGCGCCGACGGAGGGGCAGACCGAGTCGCCCGACCTGGTACGCCCGTGGTGGGAGACCGAGAACAGCGAGATCGCCCGCCGCATCCGGCAGCAGTGACCTTTGGGCCGACCCACGCCGCCACTTCCCATGGCAAAGTGCGGGGCGTGATCTGAACGCGGGGGGTCGGTGCTGTGACGGAAGCAGCGAAGGATGTGCGGGGCCTGTGGCGTCAGCGGGACTTCATGCTGCTGTGGAGCGGCCAGACGGTCAGTGAGATGGGATCGGCGGTCACCGAGGTCGCTCTGCCGCTGCTCGCGGTCGTCGCGCTCAAGGCGAGTACGTTCCAGGTCGGACTGCTGACCGCGGCCACCACCCTGGCCTTCGCGGTCATCGCGCTCCCGGCGGGTGCGATGGTGGACGGCACCGCGAAGCGCTCCATCATGATCGTCTGCAACCTTCTCCGTCTGGTGATCGTCGGCTCGGTTCCGGTGGCGGCGGCGTTCGGTGTACTGACGATGGCGCAGCTGTACGCGGTCGCGGTGGCGGCCGGCGTGTGCTCGGTGTTCTTCGACGTCTCGTACCAGAGTTATGTGCCGTCACTCGTCCGCCCCGAACACCTGATGAGCGCCAACGGCAAGCTCGGGACCACGCAGGCGTTCGCCCAGCTCGGGGGGCCGGGTCTGGGCGGCGGTCTGGTCGGGGTGTTCGGCGCCGCGGGGGCGATGACGGCCGACGCGCTCTCCTACGCGGTCTCGGTCCTGTCGGTCCTAGGGATCAGGACCCGGGAGGAGCCGCCGCCACCGCGACCGGCGGACGAGACGCTGCGGAATCGGATCGCCGAGGGCCTGAGGTTCGTGTTCGGGCACGCCATTCTGCGCAGGGTGGTGGCGTGCACGGCCACCACGAACCTGTTCGGCGGCATGAGTTCGGCGCTGGCGATGGTCTTCCTCATCCGGGTGCTGCACGTGCGCCCCGCGCTCACCGGGCTGATCATGGCGGGCGCGGCGATCGGCGGGATCGCCGGAGGAGCGTTGGCCGGCCGGCTCGCCGGGAAGGTCGGCTCGGCGCGCATCATCTGGGTGTCGATGCTGGTCTTCAGCGCGCCGCAGGTCATTGCGGCGGCGGCCTGGCAGGGCTGGGGAGTGCTGCTGTTCCCGCTGGGCTGGGGCATCGCGTACTTCTCCGGGATGGTCTACAACATCGCCCAGATCAGCTTCCGGCAGTCGGTGACACCGCCGGAGCTGATGGGCCGGATGAATGCGGCCGTCCGCTGGGTGGTGTGGGGCACGCTGCCGCTCGGCGGCGTCCTCGGCGGGGCGCTGGGCACCCTGATCGGGGTGCGGCCCGCACTCTGGCTGGCCTTCATCGGTTCGTGGGCGGCCGGCTGGTTCGTGTTCTTCTCCCCGCTCCGCCGCATGCGCGACGTTCCGCAGCCCGCGCCGACATCGGAGCCCGCGGTCACGAGTTGACGGTGATCGCCCTTACCAGTGCGGCCAGCGACTCCTCGGGAGTTGCCCTCGCGGTGTCCACGACGATGCGTTCGCGGTGCCACGGCTCGTACTCCCTGCCGGTCACCTCTGCCCAGTCCGGCAGCGGCAGATTGGGGATGTCCACCGACCGTGATGCCACGCGCCGCCGGTGCTCCGCCGGATCCGAGCAGATCACCTCCACCTCGGCCCAGGCGACACCCGCCCGCACCGCCGCGTCCCGCCAGGCGTCCCGTGTTACCGCCAGTGGATTCACCGACTCCGCGATCACGGACAGGCCCTGCCGCAGATGTTCCTCGGCCAGCGCGTACCCGACGACGTAACCGACCGGTCCCACGGGATGCCGGGCCAGACCGGAGCGGACCAGTGCCTGCTCGATGGTGTCCACCCGCACATGCACCGCACCGGTCTGCGCGGCCAGGAGCCGGGCCAGGGTGGTCTTCCCGGTGGCGGGCAGGCCGCCGATCACGACGAGCATGCGCTCATCGCCCGCCCGGGCCGGCACGTCGTGACGGTGTGTGGGGACATGGGCACAACCACCTCGCACGCGACCGGGGACGATCAACTCCCTGTCATCCTAGGAGGGTTGGGTCGGTTGCGGTGGTCTGCAGTGCCGTTCGCGGGAGAGTGGATCAGGTCATTTCCCGTCGGCGAGCGACGCGCGGGTCGGCTTGCCCAGTGCCCAGAAGAGCACGCCCAGGAGCATGAACCCGACGAGCGGGACGGCCTCCGTCAGCAGGTACTTCCAGCGCTCGGCATGACTCCAGCCGGTCGGTGCGTACGCGGATCCGAACCAGTGGTCGCCGAGCCCGGGAGCGACCAGCTGCACGCTGGCGAACAGGATCAGCGCGCTGAGCACGACGCTGATGATGCCGGGGATGGGCGCCTTGTACGGGCGGGGGACGTCCGGGGCCTTGCGGCGCAGTACCGCGAGCGCCGGGAAGATGCCCAGGTAGCTGACGAGGGTGGTGGAGACGGCGAGGCCGAGGACCGCGCCGAAGAGCTTGGCCGCGCTGCCGTGGGTCAGTTCGTGGGCCAGCACCAGGACGACGGTGGAGACCAGGCCGCTGAGGATGTTGACCCGTACCGGGGTGCCGAAGCGGCTGGAGATGACGCCGAGGAAGCGGGGCGCGGCACCGTCGTAGCCGGACACGGCGAGGGCGCGGTCGGAGCCCATGATCCAGGTGACGCCGGACGACAGCACGGTGAGGATGAACATGATCGCGGCGAGGTCCCCGAGCAGGCTGCCGGCACCGCTGAGGGTGGCCGTGCCGTCGGAGGCGACGTGGCCGCCGTAGACGGTGAAGACCTGTCGGATCGCGTCGAGGAACCCGCCGAGGCCGGTGACGGCCTTGACCGGCAGGACCAGCAGGATACCGAGGATCGGCAGCGCGTACAGCGCGACGGAGAGGGCGGCGCTGCGGAAGATGGCGAAGGGCACGTCCTTCTGGGCGTCGGTCATCTCGTCGCCCGCGGTGTTGGGCAGTTCGAAGCCGACGTAGTTGAACATCAGGACCGGCACCAGAGCGACGAAGCCCGCGTACGTGGGTGAGAAGTCGCCGGCCCCGAAGCCGTGCAGGCCGTGCTTGATCCCGTAGATCACGACGGTGACGGTGAACAGGCCGAGGAGGACGAAACGGCTCCAGGCGCCGAGGGTGGGAATCCACTTGCCCACGTCGAAGGAGAGGATCGCGGCGAGGACGCCCACCCAGACGAACAGCAGGGTGAAGACATAGAAGGCCGGCGTGCTGAGGTCCTTGCCGTCGTTGAAGAAGGTGGTGAAGGCCGTGACGGCGGAGACGGAGAGCGTGCCGCCCAGCCACACCGGGTTGGTGATCCAGTAGAGGAAGTTGTTGACGGCGCCCGCGAGACGCCCGAACGCCCGGCTGGTCCAGATGTAGGGGCCGCCCTCGTCCGGGAACGCGGCCCCGAGCTCCGCGGTCAGCAGCGCGGAGGGCACGAAGAACACAAGAGCCAGCACGATCAGCCAGGTGAACGCCTCGGCACCCTTCGAGGCCACCGTGCCGATGGTGTCCACGCCGACGATGGTGCACAGGAGGAAGAAGAGGATGTCGAAGCGGCCGAAGTGCTTGCGCAGTTTCTGCCGCTCCGTCTGGGCCGTTGCCGGCTCGGACGCGATCTGGCCAACGGTCACGAGAGCTCCTGCGTGCGCGCGGGGTATGGATGCGATTCGGCCAATGATCGGCTCCGCCGCACAACCGCACAAGCGTTCCTGTACAAGTCTTGACCATCGCCTGGGGCGCCTCACTGCACCCGAAACCCAGCGGAAACATCTGACCCGGCAGGCGCAGGACGGTCCGAGGCGGCAGCGCCGTCCGATCGGGCCTCCAGTGCCCGCAGCACGGCCACCATGTCCTCGCTCCCATGGCCCTGCGCGACCGTTTCCCCGAACAGGGCGTGGCAGACGTCGAGCAGCGGGGAGGCCAGACCCGCCTTGCGGGCGGCCTCCGCGATCAGCCGGTTGTTCTTGAGGACGTCCGCGGCCGCCGCCTGGACGGCGAAGTCGCGGTCCAGCAGTTTGGGCGCCTTCATCCGGGAGACGGCGCTGGCCATCGGGCCCGCGTCCAGGACGTCCCGCAGCAGCCGAGGGTCGAGGCCGTGCCGGTCGGCGAAGTGGAACGCCTCGGCCAGCCCGGTGACCAGGGTGATCAGGAACAGGTTGACCGAGAACTTCATCAGCAGCGCACCCGGCACGGGGCCGCAGCCGAACGTCTCCCGGCACATGGGGGCCAGCAGGGGCCGTACGGCCGCCACGGCGTCGTCGTCCCCCGCCAGCATCGCCACCAACTGCCCCTGTTCCGCCGGGACCCGGGACCCGGAGACCGGGGCCTCCACATAGTGCCCGCCCGCGCCGTGGACGGCCTCCCGCAGGCCGGCCGAGTACTCCGGCGAGGTCGTGCCCATGTGGACGACGGTGTGTCCGGCGACCTGTGCGGCGAGATCCGGGGTGCCGCGCCCCAGTACCGCGTCGACGGCGCTCTCGTCGGCCAGCATGAGGATCACGGTCTCCGCCCGGTCGAAGACCTCGGCGGGGCAGGCCGCGATCTCGGCTCCGGCGGCACGCAGGGGCTCGCACCGGGCCGGGGTCCGGTTGAAGACGACCAGAGGTGTTCCGGCGCGGACGAGGTTGAGCGCCATGGGCTGCCCCATGACCCCGAGGCCGACGAAACCCACGTACACGATGTACCACCGCCCTGGCTGACACCGATCCGGCCGGCGCGGAGGCCGACTGCCCCCGCTCCGGACTATGACAGCGGTCATAGTAGCCCGTCCTATGACGCCGGTCATAGAGTGCGGGGAGTCGTCGATGCTTGGAGTGGTGGGAGGAGAGCGAGGATGACGGCGGCACGAACGCCGCGGCGTGGACCGCGGGAGCGGATGGTCTTCGGTGCGGCCCAGCTCATCCGGCGCGACGGGGTCGCCTCCACGGGGATGCGGGAGGTCGCCGCGTATGCGCAGGCGCCACGCGGTTCGCTCCAGCACTACTTCCCTGGCGGCAAGGAGCAGCTCGTCAACGAGGCGGTCGGCTGGGCCGGGAGATACGCCGGCAACCGCATCGACCGCTTCCTCGCCGCGCTGCCCACACCCACGCCCGGCGGACTGTTCGCCGAGATGGTGCGCCAGTGGACCGACGAGTACGAGAGCGCCGGATTCGCGGGCGGCTGCCCGGTGGCCGCCGCCACGGTGGACTGCGCCGAGTCCACCGCGTCGACGCGGGAGGCAGCGGCCGCCGCGTTCGGCACCTGGACCGACTCGGTCGCCCGGGCCCTGACGGACATGGGCGTACCCGAGGACCGGGCCGGGGCGCTCGCCACGCTCATGATCGGAGCTCTGGAGGGGGCGATCCTCATCGCCCGCGCCGAGCAGAACGTCCGCGCCCTGACGAGCGTCGCCCGGGAACTGGGCCCGCTTCTGGACGCGGCGGTGCACAAGGACGGCGCCTGAGTCCCTCCCGGCTCACTCCTTCCAGTCGAGCCGATGCTCGGGGGTCCCCACCGACCGCCCGTACACGATCGCTTCGGCGCGGCCCGCCGCATCGCGGCGCCGATACCGGCTGATCCGATATGCGGCTGCCGCCGCGTGGCCTTCCCGGCGAACACGACCACGCGCTCGTCCCCCACGGTGAAGTCCGCGTACCAGCCGTTCTCCGGCTCCAGCGCTTCGGCGAGCGCCTGCGCCAGCCCGCTCACGTCGTCGCTGTCGGTCTCCCACTCGACGAGTGTCCACAACCGGGCTGCGCGGGGCTCGCGCTTGCCGAGAGGTCGGAGCTGTCGGCCGCAACTGCCATCGTCCCGGAACGGCCACTTGCGGCGGGGACCCCTGGACATGGGTCGGGGAACGGTTTCCCTCCCCCGAAGGCAACCGTTCCCCGACCGCTCCCCCGGCGCCGGACTGTGGGCCGGCTGGCCGCGTGGGGCGGATCCGTGCTGTCACCAGCACATGACCGCTGTTTCCCCCGGTCCCCACGCGGAGTACAGACGTACTCGGACGAAGTAGCGGCGGCCCTTGACGAGCCGGGCCTCGATGGTGGCGTTGTGCGGTGCTCCGCCGTCGTCCCGGCCGGCGAGATAGCGGGGCTCCCCGTCCCGCTCCTCGAAGACCACGAGGACGCAGTCGCTCGCGCCGAAGGTGCCGATGGTGTACTCGCGGGTCTGAGGCGGGTCGACGGTGAAGTCGGCCTGCTCGCCGGGGCCGAGGCCCAGCGGCGCCGAGCGGAAGGGCACCAGCGCGGGCGGCCGCGGCACATCGGCCGGCGGGTACCAGCGCAGCACGAACTCCTTGTCGGCCGGCGAGAGCGTGCCGGGCGGGTTCAGGCCCCCGCGGAACTGCTCCGGCTCCAGGATCAGCCCGTCCGGGAACGGATACTCCATGATCGACTGCGGGTCCCAGACGGAGCCGTTGACCTCGTCCGGGTCGAGCTTGCGCAGGATGTTGAAGTACGTCCTGTCCCGGCTCCAGAAGTTCGGCGGGCCCGCCAGATCGGCGTAGACGGCCTCGTCGTCCCAGTGGATGCCGGCGAACGGGCTCTGGTGCTCGTGCAGCATGCCGAGCGCGTGCCCGATCTCGTGCAGGGCCGTCCCGCGCTCCCCGGGCGCGGTCAGGTCCCAGCCGAAGTTCATGGTCCGCTCGTTCTGCCCGGCCTGCAGACAGTCCTTGCCCACCATCGACCAGGAGCCGTCACCGTGCTGGAACCCGATGCGCAGCTCGGCCTCCGAGCGGTCGCCGACCTCGACGAAGGACACGCCGATGCCGAGGCCCTGCCACTCCTGGAAGCACTCGCGCACCACGTCCCGCTGCTCCTTGGCGCCGACCCACGACACCCGCCGGGACTGCCCGGTTCCCGGTACGGGAATGACCGACCCGTCGGTGTCGTCGTCGAAGAACCAGTAGTGCAGCACGGTGCCGTTGACCCACATCGACCGTCCGCCGATGAGCGCACTGAGCCGCTCGGCGGTCAGCCCCGGTGTGAAAGCGGGGGCCGACCGCTGCACGAGGGAGCAGTAGCGTCCGGTCATGCGCACAGGTTGCCGTGGGCGGCGTCACAGGCGCCTGAGTCGAGGGCTACTCAAGTCACCCTGTATCAGGGTTGAGTACTCGCGCTCATACTCCCGTGACGACTTTCGAACGCGACGCGAAGGCGCTTGAACTGCCCTGGCAGTTCACCGGACGTGAGGACGAGCTCGAGCTGATCCGCCGCTCCCTGACCGCGGGCCGGCACGGCATCGTGGTGACCGGACCGGCCGGCAGCGGCAAGACCCGGCTGGTCACCGAGGCCGTACGGGGCAGCGACCGCACCCGAGCGGTCGGGACGCCCGAGACCCGTCACCTCCCCTTCGCCGCGTTCGCCCATCTGCTGCCCGAGTCGGTCTCCTTGCACCGGGCGGTCCAACTCCTGTCCGGGGTGCGGCTGCTGGTGGTCGACGACGCGCACCTGCTCGACGACGCCTCGGCCGCCCTCGTGCACCAGCTGGCCGTGCACGGCCGCACCCGCCTGATCGTCGTCGCCGCCGACGACGGCCCGTGCCCCGGCGCGATCTCCCGGCTGTGGACCGGCGAGCTGCTGCCGCGCCTCGCCCTGGAGCCGCTGCCCCGCGAGGACACCGAACAGCTCCTCGCGACGGGCGTCGGCGGCAGCCTGGAGCCGCTCACCCTGAACCGCCTCCACCACCTGTGCCAGGGCGATCTGAGGCTGCTGCGCGAACTGGTGGACGCGGTGCGCGAGCACGGCCTGCTGACCCGCCTCCTGCCGGACACCGAGGAATGGGCGTGGCGGGGCCCGGTGCCGGTGACGGCGACCGTCCGCAGGCGCACCGCCGAGCTCCTCGAACGCCCCGGCCCCGACGAGCGGGACACCCTCGAACGCCTCGCCTTCGCAGAGCCCCTGCCCGTGCCCATGGACGAACTCGACCTGCCAGTCCTGGAAATCCTCGAGGCCCACGGTCTGATCCGCGTCGACGACCAGGGCGACCAGGGCTCCGTCCGCCTCGCCCACCCCTTGCACGGCCTGGTGCTGCGGGCCGCGGCCGGCAGGCTCAGGGCGAGGCGGCTGGCCCGTACACCGGCCCAGTGCGCCGCGGCCCTCGCCGCCGAGTCGGCCGCGCTGACCCGCCGGATCGAGCAGGCGGACGTACGGCCGCTGCCGACGCCCGTGGGGGAGTGGCTCGCGCAGGAGGGCGCACCCGTGCCCGCCGGGTACGCGGCCGTACGGGCACGGTTCTCGCGGCTTCGGGGGGAGCTGCGGGAGGCGGCGGCCTGGGCGCGGGAGGGGCTGCGGGACGCGTGGAAGGACGCGTCCTGCCGCACCGAACTCGCCCTGGCCGCCGCCCAGTCGGGAGACGCGGCGACCGCCCGGGACGCCGTGGCGGGCTGCCCGGACCTGGACGAGCCGTCCGCCTGGCTGATCGCGGCCCGCGGGGACGTGGACGGGGCGCTGGCGGCGATCGGCGACGCCACCGACGGCATGGTGCAGAGGTACGGCGACGGCAGCGACCGTATGGCTGTCGGCTCCGACAGCGCGTACGCCCTCTACGACGCCGTACGCCTCGGAGCCCCCGAGAAGGTCGCCGAACGCCTCCCGGCCGACGGCGTGTTCGCCAGGCATGCCGAGGCGCTGGCCCGTGCGGACGGCCCCGCGCTGGACCGGGCCGCGGAGGCGCTGGAGGAGCGCGGGTTCCTGCTGTTCGCGGCCGAGGCGCACGCGCAGGCGGTAAGCGCGCACCGAGACCCGCGCGCCGCGCGCACCTCACGCACGCGTGCCGTCGCCCTGGCCCGCCGCTGCCAGGGCGTCCGCACCCCGGCTCTGTCCGGGCTGGTCCTGGGCGAACTGACCGCCCGCCAGCGGCAGATCGTCACCCTGGCGGCCGCGGGTCTGAGCAACCGGCAGATCGCGGAACAGCTGACCCTGTCCATCCGCACCGTGGGCAACCACCTCTACAGCGCCTACGCCCGGCTCGGCGCGAGCGACCGGGGTGCCCTGCCGTGGCTCGTGGAGCTGCCGGACGCGCAGCCGGCCTGAGCCGCGCCCAAGAACCGGCGGTCTGACCCCCAGTATTCGGGGGAGGGGTCAGGCCGCCGCCCGGCGTCTCCCGTCAGGCGTAGGTCCAGCGCCACCGGCTCGAGCTGTACGTGCACTTGATCGGCGTGCCGTCCGCGGTGGTCGTCGTGGCCCCGTGGTCGCTGTTGCGGCAGAACTGCCCCGCCGAGTAGCAGTTGCCCGAGCTGGAGGTGATCGAGCAGGTGCCCACGCTGTCCTGGCTGCTGCCGCTGCCGCTGCTGCTGCTGCCGCTGTCGGCGGCTTGGGCGGCGGCGGTTCTGGTGACCGTGACCGTGGGGCCCGGCTTGGCCTTGGCCTTGACGGTTTCTGTGACCGTCGGGCCGGGCCCGGGCGTGGCCGTCACCGTCGCCGTGACGGTCGTCGCGGGCTTGACCTTGGCCTCGACGGGCTGCTTGTCGCTGTTCGCGGGGGAGGCGATGAGCGCGCCCGCGAGGACCAGGCCGGCGCCGCCGAGCCACACGCGCTTGCGCTTGTGCAGCGGACGGATGTCCGGCGGGCGGGGCGGCGGAGGTATGGGTGCCGTGTACGGGTTGGTCATCTCGTCCCCCTGGGTGTTTCGGGTGGAGTGACCGTAGTGCCCCACAAGGAGGCTTGTGAAGGATGTGTGATGAGAGTGATCATTCTGTGACTGTCGTCCGGGGGTGCCCATAGGTCCCGGCCCCGACCCTGCGAGTTCAGGCCGCCCCGAACGCCGTGAACGCCCACCCCGTGGCCTGGTGCAGCGCATCGCCCGGCAGCGAGGCGCGGGCGTCACGCAGGGCTTCGGCCAGGGACAGTCCCGCGCTCAGGCCCTTGTGCACGGCGAGCATCAGTGGCACCACGGCGTGGTCGTTGACGGGTGCGCTGCTCGCCAGCACTCCCGCCGTGCCGAGCGGCAGCAGGGCGGTGACCAGGCCGAGGAGTTCGTCCGCGCCGACCGAGGCGAGGCGGGCGGTGTCGCAGCTGGACAGGATGATCCGGTACGGGCTGCGGTCCAGGCGTTCGAAGTCATGGACGATGAGCGGGCCGTCGGCCATCCGCAGCGCGGAGAACAGGGGGCTGTCGGCGCGGAAGGTGCCGTGCGCGGCGATGTGGGCCAGCGCGGCGCCGTCGAGTTCCTCCAGGACGCGCGGCACGCGCGCGTCCTCGTGTTCCAGGAGGGTCGGTCTGCCGTAGCGGTCGGCGAGTTCGGGCACCTCCGCCCCGCCCGTGGCGAGCCCCGGCCCCCGCACCAGGACGTGGCGGCCGCCGGGCGGCGGCTCGGTCTCGTGGGCGCGCAGCCAGCTGCTCGCCGACGGCGACACGCTCAGCACCCGCTCCCGCAGCGACGGCAGCAGCGCCCACGGCACACGGTGCAGCCGGCCGGGCGGTACGACCACCACCGGGCCGCAGCCCAGCTGCGCGGCGGCCGGGCCGAGCAGCAGCTCCTCCAGTCGGCGGCCCATGGCCTCGACCACCGGAAGCCGCGCCTCCGCGCCGGGGTGGGCCAGTCTGCGCAGCCCGGCCTGCACATGCTCGGCCTCGGTCTCGGCGTCGGCGAGCAGCCCCGCCTCGAACCGCCGCACCCGCCCCTGCCCGCACAGCAGCACCTGGACCCGCCCGTCGAGCACGGCGAGCTCCACCAGCCGCACCTCGCCCAGCCGTTCGAGCAGCCGACCGGGCTGGAAGCGCTCCTCGGCGCCGGGCGCGTCGCCGCGCATGTGCAGGGTCCGGGAGCGGATCTCCCGCTCCAGACGCCGCTGTTCACGCTCCAGGGTGGGAATGGGGCGGCCGTCGCTGCGGGCCTCCTCCGCGCGGGCGGCGATCTCCCGGAACGCGGTCAGGTTGCCGAGCAGGGCCGGGTCGGCGGGCGGCCGGGTGGGCGGCGTGGACAGGACGGTGGCCCGCCAGCGTTCGCTCCACATCAGCAGGCGGCGCGGGCTGCCGGAGTCGAGGCTGGCCCGCTGGGCCAACGCGGCCAGCTCCGCCCCCTGTTCGGTGGCGCGGGCCCGCAGCTCGGAGGCGCCCAGCGTCATCCGGTGGTCGTCGAGCACGTCGAGGCCGCGCCGGCACGCCTCCAGGACACCCCGGCCGGAACCCGCGGCCCGCGCGCGCAACGCCTGTGCGGCCCAGCCGGTCATCCGCGCCAGCGGCGGCCCGCTGTGCCGGCTGCGGGCGGCGACGGCCAGATGCCGCTCCGCGTCCGCCGTCCAGCCCAGCGAGAGCGCGATCCGGCCGGCCAGCAGCGAGGCCTCCGGGGCGGCCGGCGCGCCGAACGAGGCGAGCCGTTCGGCCACCGCCGCCGCGTCCGCGACCAGGCGTCCCGAACGGCGCCCCGCGGCCACCCGCGCCTCGATCAGCACCAGCCGGGCATGCGTCTCCCACCAGCTGCGCCGCTGCCCGGCGAACAGCCGCACGGCCAGCGCGGCACGCGCGATCGCGGTGTGCGGATCGCCAGCCAGGCGCGCCGCGCGGGCCGCGACCAGCAGCAGCTCCGCCTTGCGGGTGGACTGCCCGCCGATGCCGTCGAGCGCCCCTATGGCCGTGTCCGCCTCGGCGAGCGCCTCGGGGGCGAGCCCGGCGGCCATCAGCACCTCGCAGCGCCGGATGTAGAGCATGAACGACGGTGTGCCGAGCTTGGCGTAGCGCTCCTCGGCCTCGTCCAACAGCCGCAACGCGAGGGGGATGTCGCCCGACCGGAACGCGGCAAGGCCCCGGCTCTCCACCACGTCCGCCTTGTCGTGCTCCTGGCCGGTGGTGTCCCACTGCGCATGCGCGGCGGTGAAGTCGGCCTCCGCCCGGTCCACCGCGCCGAGCGCCAGATGCACCGTGGCCCGCAGGGTCAGCGCCCGCGCCGTCCAGATGACGTCGTCCGCCTGCCGCAGCACGGGAATCGCCCGGCGTACGTCCTCCAGCGCCTCCCGGTGCCGGCCCAGCACCCAGGAGGCGTAGGCCCGCCGGAACAGGACCCGCGCACGTGTGTGCCCGCTGCTGACCGCGACACCCCGCTCCAGCGCCTCCAGGCCCTGCCGGGTGCGGCCGGAGTGCACCAGCGCCACACCGAGGGTGGCCAGGATGTCGCCCTCCCGGTCGGGTGCCTGGGCGCGCGCGGCCAGGTCGCGGGCGCGGCGCAGATGGTGCAGCGCGATCCGCATGTCGCCCCAGTCCCGCTGCCAGATGCCGATCACCTGGTGTGCGACGGATGCCCGCCAGGGCGTGGGATCGGAGTCCAGCACGCCCTGCGCCCGCGCCCGGGCCTCGCCCGGGTCGGCGAACACCATCGGCAGCAGTTCGAGAACCGAGTCGCTTCCCGCTGTCACTCAAAGGATGGTAGTGGCCGTGGTTGCGCCCCACACCGGTTTGGCGCTGTATCAATCAACGGCTGCGCGACTCTGTCTGACGACAGCCGCCTCAAGGGGGAGGACACGCCATGGCACCTCAGCGATTCCACGAACAGTTCGACCAGATCCAGCGTTCGATGCCGGACATCTCCCTGGCGATGGGGCCCGACGACGCGGCGGAGTTCATCTACGAGAAGGGCGTGGTCCTGGCCCGCGACGGTGAGGAGGCGCGGCTCGTCGAGGACACCGTGCGCGGCCACTTCACCGAGGCGACCGGACTGACCGCCGACCATGTGCGGCGGGTGAGCCCGGAGACCAACCGCTCCGGCATCACCCGTATCCAGGTCGGCGACCCCGGCCACGGCGACCGGCGCGGCGACCGTGCGGTCACGCACGCCCTGCGGGCCATGCGTGAGCACGAGGCACGCGCCGAGCGCCGCCTCGTCAGCCGCAACCACGTGGTGTCGATCGCGGTCAACTCCTGTCCCGGCGACGAGCCCGTGCCCGCCCCGCTCACCCAGGGCACCAACCCGGCCGCGGCCGAGGCCGGTTACGACGCGGACACCGCCGTCGGCGTCCTCGTCATCGACAACGGCCTCACCCACGACCACGGCATGGTGCCGCTGCTCGCCCATGTCCAGGGCGATCTGCACGGCACCGAGACCGACGCCCAGGGCGACCTGCTGCAGTACGTCGGCCACGGCACGTTCATCGCGGGCCTCCTCGCGGCCGTCGCACCGAACACGAACATCACCGTGCGCAACACCCTCAACGACGCCGGCGCCATCCTGGAGGACCAGTTCGGGCAGCGGCTCTTCGACGCCGTCGACGAGCACGGCTGGCCGGACGTCATCAGTCTCTC
Source organism: Streptomyces sp. NPDC002092 (assembly GCF_053593775.1). Classification (NCBI taxonomy): domain Bacteria; kingdom Bacillati; phylum Actinomycetota; class Actinomycetes; order Kitasatosporales; family Streptomycetaceae; genus Streptomyces; species Streptomyces sp. NPDC002092. Next base: position 354,854 of record NZ_JBSFDG010000011.1, read on the forward strand.
CGCCGGCACCTCCAACGGCCGCGACGACGGCCTGCTCGGCGTGCAGAGCTTCATGGACGAGCTGCGCCGGCAGCGCACCCTGCTGGTCGCGGCGGCCGGCAACAACTCCAGCGCGTCGAAGTTCTGGCCCGCCGCCTACGCCGATCTGCCCGACTACGAGGACGCCGTGCTGTCGGTCGGAGCGCTGCGCAGCGACGGCGAGTTCGGCGCCTGCTTCTCCAACTACGGCTCCTGGGTGAAGGCCTACGCTCCCGGGGAGCGGCTGACCAGCACACTGACCGGCTTCGACGCACCCGTGCCGTACGTCTACCAGCACTCCACCTACGACGAGTGCCGGTACCACTTCACCTACGCGTGCACCTGCCAGTACCCGCGGCACTCCGGCGTGCTGAGCGCGGCGGGGACCCCCACCGCAGGCAAGGCGGACCAGGTGATGTTCGAGGGCTACGCCCACTGGAGCGGTACCTCGTTCGCCACCCCGGTCGCCGCGGGCATGGTCGTCGCCTACATGACCGCCAACAAGCTGGGTGATGCGCGTGCCGCCCGCAAGAAGCTCCTCGCGGAGCTCGGGGCGTACGCGGAGGTGCGCGGGGCGCATGTGCCGGCGCTGCGTCCGCCGACGTGGCGTCCCACGCCCGTCACGCAGCTGGCACCTCCGGCATGAGGTCTGGAACGGTCCCTTCCACGGCGTACGATGTCTTGCCGTACACGAGGGGTGGGGCCGTGGACCGAGCAGATGTCGGCGCGTTGGTCGAGTCCGCCGTCGGCGGCGACGCGGCGGCCTGGAAGGCGCTCGTGGAGGGGCTGAGCCCACTGGTGTGGTCCGTAGTGCGCGCGCACCGGCTCTCCGACGCCGACGCGCACGAGGTGTACCAGACGGTGTGGTTCCGTTTCGCCCAGCACCTGGGGCGCATCCGCGAACCCGACAAGGCCGGGTCGTGGCTGGCCAGTACCGCGCGACACGAGTCCCTGAAGGTCCTCAAGAGCTTAAGGCGGCTGACCCCGACCGACGATCCGCAGCTGCTCGACCGTGTCAGCGAGGACCGTACGCCCGAGCAGTCGTTCCTCGACCTGGAGGAGGCGGCCGCCGAGACCGAGCGCATCCGGCACCTGTGGCAGGAGTTCGAGGAACTCGGTGATCGCTGCAGGCAGTTGCTGCGCGTCCTGATGGCCTCGCCGCCGCCCAGCTACCAGGAGGTGTCCGCGGCGCTGGGCATCGCGGTGGGCAGCATCGGACCGCTCCGCCAGCGCTGTCTGCGGCGCCTGCGGGCACGACTGGAAGCACGGGGAACGGTGTGACCGACATGAACGACGCCCACAACAACGCCAACCACAACGACGACGTCAACGACATCAACGATCTGGGCGGCATCGACGGCATCGACGGCATCGACGAGCTGGCGTACCACCTGGTGGAGGAGGAACTCCGCGGGGCCGCGGCCATCCTGGACCCGGTGCCGGCCCAACTGCTGCAGATCGCCGTCGAGGCCTTCGCGCTGCACGACCTCGACGCCCGCATCGCCGAGCTGACCTTCGACTCGGTGGTGGACGCCATCCCCGTCAGGGGAGCGACGGACGTGCCGCGGATGCTCACGTTCCACGCGGGCGGCGTGACCGTCGACGTCGAACTGACCGCACAGGGGCTGATGGGACAGGTGCTGCCGCCGCAGACGGCCGGTATCGAGGTGCTCAGCGGCCCGCAGCCCGGCTGGCCGCTGACCACCGACGACATGGGGCGCTTCACCTACGACGAGCCTCCCTCCGGCCCCTTCGCGCTACGGCTGCGGACCGGCGAGGGAGTGCTCGTCACGGACTGGGTGACGGCCTGATGCGGGGCCCTGCCCTCGGAGCCTGTGTCACATCCCCGGCCGGGGATGTGACACAGGCTCTCACCAGCTGACGGGCAGGGTCTGCGGCCCGCGGATCATCGTCTTGCGGCGCCAGACGACCTGGTCGGCGGGGACCGCGAGCCGCAGGCCCGGCAGCCGTTCCAGCAGCGTGTCGACGAGCAGTTCGGTCTGCAGACGGGCGAGTACGGCGCCGGTGCAGTAGTGCGCGCCGTTGCCGAACGCCACATGCGGGTTGGGGTCACGGTCGGGGTCGATCCGGTCCGGGTCGGGGAAGACGTCCGGGTCGCGGTTGGCGGCCAGGTAGGAGACGTACACCGGGTCGCCGGCGCTGATGCGGTGACCGTGCAGCTCGACGTCCTCCAGGGCGATGCGGGCCAGGCCGACCGAGGTGCGGTGCGGGATGTAGCGCAGCAGCTCGTCCAGCACCCGCCCGCGGGCCTGCGGCTCCCGCATCCGCTCCCTCAACTCCGGGCGGGTGAGCAGCAGGAACAGCATCTGCCCGCAGTTGTGGGTGACGGCCTCGCCGCCGATCTGCAGCGGCCCGGCCAGGCCCACGGCCTCCTCCTCGCTGATCTCTCCGCGGCCGACGGCGGCGCCGAGCAGCGCGTACACGTCCTCGTCCGTGCTGTGCGCCCGGGCCCGGATGGTGTCGGTGATCCACCCGTACATGCCGTTCTTGGCGCGGTCGGCGGCCTCGGAGCCGCCGGAGGTGGAGATGATCTGCCGGGTCCAGGCATGCACCCGCTCCCGGTCCTCGGCGGGCACCCCCATCACCTCGCTGACCACGGTGATCGGGAAGGGTTCGAGGACCCGCTCGACGAGATCGGCCGGCGGCCCGTCCCCGACGACCTCGTCGAGCAGCTCGTCGAGGATCCGCTGCGCGCGGGGCCGCAGCCGCTTCATCGCACCCACGGTGAAGGCGCCGGCGACCGGTTTGCGCAGCCGGTTGTGGTCGGGCTGGTCGGCCCAGGCGAGCGAGCCCGGCCGGGGCGCGAAGTTGGGGGCGAGCCGGGTCACCTGACGGCGGGTGACCTCCGTGCGGCTGAACCGCGGGTCGTTGGTGATCAGCTTCACGTCCTCGTAGCGGGTGGCCAGCCACGCCCAGCCCTCGCCGTGCGGGAGCCGGATGCGGGTGAGCGGGCCCTCGCGCATGAGGTCCGCGAGCACGGGGTCGAACTCCGTCCCGGTCAGGTCGTGCGCGGGCCACTCCCGTACCGGGGGCGGGACCTGCTCCGTCAGCGTGGTGGTCTCCTCAGTCATGCCCTCCACCCTCACCGCGGCCCGGGCGCCTGTCGCGCGGGAGTGCTCCAGCCGGAGGGCGGGAGCCCGCGCCTCAGCCGGTCACGGCGTCGACGAGCCCGGCCAGCGCCTGCGCCAGGCGGGTCAGCCCGGGCCCGGCGGGCCCACCCGGCTCGGTCATGTACGTGTCCCGGCGGATCTCCACCATCAGGGCGCTCACCCGCGGGTCCTTCCCGTAGAACTCCAGCGGCACATACGTCCCGCTGAACGGGCTGTCCAGCCCCGTCCCCCCGCACCCCGCGAACGCCTTTTGCGCCGCCGCCAGCAGCTCGGGCGGTGTGTGGAAGGAGTCGGTGCCCAGACAGACGGGCGGCCGCGGCCCCCCGCCGTGCAGCTCGTAGGGCAGCGGCGCGCTCGGGTAGGAGTGGACGTCGACGATCACGGCCCGCCCGGTGGCGGCCAGCCGGTCGGCCACCGCCTCCCTCATGGCCTGCGCGTACGGCCGGAAGTACCGCTCGATCAGCGGGGCGGGGTCGGTGGCCTCGCCCCGCAGCGCCTCCCGGTGCGTGGTCCGCGTGTACACGGCGCCCATCCCGACGGCGAGCATCTCCTCCCGCTCGTCGGGAAACCGTTCCGGATCGACCACCAGCCGCGACAGCCGGTTCACGAACCGCCAGGGAGCAACCCCCGCCAGCCCGGCCGCCGCCGCGGCGATCTCCGCGGTGTGCGAGTCGGTGATGTGATCCAACTCCCGTTCCAGTGCAGGCCCGTCCAGCACGATGCCCGCCCGCACCTCGGCCGGAATCTCCCGCGCCGAGTGCGGCACATGCAGGATGACGGGGGAGTGGGCCGCGCCGGCCAGTAACGCGTAGGACGGTGAGGGTACGAAGGAGTTCATCAGCGCCGCCCGCCGAATTCCCAGGCGTGGACCTCGATGTCCGCGTAGCGCTCCGCGGTGAGGACGGCGCGGGCCTTGTCCGGGTCGGGAGCGCGCAGCAGCGCAGCCGTCCCGAGCCAGGTGACACCGTCGTCGGACAACAGCGGCCCGTAGGCGATCAACTCGTCACGCCCGGTGGGCACCTCGAGGTCGGCCGCCGGGCCGGAACCGAGGCCGAGCACGAGGAACCGATCGTCGCCGCTCGCGCCACCGGGAAACTCCCACATGGTGCGCCCCAGCAGATTGCGCCACCGCCGCAGCAGTACGTCGCGATACACCCCGGCCTGGTAGTTGGGCTCGTCGAAGGCGAACGCACGGGCGGCCGCGGCGTCGGGCAGGTCGACGATGTGCATACTCCCGGAAGGTGTCTCACCGTCGTCGGCGAAGGTCGGGCCGCGGGCGATCAGCTCCGCCGCGTACCGGTCCATGTAGGACCAGTGCTTTTCCACCAACTCCCCACGCAGGCCGAGGGAGCCGGACCGATCACGGTGGTAACAGAAGAACTCCATGGCCACAGCCTGCCAGCACCGGCCGGGCCCCCGAGGGCTTACGGTGTGGCCCACCTTCGTTCGACGAGCACGCCGCCGCCCTGGTGCGCGCCCGCGACGAGCTGGAGCTCGCGCCGGCCTGACCGGTGACTGCCGGGCCGGCCTGCCGTCAGCCGCCCCCGCTGACCCCCGACGCCACGAAACGCCGGTGCAGCGGTGAGAACGTGGACTCCGGTTCGCCGGTGATGCCGGCCTCCTTGACGGCGGGTGCCAGCCGGCCGGCGAAGAACCGCTCGAAGTCGGACTGGGCGTTCCACACGTCGGTGACGTGCATTGCGCCCGCGTCGAACCAGGCCACGTGCAGGACGGCGCCCTCCGGTTGGTCCTGCTCCCAGTCGACCAGCTGCCGCACGGTGTCGTACTGCTGGGGCGAGACCCCTGGCCAGGTCATGGACAACACAACAGCCATATGACTTGCCTCCTCTGTCCGGTGCCCCCTCCTCAGTAGACCGAGCCGGGGCAGAGGTCACCTGCCGTGGTACGCCGTTCGGGACACGGCTCCGCCCCGGCCGGGCAGTGTGCCGACCGGGGCGGAGTCAGGAACGGGCCGTCAGGGCCCTGGCGCGTCAGCTCAGGGACGCCAGCGCCGCGTTCCAGGTGGCCGAGGGGCGCATGACCGCGGCGGCCTTGGCCGGGTCGGGCTGGTAGTAGCCGCCGATGTCGGCGGGCTGCCCCTGGACGGCGAGCAGCTCGTCGACGATCTTCTGCTCATTGGCGGTGAGCGTCTCGGCGAGCGGGGCGAAGACCTTCGCCAGGTCCGCGTCCTCGGTCTGCGCGGCCAGCTCCTGCGCCCAGTACAGGGACAGGTAGAAGTGGCTGCCGCGGTTGTCGATGCCGCCGACGCGACGGGTCGGGGACTTGTCCTCGTTGAGGAAGGTCGCCGTGGCACGGTCGAGGGTGTCGGCCAGCACCTTGGCGCGGGTGTTGCCGGTGGCCGTGGCGTACTGCTCCAGGGACGGCACCAGCGCGAAGAACTCGCCCAGCGAGTCCCAGCGCAGGTAGTTCTCCTTGACCAGCTGCTGGACGTGCTTCGGCGCGGAGCCGCCGGCGCCCGTCTCGAACAGGCCGCCGCCCGCCATCAGCGGGACGACCGACAGCATCTTGGCGCTGGTGCCCAGCTCCAGGATGGGGAAGAGGTCGGTGAGGTAGTCACGCAGCACGTTGCCGGTCACGGAGATGGTGTTCTCGCCGCGGCGGATGCGCTCGATGGACAGCTTGGTCGCCTCGACCGGGGCGAGGATCCGGATGTCCAGGCCCTCGGTGTCGTGCTCCGGCAGGTACTGCTTGACCTTCTCGATGATCACGGCGTCGTGGCCGCGGGTCTCGTCCAGCCAGAACACCGCCGGGTCGCCGGTGGCGCGGGCGCGGGTGACGGCCAGCTTGACCCAGTCGCGGATCGGCGCGTCCTTGGTCTGGCAGGCGCGGAAGATGTCGCCGACCGCGACCGGCTGCTCCAGGACGACGTTGCCTGCCTGGTCGACCAGACGGACCGTGCCGGCCTTCTTGATCTCGAAGGTCTTGTCGTGGGAGCCGTACTCCTCGGCCTTCTGCGCCATCAGGCCGACGTTCGGCACCGAGCCCATGGTGGCGGGGTCGTAGGCGCCGTTGGCACGGCAGTCGTCGATCACGGCCTGGTAGACGCCGGAGTAGGAGGAGTCCGGCAGCACCGCGAGGGTGTCGGCCTCCTGGCCGTCCGGGCCCCACATGTGGCCGGAGGTGCGGATCATGGCCGGCATCGAGGCGTCGACGATCACGTCGGACGGCACGTGCAGGTTGGTGATGCCCTTGTCGGAGTCGACCATGGCCAGCGCCGGGCCGTCGGCGAGCTCGGCGTCGAAGGAGGCCTTGATCTCGGCGCCCTCCGGCAGGGACTCCAGGCCCTTGTAGATGCCGCCCAGGCCGTCGTTCGGGGACAGACCGGCCGCGGCGAGGGCCTCGCCGTACTTCGCGAACGTCTTCGGGAAGAAGGCCCGCACCACGTGACCGAAGACGATCGGGTCGGAGACCTTCATCATCGTGGCCTTGAGGTGCACGGAGAACAGGACGCCCTCGGCCTTGGCGCGGGCGACCTGCGCGGCGAGGAACTCGTTGAGCGCGGCGGCGCGCATCACGGAGGCGTCGACGACCTCGCCCGCGAGCACCGGTACGGACTCGCGCAGCACCGTGGTGGTGCCGTCCTCGCCGAGCAGCTCGATGCGCAGCGCACCGGCCTCGGAGATCACCGTGGACTTCTCGGTGGAGCGGAAGTCGTTCTCGCCCATGGTCGCGACGTTGGTCTTGGACTCGGGGGTCCAGGCGCCCATGCGGTGCGGGTGGGTCTTGGCGTAGTTCTTGACCGAGGCGGGGGCCCGGCGGTCGGAGTTGCCCTCACGCAGCACCGGGTTCACGGCGGAGCCCTTGACCTTGTCGTAGCGGGCCTGGACGTCCCGCTCCTCGTCGGTCTTGGGGTCGTCCGGGTAGTTCGGCAGCGCGTAGCCCTGGCCCTGCAGCTCGGCGATCGCGGCCTTCAGCTGCGGGATCGAGGCCGAGATGTTCGGCAGCTTGATGATGTTGGCCTCGGGCGTCTTGGCCAGCTCGCCCAGCTCGTGGAGGGCGTCCGGGATCCGCTGGTCCTCGGTCAGGTACTCCGGGAACAGGGCGATGATGCGCCCGGCCAGCGAGATGTCACGGGTCTCCACAGCGACACCCGCCTGCGCGGCGTACGCCTGGACCACCGGCAGGAAGGAATACGTCGCCAGGGCCGGGGCCTCGTCAGTGTGCGTATAGAAGATGGTCGAGTCAGTCACCGGGTGCTCCGCTCCACGTCTGCAACATTGCTCGACATCAAGATATCTCGTGATCGAGGCGGGCTCGACAGGGGTCCGGCCACGCGTCCCACACTCCGGAACCCCGAACACCTCGCCGGCATGCAACCAAACGTCCCCTCCCATGGTCCTGGATGTAGATCGTGCATCTGTTCGTCGACGGCCGGAGCTGACCTCCCGGCCGCCAGAGCGAAAGCTGACCATGAGATATCGCAGCAGAGTGACGGCCCCAGCGGCCGCCCTGATCGGCACGGCCGCGGCACTGACCGTGGGGGGTACGGCGTCCGCCGCACCGAAGGGCAAGCGCACGCCGAAGGACGACGGCACGCCGGGCCCCGAGACCCTCGGCGACTCCGTCTTCCCGAGCCTCGGCAACGACGGCTACCGCGCTTCGGCCTACCATCTCGACTTTTCCTACGACCCGACGACGAAGCTCGTCGACGCCACCGCCATCCTGAGGATCAGCGCCACCCAGGCGCTCAGCCGCTTCTCCCTGGACGCCCTCGGCCTGGACATACGCTCCGTGCGCGTCGGCGGCCGCACCGCCGCCTTCGAGCAGGCGGACGAGAAGCTGCGGATCACGCCCGCCCGCCCGCTGCCCGCCGGGGCCCGGACGACGGTGTGCATCGAGTACGGCGCGGACCCGAGCCGTACCCTCGCGCACACCGCCTGGGTCGTCACCCCGGACGGCTTCGCGATCTGCCCGCAGCCGAACTCGGCGCACACCGTCTTCCCCTGCAACGACCACCCGTCGGACAAGGCGGACTTCACCTTCCGCGTCACCGTCGCGGCCGGCCTGCGGGGCGTCGCGAACGGTCTGCTCACCGGCACCGAGACCCTCGCCGACGGCCGCACCGCGTACTCGTACCGCTCCCGCGAGCCGATGGCCACCGAACTGGTGCAGATCACCGTCGGCGACTACGTCGTCAAGGACCGGCAGGGCCCGCACGGGCTGCCGCTGCGGGACGTCGTGCCCACCGCCCGCGCCGCCGCCCTGGAACCGGCCCTCGCACTCACCCCCGGGCTGGTCGACTGGCTGGAGCAGCGGCTCGGGGCGTTCCCCTTCGAGACGTACGGACTGCTGCCCTGCAACTCCGACAACCCGAACGCCTTCGACTTCACCGGCCTGGAGACCCAGACCCTCACCCTGTACAAGCCGAACTTCCTGCTCCAGGAGGAGAAGAAGATCGGCTCGCACATGATGCACGAGCTGGTCCACTCCTGGTTCGGCAACCTCGTCAGCCCCGCCAACTGGGCCGACCTGTGGCTCAACGAGGGCCACGCCGACTACTACGGACTGCTGTACCGCTACGAGCGCGGCTGGACCGACTCGCTCGGCTACAGCACGTTCGAGGACCGCATGAAGTACACGTACGGCGTCGGCGACCAGTGGCGCCACGACTCGGGGCCGGTCGCGGCCCCGAACGCGGTGAACCTCTTCGACAGCCAGCGCTACACGGGCGGCGTCCTGGTCCTGTACGCGCTGCGCCAGGTCGTCGGCGAGGACGTCTTCCACGCCATCGAGCGGTGCTTCCTGGACCGGCACCGCAACTCCTCGGCGACGACGGACGACTACATCGCCGTCGCCTCGGAGGTCTCCGGGCAGGACTTGTCCGGATTCCTCAAGGACTGGCTCTACGGTACGAAGACGCCGCGGATGCCCGGCCACCCGGACTGGACGGTCAAGCCGGTGAGCTCGGCGCTCGCCGCGCCGCACAGCCGCCGGGGCGGCCACTGGCACGAGAACTCCGCGACGCTCTGACCTGGTTGACCCTTCAGGGTCTCAGTCGAGGCGGGCGGCGGACACCTCGCCCGCCTCGACGACAGTCCCCTGCGGGCCGCGCTGCTGCGGGATGGTCACCGCCCCCTGCTGCAGCGCCACCGTCCGCGCGGGCGCCGGGATGCGGATGCCCTCCTCGCGGTAGCGCTTGTGCAGCGCCTTGATGAACTCATGCTTGATCCGGAACTGGTCGCTGAACTCGCCCACGCCCAGGATGACCGTGAAGCCGATCCGGGAGTCGCCGAAGGTGTGGAAGCGGATCGCCGGCTCGTGGTCCGGGACCGCGCCGCTGATCCCGGTCATCACCTCGGCGATGACCTCCATGGTCACGCGCTCCACCTGGTCCAGGTCGCTGTCGTAGGCGACTCCGACCTGGACCAGGATGGTCAGCCGCTGCTCGGGACGCATGAAGTTGGTCATGTTCGTCTTCGCCAGCTGTCCGTTGGGGATGACGACCAGGTTGTTGGAGAGCGCGCGCACGGTCGTCTGACGCCAGTTGATGTCCTCGACGTAGCCCTCCTCGCCGCTGCTCAGCCGGATGTAGTCGCCGGGCTGCACGGTCTTCGAGGCGAGGATGTGGATGCCCGCGAAGAGGTTGGCGAGGGTGTCCTGCAGCGCCAGCGCGACGGCCAGACCGCCCACGCCCAGGGCGGTGAGCATCGGGGCGATCGAGATGCCCAGCGTCTGCAGCACCACCAGGAAGCCGATCGCCAGGACCAGCACCCGGGTGATGTTCACGAAGATCGTGGCGGATCCGGCGACCCCGGAGCGGGACGTGGTGACCGCCCGCACCAGACCGGCGATCACCCGGGCCGCCGTCACCGTGACGACGAAGATGAGCACCACCGTCAGTACTTGGTTGACGTGGTTCTGGACCGTCCTGGTCAGCGGCAGCGCCGCTCCCGCGGAGGCCGCGCCGCCCACGATCGCCGCCCACGGCACCACCGTGCGCAGCGCGTCGACGATGACGTCGTCGCCGCTCCAGCGGGTGCGGTCGGCGTGCTTGCCCAGCCAGCGCAGCAGCATGCGCAGCAGGAACGCGGCCAACAGGCCCGCCGCCAGCGCGACTGAGGCGATGACCAGGTCGTCCACGGTGAGCGCTCGGTTCACCGGCTACCTCCAAGTTCGGGATGTGCAGCCGTTCATCCTGCCTTATTCCGCACAGGAGTTCGTACCGGGTGGCCGGTGGGACGGTGCGGTTTCGGACGATGCGCCGCGCCGGTTCGGCCTCCCTGTTCGCCGAAGAAGGACCCGCACGGTTTCTCACACGTCCGTGAACGACCCGCCCCGCCCGGCCCCGGCCGCGAACCGTGCCGCCCCCTCCAGGCCCTCCGCCAACACCCCCATCCCGTGGCGGAGTTCGCCCCGCATCGCCGCCGGCTCGTCCAGCCCATCCTGCTCCAGCACCGAAGCCCGGTCGCCCCGCAGACAGGCCTGCGGGAAACGGGCGATCTCGGCGGCCAGGGCCTCCGCCGCGGCGCGTGCCGTGCCGGTGGGGACGAGGCGGTTGGCGAGGCCCATCTCGTAGGCCTCGGGTGCCGGTACCGCCCGCCCGGTGAGAATCATGTCCAGGGCGCGGCTCTGCCCGATCAGCCGGGGCAGCCGTACCGTGCCGCCGTCGATCAGCGGGACGCCCCAACGGCGGCAGAAGACGCCGAAGACGGCGTCCTCCTCGGCGACCCGCAGATCGCACCAGAGGGCCAGTTCGAGCCCGCCGGCCACGGCATGCCCCGCGACCGCGGCGATCACCGGCTTGGACAGCCGGAGCCGCGTCGGACCCATCGGGCCGTCGCCGTCCTCCGCGACCCGGTTGCCGCGATCGGTGCCGAGCGCCTTGAGGTCGGCGCCCGCGCAGAACGTGCCGCCCTCGCCCCACAGCACGGCCGCCCGCGCCCCTTCGTCCGCCTCGAACTCCCGGAAGGCGGCGACGAGTTCGGCGGCCGTCGGACCGTCCACCGCGTTGCGGACCTCGGGGCGGGAGAGGACCACGGTGGTGACGTGTCCCCGGCGTTCGGCACGGACCGGCATGCTGGGCCCCTTTCTCCGACGGTGCCGGTGCGGGCGGCGACCGGCGGGGCGATCGTTGAACGGCTGTGCCAGGCTGGATCACCGTACAGAGGGAGTGTTGCTCATGGCAGCGGCTGCGTCTTCCCGGGGGACAACCCCCGCACCCCCGGCAGCAGAGCAGGTCGGCCCGGACGACCGGCAGGGACATCGCGAGGCAGCCCCTGGTGGACATGCGGGCGCGCCGCCGGTCGCCGTCGTGACCGGCGCCAACCGCGGCATCGGATACGAGGTCGTACGGCAGCTCGCCGCCCGTGGTCACCATGTGGTGCTCGGCTCGCGCGACCTCGCCGAGGGGCGCTCCGCCGCCGCGCGCATCGACCCGGGCGGGGAGCGGGTGAGCGCGGTGCAGCTCGATGTCTCCGACGCGGCGAGCGTGGCCGCCATGGCCGACCGGGTGGGCGACACGCTGGGGCGCGTGGATGTGGTCGTCAACAACGCGGCCATCCTGTACGACACCTGGGCGCAGGCCCGGTCGGCCGATCTCGGCGAGGTCCAACGGGCCCTGGACACCAACCTGTTCGGGGACGATGGGGGTCCCCCCGCTCGAACGAAGTTGAGAGTGGGGGAGGGTCACCCAGGCGCTGCTGCCGCTGCTGCAGCGCAGCCGGCACCCGCGGGTGGTCATGGTGAGCAGCGAGGGCGGTTCGCTGCAGTCGATGAGCGGCGGCACCCCCGCCTACAGCGTCTCCAAGGCCGCGCTCAACGCCCTGACCTGCTTGCTGGCCGGTGAGTTGCGTCGGCAGCGCATCCTCGTCAATGCGATCTGTCCCGGCTGGGTCGCCACCGACATGGGCGGCCATGGCGGGCGTCCCGTCGCCGAGGGCGCCGCGGGGATCGTGTGGGCGGCCACGCTGCCCGACAACGGGCCGACCGGCGGGTTCTTCCGGGACGGTGAACCGATTCCCTGGTGAGGTCCGGGAGGCGGCTCAGATCACCTTCAGCCGGACCAGCGCGCCCAGCGTCAGCGCGCCCGGCAGCAGCGGCAGCCACACCGTGATGATCCGGTAGGCGAGCACCACCGCGGTCGCCACGGCCACCGGGCCGCCCGCGGCCACCAGCGCCACGACCAGCGCCGCCTCCACCGAGCCGAGCCCGCCCGGCGTCGGCACCAGTGCGACCGCGACCGTCGCCGCCAGATACGCGACCGCCATGTGCACGGGCGGTACCGGCAGCCCCAGCGACAGCCCGACCAGGACCAGCCCGGCCGCCTGCAGCGCGGGGAAGGCGAGCGAACCGCCCCACAGCGCGAGGGCCCGGGACGGACGGGTGTGCACCGAGCGCAGCTCGCACAGCGCCGTGCGCAGGAAGGACACGGCGGCCGTGCGCAGCCGTCGTACGAGAACCAGGACGGCCGCCGCCCCGATGACGGCCCCGGCGACGGCGAGCAGCAGCGGGCCCACCGCGCCGTCGGGCAGCAGTGTGCCGAAGCGCAGCGCGCCCGGGAAGGCGAGCAGGAGCCCGGCCAGCAGGCTCAGCCGGGCGACCGTCTCCGCCAGCAGATACAGGGCGAGCGCGGCCGAGGAGCGGGCGAGCGGGATGCCGCACACGGTCATGAACCGCAGGTTGACCGCGCCCGCGCCAAGGCCGGTGGGCAGCAGGTGGTTGGCCGAACCCGCCGCGAACTGGGTGGCCAGCAGCCGCCGCCGGGGCAGCCGGTCGACGACCGCGCCCTGCCGGGTGAAGGCGGCCGCCACCCAGGTCAGACAGGTGGCGCCGGCCGCCGCCAGCAGCCAGGGCCACTCGGCGGCCCGCAGATGAGCGAAGCCCTCGACGAGGACCGAGCGGTGCTGCACGGCCACGACGGACACGAGCAGCAGCGGCAGCAGGCACAGGATCTGCCGGAGCACGCGGGCCGGGACGCGTCGGGGGAATCGTCCTCGTGGGAGTGGCCCTTGGGGAAGGTGTACCGCAGTCACATCCGGAGAGGGTTTCCAGGCCGTGCCAACGGCGGGTTGCGGAAGCGGGGACAGCGGCTGAAGCGGGGACAGCGGCTTGCGTACGGTCATCGGGTCCTTCGCGGGGGACGTCAGGAAAACATTGACCTCAACGAAGCTTGAGGTCCTACGGTCTCTCTCATGAGCATGGAGACCACAGCCTGGATGCAGTTGCACAGTGTCATGAACGCCGAGCAGGAGCGGCGCCCCCTGGCGCGCGACACGCTGCGTCGCATCGCCGCCTTCGCCCGCCCGCACCGTGCCCGCATGGCGCAGTTCGTGCTGCTCGGGGTGGTGACCGCGCTGCTCGCCGTCGCAACGCCCGTACTGGCCGGGCGTGTCGTGAACGCGATCGTGTCGGGTCACGACGAGGGCACGGTCGTACGTCTGGCCCTGCTCATCGCGCTCATCGCGGTCGCGGAGGCGGCCCTCGGCATCCTCGGCAGGAGGCTTTCGGCGACGCTCGGGGAGGGACTCATCCTCGATCTGCGCACGGCTGTGTTCGATCATGTGCAGCGGATGCCGGTCGCGTTCTTCACACGCACACGTACGGGAGCGCTGGTCTCCCGTCTCAACAACGACGTGATCGGCGCCCAGCGTGCGTTCAGCAACACGCTGTCCGGAGTGGTCAGCAACCTGGTCACCCTGCTGCTCACTCTCGCCGTCATGCTGACGCTGTCCTGGCAGATCACCCTGCTCGCCTTGGTGCTGCTGCCGGCGTTCGTGATCCCCGCCCGGCGGATGGGCAGCCGCATGGCCCGTATGCAGAGAGAGGCGGCCACCCTCAACGCGGCGATGGGCACCCGGATGACCGAGCGGTTCTCCGCCCCGGGAGCCACGCTGGTCAAGCTCTTCGGGCGGCCGGAGGAGGAGTCGGTGGAGTTCGCGGCCCGTGCCCGCCGGGTCGCGGAGATCGGCGTGCGCACCGCGACGGCCCAGTCGGTGTTCATCACCGCCCTGACCCTGGTCTCCTCCCTGGCCCTCGCCCTGGTCTACGGTCTCGGCGGCTGGTTCGCGCTGCGCGGCAGCCTGGAGCCGGGTGCGGTCGTGTCGCTGGCGCTGCTGCTGACCCGCATGTACGCGCCGCTCACCTCACTCGCCGGGGCGCGCGTCGAGGTGATGAGCGCCCTGGTCAGCTTCGAGCGGGTCTTCGAGGTGCTCGACCTCAAGCCCCTCATCGAGGAGAAGCCCGACGCGCACACCGTGCCCGACGGCCCGGTCTCCGTCGAGTTCGACGACGTCCGCTTCGCCTACCCGTCCGCCGACAAGGTCTCCCTGGCCTCCCTGGAGGAGGTGGCGAGCCTGGACACCCGGGGCGGCGCCGAGGTCCTGCACGGCATCTCGTTCCGCGCCGAACCGGGCCAGACCGTCGCGCTCGTCGGCTCGTCCGGCGCGGGCAAGTCGACGATCGCCGCACTGCTTCCGCGTCTGTACGACGTCGACGGGGGCGCCGTACGCGTCGGCGGCAGCGATGTCCGCGACCTGACCGCCGCCTCCCTGCGCGCCACCCTCGGCATGGTCACCCAGGACGGTCACCTCTTCCACGACACGGTGCGCGCCAACCTCCTGCTGGCCGCCCCCACCGCCACCGAGGCGGAACTGTGGGACGCCCTGCGCCGCTCCCGCCTCGACGATCTCGTACGGTCCCTGCCCGACGGTCTCGACACAGTGGTCGGCGAGCGCGGCTACCGGCTCTCCGGCGGTGAGCGCCAGCGCATGACCATCGCCCGGCTGCTCCTGGCCCGCCAGCGCGTGGTCATCCTCGACGAGGCCACCGCCCACCTCGACAACACCTCGGAGGCCGCCGTACAGGAAGCGCTGACCGAGGCCCTGGAGGGCCGCACCGCGGTCGTGATCGCCCACCGGCTGTCCACGGTGCGGGCGGCTGACGTGATCCTGGTGATCGAGGGCGGGCTGATCGTGGAACGGGGCACGCACGAGGAACTGCTGGTGGCAGGCGGGCGGTACGCGGAGCTGTACCGGACGCAGTTCGAGGAGCGGGCGGCGGAGGCGGGCGGGATCGCCGCCGCCGGGGAGGCGGTGGCGTAGGAGACGCGGCGACCCCGGGGGGCGGTGTTGCCGCCCCCGGGGTTCCGTTGTCGTACGGGACCGGCAGGCCCGTCCTACGGGACCAGCGCGTCCTGCTTGCGCCCCAGCCGCTCGCGGACCAGCGCGAAGGCGACCACGCCGAGTGCCACCAGGGTGGACAGGACCACCTGGTCGCGTCCGCCGCCGTCGGCCGTGTCGGTGAGCATGTAGCCCAGGACGAAGGTGATCAGGGCGATGGTCGCCCAGGTCAGGTAGGGGTAGAGCCACATGCGGACAACGAGCTTCTCCGGGGTCTCCCGCTCGATGATCCTGCGCATCCGCAGTTGCGAGAAGCAGATCACCAGCCATACGAACAGGGCGATCGCACCGGAGGAGTTGAGCAGGAACTGGAAGACCGTGTCCGGCCACAGGTAGTTGAAGGCGACCGCGACGAAGCCGAAGACCACCGAGGCCAGGATGGCCGCCTGCGGCACACCGCGCTTCGTGGTGCGGCCGAAGGAGGCGGGGGCGTCGCTGCGCCGGGCCAGCGAGAAGGCCATGCGCGAGGCGGTGTACAGGCCGGAGTTGAGGCAGGACAGCACCGAGGTCAGCACGATGGCGTTCATGATCTGGCTCGCGTGCGGGATGCCGATGGAGCTCAGCGCGGCGACGTAGGAGCCGTCCTTGAGGATGGCCGGGTCGTCCCAGCGCAGCAGCGACACCACGATCAGGATCGAGCCCAGGTAGAACACCGCGATACGCCAGATCACGCTGTTGGTGGCCTTGGTGACCGCGCCCTGCGGGTCCGCGGACTCGCCGGCCGCGAGCGTGACGATCTCGCTGCCCATGAAGGAGAAGACCACCATCAGCACGCCGGTGAGGATCGCTCCGGGCCCGTGCGGCAGGAAGCCCCCGTGGCCGGTCAGGTTGGAGAAGCCGGACGCCGGGTGGTCGGAGCCGGGCAGCAGACCGAAGATGGCGAGCCCGCCCACCACGATGAACGCGGCGATGGCGACCACCTTGATGCCCGCGAACCAGAACTCGAACTCGCCGTAGGAGCTGACCGAGGCCAGGTTGGAGGCGGTCAGCACGACCATGACGATCAGCGCCCAGCCCCACTGCGGGACCGCCGGTATCCAGCCGGCCAGGATCTTCGCACCGGCGGTCGCCTCGACGGCGAGCACCACGACCCAGAAGAACCAGTACAGCCAGCCGATGGTGAAGCCGGCCCAGCGCCCCAGCGCCCGGTCGGCGTAGGCGGAGAACGAGCCCGAGGTCGGGTTGGCCGCGGCCATCTCGCCCAGCATCCGCATGACGAGGACGACGAGCACGCCGACCAGGGCGTAGGAGATGAGGATGCCGGGGCCCGCGGCGGCGATGCCGGAGCCGGAGCCTACGAACAGGCCGGCGCCGATGACACCGCCGATGGCGATCATCGACAGATGGCGGTTCTTCAGGCCGGCCTTGAGGCCGGGCTCGGAGGGCGGACTCTGGGTGATCGTTGAGGTCATCACACATCCATGAAGGGGAGCGGGGACGGTGACCGGGAAATTAGTTCAGTACGATCCAAAAGAACAGTCTTGTTTAACTGTTCACCATGCTCTATTTTCCGAGCATGCATCCGAGCGCGCACAGGACCCTGCTCCGCCGCCCGCCGTAACCCCCGCTCAGCAGGCCGTTAAGGTGACGTCGTGGTGAATGCAGCGGGCAAGTTCGGGCCCTACGGCCAGCCGGCACCGGCGTCGGCCGCCGGTGTGCACGACGCCCGAGTGCTGCCCGGCCGCGGCCAGACCGGCGCGGAGCTCGTCCGCTCACGGATCGCCCTGCAGGTGCGTCTGACCTCCGTCTCGCCGGGGGACCGGCTGCCGGACGCCGGCGTGCTGGCCGAGGAACTGGGCATCGGGGAGATCACCGTGCGGCGCGCGCTGGAGGCCATGTGCCAGGACGGACTGCTCGACCGCCGACGAGGCCGGACCGGCGGCACCTTCGTCGCCCAGGGCTGGGACACGATCGTCCCGGCGCTGTACGACGAGGGCGAGGCGGCCTCGCTGAGCGCCTTCCACCTGCTCCTTGAGTGCGGCCTCGTGGCCCACGCCGCGGGCGAGGTCCCGGCCGACCGACTGGGTGGCCTGCAGGAGCTGGTCGACGAGATGGAGCTGACCGACGACCCCGGACATCTGCTGATGCTGGAGACCCGCTTCCACCTCGACCTCGCCGAGGCCCTCGGCGGCGCGGGCGTCCGGGAACTGACCGCCGACCTCCTGGGCAGGCTGTGCCTGGTCCAGCCCGCCCCGGACCTCGAAGTCGTACGGGCACGCAACCGCTGCCACGCCGACCTGCTCACCGAACTCGGCCGCGGCGCGCTGGACCCCGCCGTACAGGCCGTCAAGGCACACCACAACACCCACCCCGGCTGACATCCCGCAGCGCACCGCTCGCACCGCCGCACCGGATCAGAAGGAGCCGCCGCCATGCCCGACCCCAAAGCCGTCGGCCCGCCGCCGATGCCGGGCGCCGTCGGCGGCACGCCCCAGCGGCTGCGCGGCGGCGTGCTCGGCATGGCCGACATCGCCGCCGCCACCATGGCCAACGTCGGCCCGGCCATGAGCTTCTTCTTCGGCTTCGCATTCCTGTCCACCACCGCCGGCGTGGCGTCCCCGCTGACCATCCTCGCCGCGGGCGTCGCGGTCGCCCTGCTGGGCAACACGCTCGCCCAGTTCTCTCGCGCCCACCCCTCGGCGGGCAGCTTCATCACCTTCGTGGGCAAGACCTTCGGGCCGGTCAGCGCGGTCACCACCGCCCTGCTGGCCGTACTCGGCTACATCATCGCGATGGCCTCCGTCATCGCGATCTCCGGCGGCTTCGTGCAGATCACCCTGCACCACTACACCGGCGTCGACCTGCCCTGGATCATCTGGACACTGCTGCTGACCGGGCTGGCGGTGGTGCTGATGCTGCGCGGCGTGGTGGTCTCCACCAAGTGGGCCGGCTACTTCTTCGGCGTCGAGATGCTGGTCCTCGCCGTGGTCTCGGTCGCCGCCCTCGTCGAACACCGCGGCAACCTCTCCGCCGCCCCGTTCCTGCCCGACCACATCCATCACGGCCTCAGGGGTCTGGCGGCGGGCTTCCCCCTCGCGGTCTACCTCTTCATCGGCTGGGAGAACTCCGCGGCCCTGGCCGAGGAGACGGAGAACCCCCGGCGCAACGTCGGCCGCGCCGTGTTCTCCTCCATCGGGATCATGACGGTGAGCTACATCCTCTTCTCCTACGCCACGGTCACCGGCTTCGACTACGACGTCGCCCGGCTCGGCGCGGCACGCATCCCGTTCATCGACGTCGCCCACCACACCCTCGGCGCGCTGGCCTTCCTCGCCTACCTCGGCGGTCTGACCTCCACCCTCGGCGTGCTGATCGCGGGCATCAACTCCCAGGCGCGTCTGGTGTTCAACGCCGGACGTGAGGGACTGCTGCCGTCGTTCTTCGGCTACGTCCACCCCACCCGCCGTACGCCGAACAACGCGATCGTCACCTTCGCCGCCATCTCCCTGCTGATCATCGGCGGCTGGGGCCTGGGCCATCTGCTGGGCGCCGACGGCGGTCCGATGAACCCCGTCGTCTTCTTCACCGAGTCCTCCAGCCTGGGCTCCATCCTGATCCTGCTGGTCTACCTCGCGTCCAACATCGCCCTGCCGCTGTACTACCGCCGCTACCGGCCACAGGAGTTCCGCACCGGCCGCCACCTGGTGCTGCCCGCCCTCGGCGCGCTCGCCATCCTGGTCCCGCTGTACTACCTGGCCAAGCCCGGCCAGCCCGCGCCGTACAACTGGTTCCCCGTCGCGGCGCTGGCCGCCCTGCTGCTCTCCATCGGCTATGCGACCCTGCTGGTCCGCCGCGATCCTGGCCTGGCCGAACGGGTCGGCTCGGTCGTCGCCGACGCCGAGTGAGGCTGCTCTCGGCCCGGTCCGAGCAGTCGGGCCGGTCGGCGGCTACCGCTCCAGCAGGCCGGCGCGCAGCTCGAGCGGGGTCAGGTCGTGCCATCGGCGTACCGCCCGTCGCAGTGCGCTCACGTCGGCGAAGCCCGCCTGGCGGGTGATGTCACGGAGCGTCAGTTCCGGGCGCCGTAGGACTGGCCGACCTGATGGAACGCGACACCGGGATCCTGGCCCGGCTGGACAGCGAGGACGCGGGAAAGCCGATCACCGAGTGCCTCACCGGAGACGTACCCGGTGCCGTCGAGTCGATCCGCTGGTTCGCCGAAGCGGCCGACAAGGTGTTCGGCAGAGTCGCCCCCGGCGGGCCGGACGGCCTCGGCCTCATCACCCGGGAGCCGGTCGGGGTGGTCGCGGCGATCCTGCCCTGGAACTACCCGCTGGCCATGACCGCGTGGAAGGTCGGCCCCGCGCTCGCCGCGGGCAACTGCCTGCTGGTCAAGCCCGCCGAGGCGACCCCGCGCTCGGCCCTGCACCTGGCCCGACTCGCCGCCGAGGCCGGTTTGCCCGAGGGGGTCCTCACGGTCCTGCCCGGCCATGGCTCCGTCACCGGCACCGCCCTGGCCCGCGACCCCGTCGTGGGCGCCCTCTCCTTCACCGGCTCCACCGACACCGGGCGCCGCATCCTCAAGGACGCGGCCGACAGCAACTTCAAACGCGTCTCGCTGGAGATGGGCGGCAAGAGCCCCCAGGTACTGATGGCCGACGCCCTCTCCTACGGCGACGAACTCATCGACCACATGACCGAAGCCGCGTTCCTGACCATGGGACAGAACTGCACGGCCGGTTCCCGCGTCCTGGTCCACCACAGCATCGCCGACGAGGTTCTGGACCGCTTCACAACCGCCGCCAAACGCCTGGTCATCGGCGACCCGGCGGACCCTCGCACGCAACTGGGCCCACTGATCAACCGGACGGCCTTCGACCGGGTCGCGGCGGCGGTGGAGGCCGCCCGGGCCGACGGAGCCCGTATCCACACGGGAGGCCTGCCGCATGGCCTGCCCCAGCGGGGCGCCTACTACCCGCCCACCGTGATCACCCACGCCGCCGAAGGCAGCGACGTACTCACCAAGGAACTCTTCGGCCCGGTCGTCACCGTCCAGACCTTCACCTCCGAAGCCGAGGCGCTGCACCTGGCGAACGCCACCGAATACGGCCTCGCCGCCTCGGTGTGGACCCGCGACCTCGACACCGCCCTCCGACTGGGACGCGGCATCCAGGCCGGTGTGGTCTCCGTCAACGCCTACAGCGAGGGCGACATCTCTACCCCCTTCGGCGGCTGGAAACAGTCCGGCTTCGGCGGAGTGGAGAAGTCGACCAACGCCTTCGACCAGTGGACCCGCGAGAAGACGGTCTGGATCCGCACCCGCTGATCCCACTGGCTTCGGAAGCTCGCCGCACGCGCAACCGCCGTGGCTCCCGGGAGATCGGGCTGCCGACGGGCGGCCGTATGCAGGACCGAGTTCAGGAGAGCTGGGTGGGAACCGGCGGTTCCTGCCGAGCGAGGCGACACCGGCCGGGCCTGGACTCACGGATGCCTGATGTCCGCGGGACGGTGCCGGCCTCCTTCGTCGGCACCGTCGCGCACGCCCTTCGCCTCTCTGGTGAATCAGTCGACGTTCACGACCTTCCACAGCTGGCTGCCGGCGTTCGCGTCCGTCGTCTGGACTAGCTGGGTGCCTCCCGAGGACACGTCGAGCAGCTTGTTGCTGTTCACGTTCTTGATCTTGTAGTAGCCGGTTCCGGCGGGCACCAGTGTCCAGCGCTGGTCCGCGACGTTGTTGTCGGACGACTGGACGATGGACGCGCCCTCCGTGGTGGCGCCACCGCTGACGTCCATCAGCAGGGCGCTGTTCCGGCTGACGATCTCGTAGCTGCCGTCGCCCACCGGGACGAAGCGCCAGTTCTGGTTCACGGCTCCGGTGTCGGTCCACTGGATGACGTTGGCTCCGGCGGACATCGACCCGCCCGAGACATCGACCGTCTTGGAACTGCTCCTGTTGATGATCTTGTAGTTGGCGTTGGTCGCGGGGAACGCGACGGAGGCGAACGCGTCCAGTGCGCAGACGGTGCCGGAGGAGGCGGAGTTCTTCGTGCCGGTGCACACCACCCTGATCGTGTGCGGGCCCGCCGCGAGGTCCGTCTTCTCGAACAGCGGCACCTGCTTCGTCACCGTGGAGGCATAGGCGTCGATGCCCGCCTGGGCGAGTGTGCCGTCGAGGTAGACGTCCACCTTGCCCATGTTCGGCTGCGTCATGCCGAGATAGCGCACGCCCGAGCCGGTGAACGAGAACGCGGCGTAGTTGCCCGCGGTGCTCGTGAACTTCTCCGAGCCGTTGATGTCCTTCGTGTCGTTCCAGTTCGACCACGTGCCGGAGTAGGTCACGCCGGCCGCCTTGTCGTCCACGTAGCTCCAGCGCTGCCGCACGAGCGCCTTCGACGCGGCGGAGGCCTTGCCCTGGGCGTCCACGACGTACAGGTGGTAGTCACCCGCCGTCTGCGGGACGCTGATGCTCGTCGCGGTGCCGCTCGCGCTGGTCATGGTGGGACCGGTGGCGAAGGTCGTCGTGCCGGAGGGAGCCAGCCAGAGCGTCTTGGTCGAGTCTCCCGGGCTGCGCACCGGAACGGTCACGTCGCCCTTGCCGGTGAAGACGCCGGCGGGCAGCGCGTAGTCCTGCTGGGTCGTGTCGGCGGCGGGGACGATGTCCTTGTAGGCGTCTTCCAGACCCGCGCGCACGGCGATGCCGTACGCCTGCGACGGCCACACGTTGTCCGCGTACACGCGCACGTTGTCGATGGTGCTGCTCGTGACGCTCTTGCTGAAGATCGTGTTGCGGGGGCCGTAGTTGTCGGTGACGGTCAGGTGGTTCTGTCGGCCCCAGGTGCCGGTGTTCATGACCCACATGACGTTCGGGTCCACGTCGAGGACGTTGTCGTGCTCGTTGATGTAGGCGGAGCCTTCGTCGGGGTGGATTCCGTACCTCTTGCCGGCCGGCTCACCCTGGATGAAGTTGTTGCTGATCTCGGTGCCCGGCTGGCTGCCCAGCGTGTAGATGGGAGCGGAGTCGAAGAGCACCTGCATGGTGTCGATGAGCTCGTTGTACTTGACGGTGTTGTTCCTCGCCGTCGTGGTCGGGTGCCCGGGATAGATGACGTTGCTGTTCGGCGTACCGTCGAAGTTGTCCCATCCCCAGCCGAGCGTGATGCCCGCCCACGGGGACTTCTCGATCCGGTTGTGCTCCAGGTCCAGGGTGTCGGCGAAGTACGCCGACACAGGGCTGGAACCCTGGAACAGGACTGCGCTGTCGTAGAGGTAGTTGTCCGTGACGGTGATGTTCTTGCAGACGCCCTCGACGTTCACCGGGTACTTCTCGTGGGGGTCCCCCGGGTCGGGGTCCGCGGTCCCGATGTACACGTGCTGAGGGTGTCCCACGGTGATGGCGGATCCGGCGATGTCATTGGTGAGGTTCCCGGTCAACTGCGAGTTCGACACGTCGTTGGCCAGGGTGATCCCGTCGGCGCCGGTGTGCTGCACCGTGTTGCGCTGCAGGACGATCCCGTCGGCGCTCTCGATCTGGACGGCCGCCGGCGGCAGGTCGACGTTGCGGTACGAGTAGGCGTGGAAGTTCTTCGTCGTGTACACGTTCGTGCTGGCGTTGCCCTGCTGGCCCTGCCGGAACACGGAACCCGCCACATTGGTCAGGTTCCAGTCGGAGTGCTCGACCGTGAGCCCGGAGAGGGTGATGTTCTTCGCGTGGTCGGTCGTGGACGTGCCGGCGATCTTGATGAGGGTGGACACGTTGCTCGGCGCGAAGACCTGCGCCGTCGTCATGTCGTCGGAGCCGGCCTTGTAGTAGTACAGCGTGTGGGTGGACTTGTCGAAGTAGAACTCGCCCGGCTGGTCCAGGAACTCGTACGCGTTCATGAACGTCTGGGTACCGGTGGACTGGAAGTTGCCGTTGTACGCGGCCTGGGCTATCGCCGCACCCGGCTCCTGGAGCTTGGCCACGCGATTGGCGCCGTCCGAGCTGGTGGTGACCTGGCTGACACCCACGATCGCCGTGGTCCAGGTCGTCGCCGTCCTGATCTCGACGTCGTCCTGGTTGGACGCGATGGCAGGCAGGTCGGAGAGGCGGTACTTGATCTGATCACACGTCGTCCTGGGCCCGTCCCAGGCCCAGGAAGGCATGGGGGACGGGAACGGGTAGTTCGCGTAGCAGCCGGCCGAGGTGATCGTCTTCGAGGCCATCTGGGCGCGCTTGCCGTTGACGTAGAGAGCCCGGAGCTTGTTGTCGCGGTTGAGCGTGGCCTTCCAGATGTTCCCGCTGTGCTGTGTCCAGCCGGTCACCTGGACGCCACCGTCCAGGACCGGCTTCTCGCCCGGGTAGGCGGCGTAGACGACGCGGTGGCCGTTCGTGCCGGAGTCGGCCGAGGTGAAGTTGATGGTGCTGCTCACCGGGTAGGCGCCGCCCCGGAGATAGACGTTGATGTCTCCGGTCATGTTGCTGTTGACCGTGCGTACGACGTCCCGCGCGTGCTGCAGGGTCTTGAACGGCGCCGAGATCGTCCCCGCGTGGGAGTCGTCACCGTTCGGTGCGACGTAGTACGTCGCCTGAGTGGCGGCCGAGGCGGGGGTCGGCGTGGTGAGGGAGGTCAGCAGGACGGCGGAGAGAGCCGTCGCGAGCGCTGCCGGCAGGAGACGGCGGAGGGAGGCGGCCGCTTGTCTGCCCCTCCTGGTTCTGATGGTCGTACAGGCGTACATGCGGCGGCTCCATGGTGGGTGCGGACACTCAGTGCGTCGGCTCTGGGGGATTAGAGGGCAGGCGGCCGTCGCCGCTCGCGGTGGGCACCTCAGCCCTGATCAGGCCCTGCGCACGCAACTCGCCCCAAAGGCCCTCGGGGACGCGCTGAGCGTGCAGTTCGACGTTGCGCCGGACCTGTTCCGCGGTGCGCATGCCCAGGGTGACGTTGACGACGGCGGGATGCCTGGAGGGGAAGGCGATGGCGGCGGCGGGCAAGGTGGTGCCGTATTGCTCGCAGACCTCGGCGATGGCCGACGCCCGCCGCACCAGGTCGGTCGGGGCGTCCTGGTAGTCGTACTTCATGCCCTCGGCGGGGTGGTCGCGGGAGAGCAGGCCGGAGTTGAAGACACCGACCGCGACGACGCTCTTGCC